>NZ_JBWJPC010000004.1:0-395892 GCF_056393145.1 Stenotrophomonas sp. Steno-Z4 | reverse complement strand
GGGGGTACGGGGGGCGCCGTAAACCCCCCTCCGGGGTCCGGCCCAGCCGCCAGCGGCTGTGCGTTCAGTCGCACGCGAGGCAGTGCCTCGCAAGCAGTGCGCCTTCACCCATGGGGGCTCTTGCGAAACATCCATGTTTCGCAAAGCCCCCGTACCCCCATGCCCGCCGACCCTTTGACAGTGAGTCGGTGGCCAGGGAAAAGCGACAGCGTCGCGGCTGTCGTTGCCGTTGCCTTGCGTTTGATTTCCGTGGGCAACCAGCCAACTGTCAATGGCTGGCGGGGGTGGGTTTGCGGGACCGTAGAGCGCCATGGATGGCGCGAACGAGCTTACATGGGTGAAGGCGCACTGCTTGCGAGGCACTGCCTCGCGTGCGACTGAACGCACAGCCGCTGGCGGCTGGGCCGGGCCGCGGAGCGGGACTTGCAGCGTGTCCCGCAAACCCACACCCGCCGGCCAAGCCGAGGACGTTCGCAGACCAGGGCTTTTGCTTTTGCTTTTGCTTTTGCTTTTGCTTGTGCTCTTGCTCTTGCTCTTGCTCTGCGCCGTACGCGCTAAACCAACATCACTCGCAGCGGACTGCAGTGATGATGTTGTCCTTGTCGAGGTAGACACGCAGGCGGTCGGAACGATGGTCGCGGGTGGCGACGGTGGAGCCGGGGCCGATGGGGATGATCAGGCCGGCGCCGCTCTGCTTGAAGACAGTGCGCATGGTGGCTTCGTCGGCATTCTTGCCGATGGCCCAGGTCAGGCCTTCGGCGTGGCATTCGCCGCTGCCGGTGATTTCCGGCCCGGGCGCGGTGGCGCAGGCGGACAGGGACAGGGTGGCCAGGGCCACCAGCGGAAGCACGTTGCGCGAACGGGTCGTCATGGGTTGCTCCTGCGGTTGCCAGCCCCGACCATACCACCGCCGTGGTGGCCCCGGGGTGGGCGCCGCTACACTGGTGGCCGGAGTCGACCAAGGAGCCGGTGGTGCTGCACGTGTTCATGCTGGGTGGGCGTCATGCCCGCGCGCGGATCGAAGTCCATGACGTGGCGTTCGCCAACGTTGAACGCATCGAAGATGCGTATCCGCAGCTGCGCCGGGACTGGTTTGGCGAGGCCAAGGGCCTGCATGTCGATGGCTGGCTGGCCGTCGATGGGGTCGAGGACTATCGGGTAGGGTTTGGCGACGCCGCCCCGGCGGCGGACGAGCCCCGGCTGTTCTTCGTCAATCTGGGTGGTTATGTGCCCGGCGCACTGGGCGAAGCGCATGATTACCTGCTGCTGGTCGCGCCCGATCTGGCGGCGGCCCGGCGCAAGGCCAAGGCGCTGCAGGATGCGCGCTGGGACAAGCCGCATACCGACGCGTTGCTGGAGGTGGATGACTGCATCGCCATCGACCAGGTGGGGGGCCGCCATGTGCAGCTGGTGCGCGCTGCGCATGCGGGCATCGAACAGGTCAGCGATTACATCGTGATCGGCTGAGCGCGCAGCGTCGACCACAGCGCCTCCAGGTGCTGCACGAACGCTGCCGGCGCGGTCGCCAGGTTCGCGCTGCCGTGATGTTCGCCGCCGAAGGGCTCCTCCCCGGGCAGCGACACCCGCGTTTCACCTTCGATTCCGTAGCCGGTGCCGCCGTCTATCAGGCTGATGTGCAGCTGGTGCGGGTCGATGCCGCCCCCACAGAACGTGTGGCTGGCCAACGTGATCTCTGCCTGGCCATCGCCATCCAGGTCGGTCACGCCCACGTGCTCCAGGAACCAGCCCGCTTCCAGGTCCAGTCCGGCGCAGGGCTGGCGGATCTGACGCTGCCATTGCTTGCTCCAGGCCCCGCGCGGGTCCAACCGGGCATGCAGTTGCGCGGTCAGTACCGCGACGTCGAGCACGTTGCCGCTGTCGGCATCCTCAAGGGTTTCGTCTCTTCGCTCCAGCACCAGCAGGCCTTCCCCGTGGCGGTCGCGGAAATGCACGCGCCGAAGCACGTGGTCGCCCCCCGGTAGCGGCGCGGCAGTGGCCACCGGTTCGGGAAGCAGGGTCAGTTCGTGCACCGCCGCAGCCGGCCCCTGGTCGGCACAGGCGGCCAGCGCCAGGCAGGCGGCCCCCATCAGGGCAGGGTTGCGCAGGCGGAACAGGCGGGGCGGGCAGGCGGGATCGTGCATGGGGGTCGTCGCATAGCTGCCGTGATCATTACCCATCCCCTGCCCGCATGACCACGCACCGCGTCGCGACCGGCTCGTTTCGAGGGCCCGAATTGACCCCTCGAGCCCGTGTTGCTGCAATGCAGCGAATTCACCGGGCGGTAGCCGGCTGCAAAACAGCCACGCTATAGTGGTCGATCAATGCGGTGCCCGCTTTCGTGCCCGGGCTGTATGGCGCGTCGTACCTGACCAAATTCATGACTGCTGAAACGACTACTCCGCCGGCCGCTCCGGCCCAGGCTTCCGGTCCGCTGTTCTACCGCCAGCCGCTGCCGCTGCAATCGGACAAGCACGCCAACTGGCGCCTGCGTCCGGGTTCGCTGGCGTTTGCCGCCGAGACCAACGCCATTCCGGCGGTGATCGGCGAATTCGGCATGGCCGCCCAGCATTTCCCCATCCTGTTCACCGGACAGGATGCCTCGCCGATCGTGGCCGTGGGCCTGGCCCGCCGCAACCTGTTCGTGACCGACGGCAAGTGGGCCGATGACACCTACGCCCCGGCCTACCTGCGCCGCTATCCGTTCGTGTTCGTGCAGGCCGAGGATGATAATTTCCTGCTGGCGCTGGATGCCGATTCGGAACAGGTCAACCAGGGCGTCAGCGACGAAGGCGAGCCGCTGTTCGTTGATGGCAAGGCGACCGAACTGGTCGACAACGCCATGAAGTTCTGCGCTGATTTCACCCGCGAATACGAGCAGACCCGCCAGTTCAGCGCCGCGCTGAAGGAACAGGACCTGCTGGTCGAGCGCAGCATCGACGTGACCCTGCCCAGCGGTGAAAAGATGTCGGTGAACGGCTTCCACGTGGTGGACGTCGAGAAGTTCGCCAAGCTGCCTGACGCCATCGTCCTCGCCTGGCATCGCAACGGCTGGCTGGCCTCGATCCACCACCACCTGAGCTCGCTGGCGCGCTTCAATGCGCTGGTGCAGCGCCAGAGCGCGCAGGTCGCTGCCGCGGCCTGATCACGCAATGGCGTGTGAGGACAGAAAACGGCGGCCGCAGGGCCGCCGTTTCTGTCTGTCCCGGCATCAGGAACGGCTGCCCCGTGCCTGGCGCAGCTGCCGTCGGAACGCCTCGAGCTTGCTGGAGCGGGGTTGGAGGTCGATCCCGACCCAGCGGTCCTGCTCGCGGCCATCGGCATCGATCTGCAGTTCGTGATGGAACAGTTCGCGGGTGCCGATGGCGCCGTCGCTGATGCCGGTCACCTCGCCGATCGACGCCACCACGCGGCGACCGCTGCCCAGCCGCTGGACATGCACCACGAAATCAACCGCACTGGCGATCTGCCGACGCACGTTGTCTTCGCTGCCCTGGAAGCCCGCGAGTCCTGCCAGGATCTCCAGCCGTTGCAGGCAGTCGCGCGCGGAGCTGGCGCGCACAGTGGCCATGGAACCATCGTGCCCGGTCGCCATCGCCTGCAGCATCTCGATGACCTCGGCGCCGCGCAGTTCACCGACCAGGATCCGGTCGGGGCGCATGCCCAGGCTGCTGCGCATCAGCTCGCGGATGCCGACCGCGCCCTGGCCGTCCACGCCCGGTGCGCGGCTTTCCAAGCGCACGACATGCGGGTGCTTGAGCGTCAGTTCGGCAACCTCTTCGACGGTGGCGATGCGCTCGTCGGCCGGAATGTATCCGGCCATGGCGTTGAGCAGCGCGGTTTTCCCCGAATCGGCGGTGCCGCAGACGAGGACGTTGCAGCGGCCCAGCACCATCGCGTTCAACAGCGCATGCACGGCGGGATCGAACGTGCCCATGCGCAGCAGCTCGTCACAGGTGAACGGGGTCCTGCGGAACTTGCGGATGGAGACCACCGGGCCATCCAGCGCCAGCGGCGGGATGATCGCGTTGAGATGGCCACCAGCGGGCAGGCGTACGTCCGCGATCGGGCAGTCTTCGTCCAGCCGGCGCCCCAGCGGGGCCAGGATGCGGCGCAGGATCCGCAGCAGGTGGTCATCATCGGTGAAACGCTGGTTGATCGGTACCAGCTGCCCGGCCTGGGAGACATGGATATCCCGGTAGCCGTTGATGAGGATGGCATCGATGGCGGGGTCGCGCAGCAGGTCTTCCAACGGGCCGAAGCCGGTCAGTTCCTTGACCAGCGCGGCTGCCACGATTTCCATTTCGGCGGCATTGACCGGGATGCGCCATTCCTGCACGAACCGGTCGGTCTGGGTGGTTACGTAGCGGGCTACCGTGACCGGCGACCAGGCGTCGATGTCGACCTGGCCATCCTCGATGCTGTTGAGCAGGTGCTCATGGGCAGCGGCCAGCACCCGCAGGAAGTCCTCGGACTGCGCGAACGGCACCCGTGGGTCCGCTGCCGGATCCGCCGGCACGGAATCCGCATGCGCAGCGACCGGGCCGAGCGGGGCTACTTTCTTTTCCATTGACGGCTGTCCAGGAAGCGCATGAGGGTTTCCAGCGGTGTGTGCGGCCGCGCAGGCGGCGCGGCAGGGCACAGGCGCGCCAGCAAGGGCGCGAGCGCGCGCAGGTAGGGCGCGCGGGGGGCATCGTGCAACAGCAGGTGCCCATGGTTGGCGCTGGTGCGCAGGCGTTCGCAGCAGGGCAGGGCAGCCAGCAGCGGCAGGCCGAACCGGTCAGCGATCTGGGCCGGGCCCAGTCCGCCGCCCTGGTGGTGGCGGTTGATGACCAACTGCAGGCGCGCGTCGCGGCTGCCGATGGCGTCCAGGTGTTTCAACACCTGGTCGAGTGAGACCAGCGTGCCGATCGCCGGGTCGGCGACGAGCCAGATCTCGTCGGCACCGTTGAGGAGGGAGCGGGGAACCTGGCGGACCGGAACACCACCCAGGTCGCACAGCACCGTGCCGAACACGCCGCGCAGGCGCTGCATCAGGACCGCCGGATCGGCAAGGGCACCGCCATCTCCGCCTGCCGGCTGTCCCAGCAGGTGAAGTCCGCCGTCGTGCCGGGTCACTACCGTGCGGACCAGGTTGGCGTCGATGCGGTTGGCATGGCGCAGCGCATCCTCGTAGTGGAACTGGCTGTCCACGTTGAGGTACAGCGCGGCATCGCCGGCCGGATGGCCGAGATCGACCAGCAGGGTGCACGTGGCGTCGTCCTCTCCGGCGCGGGGCACGGCGAGCTGTTGCGCCATCACCCCCAGATGGGTGGCCAGCGTGCTGGTGCCGACCCCGGCGCGTACGCCCAGCAGCAGGATCAGCCGGGCCTTCGCAGCGCCCGGCGCAGGCAGGTCGGGAACATTGGCAGGCACGGCGGCGGCGCGGCGCAGCACGGCGTCGATCTCGGCGGTGCTCGCTTCCAGGTCGAGAATGTCGCGCAGGCCCGCCCGTACCGCCGCGACAATGCCATCCTCCTCTTTCGACGAGGTCGACCCTACCGCGACCAGCGGCAGGTCGGGATGACTGCGCTGGAGCCGCCTGGCCAGCTCGCTCGAGGCCTGGGCGGCCCCGCGCAGATAATCCAGCAGCACCACGCAGGGGCCGCTGCGACGATGGACGTCGAGGGCACCCGCCGGCGCGGCACTGTCCTGCCAGTGCACGCGCATGCCGACCGGGAGCCGGGCTTCGAGCAGGGCGGCCAGGTGGCTGGCCGGGGCGTAGAGGACGAGGGTCATCGGTGGCGGCCTGGGGTGCAGCAGCTGGAGGGGAGCGGCCATGGGAGGCGTCCTTGCGCGCGGGGCACGTCGGACGATGTTCCGCCACCGCTGGCCCCGGCGGATGCACAAAATCGGCAGGGTGTTGCATGCCACCCCGTGATGGCCCCATGGACATCAAGTGAATGGAGGATATTGACGCCGTGTAAACACCTTCACGCAGAAACTCCGCGAAAACACACCGATATTCTGTCCGGTAGAACCAGCGACGCATTCCGAAGGGGGGAATGCCCAGCAAACCAGGAAGGGGCCTGCACGGTGGATGGCGACCATCGTGGAGTCCACGCCAAACGGGGAAACCGCTGTCATGGCCGATGGTGAAGTGCAGGAGGTTCAGGGTACCGCGTTACGCCAGCATGACCTGGCGTCACTGGGCGGTGTGCTCCGGGTCTGCGAACTGGAAATGGTGCTGCTGGACGACAACGGGCCGCGCGCATCGATCCAGTCGCAGGTGCATGATGAATCGCTGTTCTGCACGGTCAGCTGCGGTTTCCAGTTCCGCGGACGCTTCGTGTTGCCGCCGGAATGGTGCCTGCTGGGTTTCATCCACGAGACCGACCCATCGCGAAGCTGGTGCCACGGCGTGAGCCTGGGCGCGGGTACGGCATTGACGGTGTTTCCAGAAGGCGCCAGTGAATTCGCGCTCAGTGCCGGCAGCCGTTTCAGCTTCCTGCTTACGCCCATGCACCGGGTGCAGCGCAAACTCACCGAACTCAGCCTGCGTTCGAACCTGCCTTTCGGGCAGGCACTGACGCTGTTCGATGCGGGCGCCAGCGGTTGCGGGCTTGCCGGGCGCTACGCGCAGCTTCCCGCATGGCTCGGCGGAGCGGATCCGGCGCTGCCTGCTGACGCTGCGGCCGTGCTGGTGCACGAACACGTGCAGGCCCTGCTCGCGGCCCAGGGCCAGAGCCGGACGGCCAATTCCCGTGCGCGCCGCGCGCACTATCTGATCTCACAGCGCGCCGAATCCTTCATGCGGCAGAATCTGCGGCGCAACATCTACATGCACGAGATCTGCGCCGCAGCGGGCGTGAGCGAGCGTGCCCTGCGCTATGCCTTCGAGGACCTGTTCGGCACCTCGCCCAACCGGTACCTGTCGATGCTGCGGCTGTGCGCCGCATGCCGCGGCCTGTCGATGGCCGACGCCACCCGCAAGTCGGTCAAGGCGGTGGCGCTCAGCTGTGGCCTGTGGGATCTGTCGCGGTTCGCCGACAACTATCGGCGCGTGTTCGGTGAGCTGCCCCGGGACACCCTGATGCGTGCGCCTGCCTCGGCGGGCATCCCGGCCTGAAGGCACGTTTCCGGCAACGTGCCGGAATTGCGCATCCACATGCCGCATTCCTCCCTCGTCTTGCCGGAACGCACGTTCGTGCTGCCGGATCGAAGCGTCTGCGCATCCACACCGGCGTTCTAATGACCACGAAGCGCCAACGCGTGGACAGGGCCCTGTAGGTCCAGGAGCACGCGACCGGCACGCTTTGTCCTGGCTCGCTGTCAACCGCGGGATGTCTCCCCCGTCATCGCTCAGGGGGCAGCGAGCCAGGCCATTTCTCGCTTGCGATCCGTCTCAGCCGGCAGCCCGCTCGCTGGTGATCACCGCACCTTCGCGCATCACCAGGGTCACCGGCGTCCGTTCCACGACGTCCAGCAACCGTTGCCACTGCGCGTCATCAAGCGCACCGCTGGCATGCAGCACCCGGTGGACCAGCAGGCGGTTGTCGGCGTCGCGGGAGGAGGACAGTTCGGCGCGGAACTCGCCGAGGTCCCAGCCCTTCTTCTCCGCATACATGCGCAGGGTGATGGCCGTGCAGGCCGACAGCGCCGCCAGGTACAGCTCGAACGGCGCCATGCCCGCGCCCTGTCCGCCGAGCGTGGCAGGCTCATCGGCCACCACGTGGTGTGCACCGGCCTGGATCTGGTGACGGTAGTTGGGGCCGTCGGAAACAATCTTGACCTGTGCCATGGCGTACGCTCTGCAACGGGAATGTGGGGCGCCGAGCATGCCACGCCGGCTGGCTGCGCGCAGCCGGCCAGCGGCGGGACGGTTTGTTGCCTTCGCGGGTGGCTACTCCACGCCGGGTATCTTCACCTTCAATGCGGTCGCCTCGGCCTCGCAGTCCTGGGCCACCACGCCGCTGCCGCGCAGGCTGTCGATCTCCGCACGGGCCGCCCTCATATCCGCGTTGAAGGTTTCATTGGCGTGCAGCACCGCGACGGCGCCAGCGCCGACCGCACGCCCCTGCAGTACATCGCTTTGCCAGTGCGCGTTGCAGATCAGCCGGTTTTCGCCGAACGCGCGACCGCGGGCGAGCACGGCATCGGCCTGCGCCGGGCTCAGCTCGCTCAGCAGCAGTGCCCAGGCCCAGCCGATCGAGGCATGGCCGGACGGATAGGAGCCGTCGGTGCGCAGCGAGGCTTCATCGGCCGGGAAGCAGGTCTTCTCTTTGTAGAACACGAACGGCCGTGTGCGCTTGTAATGGTCCTTGGCCGCGTACGTGGCCAGGCCCGCATCGACGAGGCTGCGTTGCAGCAGCAGGTAGAGGCGCGGCGTATCCTGCTGGCTGATCGGCACCCCCAGCGCGCAGGAAAACGTGCTGGCGACGTGCGGGAAGCGCAGGTCGGCATCGCGGCTGGCCAGTGCGTAGCGCGGACTGGATTTCAACTTCTGCGATGCCCGGCTGGTCGCCTGGTCACGGGCAAACCCGGGCGAACCCTTGGCGGGAGGCGGCGGCAGCAGGACCAGGCTGTCGGGCAGCGCACGTCCCAGATAGCCGGCGGGCACGCCCGGGCGCAGCTCCGGAACGGGCGCCGGCGGTGGCGGCAGCGCGGAGGGGAGCAGCGCCGGTGATGGGCTGGTCAATGGGCCGGTGGCGCAGCCGACCAACAGCGCGACGGCAAGCCAAGACGCCTTGCGATGAGCGGGCATGGACACCTCCATCCGTAGGGTTCTACTGGCCGGCCGCACCACGCGGCGCGGCATCGCGCAGGGGAAAGCGCACCTCGATCCGCGCACCGCCGAGCGGGCTGGTGCCCACGTGCAGGGTGCCGGCCAGCAGGCGTGCGCGTTCTTCCATGCTGATCAGGCCCAGCCCGGGCGTGCGCCGCAGGTGGCTGGCCAGGATGCCCACGCCATCGTCATCCACCCGCAGCACCACGTTCTGGCCACGCACGCACACCAGCACGTCGGCCACGCTGGCGCGCGCGTGCTTGTCCACGTTGTTGACCGCTTCCTGGACGATCCGGAACAGGCTCAGCTCCTGATCGTCGTTCAGGCGTGGCGCGTCCTCGATGCTGCAGCGCAGCCGCAGCCGTCCGCGTGCGTTGCGCTTGATGCAGAACGCATCCAGCGCACTGGCCAGCCCGGTGAAGCGCAGGATGCTGGGGTGCAGTTCGTGCGAGATGGCGCGGATGTCGTTGGACACCGACAGCAGCTGGTCCTGCAGTTCCACCACGCTGGGGCGCTCGGAAGGCGGGATGTGGTTGCGCAGGGTACTGAGCCGGATCGAGATCGCGGCCAGCGACTGGTTGACGTCGTCATGCAGGTCGCGCGCGATCCGGGTGCGTTCCTCTTCCTGCACCACCAGCATCCTCCCGGTGACCTCGCCCAGGCGCGCGTACGCACGCTGCAGTTTTATCCGGTTGGACAGCTTCTGCTCGGAGAGTGCGCCCAGGAACAGCAGTGCGAACCCCGTGCACAGGGTCCAGGCCTGGCCGGTGAGCAGGTTGCGCTCGGGCGTCCAGAAGCCGAACGGTCCCATCGCTTCCACGCCCAGCTGCATCCCCAGCACCGCGACTACCACCATGGTCAAGGATGCCCCCGCGATGCCAAACACGATCAGTGCCCAGACCAGCAGCGGAATCGGCGCCAGGGTGAGCAGCGGGGTGACCACCCCGTCCTGCCAGTCCACCGTCCACAGCACCACCAGCAGGCCCAGCAGCAGCAGGGCCAGGCCCAGCGTCTGCCAATGCCAGCCGTGGCGGCGCTCGGGCGCTTCAAGGATGCGGGCCACGTTGACCAGGGCCGGCACGATCAGCAGGTAACTGACGCTGCTCGTGAGGGCCAACTCGCGCATCGTGGCGGGCGCCAGCGCAGGACCGCGTCCACCCAGCGCCAGCGCGTACCACCACGCCCCGCACAGGGGCAGCAGCACACAGGCCAGCAGTAGGAACAGGGTCAGGTCGCGGTAGTCCTCCAGCGCAGCGCGCTCGCCGCGCCAGCGCAGCAGCAGCCACGCCACCATTGCCACCATGGCGAACTCGCCCAGGCTGGCCAGCAGGCGTGGCAGTGCCGACAGCGGCACCAGCAGCAACGACAGCACGGTGCCGGCGCAGGCGGCGAGGATGCACCCGCGCCATTGGCTGCGTGGTGTGAACAGCAACCAGCCCAGCAGTACCGGGCCGGGTATCCACAGCACATGCAGCTGCGGGTTGGGGGCAAGCGTGGGCAGCCACTGGCCGAGCATGCAGCCGAGCAGGAGCGGGAGCACGTTTGTTATGAGGATGCGCACATCCAGTGGAGACGATGTGAAGCGCTCACTCCGACGCAAGGACAAGCGGTTGCGGGTAGTGTCGGCCGGGGGCGTCCCGACCTGGTTCACCTGGCTGCTGGCCTGCACTCTGCACCTCGGGAGATGCGCGGGATCACCACACTGGCAATCCATGCGCCATAACGTGGTACGACTTTCGGGTGAGCAACGGACTGCGACCGGTCACGGCTGGGGGCTTTGGCGGCACGACTTGTCGCCATGTCGTAACGGCCCCACAATCGCGCCGATGAGAACAGGTTGACTCGACGCGCGCTATCCACATTCCGACGAATCCGGGAGCTGGCGATGGACGAACCGATGTCCCCCTACAGCCGTTTTGTCGTTGACGGCTTCGATGCGGACGCCCTGCTGGGGGTGGTGCGCGATACCCGCTTCGAACAGCGGCTGCTGGCCGCCGGCCACTTCCGCGCCTGCGTGCAGCGCCTGGTCTTTCCCGAGTTCAGTCTGGACAGCGGCGCCTACACGCTGCCGATCTTTGCCAGTGGCAGCTTCAGCCAGGGCATGATCGCGCTGGCGCTGGCCGTCACGTGCGCGCAACCCATGTGGGCCAACGGACGCTGGATCGAGGCGGGCCAGATCATGGTGTTTGCCGAGGACAGCGAGTTGAACGTGCGCCCCAGTCCTGGGGGCTGGCAATGGGCCGTGATGCTCATTCCGCGCACCGTGCTGCAGCGTGAAGCGGTGCAGCGGGTCGGGCGCGAACTGCGGCTGCCGCGGGTCGGCTGGTACAGCCGCGCGGCGGCCCCCACGGACGCGCGCAACCTGCGCGAAGGGGTGTTCACGGTACTGCAGGACGCCGCCGGTTGGCAGGGGATCGTTCCGCCCGAACAGCTGCAGATGCAGGCAGCCACCCTGCTCGGGGTGTTCATCGATGCCGTGGCGGCGTCCGATGGCGGACCCGAACGGCGGGGGTTGGGCAGCTGCAACGAGCGCCGCCGCGACGCCATCGTGCGCCAGGCCGAGGCCTATCTGAAATTGCAGCTGGACAATCCCTATGACAGCCGGGCGCTGTCCCGGCACCTGGGCGTGGGCGAACGCCAGCTGGAGCGTCTTTTTCGTGATGCTTACGGACATGGCCCGTGCCATTGGCACCAGCTGGCGCGGTTGAACCTGGCCCGCAGTGCCCTGCGGCATGCCCGGGGCTCGGTCGGGGTGACCGAGGTGGCGACGCGTTTTGGCTTTGCGCATCTGGGGCGCTTCTCGGTGATGTACCGCGACGTGTTCGGCGAAAGCCCCCGGGATACCCTGCGTGGCTGAACCGTTTTGAACGTCCGTCACAGTGTGAAACAACGTCACGGCGCCATCACGTCGGCACCATCAAGGTCGAATCGTTGTGCGGGGCTGGCGCTACCGCTGGCCCGCAGAGCACTTCAATCAGGGGACGATTGATGCCACGGGAGACGACAACATGCAGGTTTCGTATTCGCCGGCGGAGTGCCGGTATCGCAGGGTAGTGCTGGCCGACGACCACCGCGTGGTGGCGCAGGGCATCGAGCATCTGTTGGAGGACCGGTTCGAGTCGATCGAACTGGTGTCTTCCGGACAGGAACTGGTTGACGCCGTAAGGCGGGATCCGCCCGACGTCGTGGTGGCCGACATCAGCATGCCCGGCCTGACCGGCATCCAGGCACTGCGTCGGATGCGCGAAGAGGGCTACGAGATGCCGGTGGTGTTCCTCACCATGCATGACGAGTCGAGCGTCGCCGCCGAGGCGATCCGCGCCGGCGCCCGCGGCTATGTGCTCAAGAGTGCGGCGGGTGAGGAACTGGTGCGGGCGTTGGCGGGCGTGATGGGCGGGCACACGTATGTGACCCCGACCCTGGCGGTGGATGCCATCACCAATGCGGGCCGGCAGCAGTACGTGCTGACCGACAAGCAGCTGCGCATCCTGGAGTACGTCGCGCGCGGCCTGCGCTCCAAGCAGATCGCCTACGAACTTGGGGTGTCGGTGCGCACGATCGAATCGCACAAGTACGCGATCATGCAGGAGCTCGGCGTGCACGGCACGCTGGAACTGGTGCGCAAGGCCGAACACGAAGGCCTCATCCGGCATTGAGCACCGTCTGCATACGGGACGCGGGCAAGTAGATTTACTTGCCCGCGTCCGGTTGTTTTTCCCTTGTCCGGGGGACAGGCACGGCACACCATCAGGGAACGCGTCGACCTGGCGGGAACCATGAATGCTGCCCGTGTGCTGCTTGCCGAAGACGGCTCCGCCATGGGCCGGCAACTGCGTGGCCTGCTTGCCGAACAGTTCGAGGTGATCGGCCTGGTGCAGGACGGCGCCTCGCTGGTCAAGGCAGCGCAGTCGATGCTGCCCGACGTGGTGGTGACCGACATCGCCATGCCCGAGCTCAACGGCCTGGAAGCGGCGCGGCGGCTGCGCGTGCAGCGGCCGGTACTGGGCGTGGTGTTCATCACCGTGCATGCCGAGCCGCAGATGGTGGACCAGGCCATGGCCCTGGGCCCGTGCAGCTATGTGCTCAAGTCCGATGCCGGCGACGACCTGGCGCTGGCCGTGCAGGCCGCGCTGCGCGGAGAGCGCTTCATTTCGCGCTCGCTCTGAGGCGGTTGCGCGCTCAGACCAGGATGCCGGCCAGCTTGGCGACCAGCTCGTCCACCGACATCGCCACCAGGGCCAACGGCAGCAGCGGGACGACCGCCGGCAGGATCATGCCCACCAGGTTCCAGCGCGTGAGCGGCACGACCGACATGGCGGCGGTGCCCTGGTAGACAGCGCTGAAATCGGCGAAGGCCGAGGCGTCGTTGTGATCGAGCAGGGACGCGTTGCCGGCGGTGTTCTCGCTGGCGGCTTTCCAGCGCTGGTCGAATGCCGCTGCCGCGCGGTTGCCCAGTGCACTGAAGCGGTACAGCGCGTGGCGCCGCGTGCGGATCAACGAGGGCGTCAGCAGCAGCAGCGGCGCGATCAGCAGCAGGGTCGAGCCGATGACATAGCCGGCCAGCAGGTGGCGCATGGCGTACAGCGAATCGCCCAGATAGGTCATGTGGTTGAGGCAGGCGCCAGAGAGCACCAGCGCACCGGCCGCCGCCAGCATGCCGAAACGCGCCTGCGCCAGGCCGAGGAACGCCAGCCCACCGCTCCCGTCCGGGTGTTCGGCGTGCAGGTTCAGGCCTACCGCCGGCAACCGTGCCAGCAGCACCGCCCACAGCAGGAACCGCCACAGCCACAGCAGGCCGACCAGCCGGAACAAGGGCATGCCTACCCAGGCGTACCAGTGCCCGGCCGGGGTGATCACGCCGGCGTGGCTGCGCCAGTCCGGGACGCCGGACAGCAGATCCACCGTGCCGCCCTGTACGAACACCGGCAGGAGGGCCAGCACGATGCACACCAGTTCCGGCCAACGGCTGTCGCGCCACCGACGGATGCTGGCCAGCAGTGCCTGCAATCGCGGCTGGCGGCGCGGATGGACCAGGCTGGCATGGGTCAACTGGCGCAGGGCACCGTGCAGCAGAGCGTCGGCGCGTGGCGCGGCGAGCACCAGCAGCGGCAGGGCCAGCAGCAGGCGCGACAGGGTGGCGTAGTCGCCCAGCAGCGCCATGGCCCGCGGACGCGGCCACAGCATGGCGTCCGTCGCCGCAAGCGGCAGCAAGGGCAGGAACGTGATTGCCAGCAGCGCTCCGGCGAGCCACCACGACAGCCGCCGGCTGCCGTGCAGCGCGCCGCTGGCGTGCAGCAGGCGATGCACCAGTCCACCGCGCATCAATGAGTAGCTGTCCTGGCTCATGCGGATGGAGCATACGCTTGCCATGCAGGGTGGCCGGCGCAGTAAAAATACTGAAGCCGGTGCAGTACCTATCCCGATGTGCGTTGCGGTTGCCGCCGCCAAGCTGGAATCCTGTTGAACGGGACCCGGCAATGCTCCTGGCCATCGATTTCCTGACGCGTTTCTGGACGGACATGATCGGTCGTGCCGACGGTCCGATGACGTTCCGGTTCTTCCTGCAGCCGACCATGGCGCTGATCACCGCGCTGATCGACGGCATCCGCGCCGCGCGGGCGGGCAAGCCGCCCTATGCGTGGCTCATCGCCCACAGCAGCGGCGTTGAGCGCCTGGCCACGTGGCGCGAAGGGGTTACCGCAACGACGCGGATCCTGTTGCTGGGCGTGGTCATGGACGTGATCTACCAGGTGCGCGTGTACGGCGGCTTCCGCTACCCGCTGGAAGCGTTCGTGCTTGCGGTCGTACTGGGGTTCATTCCCTACCTCATCCTGCGTGGCCCCTTCACCCGCCTGGCGGGCCATTGGCTGCGGCGTCATCCCCACCACGGCAAGGATTCCCGGCCATGACCGAGAAAGATCCGGCGAAGGCACTGTCCGACCGCGCCATCACCATCGAGCAGGCACGGCAGACGCTGGGCGGCACCGACCAGGCATCGCTGGAGCTGTCCTCGCGGCGCACCGGCATGTCGTTCCAGCGCACGCGGATGAGCGCCGACCGCACGCTGATGTCGATCATCCGCACCGCGCTGTCGCTGATCGGATTCGGCTTCACCATCTACCAGTTCTTCGGCCACATGCTGGAGGTGCCGGGCACCGCGCTTCGCCCGCATGCGCCACGCAACTTCGGCGTGGCCCTGGTCGCGCTGGGCATGGTCATGCTGACCCTGGGCATCGTCTACCACCTGCGCTACATGAAGGAGCTGCGCAGCGAGCGTGCCCTGATGATGGGCGAAGGCCTGATCCACGGCGAAAGCCACTACCCGATATCGCTGACCCTGATCACCGCCGGCCTGCTCTGGCTGCTTGGCCTGCTGGCGATCGTGAGCATGACCTTCAATGTTGCGCCTTTCGGCTGAGGGGAAGAGATGAGTGTCGTGGCCGATACCATGATCGAGATCGACGGCGGGGTCTTCCTGATGGGCTCCAACGACCATTACCCGGAAGAGCGCCCCGCGCACAAGGTGCGGGTGGCGCCGTTCCGGATCGACCGCTATCCGGTCACCAACCGCGAGTTCTCGCGCTTCGTCAGCGCCACCGGTTATGTGACCGCGGCCGAGCGGCCGGCCGATCCGCGCGACTACCCGGGCGCGGCCCCGGCGCTGCTGGTGCCCTCGTCGGTGGTGTTCGTGCAGCCCTCCGGCCCGGTGGACATGTCCAACACCCACAACTGGTGGCACTACGTTTCAGGCGCCAACTGGCGCCATCCGCGCGGACCCTTCACCCAACTGGACGGCCTGGATGACCACCCGGTGGTCCATGTGAACTTCGCCGATGCGCAGGCGTATGCGAAATGGATCGGCAAGGACCTGCCCACGGAGGCGGAGTGGGAGTACGCCGCACGTGGCGGCCAGGAGCCCAGCGAGTTCGCCTGGGGCGACAGCCTCACCGTGCGCGGGCGGCACCAGGCCAATACCTGGCAGGGCGAGTTCCCGTGGATGAACGTGGAGGAAGACGGGCACCGCTGGACCTCGCCGGTGGGCAGCTATCCGCCGAACGGTTACGGGCTGTACGACATGATCGGCAACGTGTGGGAGTGGACCAGCGACTGGTACCAGCAGCACGACCAGCTGCAGAGCAGGGCCTGCTGCGCGATCGACAACCCGCGCGGCGGCGAGCGCCAGCGCAGCCACGACCCGGCCGACCGCAGCGGCATCCCGCGGCGGGTGATGAAGGGCGGCTCGCACCTGTGCGCGCCCAACTACTGCCGCCGCTACCGGCCCGCCGCGCGGATGGCCCAGCCGATCGACACCTCCACCTGCCACGTCGGCTTCCGCTGCGTGGAACGCTGATGCGCCGCCACCGCGCCCACCGTCCACAACCGCATGAGGTGACTGCCATGACCTGCCCATCCGCTTTGCATTACCGTCGCAGCTGCGTGGCCACTGCCGTGCTGCTGGGCACGCTGGCACTGGTGGCCGCGCTGCCGGCGCACGCTGTCGAAGGCGGGCTGGGGCGCTCCATCACCGGGATGCAGATCACCTCGTACGTGGGCGTCATTCCGCCCGAGCCGGGCATGCAGTGGTCATTGAGCTACGTGCACTATGACGGCAGGATCGGCGGCAGCCGACCGGCACCCATCGCCGGGCAGGTTTCGCTGGGCCTGGAAGCCGATGTCAGCCTGACCGCGGCCACCGGGGTGTACGTGTGGCCGACCAAGGCCGGCAGGTGGAACTTCGCCACCATGCTGACCGTGCCCTACATCGATGCCGATGTGACCGCCGGCCTGCAGGGCCCGCTCGGCAACCAGGTGCGGGTGCAGGACAGTGCGTCCAACCTGTTCGACGTGTACTTCGCACCGGTGATTGCCGGTTTCCATATCGACCAGGTACAGCACGTCTCGTTCGGCCTGTACGTGTATGCACCCACGGCGAAGTACACCCCGGGCAAGCTGGCCAACCCCGGGCTCAATGTCTGGACCGTGTCGCCAGCGGTGGGGTACACCCACCTGTTCCAGAAGGGCACGCTGGAGTTCAGCGTGCTCGGCGGCATGGACTGGTACAGCCGCAACGACGACACCGATTACAAGAACGGCCTGGTACTGCGCACCGATGCACTGCTGGTCAAGCGCACGGCCAGCGGTTGGGGCTTCGGCGCGGCGGCGGGCTGGCTGCAGCAGGTCCAGGACGACGACGGTGACCTGGCCGACCGGCTCAACGGGTTCAAGGGCCGCGCGTTCGGCGCCGGACCGGTGCTGACCTATGGGAAGAAGTGGCCGGGGGGCGAGCACGTGGATGTGTCGTTCCGGTACCTCAGTGAATTCAGCGTGCGCAACCGCTTCGAGGGCGATCCCTGGAGCGTGTCGATCAGCGCCGGCTTCTGAGCCGCGCATCCGTCCTTTTCGCCTCCGGAGACATGCCATGGCCACCGCCGCACTATGTTTCGCCCGTACCGCCTGCCTGCTGCTCGGCGGCCTGGCCGGGGGCGCGTTGCCGCTCGCGGCCGCCCCGGCGCGCACGCCGCCGGCCAGCACCGACGGCGACCAGCGCGACCCCGAAGCGCTCGCCGCGCTGGACCGCATGGGCGCCGCGCTGCGTGCGCTCAAGCAGTTCTCGCTGACGTCCGATGCCAGCACCGAAGTGGTGCTGGAGGATGGGCAGAAGATCGAACTGGACGGCGTGGTGACCTACAAGGTGAAGGCGCCGAACCAGTTGTTCCTGGAGCTGCGCAGCGACCGCCAGCTGCGCCAGCTGTTCTACGACGGCAACGCGCTGACGGTGTATTCGCCGCGCTTGAACTACTACGCGCAGGTGGACGGCGTGGGGGCCACGCTCGGTGAGCTGGTGGACCAGGCGGCCGACCGCTACGGCATCGAAATGCCGCTGGCCGACATGTTCCTGTGGGGCACCGACAAGGCGCCCAAGACCGCGATCCGCGCCGCCCTGCACGTGGGAGGCGGCACGCTGGATGGCGAACCCATCGAGCAGTACGCCTTCAAGCAGGACGCCGTGGACTGGCAGGTGTGGATTTCCAAGGCCACCTCGCTGCCGAAGAAGCTGATCATCAATTCACTGGATGACCCGGCCCAGCCACAGTATCGCGCGCGGCTGGCGTGGGATACCCGCACGCCGGTACCCGCGACCGCCTTCCAGTTCGCACCGCCGGCCGACGCCGCGCGGATCAAGCTGGTGCCGGTCGAGGTCGCCGCGGTGGTTCCCGATGCCGGCCAGGAGAACTGACATGCCTTTCTTCCCCAAGACCCGACGCACCATGCTGACCGGCGCGGCCAGCCTCATGGTGCTGCTTGCCATCGGCATCGGCCCGGCCAATGCACAGCATGGCCACCGCGGCGGCGGCGGTGCTGCGCGAGCCGGTGCCCACGCCAACATCAACCGGCCGGTGCAGCGGCCGCAGGGCGGCGGCGCGAATCGCGACGTCAATCGCAATGTGAACCGCGACGTGAACCGGAACGTCAACCGGAACGTCAACCGCGACGTGCATGTCGACGTGGACTACCACGACGACCACTGGAACCACTGGGATGACCATCCGGTCGCCACGGCCGCCGCCGTGACCGCCGGCGTGGCGCTGACCTCGGCGGTGATCGGCTCGATCGTCTACTCGGTGCCGCCAAGCTGCGTGACCACCGTCATCAACGGCATGGCCTACCAGCAGTGCGGCAACACCTGGTACGAGCCGCGCTACAGCGGCACCACCGTGCAGTACGTGGTGATCAATCCACCGCGTTGACCCTGCCGGTTGCAGCAACCGGTAGTTTTTCTGGCTGGCCTGCGTAGTTATGCGGATGACCACGCAGGCAGGAGGGGGCTAGGCTGGAAGCCAGTTCACAGCCCCGGAGTGTCGTGTGATGAAAGCCTTTGCGATCGCGGTCCTGGCCACCTCGCTGGTGGCCTGCGCCAGTACGCCCACCGTGCACACCGACTTCGACCCGGGGGCGAACTTCGCCTCCTTCCGGACCTACAGCTGGGCGATGAAGCCGCAGGGCGCCTCGCCGCTGGTCACCCAGCGCATTGTCGACGGCATCGACGCGCGCCTGGCGGCCCGCGGCTGGACCCAGTCCGCCAACGGCGACGTGGCCCTGGCCGCGCATATCGTGACCAGCCAGCGGCAGACCCTGGACACGTTCTACACCGGCAGCAACATGGGCGGTTGGGGCTGGCGCGGCGGCGGCTGGGGCGGCGGCATGGGCATGGGCAGCGCCACCACCACGGTACGCACCTACGACGTGGGCACACTGGTGGTGGACATGTTCGATGCGCGCAGCAAGCAGGCGGTATGGCGCGGCACGGCCAGCGGCACGGTGCCCAGCACCCCGGAGCGCACCAACGCCGCGGTGGAAGCCGGCCTGGACAAGCTGTTTGCCGGGTTCCCGCCGGGCAGTGCAGCGGCGGCCAAATGATGCGCTGACACCCTTCGACGTTTCACCGCGCGGCGCCGCACCGGGGCCCATCCCTCCCACCGGTCCGGCGCCGCGCACTTCCATCGAGGTGCCTCTTGGCGATTCCCACGCCTGCGGGCATGCGCCTGCTGCTGGCCTGCCTGCTTGCGCCGGGTGCATCGCTTGCCGCCGGGCCGGCCACGACGCTGGACGGCACGCAGTGCGGTCACCGCGACAGTGGCGACACGCGTCCCCGCATCGGCGTGGCGCTGGGCGGTGGCGGCGCACGTGGCATCGCCCATGTACGCATCCTGCGCCAGCTCGAGGCGCTGCATGTTCCGGTGGACTGCATTGCCGGCACCAGCGCCGGCGCGCTGGTCGGAGCGCTGTATGCCTCCGGTAAGACGCCGGCGCAGATCGAGCAGGTGGTGCTGGATACGCAGTGGATGGCGATGTTCAGCGACACCCTGCCGCGCCGTGAGCGGTCGCTGCAGCGCAAGGCTGACGACTACGAACAGCTGGCGCCAATCGGGATCGGCCTGGGCGGGCAGGGCAAACGGGTGCAGATCTCCGGCGGCGTGTCGCAGGGAGAACGCCTGATCGCGCTGTTCGAGACTGCCACCGGCGGCAGCCGGGTCACCGGTGATTTCGACGACCTGTCCATCCCGTTCCGTGCGATCGCTACCGACCTCAACACCGGCGAGGCGGTGATCCTGGACCACGGCAGCCTGCCGATGGCGATGCGCGCGAGCATGTCGTTGCCTGGCATCTTCCGGCCCATCACCATCGACGGGCGCGTGCTGCTTGACGGCGGCGTGTCCAACCAGGTGCCCATCGACGTGGTGCGGGCGATGGGCGCCGACCGGGTGATCGCGGTGGATGTGGGCACGCCGCTCAGCGCGCTCGACCGTGACGCCAGCCTGGTGGACGTGATCGGGCAGCTCAGTGGATTTCTGACCACGCGCAATGCCCAGCGCCAGCTCGACACGCTCGGCCCGCAGGATCTGTTGATCACACCCCAGCTTACCGGCAAGGTCGCTACCGGCGATTTCGACAAGGCGCCCGAAGCGCTGGCGATCGGTCAACAGGCTGCGGACCAGGCGGCCCCGGCGCTGCGCGCCTTCTCGCAACCGGCGCCGGTCTACCAGCGCTGGTACGCCACCCGTGAAACGCGCGCCGCGCCGTCGGCTCCGGCACCGATCGCCTACATCGAGGTCCGCAACCACACCGGCTATGCCGATGAACTGCTGTTGTCCTACCTGCCGGTGGAGATCGGCAAGCCGCTGGACAGCAAGGCCATGCAGGAAGGCGTGCTGCGTGCATACGGCATGGATACCTTGGCCAGCATCAGCTACGAGCAGGACCGCCGCGACGACGGCCAGGTCGGGGTGGTGATCACCGCGTACGAGAAGCCCAACGGCCCGAGCTACCTGGAGGCCGGTTGGACCCTGAGCAACGACCTGGATGGCAACCACGAAAGCAACCTGCGCGCCGGCCTGCTGTTCGCGCCGCTGTCGCCGTATGGCGCCGAAGCGAGGGTGACCCTGCAGGTGGGCAGCGAACCGGCGATACGCGGGAGCTACTACCATCCCTTCGACGTGGGCAACCGCTACGCGTTCGAAGCCCTGGGCGGTTATGAAACGCGCAGCTTCAACGTGTTCGACGACGCGGGCAACAAGACCTCGCGCTACCGGGTCAGCCGCACCGGTGCGGGCGTGGACCTGGTGCGCAACGTGTCCAACGTGTTGTCGGTACGCGCCGGCATCGAGCGATACACCGGCAGCGCGCGCATGGACATCGGCTCGCCCCGGGTGCCACGCACCGATTTCGACGACGGTGGGCTGACCGCCAGCGTCACCTACGACAACATCGACAGCCTGTACTTCCCGCGCGACGGCTTCCTGGTCAACCTGGGGACCTACCAGTCGCGTGAGGCCTTGGGTGCCGATACCCGCTTCGGCCAGATCGACCTGGATGCGGTGGGCGCGTTTCCGTTCGGACGCAGCGCGGTGCAGCTGGGCCTGCGCTACCACGTGACCTCCTCGGGGACCGCACCGGTACAGAGCATCTACCGGTTGGGCGGGCGCTGGCGGCTGGCCGGGTTCCAGCACAACCAGCTGACCGGCCAGGACTATGCGCTGGGGTTTGCCGGCTACACCTATGAACTGGGCAAGGTGCTGGGCCGCTCCGCGCAGGTCGGTGGCACGGTGGAGTACGGCAATGCCTGGCAGCGCCGTTCGGACATGTCGATCAGCGATGGGATCTGGAACGGCAGCCTGTTCCTGGGCTTCGATTCGTGGATCGGCCCGCTGATCTTCGGCCTGGGCATGCGCGAAGGCGGCGACCGGGTGGTGTTCATCGAGTTGGGGCAATCGCTGTAGCGCATCCCGGTACGCCGAAGGCGTTACAGCACCTGCGACAGGATTACGGCCAGTGCGCCGATCCAGCACACCAGCACGAACCAGGCCAGCACTGCGTTGGCGGTGATGCCGCGCTTGCGCACCAGCAGGCTCACCACCAACGCGGCCACCAGCGGCACCAGGAACAGGGCCAGGAACCAGATCCAGGGGTGCTGCAGCGTCATCGTGGCGCGTCCACCACGACGTACTGCACGGTGGTGCCAACGTAGCGCGGCTGGTACCAGCCGTCGCTGCACTGCTGATAGCCGATGCCATCCACCACGATGGTGGTGCAGTCCACCGGCAGCGAGTACACCACCGAGCCGATCGCCGCGGCGGTGAGCGCGACGCCGGCGGTGACCGCGGCAGCATCCCAGAACGGGTGGTCCCAATACGGTGGCGGCGGAGGCGGCGGATACGGATGCGGGCCAGGGCCCGGCGGGGGGCCGGGCGGGTGTGGCCCTGGGCCGGGCCCCGGACCGGGATGCGGCCCAGGGCCGGGGCCGGGCCCGGGGCCAGGATGAGGGCCAGGCCCAGGACCGGGTCCAGGGTGGGGTCCGGGACCCGGGCCCGGGCCGGGGTGCGGACTGAAGCCGCCACCACCGCCGCCAAAGCCACCATGGCTGGCAATCGAGGGATGGGCGAAGCCACGGAGCCCCGGGCGTGCCTGCGCGTCGGCGGGCACCAGCAGGGACGCGGTGGTGGCGCACAGAAGTGCGGTGGCGAGCGCGGTACGCAGTGCCGTGGTGGTGTGCATGTCAGCGCGCTCCGTTGTCTGCGTCATTGCCGTCGGCCATGGCCACCGGCACGAATGCGATCCGGGTGGCGCCGTCGGGGCGGAACACCAGGTCGCTGGCCGCCACGGCGCGCTGCGTATCCCAGGTCAGGGTGGCCTGGTAGTTCGGCAGCGCCGGATCGGCATGGCTGGTGATCAACAGTTGGCGGGGCAACTGGTTCTTGTCTGAAATCCAAACCTGCCAATCGACGCCGGGCTGACGAAACGCATAGTGCCGGGTCGACTCGCCATCGATGCGTTCGGTGCCGACAAACAATGCGGAGGTGATGCCTTGGGTCGGGAACCCAGCGGTACCCCACAGGAACAGATCCGCCAGCGGGAACTCCACGCCAAGCCGGGTCGCCGAATCGCTGAGCAGCGCCTGGCTGCTGCGGTCCAGATTCTCCACGGTGGCGTAGTACTTCTGCTTCGGCGAATGGATGGTCAGGGTGTGGCCGTCGTAGAACAGCTGCCGGTGCTGGTGGTCGCTGCGGATTTCGACGAAGAAGCGGTCCGGTCCCAGCACCTTGTAATCCACGGTGCCGGCCAGCGCGAGCTTCTGCCCGTCATCGAGCACGTAGTCGGTGCGGGTGGTCGCGGCCATGCTGAACTGCGGCAGCGCACGCAATGCCTTGCCCATGCGGGTCAGCGCGCCGATGGCCTCGGGATCGACGGCGGCGGACGCTGCGGTATCGGCAACGGACGGCGCAGCGCTGGCGGTATGCGACGCCAGCGGAACGGCCAGTAAGGCTGCAAGCAGCAGGCAGCAACGGCAAGGACGCATGGTGCTCTCCTGTGGGTCCGGGCCTGCCAGGCAGGCCATGCCCCACTGTGCGCACCCGCTACGGAGCGGACAACCGGAGTTACACCGACGCGGCCTAGGTATTTCTACCGGTCACGGCGCGCGACGTGGATCACCGCCACCACCGGCCACCCACGCGTCCACGGCCTGCTCCACCACGGTCATCGGCATCGCACCGTTGCCGAGGATCAGATCATGGAAGGCGCGGATGTCGAAGCGATCGCCCAGCTGCTTCTGCGCCTTGGCGCGCAGCGCCAGCAGGCGCAGCTGGCCCATCTTGTAGGACGAGGCCTGGCCGGGCTGGACCAGGTAGCGGTTGACTTCGATGCGCACGTCGGACTCGGTCATGCCGGTCTTCCCGCGCATGTAGGCCACGGCCTGCTCGGGCGTCCAGCGCTTGCGGTGCAGGCCGGTGTCCACTACCAGGCGCACCGAGCGGAACATCTCGGCCTGCAGCCGGCCGATGTCGCCGGCCGGGTCGTCGCGGTAGACGCCGGCTTCTGCCATCAGCTGCTCGGCATACAGCGCCCAGCCTTCGGAAAACGCACTGGGATTGAGGCTGCGGCGCAACAGCGGCAGGTCTGTCAGGGTCTGCCCGATCGAGATCTGGAAGTGGTGGCCCGGCGACCCCTCGTGGTAGGTCAGGGTGGGCGTGCTCCAGCGGGTGTTGGAGGCCATGTCACCCAGGTTGATGAAGAAGGTGCCCGGGCGCGAGCCGTCCATCGCCGGCGGGTAGTAGTAGCCGCCGGGCGAGGTGGCCTGCATGTGCGCCGGCACCGGCTGCACCAGCAGCTTCTGCGGCGGCAGGTGGCCGAAGTAGGTGGGCAGCAGCGGGTCGAGGTCACGCAGGCGCTGTTCGATGTCGCCGATCAGTTCCCTGCGGCCGGCATCGCTGTCGGCGTAGCGGTAACGCGGATCGTCGCCCAGGGCCCGGATGCGCTCGGCCACGGTGCCATCGCGCAGGCCGATCTCGCGCAGGCGCGCGTCCATGCTCTTTTCCAGGCGCGCCACTTCGTCCAGGCCGATCTGGTGGATGGCATCGGCGCCCAGGTCGGTGCTGGTGTACCAGCGCAGGGCCGCGTCATAGAACGCATCGCCGTGCGGCAGCGCCCACATGCCCTTGTTGCCGGGGTGGGTGGCCTGCAGTGCCTGCACGCGGTCGAGCAGGCGCTGGTAGCCGGGGTTGACCGAATCGCGAACGGCCACGGTCGCCTGTTCGAGCAGCGCGGCGCGCTCGGCGACCGGAATCGCCGGCAGTTTGTCCAGCTTGCGCTGCAGCGAAGCCACCCACAGGCTGTCCTCCGGTGCCGGTTTGAGCAGCGTGCGGAACTGGCTGGCCGCGCCGGCCAGGGCCAGTTCCGGCGGCACCACGCCCTGCGCGGCCTGCATGTCCACGTTTGCGCGCACCTGGTCCAGCTTGCTGCCCATGGCGTCCAGGCGGGCGATGTAGTGGCGCGCAGTGGTCACATCGGTGACGGCGTGCTGGTTGTCGAAGAACTGCGGCAGGTTCACCGGCAGGCTGAACAACTGGTCCACCGCATAGGTGCTGCCCCCCACCGGCAGCCATGCCGCGGCCCACGGCACCGCCATCAGGTCGATCTGTGCCTGGTAGAACCAGCGCGCCAGGCCGTCGCTGAGCTGTTGCTGCGGGTCCAGCGGTGCACCCTTCCAGGCCTTGATCGCGGCCAGGTTGTCGGCCAGGAAGCGCCGGTTGACCTCACGCTGGGCCAGCGACACGTCGGTGAGCCGGTCGGAGGTATCGGCCGCGCCGTCGCCGCTGATCCCGAGCAGGGTTTTCAGTTCGGGATCGGCATTGATCGCGGCCATGGTCTGCGCATCGAGCAGTGCATTGAAGCTCTGCGCGTGCGGCACACCTGCAGTAGCGGGTGCAGCCTGTGCGGCGGCGGTGACCGGCAACAGCGCGGTGGCGATGGAGAGGCAGAGCAGGGCGGGGACGGCGAGCGTAAACGACGGCACGGGGCGGACTCCTGCAGCGGGCGGGTGCCCCGCAGCCTAAGCCAGTGCGGGCGCCGCGTCAGCTGCGCCGTTCGAAGCCATCGGCGCTCCAGTCCTCGCTGCCCACTCCGTGATGGATCACGAACAGGCCGTCCGGGTCATAGCGCCGCTTGGCCGCCAGCAGGCGTGGGTAATGCGGGCCCCAGAACGACTGCTGCCAGTCGCGCTGGAAGAAGTCGCACTCGGACACATAGGTCGGTGCACTCGGCAGCACCGCGCGCAGGGCGGCGTAGGAACGCCCGACCCGCGCTGCCCCTTCGCGGGCTTTGGCCTCATCCACCGTTCCGCCACTGCCCGCGTACACCGGGCCACCGGCATTCCCGATCAGCGCCAGCGCGAAGGCATCCAGCACCGCCGGATGGGTCGCGGTGTCGCGGCTGGCGGTAAGGGCGTCGGCCGGGGCGCCAAACAGCCCCTTGTTGCAGTGCAGTTCGACCGGCATGTGCGCGGCCGCGGTGCAGATCGCTGCCGCCGCCGCATCGCGCTGTGCATCGCCGAGCAGCGCCGAGGGCATCCACGCCGACGCATAGCCATGCAGGTACCAACCCACCTGGCCCTGGTCGCCCTTCCAGAGCATGTGGGCAGGCGCGGCGCCTGCGCGGGTGTCTTCGGCGATCAGCGTCGGGGCATGCTTGCGGAAGAAGTCCGCGTCCCACATGTGCTGGGCGGGCAACGCCAGCGCCTGCAGGGGATCGATCACGGTGTATTGCGGGCGCGCGGCCACCCACGCTTCAAACGGCGCCCACACCGCGGCGGCCTGTTCCTGGCTCAGCCCCTGGAACACCATCGACGCCCCGAACGTGCGATGGCTGTCGAAGCGCAGCTGTTCGCCCCATTGCGGCGTGCACAAGGCATCGCGGTAGAAGCGCAGTACTTCGGCGGCCAGCGCCTGGAAGCTGTCGTCGCTGTCGGCCCGCACCTTCATCGACACCCCGCCAAACGTGGCGGGCAGTGCATGGGTGCGCAGGGTGATCCGGGTCACCACGCCAAAGCTGCCGGCGCAGCCGCCCTTCAGTGCCCAGAACAGCTCGGGATCCTGGGTCGCGTTGACCACCCGCACACGGCCGTCGGCGGTGACCACTTCAGCTTCCAGCAGGTTGGCGGCAGCGGTGCCGAAGCCCTTGGAGAAGCTGCCGAAGCCGCCGCCGGTGACCAGCCCGGTCACGCCCACCGAGGTGCAGCCGCCGCCCTGGACGTAGCGGCCGGCGCGGGTGGTGACTGCATCGTAGGCATCGATCCACATCGCCCCGGCACCGAGGCTGACCGCCGGCTGCGCGGCGGTACCGGCGGGCGCGCCCTGCGCGACGAAGGCATCGTGCAGTTCCACCGCGTTCATGGCGCGGGTCCAGACCAGCAGCGAATCCGGCGCGCAGGAGGTGCCGTGGTAGCTGTGCCCGCCACCCTTGACCACCAGCCGCAGCCGGTGCCGCCGCGCGAAATCGACCGCCGCCGCCACATCGGCGCTGTTGGCGGCGGCTACCACCCGCGCGCTGGGCCGCGACAGCCAGGCCCCGTGGTAGCCACTGGTCTGGGTCAACCCAGGCTGGTCGCCGATGAAGAACGGGTTCTGGATCTGCGCCACTGCCTCGGCGCGGGTGCCGGCATCGCCGAGGAAAGGCGAAACCGGGATCGACAGCCGTCCACCGACGGCGTTGGAGAGCTGGTCCCATTCGCTGGCAGAGGGCCACCCGGCGGTACCGGGACGGACACGGGCGAGGGCATTCCGTGACCCGGCTGAATTGCCGGCGGCCGCTTTTTGGACCAGCGGGAGCAAGGGCAGGGCAAGGCCGGCTTTCAGGCAGTCACGACGTTTCATGGCAGTCACAGGCAGAGGGCGATGAACCCAGCATGTGCTCGTCAATCCTTGCTGTCATTGGCGTGGGGCCGAATGACGGTCACCCGGGACGAATGGTGGCCGCGGGGTGACGTGGGTGTTGGCCGCTTCGCGGTCACTCGGCCCGGATCGACCAGCACGCGGCGGTGAACACCACCCGATCACCCCGCACGAACGGTGCGAACGCGTCGACCACGGTCGACAGCACCCCCTGCCGGACGTCCGGATCCAGCCCTTCGGCGCGCAGTGCCTGTCCGACCGGTCCCAGCAACGACACGTAGGTCGGCAAGGCGTCGCGGGCGATGCTGCATTCCACGTCGAGCGGGGCGATGTCGATGTGATCCCAACTACTGTCATCCAGGATCTTCCGCACGACGCCTGCATCGGCAAACGCAAACTGCCCCGGCCCACCTTCGGCCCGCGCCGGCAGGGTCAGCAGCGACGCTGCAGCGCGCTCGGCGGTGGTCATGAACGGATTATCGGCCGGACTGCGCCAGGCAATGGCATGCAGGCGGCCACCACGCCGAAGCGCCTGCCGCAGGTTGCCGAACGCGCGCACCGGATCATCGAAGAACATCACCCCGAACCGCGACACGATGCGGTCCAGGCTGGCGGGGGCAAAGCGATGCTGCTGGGCATCGCCCACGGCGAAATCGATGGCCTTGCCCGCCGCCAGCGCCCGCTCGCGCGCCACGGCGATCATCGGCGCGGAAATATCCACCCCGCTGCAGCGGCCCTGCGGATCCAGCCGATCGGCAATGGCCAGGCAGACCGCCCCGGTGCCGCAGCCGACGTCCAGCACGCGCGCATCGGGCTCGGCGGCAATGGGATCGGCAAGAACCGGCTCGAAGCCGGCGAACATGCCGTCGAGCAGCGACTGCGCCTGTACCCAGGCATCGCCGGCCGGGCCGTTCCAGAGGTCGTGCTGCGAAGGCGGGGATGCGGCGTGGGGCATGTTGGGCACTCCGGGAGGATTCCGCGCACTGTGCCACCTCAACCGTGATTGAGGTCAAGCGCCAGGCAGGGCCTGCGCATCACCCCGGATCACCCCATCAACGTCTCGGCCAACAGCTTTACGTTGAGCACCACGATCACCGCGGCAATCACCCAGGCCAGCGTCAACAGCCAGCGTGGCGCGACCAGCGTGCCCATTCGTGCCTTGTCACCGACGAACATCACCAGCGGAATCACCGCGAACGGCAGTTGCATCGACAACACCACCTGGCTCAACACCAGCAGCCGCGCCGTTCCCTGTTCGCCATAGATCGCGGTGACGATCACCACCGGCACGATGGCGATGCCACGGGTCAGCAGGCGGCGCGCCCAGGGCGCGATGCGCAGGCGCAGGAAGCCCTCCATCACGATCTGCCCGGCCAGGGTGGCGGTCACCGTGGAGTTGATGCCCGAGGCGAGCAGCGCCACCGCGAACAAGGTCGATGCCAGCCCGACTCCCAGCATCGGCGCCAGCAGCTCATGGGCCTGTTCGATCTCCTGCACATCGGTGCGCCCGCTGGCATGGAACACCGCTGCGGCCAGGATCAGGATCGAGGCGTTGATGAACAATGCCAGCATCAACGCGATGGTGCTGTCGGTCACCGCCCAGCGCAGCGCACTGCGCCGGCCGCTGTCGGTGCGCGGGTAGGCGCGGGTCTGCACGATGGACGAATGCAGGTACAGGTTGTGCGGCATCACCGTGGCCCCGATGATGCCGATGGCCAGGTACAGCGCATGCGGGTTGGTGACCACCTCCGCGCGCGGGATGAAACCGCCCAGCACCGCCTGCAGCGGCGGCGCGGCCAGCGCGATCTGCACCGCGAAGCAGGCGAAGATCACCAGCAGCAGGGCAATCACGAACGCTTCCAGCGCACGGAAGCCACGGTGCATCAGCCACAGCACCAGCACCACGTCCACGGCGGTGATGATCGCCCCCATCATCAGCGGCAACCCGAACAGCAGCTTGAGCGCGATGGCGGTGCCGATCACCTCGGCCAGGTCGCAGGCGATGATCGCGATCTCGCACAGCACCCACAGGCACAGGTTCACCGGTCTGGAGAAATGGTCGCGGCAGGCCTGCGCCAGATCGCGCCCGGTGGCGATGCCCAGCCGTGCCGACAGCCCCTGCAGCACGATGGCCATCAGGTTGGAGAGCAGGATCACCGACAGCAGCAGGTAGCCGAACTGCGCGCCACCGGCGATATCGGTGGCCCAGTTGCCCGGGTCCATGTACCCAACCGACACCATGTAGCCGGGGCCCAGGAAGGCCAGCAGCCGGAACCACCAGTGGCCGCCCCTGGGCACGGCCACGCTGGCGTGCATCTCGCCCAGGCTGGGGCGATCGCCGGTGGCCTGCGGCCATGCGCTGGTGGTCGGGGAGGTGGGGTCCGCGCTCATGCGGGCGAATATAGCAGAGGCTATGTTATCAAGGTGAGGGCATCGGCAACGAACGCATGCCATGGGTGTGCGGCAGGCTGGCCTTCATGGCATCGATGAAGGCGCGCAGTCGCGAGGGGATCTGGCGCGCGGCCGGGTACACCAGATGCACCGGCAATGGCGGCGCCTCCCAGCCGGGCACCAGCTGCACCAGCCGGCCGTCGCGCAGGTCATCGCCCACCAGCCACGCCGACACCACCGCCGCGCCCAGTCCGGACACCGCCGCGCGGCGCGCCACGAACAGGTTGTCGGTGAGCAGGCGCGGCTGGATGTCGACCCGCAGCGCTGGACCGTCATCGGCCGGCAGCAGGGTGAAACGGTCGCGATAGAAGGTGGTCAGGGCGATCCACGGCAGGCCGGGCAGCAGGGTGGGGTCGCGTGGGTCGGCCGCCTCCAGCAGCGAGGGCGCGGCGATGACGATGCGCGGTACTTCGGCCAGCGGAACCGCCACCAGTTGTGGTTCCTCCACGCGTCCCACCCGGATGGCGCAGTCGATCCCGTCGGCAATGAAGTCCACCGGCTGGTCTTCCAGCATCCACTCCAGCGTGACCTGGGGATGGCGGGCCATGAACTGCAGCATCGGTTCCAGCAGTTGGGCCTGGCCGAAGGCATGTGGCACCACCACCCGCAGGCGCCCGCGTGGCAAGTCCACGTCACCACGCAGGTCGGCCTGGATCGCGTCCCAGTCGTCCACCAGGGCCCGGGCGTGCGCATAGCAGCGTTCGCCGTCTTCGGTCAGCGTCATCTGGTGGGTGGAACGCTTGATCAGGTGCAGGCCGAACAGCCGTTCCAGGGTCTGCAGGCGGCGGCTGACGGTGGGCTGGGTGGTGCCGAGCTGTACGGCGGCGGCGGACAGGCTGCCGCTTTCGACGATGCGGACAAAGGTGGCCAGCAGGTCGATACGGTCCGCACCCGGTGCCGCGGAGGGAGTGCTCATACAACCTTCGTATGATGGATATGTACCGAAGCCTACTACACGCCTTCTCGTTCAAGGAGGATGCTGGCGCCACTTTCTTCAGGCGTGGAGTGGTTCATGTCCAGCGTGCATATTCCGGCGGTCGCCGTCCCCCGGCCTGCGGTGCCGTCGCGGCTGATCGTCGCGATGGCGGCCGGGGCCGGGTTTTCGGTGGCCTCGATCTACTACAGCCAGCCGATGCTGGGCGTCATCGCCAGCGGGCTGGGCAGCGACGCGCAGTCCACGGGCATGGTCCCGACCCTGACCCAGCTGGGCTACGCGCTGGGCATCCTGCTGCTGGCGCCGCTGGGCGACCGCGTCGACCGCCGGCAGCTGATCCTGCTCAAGTCGCTGGTGCTGGCCGCCGCGCTGGCCGGCGCGGCGCTGTCGGGCAGCCTGCCGACGCTGCTGCTGGCCAGCCTGCTGATCGGGTTGATGGCCACCGTGGCCCAGGACGTGGTGCCCTCGGCGGCGATGCTGGCGCCGGAAGCCGAACGCGGCGCGGTGGTGGGCAAGGTGATGACCGGCCTGCTGCTGGGCATCCTGCTGTCGCGCGTGGCCAGCGGGCTGGTCGCCGAGGCACTGGGCTGGCGGGCGATGTTCGGTATTGCCGCCGGCTCGGTGGTGGTGATGGCGCTGGTACTGGCGCGCGAGCTGCCGCACCTGGCACCGACCACGTCGTTGCGGTATCCGGCGTTGCTGCGTTCGCTGGCCCACCTGTGGCGTGGACAGCCGCAGCTGCGCCGTGCGGTGTTCGCGCAGGGGCTGCTGGCGGTGGGCTTCAGTGCGTTCTGGTCGACGTTGGCGGTCATGCTGCACGACCGCTACCAGCTGGGCAGTGCGGTGGCCGGTGCCTTCGGCATTGCCGGTGCTGCGGGTGCGCTGGCGGCGCCGCTGGCCGGGCGCTGGGCCGACCGGCTGGGCAGCCACGCGGTGGCGCGCATCGCCATCGGGATTGCGCTGCTGGGCTTTGCGATGCTGCTGCTGGATGCGTGGTTGCCGCGGGTGGCGATCGTGCCGTTGCTGGCCATCAGTGCGGTGGTGTTCGACTTTGGCTTCCAGGCCGCGTTGGTCTCGCACCAGACGCTGGTCTATGGGCTGGCGCCGGAAGCGCGCAGCCGGCTCAATGCGCTGTTGTTCACCGGGGTATTCCTGGGCATGGCGGCCGGTGGTGCGCTGGGCGCGGTGGTGCTGGCGCACTTTGGGTGGCCGGGCGTGGCGACGCTGGCAACCGTGTCGGCAGGCGCCGCCCTGCTGGTCCGCATGCGCTGAGGCCGCGGTTGCCGGCCCTAGCGGTCGTGGGTGGCGTCGTCCAGGCTGATGATGCCGCGCTTGAGGGCCAGGGTGACCGCGTGGGTCCGGTCGCGGGCCCCGAGCTTTTCCATGATGTTCTTCATGTGCGCCTTCACCGTCTGTTCGGAGATGCGCATCTGTTCGCCGATGCCCTTGTTCGAGCGACCGCTGGCGACGTGGCCCAGCACTTCGGTTTCGCGGGGGGACAGGCTGTCCTCCACTACGTGCGCGGCGATGCTGGCGGCCAGGGTGGCCGGAATGCCGGCGCGGCGGCCGCTGTGCACGGTGCGGATGGTGTCCACCAGTTCGTGGCGCAGCATGTCCTTGAGCAGGTAGCCGCTGGCCCCGGCCTGCAGCGCGCGCACCGCCCGCACGTCGCCACGGTAGGTGGTGAGCACGATGATGCGCGCGCGCGGGTCATGGTGGCGGATGCGGGTGATCGCTTCCACGCCATCCACGCCCGGCAGCTGCAGGTCCATCAGCACCACGTCCGGGTGCAGGGCGAGGTACTGGGCCACGGCCTCCTCGCCATCGGCGGCTTCCCCGAGCAGGCGCATGTCCGGCTGCATGTCCAGCAGGGCAGCCAGGCCATCGCGCAGCAGGGGATGGTCGTCGACCACCAGGATGCCGATCGACGGGGAGGAAGGGGTCATGCGGGATCTCCAGGGTGCGCCGCCAGCGCCAGGGAAGGATTGTCGCAGGCGCGGGGCCGGCCACGCCCCCTCTTTCGGGTGAGCGCCTCCCCCAAAAGAGTAGCTGCATTCACCACCCAAGGGGGGTAGGGCAACCGGGCCGCCGCCGCCACCATGGCCTTACCCGCCCACCAAGGATGTCCCATGACCACCGCCACCGCCGTTCCCGGCGCCTCGCTGCTGTCGCCCGCCGACCACGCCCTGGTGCTGATCGACTTCCAGTCGCAGATGGCATTCGCCACGCGCACCATCGATGTCGCCGCGCTGCGCAACAATGTAGCGCTGATCGCCAAGGGTGCCGCCGGCTTCAAGGTGCCGGTGGTGCTGACCACCGTGGCCGAAAAGTCATTCTCCGGCCCGATGTTCCCGGAGATCGCGCCTGTCTTCCCCGGCCAGAAGGTGTTCGACCGCACCTCGATGAACTGCTGGGAAGACCAGGCGGTGATCGATGAGATAAATCGCATCGGCAAGCAGCGCGTGGTCATCGCCGGTCTGTGGACCAGCGTCTGCATCGTCGGGCCGGCGCTGTCGGCGATCGACCAGGGCTTCGAGGTGTATGTGATCACCGATGCCTGCGGCGATGTCAGCGACGAAGCGCACGAGCGTGCGGTCACCCGCATGGTCCAGGCCGGCGCGGTGCCGCTTACCTCGGTGCAGTACCTGCTGGAACTGCAGCGCGACTGGGGCCGCAGCGCCACCTACGACCTCACCACCGGCATCGCCCGCGAACACGCCGGCGGCTATGGCCTGGGCATCCAGTACGCCAAGAGCATGTTCGGCGCACAGGAAGGCGGCCACTGAGCATGGGCGGCGCCACCGGCCTGGATGTGGGGCTGCTGGTGCTGCGGCTGGCGGCAGGCGGTTTCCTGCTGCCGCACGCGCTGGGCAAGCTGTTCGGCTGGTTCGGGGGTCCCGGGCTGGCCGGTTTTGCCGAGGAACTGCGCGGGTACCACCTGCCGGCGCCGGCACCGGTGCCACTGCTGCTGGCCGTGGTGCAGGTGCTTTCCGGCCTGGCCGTGCTGATCGGCTGGCAGGCCCGCCCGGCCGCCACGGTGGGCGCGCTGTTCCTGGCCATGACCGCCGTGCTGGCCCTGCCCAAGGGCTGGTTCTGGATGCGGGGCGGGATCGAGTATCCGTTGTTCTGGACACTGGCCCTGTCGGCCATTGCCCTGGCCGGTCCGGGCGCGCTGGCGTTGCATCCTTGATTGAAGAGAGAAACCCATGACCACGTTGCTCATCCGCAATGCCCGCATCACAACGCTGGACCCGCGCCTGCCGCAGGCCGACGCACTGGCGGTGGTGGACGGGCGCATCGCCGCGATCGGCACCGAAGCCGAGGTGCGCGCCGGACTGGCCGAGGCAACCGTGATCGACGCGGGCGGCCGCCGCCTGGTGCCCGGGCTCAACGACAGCCACACGCACCTGATCCGCGGTGGCCTCAACTACAACCTGGAACTGCGCTGGGACGGGCTGCGCTCGCTGGCCGACGCCATGGCCATGCTCAAGGCGCAGGTCGACATCACGCCGGCTCCGCAGTGGGTGCGGGTGGTGGGCGGATTCACCGCCGAGCAGTTCGTGGAGAAACGCCTGCCGACCCTGGCCGAGCTCAACAGCCTGGCGCCGGATACGCCGGTGTTCCTGCTGCACCTGTACGACCGCGCGCTGCTCAACCGCGCCGCGCTGCGCGCCTGCGGCTACGACAAGACCACGCCGGACCCGCCGGGCGGGCAGATCGTGCGCGACAGCCTGGGCAATCCCACCGGGCTGCTGCTGGCCAAGCCCAACGCACTGATCCTCTACGCGACCCTCGCCAAGGGCCCGCGCCTGCCGATCGAATACCAGGCCAATTCGACCCGGCACTTCATGCGCGAGCTGAACCGGCTGGGGATCACCTCGGTGATCGATGCCGGCGGTGGCTTCCAGAATTACCCCGAGGATTATCAGGTCATCGAGCAGCTGCACCGCGACGGTGAACTGACGGTGCGCATCGCCTACAACCTGTTCACCCAGAACAAGGGCAAGGAAGCGCAGGACTTCCAGCACTGGAGCGAGATCCTGGCCCCGCGCCAGGGCGACGACCTGCTGCGCCACAACGGTGCGGGCGAGATGCTGGTGTTCTCCGCGGCCGACTTCGAACTGTTCAACGAGCCGCGACCGGAACTGCCGCCGGGCATGGAGCCGGAACTGGAGGAAGTGGTCAAGCTGCTGGTGGAAAAGCGCTGGCCGTTCCGCATCCATGCCACCTATGACGAGAGCATCGACCGCATCCTGGATGTGTACGAGCAGGTCAACCGCGAGATCCCGTTCGATGGCCTGCACTGGTTCATCGACCATGCCGAAACCATCACCCCGCGCAACATCGACCGCATCCGCGCGCTCGGCGGTGGCCTGGCGATCCAGCACCGCATGGCCTACCAGGGCGAGGCGTTCGTGCAGCGCTACGGCGCCGACGCCGCGCGCCACACGCCTCCGGTACGGCGCATGCTGCAGGCCGGGGTTCCGGTCGGTGCCGGCACCGACGCCACCCGCGTGGCCAGCTACAACCCGTGGGTGGCGCTGTCCTGGCTGGTCACCGGTCGCACCGTCGGCGGACTGGCGCTGTATGGCGAAGAGAACCTGCTCGAGCGCGAAGAGGCGCTGCGGCTGTGGACCCAGGGCAGTGCCTGGTTCTCCGGCGACGAGGACCGCAAGGGCACGCTGGCGGTCGGCCAGCTGGCCGACTTCTGCGTGCTCTCGTCGGACTTCTTCGCGGTGGACGATGCCGGCATCGCCGATATCACCAGCGTGCTGACCGTGGTCGGCGGGCGGGTGGTGCACGGCGATGGCGAATTTGCTCCGCTTGCGCCGACCCTTCCTCCGGCGATGCCGGACTGGTCGCCGGTGAACCGCTTTGGCGGGTACCACGTGGGCGGTGCCGCCACCGGCCTGGTCGCGCATGCGCACGCCCACGGCGGCGCCTGCCGCACCCACGGCCACGGCCATGCAGCAGCGCACCCGGTGCCGACCGACGCGCCCACTGCGTTCTGGGGCGCGCTGGGGTGTTCGTGCTTCGCGTTCTGAGCCTGGCGTTGGCGACGGCACTGCCGTCGCTGGCATCTGCCTGCACGCCTGGCGATACCGGTCGCTGCATCGCGCTGGACGGCGGCGGTGGGGTGCAGGTGGATGCCTCGCTGCGCCTGCGTGGCATGTATTACGACCCGACCCGGTTCGGCATACAGGGTAGAGAGGACGGATACGGCCTGCTGCGCGCGCTGGGGTCGGTGGCGGCGCACCGCGGTCGCTGGGATGGGCTGGTGCAGCTTGGCGTGCACGCAGAGCAGGGGCGCGCCGGCGGGCCCGGCGGCACCGACCAGGGCGCACTCGATCTGCAGCAGGGCTTCGTGCGGTGGCAGGGCGACCATGCCACGTGGCAATTCGGCCGACAGGAGGCCGCTTATGGCAGCTCGCGCCTGCTCTCGGTACGCGATGGGCCCAACATCCGGCTGGCGTTCGATGGCGTGCGCGGGCGGTGGCAACAGGGCGCGCTGAAACTCGACGTGATGGCGCTGCGCCCGGTCGACAACCGCAGCGGCGCCTTCGATGACCGCGGCGACCGTGGCCAGTACCTGCTCGGCAGCTACGCCACCTGGCAGCCTGGGCGGCCGGGCACCGGCATCGACCTGTACGTGCTCGACTACGGTCGCGATGGCGCACGCTTCGCCAGCGCGGTCGGCGACGAACGCCGTACCTCGCTCGGCACGCGCGTCTTCGTGCTGCAGCCACGCTGGGACGCCAACATCGAGCTGGTCGCGCAGCGCGGCACCCTGTCGCGTGCCCAGGGCAACCTGGCGATCCGTGCCTGGACGCTGGCCACCGACAGCGGGCTGCGCTGGCCCGCGCGGCGCTGGCAGCCGCGGCTGGGCGTCAAGCTGGACATCGCCAGTGGCGACCAGGACCCCGGCGATGGCCGCTTGAACACCTTCAATGCGATGTACCCCAAGTCGGCGTACTTCAGCGAAGCCAGCCTGCTGGCGCCGGCCAACCTGATGGACGTGCAGCCGACGCTGACCTTGACCCTGCGCCCGGGCCTGACCACCGACATCGGCTGGCAGCTGGCGTGGAAGCATCGCCGCAGCGACGCGGTCTACACCACGCCGGCACCACTGGCCGCGGTGCCGGGCACGGCCGGCACGCCGCGTCGCATCGGTCAGCAGTACAAGTGGGAAACCAGCTGGGAGGCCAGTGACCACTGGACCTGGAAAGGCCAGCTGGCCTGGTTCGAGGCCGGTCCCGGCCTGCGCGCGGCCGGCGGCCGCGACACCCTGTTTGCATCGGTAGTAGGAGCATGGCAATGGTAAGTACACATGACAGCGCCGCCCCCGGCGCGTGGGCGCCGCTGAAGATCCGGCTGTTCCGCGCGATGTGGCTGGCCATCCTGGGAAGCAACGTCGGCACCTGGGTCAATGACGTTGCCGCCGCCTGGGTGATGGCCGAGCGCACCGGATCGCCGCTGATGGTGGCGCTGGTGCAGTCGGCCACCACGGTGCCGGTGGTGCTGCTGGCGCTGGTCGCCGGCACGCTGGCCGACATCGTCGACCGCCGGCGCTACCTGCTGTTCACCCAGGGCTGGATGCTGCTGGTGGCCGCCACGTTGGCCACCCTGACGGCACTGGGCATGCTCACGCCCCCGCTGCTGGTCCTGCTGACCTTCGCGATGGGCTGTGGCGCAGCCATGGCGATGCCGGCACAGGCCGCCATCGTGTCCGAGCTGGTGCCGCGGCCGATGCTGGCCTCGGCGGTGGCGTTGAATTCGATCGGCATCAACATCGCGCGCTCGCTCGGCCCGGCCATCGGCGGCCTGATCGTGGCGCAGCTGGGCGCGGGGTGGGCGTTCGGCCTGAACGCACTGAGTTTCGCGGCCATGCTGTGGGTGCTGTTCAACTGGAAGCAGGAAGCGGCGGCATCCAACCTGCCGCCGGAGGGCTTCGGCGCCGGGCTGCGCGCCGGCGTGCGCTACGCGTTGCGCGCCGGCCGCCTGCAGGCGGTATTGATCAAGTCGGCCGGATTCTTCTTCTTCGCCAGCGCGGTGACCGCGCTGCTGCCGCTGGTGGTACGCAGCGAACTGCACGGCGGGGCAGGCACGTACGGGCTGCTGCTGGGCTGCATCGGCATCGGTGCGGTCAGCGGCGCGCTGGTGCTGCCGAGCCTGCGTGCGCGGCTGGACCGCGACCTGCTGGTGCTGCTGGCCACGCTGGCCTGCGCGCTGAGCCTGTTCGGGCTGGCCTGGCTGCGGCACATGGCGCTGTTGCCGCTGGCGATGCTGGTGAACGGGTTTGCCTGGATCACGGTGCTGTCCTCGCTGCAGATCGCCGCGCAGACCGCGGTGCCGGCGTGGGTGCGGGCGCGCGCGCTGTCGCTGTACATCATGGTGTTCTCGCTGGGCATGGCTGCCGGTGGGCTGAGCTGGGGCAGCATCGCCCAGCGCACCTCGATTCCGCTGGCGCTGACCATCGCAGCGGTCGGCGCAGTGATCGGCGGGTTGCTGGTGTGGCGGGTGCGCATCGCCGGCAGCGAGGAACTGGACCTGCGCCCGGCCGGGCATTGGCCCGCGCCCGAGCTGGCGGTGCCGGTCACCCACGACCGCGGCCCGGTGCTGGTGACGGTGGAGTACCACATCGATGACGCCGACCGCGCCGCGTTCCATGCGTTGCTGGGTGAGCTCGGCCGTACCCGCCGCCGCGATGGCGCGGTGATCTGGGGCGTGGCCGAGGACGTGGCCACGCCGGGCATCCACCTGGAATATTTCGTGACCCCGTCCTGGATCGAGCACCTGCGCCAGCATGAGCGGGTCACCGCTGAAGACCGGATCCTGCAGGAAAAGGTCAGGGCGCTGCACCGCAACGAGCACGCGCCGATCGTGCGCCATTTCGTAGGCGGCACCGGCGCCTTGAAGGCGTTGCAGCACGGTCACGAGCATCCGGCGCTGGGATGATGGCATCTTCTTAACCGCAATGCGCGTATGGTCGGTGCTCTTTGAGCTGGAGTAGATGCATGCGCTGGATCGTGTTGTTGGCCGCCTTGGCCATGCCGCTGGTGGCGTGGTTGTCCCAGACCGGTCAGTTCGGCCCGACCAACGGTGCGATCTCCGACCGCTATCCCACGTTGCTGGTCGCGGCCGGCTATGCGTTTTCGATCTGGGGCCTGATCTTCCTGTGGGACGTGGCCTTCGGGCTGTGGCAGCTGCGCCAGCGCCGGCCCGATGACAACGCCGGCGCGCGCGGCTGGGCCGCCGCCGGGTTCGCGCTGACGGCGGCGTGGATGCCGGTGTTCTCCAACCAGGCGTTCCTGCCGGCGCTGGCCATCATCTGGCTGGCGCTGGTGTGCCTGCTGGTTGCTGCGGTACGCGCGGCGCCGTCCACCGCCAGTGCCGGGCAGCGCGCCTTCGCCGCCTATCCGCTGGCGCTGCACGCGGGCTGGCTGACCATGGCCGCCTTCCTCAACACCGCCCAGGTGATCGTGGCCTACCAGTGGCTGCCGACCGGCGACATGCTGTCGTGGAGCGTGGTGCTGCTGGCGCTGGCCACGCTGCTCGCGTGGGTGATGAATTACCGCCTGCGTGGGCACTTCGCCTACCCGGCGGCGGTGATCTGGGCGCTGGTGGGCGTGTACATCAAGCAATCCGGCTGGCGCCTGCCGGGTGCCGATACCGTTGCGGTGCTGGCGCTGGCCGTGGCCGCGCTGCTGGTGCTGCAGACCCTGCTGCTGCGCACCCGGGCCTGGCGCGCACCGCGCGTGGGCGTGGTCGCCGCACACCGCCATCGTCGTTGATACAGGAGATTCGCATGCGCGCTGCATTGCATGAACAGTTTGGTGACCCGACCGTCGTCCTGCATGGCGGTGAGGCCGCCACGCCTGAACCCGGTGCGGGCGAGGTGCGCATCCGCACCGTGCTGGCGCCGATCCACAACCATGACCTGTGGACCGTGCGCGGCCAGTACGGTTACAAGCCCGAGCTGCCTGCCATCGGCGGCAGCGAAGGCACCGGCGTGATCGACGCCCTGGGCGAGGGCGTGACCGGCCTGCAGGTGGGGCAGCGGGTGAGTGCCGCGTCGGTGCATGGCACCTGGGCCGAACAGTTCATTGCGCCGGCGCGGATGGTGATTCCGATGCCGGACAGCATCAACGATGAAACGGCCGCGCAGCTGATCGCGATGCCGCTCAGCGCGTTGATGCTGCTGGAATTCCTGCAGGTGGACGCCGGCCAGTGGATCGTGCAGAACGCGGCCAATGGTGCGGTCGGCAAGGCGTTGGCGATGCTGGCCAAGGCGCGTGGCGTGCACTGCGTGAACCTGGTGCGGCGCGATGCGGGCGTGGCCGAAATGGCGGCGCTGGGCATCGACAACACGATTTCCACCACGCAGGTGGACTGGCTGGCGCAGGTGCAGGCGCGGGTAGGCCAGGGTGCGGCAGCGGCGGTCGATTCGGTCGGCGGGCGTGCCAGCGGCGAGTTGCTGGGCCTGCTGGGCGAGGGCGGCACGCTGGTGTCGTTCGGCTCCATGACCGGCGAGCCGATGCAGCTGGGCTCGGGTGATGTGATCTTCAAGCAGGCCGTGGTGAAGGGCTTCTGGGGCAGCAAGGTGAGCCAGAACATGGCCCCGGAAAAGAAACGTGCGCTGGTGGGCGAGCTGCTGAAGCTGGCCGCCACGGGCGGGTTGAGCCTGCCTGTAGACGCCGTGTTCGGGCTGGACCAGGTAGCCGAAGCGGCGAAAGCCAGCCTCGAACCGGGCCGCAACGGCAAGGTGCTGCTGCGCCCGTGACGGCGTGGCGTTACACGCGCAGCGCGTCGATCACCACCCGCAGCGCACTGGAGGACTGCCGGCGGCTGGGATAGTAGGCATGGAAGCCGTCGAACACATCGCACCAGTCCTGCATCACCCGTTGCAGGCGCCCGGCCGCGATGTCCTCCAGCACCATGTCTTCCAGCAGGTAGGCCAGCCCGGCGCCGGCCAGTGCGGCGCGGTGCATGGCGATGCTGCTGTTGAAGGTCCACTGGCCCTGTACGCGCACGTTGACGTTCTGCTCGTCCTTGCGCAGGTCCCACACCATCAAACCGCCATGGGTGGGCAGGCGCAGACCGATGCAGTCATGCGCGGCCAGGTCGCCCGGCCGCTGCGGTGCGGCGTGGGTCCTGAAGTACGCCGGACTGCCGACGATCGCCATCCGCTGCGGGCCGGTGACCGGCACGGCGATCATGCCCTGCGCGACCCGTTCACCGAGCCGGATGCCGATGTCGTAGCGCTGTTCGACGATATCGGCCAGCCCGTAGTCGATGGTCAGTTCCACCTTCAAATCAGGGTAGCGCGGCAGTACGTCGGCCAGGCGGGGCCACACCACCGTGTTGGCCACGTGTTCGGACGCGGTGATGCGGATGGTGCCAGCCGGGTGGTCACGGTACTCCGCCACCGCCGCGATTTCCGCTTCGATTTCCTCCAGCCGCGGTGCCACGCTCACGTAAAGACGCTCGCCAGCCTCGGTCATCGACACATTGCGGGTGGTGCGGGTCAACAGCCGCACCCCGAGCCGTTCCTCCAGTGCGCGCACGGTATGGCTCAGCGCGGATTGCGAAACACCCAGTTGCGCCGCAGCGCGGGTAAAGCTGCGCTCGCGCGCCACGGTCACGAAGACCTGCAGATCGTTGAAGTTTTCGCGGGCCATGAGGGCAGCGGAGGCGCATGACGGTCATGCCAGCCCATGATGGCCGGGAGCCACGGCGATTGGTAGGGGCGTGGGGTGCAGGCTAAAATCGCGGTTCTTCCGTGACAACCGCGAGCCCTGCCATGAATGACACCCGCTTCTATCCCATCGGTACCCCCGGCCAGCCCTGGGGCGCTGCAGAGAAGGCGGAGTGGCGGGCGCGGCAGTTGCCGGTGCGGCGCTATGCCGACGATGTGCTGCCGGTGCTGGACCAGCTGCGCGCCCAGTTCGAGGTGGTCCAGTACGGCACCCTGGAGTACGCACCGGACCGCTACCCGCTGTTTGCCGTGCGCAGCCGCGACTGGAACCCGGCGCTGCCGTCGGTGCTGGTCACCGGTGGCGTGCACGGCTACGAAACCAGCGGCGTGGAAGGCGCGCTGCAGTTCCTGGCCACGCGTGCGGCCGACTACGCCGGGCGTGCCAATGTGCTGGTGGCGCCGTGCGTGAGCCCGTGGGGCTACGAGCGCTTCCAGCGCTGGAATGCCGATGCGATCGACCCGAACCGCTCGTTCGTGGCCAACAGCCCGGCGCAGGAATCGGCGGCGCTGATGGCGCTGGTGGCACCCCTGCGTGACGGCATGGTGCTGCACATCGACCTGCACGAAACCACCGACAGCGACGAAAGCGAGTTCCGCCCGGCGCTGGCCGCGCGCGATGGCAAGCCGTTCGCCCCGGGCCTGATTCCCGATGGCTTCTACCTGGTGGACGACACCGAAAACCCGCAGCCGGCGTTCCAGCAGGCGGTCAATGCGGCGGTGGAGCAGGTCACCCACATCGCCCCGGCCGACGACAAGAACGAAATCATCGGTTCGCCGGTGGTGGCGCCGGGCGTGATCGAATATCCGCTGAAGAAGCTGGGGCTGTGCGCCAGCATCACCGGCGCGCGCTTCACCACCACCACCGAGGTGTATCCGGACAGCCCGCGTGCGACTCCGCAGCAGTGCAACGATGCACAGGTGGCGGCAGTGTGCGCGGCAATCGATTACGCGCTTGCCCATTGATTGAGCGTTGCAGGCACGCAGGGCGTGGTCCTACGCCTTCACCCAGCGTGCGGTGATGCCGACCAGCAGCAGGGCAGCGGCCACCAGGCAGAAGGCCGTTACCAGGCTGCTGGCCTGGGCGACGAAACCGATCAGGGCCGGGCCGGCCAGCACACCGGCGTAGCCCAGCGTGGTGATGGCGGGGATGGCCAGGCTTTCGGGCATGGTCTTCTGGTTGCCGGCCATGGAGAACAGCGCCGGCACGATGTTGGCGCAGCCCAGGCCGATCAGTGCGTAGCCGAGCAGGGCCGGCAGCAGGGCGCTGGCAAAGGTGGCGATGCCGAAACCTGCCGCGGCCACGATGCTGCCCAGCAGGATCGCGCGCAGGCGGCCGAGTTTCGCCACGATGCCGTCGCCGACCAGGCGGGTCAGCGTCATGGCGATGGCGAAGGTCATGAAGCCCAGGCCGGCGCGGTCCGGCGGTACCTGCTGCACTTCATGCAGGAACACCGCGCTCCAGTCGAGCATGGCGCCTTCGGCAAGGAAGGCGACGAAACAGAGCACGCCGATCGCCAGCACCACGCCATGCGGGATCGCAAACACCGGCGCGCCGCTCGGCGCGCGGTCACGCCGCCAGTACGGCACTGAAACCGCCAGCAGCACCGCCATTGCCATCGAGGCCAGCACGCACACCCACAGCGGTGGCAGCCGCAGCGACAGCAGCGCGGTCATCGCCGCGGCCCCCACCGCACCGCCGATGCTGTAGAAGGCGTGGAAGCCGGACATCATCGGCCGCCCGCTGTCGCGCTCCACCATCACCGCCTGGATGTTCATGGTGCAATCGCAGGCGCCCACACCGGCGCCGAACACGAACAGGACCAGGCCCAGCGTCCATGGCGAGGGCGCGATGGCCAGCAGCGGCAGGCTGGCCATCACCATCAGCAGGGTGGCGATCATCACCGCGCGGCAGCCATGGCGGGCGGCCAGGATGCCGGCCAAGGGCATCGCCAGCAGCGAACCGGCGCCCAGGCACAACAGCACCAGGCCCAGCGAGCCTTCATCCAGCCCGGTACGGGTTTTGGCGAACGGCACCAGGGGTGCCCAGGCGGCGGTGGCGAAGCCGGGCAGGAAAAACGCCGCACGGGTGGCGTGCTGTTCGGCGCGCTGGCGGGGGGCAGTCAGAACGTCGGGCGATGCCTGCATGGCGCTGGAAACGGTTACACGAGGGGCGCCCAGCTTACCTGCAAGTTCTGCGGTTCACGACGCCCGCAGCAGCTCGGGCGTGAGCAGGGCCGCCAACCAGTCCATGAATGCTGAAACCCGGCGCGGCAGATGCCGTCGCTGGGCATACAGCAGGGTCACCGGCATCGGCTCGGCCACGCAGTCCGGCAGCACTTCCACCAAGGTTCCGGCCGCCAGTGCCGCGCGGGCGCCCAGACGCGGGACCTGGATGATGCCCAGCCCGGCCAGTGCCGCCGCGCTGTAGGCCTCGCCGCTGTTGACGGTGATGGCGCCGCCCATCGGCAGGCTGCGGTAGTCCTGGCCGTCGTGGTACTCGAAGCCTGGCGAACGCTGGCCGAGCGTGCCCACGTAATGCACCAGCGCATGCGCCGCCAGGTCCGTCACCGCGCGCGGGACGCCGCGTTCGGTGAGATAGGCCGGGCTGGCGCAGTTGACGATGTGCATCACCCCCAGCGGGCGCGCCACCAGCGTGTTGTCGTCCAATGGGCCGACCCGGACCACGCAGTCGAAGCCTTCGCGGACCAGATCGACGCGGCGGTCGGTGCCGCTCAGCTCGATCTCCAGTCCCGGGTGGCGGGCCAGGAAGTCCGGCAGGTGGGGAATCACCAGCTGCCGGGCCAGCCCGCTGGACATGTCCACCCGCAGCCGGCCCTTGAGCTGGGTGTCACGGCGGAACATGCCCTGCAGATCCTCCATGTCGTCCAGCAGGTCGCGGGCGCGCTGCTGGAACTGCGCGCCGTCGGCGGTCAGCCGCACCCGGCGGGTGGTCCGGTGCAGCAGCTGCACGCCCACTTCCGCTTCCAGCCGCTGCACGGCCAGCGACACGCTGGCCTTGGGCAGGCCCAGCTGCTCGGCAGCGGCGGTAAACGAGCCCAGTTCGGCAACACGCAGGAAACTGCGCAGGTGGTCGAGGCGGTCCATGGATTGTTCGCTCTGGCTGGACAGTCAAATCAGGATCGCGCGGTTTATGTGATGGCGCAATGCCAATAGTCTGGCGTCACACCTCACCCAGGAGCACCCCATGTCCCACTCCCCCTCACGCGTTGTCCTGATCACCGGCGGCAGCCGCGGTCTCGGCCGCAATGCTGCGCTGGCGCTGGCCGCCGACGGTGCCGACATCCTGCTGACCTACCGCAGCCGGGCCGATGCGGCCGACGCCGTGGTCGCCCAGATCCAGGCGCTGGGCCGACGTGCCGCCGCGCTGCCGCTGGACATGGCGGACAGCGCCGGCTTTGCCGGCTTCGCCGAGGCCGTGCAGGCGCAACTGCAGGCCTGGGGCGCGGCCGGCCTGCAGGGGCTGTTCAACAACGCCGGCGAAGGCCTGTATGCCGGTTTCGCCGACACCACGCCGGCCCAGTTCGACGAGCTGGTCGCCGTGCACCTGAAAGGGCCGTACTTCCTGACCCAGGCGCTGCTGCCGCTGATCGCCGATGGTGGCCGCATTCTCAACGTGTCCAGTGGCCTGGCCCGCTTCTCGCTGCCGGGCAGTTCGGCCTACGCGATGATGAAGGGCGGCATCGAGGTCTTCAGCCGGTACCTGGCCAGGGAACTGGGCGCGCGCGGCATCAGTGCCAACACCCTGGCACCGGGCGCGATCGAAACCGACTTCGGCGGCGGGCACGTGCGTGACAACGCCGACATCAATGCGATGGTGGCCGGCAACACCGCGCTGGGTCGCGCAGGGCAGCCGGACGATATCGGGCCGGTCGTCGCCGCGCTGCTGTCGCCGCGTACGGCGTGGATCAACGGGCAGCGCGTGGAAGCATCGGGCGGCATGTTCGTCTGAGTGCGAAAGCGTCGCATTCGCGCAAGACGGTATGATGGGCGGCCTTGTCGCCCCTGCAGAGACTGTCTTGCGCGCTTCCGTACCGTTGCACCCGATGGGTCGTGTGTTTGCCGTTGTCGCCTTGTTCGAGGCGTTTACCTGGGCCGGGCTGCTGGTCGGCATGTACCTGAAGTACCACGCCGCCGAGCCGACCACCGCCGGCGTGGCGCTGTTCGGGCCGGTGCATGGCGTGGCCTTCATGGTCTACGTGGTGGTCACCGTGCTGGCGGCAGTGAAGCTGCGCTGGCCGTGGTGGGCCGTCGGCCTGGCGCTGCTGGCAGCGGTGCCGCCGCTGGTGACGCTGCCGCTGGAAGGGTGGTTCAAGCGGCGTGGCCTGTTGTCCACGCGGCTCACCACCGATAGCTGAGTCCCAGCTGCGCGCTGCGCTGGAAATAGCCCTGGCCCTGCTGCAGCGACAACCCGCCCCACGCGCCAAACCCGTTGGCGAACACCAGCGAGGCACCAGCACTGAATTCGCCGCGGTTGCGCGGAATGCGTGCATCCACCCGCTCATCATCCATGCGCACCCGCGCGTCCGCGCCGGTGCGGATCCAGTGCGCGGCGATGTACGGCTGCACGCTGGCCGCCAGGCCGTCCCACCGGGTCACGCCGGAAAGGCGGACACCCACGCGGCCGAAGGTGCCGTTGGCGTCCTCGGTGGTGACCAGGGTGCCGTTCTGTTCAAGATGGCGCACATCGTTCCAGCGCGTGTAGCCCACCTGCAGCTGCGGCTCGATGAACACGCCGCCGTGTTCGCCGCGACCGAGGCGGAACGCGTGGCCGGCTTCCAGCGCGCCCTGCCAGGCGCGGGTGTCGTAGCGTTCGGTGGCCAGCGCGGCGCCTTCCACCCGGTTGGAGAAGCGCGCGTGCTGCAGCGAGCCGTCCAGGTAGAAACCGGTGTACGGGTCGCCATCGCCGGCGGCGCGCCAGGTGGCATACACGCCCAATGCGGCCCCGCGCACCTTGCCGCGCGCGTAGTACCCGGTCAGTGTGCTGGTCGAGGTGCTGGAGGCATTGCCGCTGGACAGCATCACCCCGAAGCCGCTGCCCTGCGGGGTGCGCAGCAGATCGGTGCCGACGCTGAGTGCCTGGCTGCTGCCGTGCACGTCGAGCTGGCGGCTGTCGGCATCGAAGCGCGAGCGCGCGCCGTCCACGCGCACCCAGGCACGCCCGCTGTTCTGGCCCGCGTGGCGCTCGTGGTAGCCGAGCCGGAACATGCCTTCGGCAGCCTGCAGGTTGGCCAGGTACGCGCCCGGTTCCGGCCGCAGCACCGGCACCGGCTCGGGGTCCACGCACTCGGGCAGGGTGGGATCGATCGCGCACGGGTCCGGTTCGGGATCCACGCAGCCCGGCGCCGTCGGATCGATCAGGCAGGGGTCGGGTTCGGGATCGACACAGCCGGGCTGGGTCGGGTCGGCGTCGCACGGGTCGGGCAGTTCCGAGCGCAGGTACCAGTTGCCGTCGGCAGCGCTCTTGAACAGGAAGTACTCGTACTGGCCGCCCACCGCGCGCCCGGCAAGGTCGAAGGTGCCGTTGGACGCACCGCCGATCTCGATCAGGCTGATGCCCTGGCTGGTCTGCGCCCCGGCGCCGCCCACGTTGTTGACCCGTACGTTGGTCTGGCCGCTGGTATCACCGTCGATCAGCAGCCGGTCGGATGACGCGTCGTCGCCGGCCAGCACGGTGTTGAACAGCAGCGTGCCGCCGTCGCCGACGTAATTGCCGGCGACCTGCAGGGTGTTGAAGGTGGTGCCGTCACCCAGCGCCAGCAGCGAAGCCCCGCTCAACGACAGGTCCTGCACCGTGCTGTCGCCGGTCAGTCGCCATTGCGCGCCGGTCAGTGCCACCGTGTTGCCGTTGACGATCGCGCCGGTCAGCGATGCGCCTTCGCCCAGCGCGATGTTGACCTCGGCGCTGCTGGTCCCGCGGGTCTGCCCGATGATGTCGCCGACCAGCGCGGAAGCGACCACCTCCAGGTTGGCCGTAGCGCCTGACCCCACCTGCAGGATCACGCCGTTGCCGGCCTCGACGGTGGAGCCGTTGGCGATGCGGAGGTCGGCATTGCCGGACTGCGGCATGACAATCGCCGGGCCGTTGGTCGAGACAAGGCGCGACTGGTCCACCACCACGCTGCTGGTGCCGGCCGCGCTGCCGGTGATCGACAGGGCACTGTTGCTGCCCTCCAGGGTGCTGCCCTGCGAGACGACCAGCGTGGCATTGTTGAGCGCCACGCCCACGCCGTTGTTGGCACCGCTGCCGCTGCCCGCCGTGCCACGCACCTGGCTGCCCACCAGGGTGAGGCTGGCGCCGCGCGTGACGGTGGCGCCGGTGCTGCCGGCCACCTGGGAGCCCGACAGCGTTGCGGCAGGCCCGGCCGTGCCGGTGCCGACCATCGACAGCGCGGTGCCGCTGGACGTGATCGTCGAGGCGTCCATGACCAGCTCGCCGCCGGTCATGGCCACCCCGGCCAGCGAGCCCGACAGCGTGCTGTTGCTGACGCGGGCGGTGCCGCCGGCCATCTCCAGCCCGTAGCCGAGCGCGCCACTGGCGCTGCCATCCGAGCTGGCCTGTACGTTGTCCAGCACCAGCAGTGCACCATCGTCCACCTGCAGCGCTTCGCCGCCGGCGGTAATGGTCGTGTTGGTCAACGTGAGTTCGCTGCCGTCGCCGGTGGCGCTGAAGCCGCGCCCGGCGGAAGTGACGGTCACCGCGTTGATGCCCATGGTGCTGCCAGACGAGACCCCGCCAGCGTCGGCGAAGGGAGAGGTGAAGGTCATCGTGCCGCCGTTGATGTCGGCGCTGCCGCCGTTGGCGACGCGGATCCCGAACAGCCCGCTGATGTCCACGTCGGTGCCGATCAGGCTCGCATTGTCGACCTGGGTGGGACCTGCCAGGCCACCTGCGGCGATGGTGAGTTCGGCGCCGTCGGACACGGTCCAGTCCTCACGCAGGTCGCCGGGCTGGATGGTGTGCGTGCTGCCGGGGCCGGTGAGCGTGCCTGCTGCTGCAGCAAGGGGCAGGGTCGCGAGCGTCACGGCGATGGCCGTAACGAGCATGCGGCGCGGGCCGCATGGGGTAATGGCTGTCATGACTGGACTCCGAAACGGAACTGGGTGGACCGCACGACCCCCGTAGCACCACAACGTCGTACCAGGATCAGCGAGGGACCGAATCCTCCGGTCCAAAGGCCGCTGTATCCATGCAACATCTTGTATGCGTCATCTATCACTACCGCCTGTTCAGCATGAGCACGTCTATGTGGGGCTCGCGTGAAGGCGGAGGTGCTATTTCCAGGGCAGCACGCGCAGCTGCAGGGCGCGCTGGTGCATCAGCTCGGCGTGCAGGCGCACGTAGTCCTCGTCGGTGAACGCCTGTGCCATCGGTGAGCGTGCGGCCTCTGCGGCCACGCGTGCGCGTGCTTCATCGAGATCATCGCTGCGCAGGGCGAGGTCGGCCATCACGATCACCTTGCCGGGCTGCACTTCCACGTAACCACCGGACACGTACACGTGCAGCGGCGGTTCGGCCGTGAGCGGATACACCGACACCATGCCTTCGCGCAGCGTGCCCAGCAGCGGTGCGTGCCGGGCCATCACCCCGAAGCGGCCGTTGCTGCCGGGCATGCTCACCTCGCGCACCTCGCCGTTCCACAGTTCACCGGCCAGGCTGAGGATCTGCAGCGAGAAGCCCTGTGCGTCGGCAAGCAGTGCGGGCAGGGGAGGTGACGCCATGGGGGAATGTCCGTGGAACGTTGCCAGCAGCTTAGTCGGGCCGGCGGAAGACGGCGTTGATCCGCATCATGAACACCGGAACCATTGATCGCGCAAACCTAAATGCGAGCTGTTATCATTTGAAGCGATAGCCACGCCGGTCCTTGAATCGACGAAGCCGAATCAATCAAACGCCCGCCGTCGCGCGGTGCGTGTCCAATCCTGATCGGTCGTGGTGATGCATGCGTTCAATTCCCGTGGTATCCGGCTTGCCGGCTCTGGTCTTCGCCGCGTGGGTCGGCACCATGGCGATGATGGCGTTCGTGGCGGTGATCGGCCCGGTGGTGCGCCTGCTGGGGCTGTCCGAATGGCATGCGGGGTTGTCGGTCACCGCGGCCGGCGTGCTGTGGATGCTGTCGGCCCGACGGTGGGGCGCACTGAGCGACCGCATCGGGCGCCGCCGTGTACTGCTGATCGCACTGGCCGCGTATGCGGTGATCTATATCGTGATGGCGGTGTTCGTGGACACTGCGTTGCAGGCACCGCCGGCGGTGTGGCTGTCGGTGCTGGTGCTGGTGGGCACGCGCGCCCTGGTCGGCCTGTTCTATGCGGCCGTGCCGCCCACTGCCGCGGCGCTGGTGGCCGACGAAGCCGCTCCCGGGCAGCGTGCCGGCGCGATGGCCAAACTGGGCAGCGCCAATGCATTGGGCATGGTGATCGGGCCCGCCGCAGCGGGCTGGGTCGCGTTCCACGATCTTGCGCTCACGTTGTACGTAGCCGCCCTGCTGCCGGTGCTCGCGCTGCTGGTGATCGCCTGGCGGTTGCCGTCGGCGCCACCACCGGCGGCGCCCGCCAGCGGCCCGCGTGCGGCACTGGCGTGGCATGACCGGCGCCTGCGCCTGCCGGTGATGGCGGTGTTCGCGGCGATGATCTCGGTGACCATTGCACAGGTAACAGTGGGGTTCTTCGCCATCGACCGCCTGCAGCTGGCGCCGGCGGCCGGCGCGCGCATGGCCGGCCTGGCACTGACGGCGGTCGGGGCTGGGCTGATCGTGGCCCAGGTGCTGGTGATGACCTTCAAGACCATGCCGCCACGCCGTTGGATCGCGCTGGGTGCAGTGATCTCCGGTATCGGGTTTTCGTCGGTGGCGCTGGTACAGGCGCCCTGGCAGCTGCTGGCCACCTATGCGGTGGCGGCGTTCGGCATGGGGTTTGTGTTTCCCTCGTTCCAGGCCTTGGCCGCCGATTCGGTGCAGGCGCACGAGCAGGGCGCGACTGCCGGTGCCGTGGCTTCCGTGCAGGGACTGGGCATGGTGATCGGGCCGATGCTGGGTACGCTGCTGTATCGCGCGGCCCCCAGTGCGCCGTACCTGCTGGTGGGTCTGGTGCTGTTGGGGCTGGCGGCTGCGGCTACGCTGGGTGGGAGGCGCGCGGCATGAACGACGCATTGCGCGCGGACAGCGACACCATCGCGCAGGCGTGCGATCCCGGTGCCGGCGATGCAGCGGAGCACTTCCTGCTGCGCCTGCCTGGGCGCACGCTGGATGCACGTGGCTGCCACGCCACGCTTCCGTCCGGCGGCACCGCGACGCTGGATGCCCGCGCGCGGACCTTCTTCGCGCACGAAGGGCGCGCACCGGCACTGCTGTTGGGCGTGCTGCCGTTTGATCCCGAGGGTGACGATGCGTTGTACCAGCCCGCGTCACTGGCGCAGGGTGCGTTGGAAGCAATCGCGCCGGCGCTTCCATTCAGCGGCGACATCCATGCCGAGCCGAGTGCTGCGCTGTACGCGGACGCGGTTCGGCATGCACTGGCAGGCCTGTGCGATGGCGAGCTGAAGAAAGTGGTGCTGGCCCGCACGCTGCGTGTGCACAGCCGCGCGGCGATCGACCCGCGTGCGTTGGTGGCGCGGCTGGGCCAGGACCCGGACGCGGTCACCTACCTGTGTCCGCTGCCGGTGGCCGCCGGCGATGCGCCAGCATGGCTGGTCGGTGCCAGCCCGGAGCTGCTGGTGTCGCGCCGTGGACCGCAGGTGTTTTCGCATCCGTTGGCCGGCTCGGCCAGGCGTCGCCCGGATCCGGATGAGGACGCCCAGGCGGCCCGCGCGCTGTTGGGCTCGGCGAAGGACCATGACGAACACCGCTATGTGGTCGACGCCATCGTGGCGGCGCTGCGTCCGTATTGCGACTGGATCGACGCTGCAGCGCGGCCGACCCTGCACGCCACCACCACCCTGTGGCACCTGGGCACGCGCATCGAAGCACGCCTGCGCGATCCGTCCACCTCGGTGGCCACGCTGCTGGCTGCACTGCATCCCACGCCGGCGGTGTGCGGCACGCCTGCCGCACTGGCGTTGGATACCATTCGCCGCCTTGAGCCGGTGCAGCGCGGCTTCTATGCAGGCGCGGTGGGTTGGATGGACGCGCACGGCGACGGTGACTGGTACGTGGCGATCCGCTGCGCACGCGTGCAGGGCCACCAGGCCCGCATCCATGCCGGCGCCGGCATCGTCGCCGGTTCGGAGCCGGCCGCGGAGGTTGCCGAGACCGGGGTGAAGTTCGGGGCCTTGTTGGCCGCGCTGGGCGCGGACGCCGCCCTACGGATTGAAGGATGGACACTCTGATGAATGCAGTCGCTTCTCCGGTGCGTGTGCCACTGCGCCAGGCCTGGCCGCCGGCGCTGGTCGCCCGCTACCGCGCCGCCGGCTATTGGCGTGGCGAAACATTCCCCGGTTTCCTGCGCGAGCGCGCCGCACAGTTCGCCGACGACGTGGCCGTGGTCGGCGGCGAGACCCGCCTGACTTACGCACAGCTGTGGCAGGAGGCAGGGCGCATCGGTGCGGGCCTGCTGGCCGCTGGCTTGGCGCCGGGTGACCGGGTGGTGGTGCAGCTGGGCAACACGGTCGAATTCGTCAGCGTGGTCTGCGGGCTGTTCCGCGCCGGGTTGATCCCGGTATATGCACTGCCGGCCCATCGCCTGACCGAGATAGCGCACGTGGTGCGCACGGCCGAAGCCAGCGCCTACATTGCTGCGTCGGCATATGAGGGTTTCGACTACCGCACGCTCGCGCGCGAACTGCAGGCGTCCATCTCCAGTGTGCGCCACGTGCTGATTGTCGGCGATGCAGCGGAATTCCTTTCCGTCGCCGGGCTGGCCGGATCCGCTGACGCGCTGCCGGCAGACCCCGACCCGCAGTCGGTGGCGTTCCTGCAGCTCTCCGGTGGCAGCACCGGCCTGCCCAAGCTGATTCCGCGCACCCACGACGACTACCTGTATTCGTTCCGCGCCAGCAACGCGATCTGTGGCATCGGCCGCGACAGCGTGTACCTGGTGGCGCTGCCGGCCGCGCACAATTTCCCGATGAGTTCGCCGGGCTTCTTCGGCGCACTGTATGCCGGGGCACGGGTGGTGCTCAGCCCCGGCGCAGGCCCGGACACCGCGTTCCCGCTGATCGCGCGCGAGCGGGTGACCTGCGTGGGCCTGGTGCCACCGCTGGCGCTGCTGTGGGCACAGGCCGCAGCCAGCACCCCGCATGACCTGTCCAGCCTGCAGGTGCTGCAGGTCGGCGGGGCCAAGCTGGTGCCGGAAGCCGCGCGCCGGGTCATCGACGGGCTGGGCTGCCAGCTGCAGCAGGTGTTCGGCATGGCCGAAGGCCTAGTCAACTACACCCGCCTGCACGATGCGCCGGAATGCGTGCTGAGCACCCAGGGCCGCCCGATCTCGCCCGACGATGAAGTGCTGGTGGTGGACGACCACGGCCACCCGGTCGCGCCGGGCGAGGTGGGCCACCTGCTGACGCGGGGCCCTTACACCATCCGCGGTTACCACAACGACCCCGGCGCGAACGCGCGGTCGTTCACCGAAGATGGTTTCTATCGCACCGGCGACAGGGTCCAGCAGCTGCCGGGCGGCTACCTGGTGGTGCAGGGTCGCGCCGGCGACCACATCAACCGTGCGGGTGAGAAGATTTCGGCCGAGGAGATCGAAGACCACCTGCTCGCGCACGCCAGCGTCTTCGACGCGGCGGTGGTGTCCATGCCCGATCCGTACCTGGGCGAGCGCAGTTGTGCCTTCGTCATCACGCGTGGCGAGCGCCCGACCGCGGCCAGCCTGAAGGCGTGGGTGCGCAGCCGCGGTCTTGCCGCCTTCAAGGTGCCGGACCAGGTGGTCTTCGTGGACGCCTTCGGCACCACGGCGGTGGGCAAGGTCAGCCGCCGCGAACTGCGTGCGCAGCTGCGCGCGCGCCATATCGAACAGACAGGAGAACCGCGCTGATGGCGCTGCCCACCATTCCATCCTACGCGCTGCCCATGGCGGCCGAACTGCCCACTCCGCGCGGACCGTGGCAGCCTGACCCGGCGCGCATCGCGCTGCTGGTGCATGACATGCAGCGCTACTTCCTGGCCGCGTTTGGCGCCGATGCCGCACCGCTGGCCCCGGCAACCGCCAACATCGTACGGCTGGTCGCGCACTGCAGGGCGCAGGGCATACCGGTGTTCTACACCGCCCAGCGTGGCAACCAGGACCGGCGTGATCGCGGCCTGCAGGCGGACCTGTGGGGGCCGGGCATGCAGGCAACCCGCGAACACGAGGCGATCATCGCTGCGCTGGCACCCGCCGAAGGCGACCACGTGCTGGTCAAGCACCGCTACAGCGCCTTCCAGCGCAGCAACCTGGAGACGATGATGCGCGCACGCGGCCGCGACCAGCTGCTGGTGACCGGGGTGTACGCGCACATCGGCTGCACCGCCACCGTGGCCGAAGCATTCCAGCGCGATATCGAAGCGTTCATCGCGGCCGACGCGGTGGCCGATTTCTCGCGTGCCGACCATGACCTGGCGCTGCACTGGATCGCCCGCACCTGCGGCGTGCCGATGACCACCGACCAGCTGTTGGAGCGCCTGGCATGACTGACACCCTTACCGCACCCCTGACCCTGGAACGGATGCGCGCCGATGTGGCCGGCATGCTCGGCGAATCCCCCGACACCGTCGGCGATGACGACCACCTGATGGACCTGGGCCTGGATTCGATGCGGGTGCTCGGGCTGGTGCTGGCCTGGAGCAACACCGGCATCGCCCTGGAGTTCGGCCACCTGGCCGAGCACACCACGCTGGCTGGCTGGTGGCAGGTGGTGCAGCAGCTGCAGGCCCGGGCCAGCGCCGGGGCATGAGCGCGCAGATGGCCAGCGCCGAGGGCGCAGGGCAGCAACGGTATCCGCTGAGCGAGGCGCAGACCGGGCTGTGGTACGCGCAGCGCTTGTCGCCTGCGCCCGCAACATTCAATACCGCACACGTCGTGTGGTTTGAAGGCGCGCTGGATGTGGACCGTTTCCGTGCGGCCGCCGATGCAGCCGCCGCTGAAGCCGAGGCACTGTGCCTGCGCGCGGCCGAAAACGAAGCGGGCGTGCCGCAGCAGTGGCTGGACCCGAGCCACGTTCCGCGTGTGCAGGTGGTGGATCTGTCTGTCCAGCCCGATCCGCTGCACGCCGCGCGCGAGGTGATGCAGGCCGACCGCCTGCAGCCGGTCGATCCCGGCCGCGACCGGTTGGCCCAACAGCGCCTGTTCGTGCTCGGGCCGCAGCGTTTCGCGTGGTACCTGCGGGTGCATCACCTGGCCACCGATGGCTATGGCATGGCGCTGTTCAGTGCCCGGGTGTGTGCGCTGTACGCCGCCGAGAGCACCGATGCCCTGCAGCCGCTTCGGCCGGTGCTGGACGAAGACGCGCAGTACCGCATCGGCGAGCGCCGCGTGGCCGATGCGGGCTACTGGCGGGCAACCATGCAGGACGCGGCACCCGCAGAGGGGCTGGGGGGTGGCATGGCAGCGGCAAGGGCCGATGCGCTGCGCCTGACCGAAACCATCGACGTGCCGCTGCGCGAACAGCTGTTGGCCGCTGCGCAGGCCATGGGCCAGCCCTGGCCGGACCTGCTCACCGCGTTGACTGCCGAGTACTGCCGACGGATGACGGCCAGCGATGGGGTGACCGTCGGTGTGCCTTACATGGGGCGGCTGGGCAGCGCCTCGGCACGGGTGCCGGCGATGGTGATGAACGTGCTGCCGCTGCGCGTGTCCGCAACGGCAGATGAGAGCGTCGACGACAGGGTGCGCGATACCGCGCGGGCACTGGTGCGGGGCCGCCGGCATGGTCGCTACCGGGGCGAGCAGATCCGCCGCGACCTGGGCTGGAGCGGCCAGCAGCATCGGCTGCACGGCGCCCTGGTGAACGTGCAGCCGTTCTACCGGCCGCTGCCGTGGCCGGGGGTCACGGCGCAGCTGGAGGTGCTGTGCACCGGACCGGTGGACGACATCACCTTCGGTTTCCGCGGGGATGCACTGACGTCGCTGGCATTGGAGATCGAGGCCAATCCGCAGCAGTACACGCGGTCGGGGATCACCGCGCATGCCCGACGGCTGCTGCATTTCGTGTCGTCCGCGCTCGACGTGCAGGCACGCGGTGGCCTGCTGGCAGACGTTGCGCTGTGCACGCCTGACGAAGCGCAGCACTGGCTGCACACCGTCAATGCCACGCAGCATGCGGTTGCCGATGTGTCACTTGCAGCGCTGCTGAACCAGCAGCTGGTCGCCGCGCCGGACACAACCGCACTGCGGTTTGAAGGCGAGGCACTGACTTACGCCGCGCTGGAACAGCGCAGCCGTGCGTTGGCGCTGCAGCTGCAGGCTATGGGCGTTGCCCGCGAGTCGCGCGTGGTGGTGGCCCTGCCGCGTTCGTTGTCGCTGCTGATCGCGCTGGTGGCGGTGGTGCGCGCAGGGGGCGCGTACCTGCCCGTGGACCTGGATCATCCGGATGCGCGGCTACGGAAGATCCTGGCGTCGGCACAGCCGCAGTGCGTGTTGGCCGAAGCAGTCGACGCCCATCGTTTCGTGGGCGCGCCAGTCCTGTCGCCGTCGCAATGGGCGACCTGCAGCGACGCGGCGCTCCCCGATACCGTGCAGCCGGGTGACGCGGCCTACGTGATCTACACCTCCGGCTCCACCGGCGAGCCGAAGGGCGTCGTGGTGGAACACCGCGGCATCGTCAACCGTCTGGAATGGATGCGCACCCAGTACCGGATCGGGCCGGAGGCGCGCATCCTGCAGAAGACGCCGGCCACCTTCGACGTTTCGGTGTGGGAGTTCTTCCTGCCGCTGGTCAGCGGTGCCACGCTGGTGATCGCGTCGCCCGGGCTGCACCGCGACCCGCAGGCGCTGACCCGCCTGATCGCGGCCGAACGCATCACCACGCTGCATTTCGTGCCGTCCATGCTGGATGCCTGGCTGGCCGTTCCCGATCTTCGCGGCCTGCCGCTGCAGCAGGTGTTTACCAGTGGCGAGGCGCTGGACGCCGGGTTGCGCGACCGCTTCCACGCGCGTGTCGACGCGGAGCTGCACAATCTCTACGGCCCCACCGAAGCAGCGGTCGATGTCAGTTACTGGCCGGCGTCCCGCGAGGACCGTTCGGACCCGGTGCCGATTGGCCATCCGGTCTGGAACACCCGGCTGTACGTGCTGGATGCACAGCTTCGGGCGCTGCCGGCGGGCGTGCCCGGCGACCTGTATCTCGGCGGGGTGCAGCTCGCGCGTGGCTACCTCGGGCGCGAGGACCTGACCGCCGAGCGCTTCCTCGACGATCCGCACGTGCCCGAAGGGCGCCTGTACCGCACCGGCGACCGGGCACGCTGGCGTGATGACGGGGCGCTGGAGTACCTGGGCCGCAGTGACCACCAGGTCAAGCTGCGCGGACTGCGCATCGAGTTGGGGGAGATCGAATCCGCGTTGCGCGGCCTGCCCGGCGTGGCCCGCGCCGAGGTGCTGCTGCGCGACCAGGACCCGGGCATGCCGGCACGCCTGGTGGCGTACGTATCCGGTGACGCACTAAACGCAGGCAGCCTGCGCGGCGTGCTCGGCACCCAACTGCCGGAGTACATGGTGCCGGCGGCCATCGTGGTGGTGCAGGCGTGGCCGGTGACGGCCAACGGCAAGCTCGACCGCGCCGCGCTGCCGCTGCCGGACACCCATGCGGCCGGCCGCAGCGCGCAGACGCCCACGGAACAGGCACTGGCCGCGCTGTTCCAGCAGGTGCTCGGGCTGGCGACGCCGGCTGCAGCGGACGCGGACTTCTTTGCGCTGGGCGGCGATTCACTGTCGGCCGTGCACCTGCTGCTGGCGATCCAACAGCATTGGCAGCAGGATCCGGGGTTGGGTGCGGTATTCGCCACGCCGACGGTGGCGGGGTTGGCTGCACGCCTGGAGGTGCCGCTGCAGGACACCGACCACGGCCTGGGGCCAGTGATCACCCTCGCGCGCGGTGAGCCGGGCAGGGTGCCGCTGTTCGTGATCCATCCCGCAGGCGGCATCGCGTGGAACTACCGCGAGCTGGGCCGTGCGCTGCACCCGGCGCGCGACGTGCACGGCCTGCAATCGCCGGTACTCGACCCCGCGCAGCCGCTGCCGGTGGGGATCGATGCGCTGGCGGCCGACTACGCCGCACGCATCCTCGCGCTGCAGCCGCAGGGCCCGGTGCACCTGCTGGGCTGGTCGGTGGGCGGCATCATCGCCCAGGCCATCGCGGTGCACCTGCAGGCGACGGAGCGTGTGGTGGGCGCGCTGGTCCTGCTGGATGCCTACCCCAGCGAATGCTGGCGCGCGGAACCCGAGCCGGATCCGGTGGCGGCGCTGCGTGCGCTGTTGGCCATTGCCGGCTACGACCCGGAGCGCCACCCCGAGCTGGACAGCCGCGAGCGCATCGTCGCGTTCCTGCGCCGTGGCGACAGCGCGCTGGGCAACCTGCCCGGGCACGTGCTGGACGGCGTGGTGCGCGCGGTGACCGGCACCAACCGGTTGATCCGCGAGCATCACCATCGCCACTTCGCCGGCACCCTGGTGCATGTGCGCGCCGGCAACGACCACGCGCAGCGGCCGCACCTGCAGTCTGCCCTGTGGCAGGCGCACGCATCGCGGGTGGACGCATTGCCGCTGCCGTTCCTGCATGCCGAGCTGACCGGCCGTGATGCCGTGGCGCAGCTGGCGCCGTGGCTGTCGGCGCGGCTGCAGCACTGGGACGGCCTTGAACGACAGGACAGGACATGAAGCTGACAGGATTCGAGAACACGATTGCACTGGTCACCGGCGCCAGCGGCGGCATTGGCGCTGCGCTGGTCCAGCAGCTGCTGGACAGCGGCTGCAGGGTGGTCGCCACCGACCTGGCTGCACCGGCGCTGCCGCCCCACCCGCGACTGCACCCGCGGTCACTGGACGTGACCGATTCAACGGCGGTTGACGCACTGGTTGGAGCGGTTGAAGCCACCCTTGGCCCGATCGGCTTCGGCATCAGCGTTGCCGGCGTGCTGCAGGTCGGTGAGGTCACCGGCATCGATGACGCCCAATGGCACCATGTGTTTGCGGTCAATGCCGATGGGGTCTTCCATCTGAGCCGAGCGCTGGCGCGGGTAATGGTGCCGCGCGGGCAGGGCGCCATCGTGACGGTGAGCTCGAATGCCGCCGGCGTGCCGCGCCATGGCATGGCCGCATATGCGGCGTCGAAGGCGGCGGCGACCATGTTCACCCGCTGCCTGGGCCTGGAACTGGCGCCGCACGGCATCCGCTGCAACATCGTGGCGCCGGGGTCGACGCTGACCCCGATGCAGACCGGCATGTGGGCCGATGACCACGGCGCGCAGCGGGTCATCGATGGCAGCCCGGCGACCTACAAGGCCGGCATTCCGTTACGCAAGCTGGCCACCCCGGATGACATCGCGCAGGCGGTGATGTTCCTGCTGTCCGACCAGGCCGGCCACATCGCCATGAGCGACCTGTACGTGGACGGCGGCGCGACCCTGCGCGGCTAGCGCGCGGTGCGGCTGCGGCGCGGCTTGGCCGGGGTGCGGCCGGGCACGCTGTCGCGGCTGGGCAGGGTGCCGCGCTGCTGCATCTGCTCCAGCCAGGCCAGGTTGTCGATGTAAGCGAGGAAATGCTGCAGGTACGCGGGCGACACCTCGCCCATCCAGCCGATGGCACGGTGCACCAGCACGCTGGAGTTCAACGGACCGCCATCGCTCGGGGTCTGCGCCAATGTCTGCCGCACCTGGCCGGCGGTGCGCAGCGCGGCCCACGCACTGCGGAACTCGGCCAGGGCCGGCAGTGCGGGGTAGTCGGGGTTGTGCGTGGCGCGCGGTTGGCCCAGCGCGGCCAGCGTATCCGCCGTTTCTGCGCGCTTCGCGGGCGTGCTTGCTACGGGCGCGGCAGTCACGCGTTCGGCGTAGGCAGTCAGCAGCGTCTCCAGGCGGGCGTCCAGCACGCCGCGCAGCGAACCGCTGGCCAGCTGAGCGCGGCGCTGCAGCGCTTCCAGGAAGGCGAACTGCACCGGATCGTGGCGATCCAGCTGCTGCCCGCGCCAGTGCGCGAGCCGGTCGCTGACGACGCTACGGTTACCGTCCATCGCCCGCCACGGTCGGCTTCGGGCGTGGAATCGGCGCCATTTCGACACGGCGATTGCGTGCGCGGCCTTCTTCGTCGGCGTTGGAACCCACCGGCTGTTCGGCACCGAACGCGGCGGCGAACACCGAACCGGCCGGCACGCCTTCGGCGATCAGGGTGCGGGTCACGGTCAACGCGCGCTCGGCCGACAGTTCCCAGTTGTCGGCGAACTGGCGGTTGCTGTCGCGTACCGGACGGTCATCGGTGAACCCGCTGACCATCAGGATCTCTTCGCGCGATGAAAGATACCCGGCCAGCGGCGCAGCCAGGCTGCGCAGCAGCTCGCGGCCTTCCGGCTGCAGCTGGTCGGAATTGAGCGCGAACAGCACGCTGCCGCGGATGCCGATGCGGCCATCCACCAGCGTTACCCGCCCGGCGGCCAGCGGGCCGGCCAAGGCCTGTTCCAGGGTCTGGCGCCGCTTGGCTTCAGCCTGGCGCTGCGCTACTTCCTCATCGAGGCGATGCGACAGCTCCAGCTGCAGCGCCACCACGCCGACCAGGATCAGCACGAACGCGCCCAGCAGCACCGACATCAGGTCGCCGAAGGCGGCCCAGATCGGCGCGCCGGTTTCGCCTTCCAGCTCGATCTCGTCGCTCATGCGGTGGCGGCCCCGGCGCTGCGGCGGCGGCCGGCCAGCTGCTGCAGTTCCTCGATGATCTGCTGCTGGGAGAGCACGCTCAGGTCAATCACTTCACGCGCCTGGGTCACGTAATAGGCCAGCTGCTCATCGCTGCGGGCCATCGAGGCATCCAGCGCGCCGGCCACCTGCTGCAGCTGCTCACCCAGCCCGGTGCTGGCCGTGCCGAAGCTCTGCATCGCAGTGCCGAACGCCTCGGCCAGGCTGGCCACTTCCACCGCGCTGCCGCTCAGTTGCGCGGCCACGCCGTCCAGCTTGCCGGTCTCGGCAGCGATATGGTCGGTGAACTGCGTGCCCACGCGCTCCAGCAGATCGGCCGAGGTGCTGACCAGCGCGTCCACGGCGGTGCGCTGTTCGGTGGACGCGTGGTTGACTGCATCCAGCAGCGTTTCCAGCGTGGCCAGCAGGCGGGTGCGTTCGTCGAGCATGGCGGTGTCGCGGACCATGCTGTCGGACAGCTTCTGGCGCAGTTCGGCGACCACTTCGGCGGCCGCCTTCGGGGCTTCCGAGGCGAGCGTCACCAGCCGCGAGATCTCGCTGATGGTCTCGGCCGCATGCGCCTGCGCCTGCGTGCCGATCTCGTGTGCGGTACGCGACAGGGTTTCGCAGACCGCTTGCTGGCTGGCCGCAACCTGCGCACCGTTGTCGGCCCATTGCTGGCCGAGCTGTTCCGACAGCTGGGTGAAGGCATCGCTCCAGGTGGCCAGGCGCTGCGCGTCGCGGGCTTCCAGACGATCCTGCAGGCCGCTGTGCGAGGCCTGCAGGCCATCCACCAGCGAACGCGCATGGCCATCGAAGCTGGCCGTGGCCGCGACCAGTGCCTGCTGGTTGCGTTCGGCCAGCTCGGCGTTAACCGACTGCTGGCCCTGCAGCGCATCGCGCCACGCCTGCGCGTGGGTGCTGGCGCTGCTGTCCATGCGCTCGGCGAGGGTGTCGACCCAGGCAGCCAGACGCGTACCCACCGAATCGAGCAGGCGGGCGCCGTGCTCGCCCTGCAGCTGGCTGAAATCCTCAAGCGTGCTGCGCAGATCGCGGGTAAGGGCGGCATGGCGCTGCGCCTGTTCGGTTTGTGCCCCGGTCCATGCATCCACGCTGGCGTCGAGACGGGCGGCCAGGGTTTCCAGAAGCTGCACGGCACGCTGGTCGTGCTGTTCGCTGAGCGTGGCCAGGGTAGAACGCAGTTCTGCGGACAGGGTGTCGTGCGCCTGCTTCTGACTGCTGAGCGCAGCGTTCCAGGTCTCGCTGGTGGCGGCGCGGCTGGCTTCGAAGCCACTGGCCAGGCCGTCGAGCTGCGCGCGTACGGCTTCGCCCACGGTGGCCTGCAGGGCAGTGGTCTGCTGGCTGATGCCGGCCATGGTCTCGGCCATGATCGGCTGCAGCGCCTCGCCGACCGCGCGCGCACTCTGCGCGACGCTGGCCTGCAATGCCTCCTGCACCGAACCGGCGAGGCGCTCATGGGCGGCCTCGGCGCGGGCATGGAAGGCGTCCTGGTTGGCCGACAGGCGTTCGCCCGCCGCGCCGCTCTGCGCTTCGATCGCGGCGCTCATCGCTTCCAGGCGGTCCACCAGCGCCGGCATCAGGCCTGCCTGCGCCTGCAGCAGGCGGAAGGCTTCGGCACGCTGCCACGCCTGCGAGTGCAGGTGCAGGGTGGTGGCGATGCGGGTATCCAGCTGCTGCACGCCCAACAGGCGTTCGCGCCGGCACAGCGCCGACAGCAGGCCCAGCATGGCCGAGGTGGCCACGCCGGCAATCGAGGTGCCGAACGCCACGGCCAGGCCTTCCACCGGCGCGCCCAGCGAACCGCGGATGGACTGCAGGTCGGTGGCGCTGCCCAGTGCCAGCCCGGTGCCGCGCAGGGTGGCCATCATGCCCAGCAGGGTGCCGAGCATGCCGAGCAGCACCAGCAGGCCGACCAGATACGGGGTCAGCACCGGCGCCGGCAGCGCCACGCGCTCGCCCTCGACGCGCAGGCGCACCGCGTTGCGCAGGCCTGCCGGTACCTTCTCCAGCCACTCGGCCAGGGTGGCCGGCGCCGTCGCCGCCTCAGCCACCGCGACGCTGAGCCCTGCGGTAGCCGCCCGGTAGCGGTGCAGTTCCACTGCACCGGCCACATAGCAGGCGGCAATCACCAGCGCCACGGCCAGGCCGACCGGGTTGCTGCCCACGTAACCGGCACCGATCCAGCACACCGCCAGCAGGCCGGCAAGGAAAACAACGAGGTAAAGAGGAGTTCTGAACATGACAGCCCGGTTAGTGGGGGCGAAGCGCTGCAAGCAGGCCTTCGATGGGGTGAAAACGGACATCCAGCTCGGCCAGCAGCACGGTCTGCATGTCGTTCCTGAACAAGTGCAGCCAGCCGCTGTCGGGATCGACCTCAGCGGTGCCGGCGTCGTCGCGCAGGCGCTCGAAATGGGCGCCGAGCAGGGCCGGCACGCTGGCCAGCAGCTGCTGCTCGCGCGGGCTCAGTGCCTGCTCCATGGCGGCGTCCACCTCGGCCAACCGGGGCAGCTCGCCGGGCCCGGCACTGAGCCGGTCCCGCAGCAGGCCGCGCAGGCGCCCGGTGGCGGTGAGCATGGCGCGCTGCGCGGTGAGACAGCGCTGGCGGTAGGCGGTGGCGTCGGTCGCGGCCGGTTTCCCTGCCGCCGGCGGGGCGGTGATGCTTTCAACCAGGGCGGCGCGTACCCGCGCGCATTCCTCGTCAAGCGTCTCGACGGAACCGGGTGCGGCGTCTGCCACGGCCGGCAGCCGTCCGTCGAGCGCGCGCGACAGCGCCACGGCCCGGGTCCAGTCGATCCACTGGCTGAGCCGGTCGGACAGGTCGGGCCCGGTACGCGGGGCATTGCGGTCGGCCAGCGCCGCCAGCAACCGGATGAAGGGCGGGCCGGGGACAGGCGTGCGGTGCTGCTTCTTCGCCATGGTTCCGGTCAAAAACCGCGAATTTTACACTGTAATGACCGACCGACTCCCTGAATGCCCTTGCATACACGGTGAACACGCGCCTATGCACCGCGCTTACATCCGTTTCCCTACGGTGGGGGCGGGCCAACACATCGCCCGTTTTTCCATCCAAGGAGTTCAACCATGTCCACCCTGCAGATCCCCAAAGGTACCCTCGTCATCGTCGCTGATGGCGGCTCGGCCCGCGTGTTCACCAATGTGGGCGACGGCCGCACGCTGCAGCTGAAGCAGGAGGAGGAACTGGAGGTCAAGGACATCAGCGCCGAAGGCGTCTCCGGCCAGGGGCCATCCGGCGCAGTGCCCAAGGACATGAGCATTTCCCAGCTCAATGAAGCCACCTTCGCCAAACAGCTGGCGCAGCAGTTGAACGATCACGCACTCAAGCACCGCTATGAGCACCTGATCCTGATCGCCGACCCGACCACGCTGGGCCACATCCGGCCGCAGCTGCACAAGGAAGTACAGAGTCGGATGCTGAAGGAGATCGCCAAGGACTACACCAATTCCACGCTGGACGACATCCAGCGCGCCCTGGCGGCCTGAGCCATGGCCTACGCACGCAGGTTCACCGATCTGCTGGAGCCTGCCCGTGCCGAGGTAGAGGCCGGCACGGGCTGGCAGCTGCTGGAATTCGGCACGGACTGGTGCGGGCATTGCGCGGCGGCGCAGCCGGTGGTCAGGGACTTTGTTGAAAAACACGGCCTCGACCACCGCAAGGTCGAAGACGGCAAGGGGCGCCCTCTGGGGCGCGCCTTCACGGTCAAGCTCTGGCCCACGCTGGTCCTGCTGCGCGACGGGCAGGAGGTCGCGCGCGTGGTGCGCCCGACCGCCCAGGGAGATATGGATGCCCTCGAACGCGCCCTCGGGTAGATGAATATCCCTTTATTCCCAATTTACCCAAAAGGGGTATAGTGGCCACATCCCTCCGCTGGATGTCCGTCATGAGCCTGCCCCTGGATGTTCCCGGCCTTGAAAAGGCCACTGCGTCATCGGTGAAGACCCGGGGCTGGCCGAGCCTGATGCGCACCGTGCGCGAAAAGCAGGCCCTGGTGATCACCAACCACAACCACCCCGAAGCGGTGATCGTGGACATCAAGGCCTACCAGGAGCTGCTGGCCCGCGCGGCAGGCAACCCGGATGACGCGCGCCAAGGGGAGCTGGATCGCCTGCGTGCGGAGTTCGATACCACCCTGGCCAGCCTCAATACCGACGGTGGGCTGGGCAAGGTGATGGGCCAGCCGATCCGTCGCGGGCGCAGGACCGCCCTTGGCCCGTCGCTCTGATCGGTGGCGCGGATCCTGGTACTGGCCGGCGTCAATGGCGCCGGTAAAAGCTCGCTGCTGGGCACATGGCTGCGCGACGCCGGGCTGACCTGGTTCAATCCGGACAGCTTCACCCGGCGGCTGGTGGAGCAGGGCTGGCCGCTGGACGAGGCCAACGCCGCAGCATGGAGCGAGGGCGCGCGCCGGCTGCGCCAGGCGATGGCCGATGGCACCGACTTTGCGTTTGAAACCACGCTCGGCGGCAATACCATTCCGCGCCTCCTGCGCGATGCCTGCCAGACCCATGACGTGGCGATCTGGTTCTGCGGCCTGCACAGCGTGGCGCTGCACATCGAACGCGTGGCGGATCGGGTCAGCCAGGGCGGACACGATATTCCGCACGACAAGATCCGCGCACGTTTCGATTCCGCGCGCGAAAACCTGATCGAACTGCTGCCGCATCTTGCCGAGCTGCATGTGTACGACAACAGCGCGCCCGCCGATGCAAAGGGCAGGGCGGCACCGCTGCCGCTGCTGCAGCTGGATCGCGAGGGATTGCATTTTCCGGTCACGGTGATCGATCTGCTGCAGACGCCCGATTGGGCCAAGCCGATCGTGATGCGCGCGATGGAACTGCAAAGCGGGGCCTGATGCAGAGCGGTAGGGTCGCATCCCAATCGACCGCCGTGGAATTGCCAACATTCGATTACGGCATGACCGTCGGCGACATCACGCTTCTGCCTCGGCACAGTCCATGCGTTACCGAACGCGGAAGCGCTGAGGGCAGTCGTTCGGGAACCGACTATACCAATGGACGTCAACGATTGCCCCAACTTTACCAATGGCTGAAAAACGCCTTGAAACAAGGCGTTTGGACAGCATGTGAAGAATCGATAAAGGCCACCTGCACACACTGTGGTAACATGTGCGCTTGATCATTGCCTCGGGCCATTGCCCGTCTCTCGGTCATCCTTCCTGCAGCGCCGTGGTGTACCACGCGGCCGTCCGGGAACGCCTGTTGTTACCCCTCTTCGCGCCTCGTGCCGCGTTCTTCCAGAGGCGGTGTTTACCTGTGCCTTGCGCGGGACCTCGGGTGCGTTGATGACCCTGCTTCCAGGAGAAAGCAGATGCAGGAACTGCATGCCGCACATGCCCATTTCGGGTGGTTCAAGCGCCGCCGCCAGATGAAGGTCGACGAAGTCACCGTGGTCGATCGCCCCATGCTCAAGAAAGCCGTGGGTGCCGCCGCGCTCGGCAATGCGATGGAATGGTTCGATTTCGGTGTGTATGGCTATCTTGCGGTCACGCTCGGCCAGGTGTTCTTCCCCGCCAGCAGCCCGACCGCGCAGCTGATCGCCACCTTCGCCACCTTCACCGTGGCGTTCCTGGTCCGCCCGCTGGGTGGGCTGGTGTTCGGCCCGCTGGGTGACAGATACGGCCGCCAGAAAGTGCTGGCCTTCACCATGATCCTGATGGCGCTGGGCACCTTCAGCATCGGCCTGATTCCGTCCTACGACAGCATCGGCATGTGGGCCCCGGCCCTGCTGCTGCTTGCGCGCCTGGTGCAGGGGTTCTCCACCGGCGGCGAATACGGCGGCGCGGCCACGTTCATCGCCGAATATTCCACCGACCGCAACCGCGGCCTGATGGGCAGCTGGCTCGAGTTCGGCACGCTGGGTGGCTACATCGCCGGTGCGGCCACGGTGACCGTGCTGCACATGGCCTTGAGCAGCACGCAGATGCTGGACTGGGGCTGGCGCCTGCCGTTCCTGATCGCCGGCCCGCTGGGCCTGCTCGGCCTGTACATGCGCATGAAGCTGGAAGAGACCCCGGCCTTCCGCGCCTATGCCGAAGAGGCCGACAAACGCGACCTCGAACGCCCGGGGCTGGGCGCGCTGCTGCGCGTGCATTGGCCGCAGCTGCTCAAGTGCGTGGGCCTGGTGCTGGTATTCAACGTCACCGACTACATGTTGCTCACCTACATGCCCAGCTACCTGAGCGTGACCATGGGCTATGCCGAGAGCAAGGGCCTGCTGCTGATCATCATCGTGATGCTGGTGATGATGCCGCTCAACGTGGTGGGCGGGTTGTTCAGTGACCGCCTGGGCCGTCGGCCGATGATCATCGGCGCGTGCATCGCGCTGTTCGCGCTGGCCATTCCGTGCCTGCTGCTGGTGGGCAGCGGCCACGACGGGCTGATCTTCCTCGGCCTGATGCTGCTTGGGTTGGCGCTGGTGTGTTTCACCAGTTCCATGCCGTCCACGCTGCCGGCGCTGTTCTACACCCCGGTGCGCTACAGCGCGCTGTCGATCGCGTTCAACGTGTCGGTGTCGCTGTTCGGTGGCACCACGCCGCTGATCACCGCCTGGCTGGTGGAGCGCACCGGCGACCCGCTGGTGCCGGCGTACTACCTGATGGGCGCGGCGGTGATCGGCCTGGTCACCATGCTGTTCGTCAACGAAACCGCCAACCTGCCACTGCGCGGCTCGCCGCCGGCGGTAGCCAGCGAAGCCGAAGCCCACGCCCTGCTGCGCAGCGACGAGCCGGTGACCGTAGACGCCACGCAACCCACCCTCCCGGAAGCGACCCGTAGCGACACGCCACGCGTGTCTGGCGCCATCTAAAACCACCGACGCCGCCCGAAGCCTGCCCCCAGCCACCCCCCCCCAAGCGACACCCCCGCGCCGCAACATGCGGCGCGGGGACAACCAATGCTAGGATCGGTTCACCTTGAATCGATCTAAATCCATATGAGCAGAGCGGGGAAGTCGGGGTTGGTGGCACTGGCCATGGGCGCCATGCTGGTGGCAGGCACCGCAGCAGCGGCGCCGCAGAGCGCAGGCGAACGCGCCTACGCCGCCGTGGATCCATTCATTGGTGCCGGGGGCGAAGGGCATACCTATCCCGGCGCGACGGTGCCCTTCGGCATGGTCCAGCTCAGCCCGGACACCCGCATCCAGCCGCGCGAAAAGGCCTACGACTGGGCCGCCGGCTACCGCCACGACGACAGCAGCATCGTCGGCTTCTCGCACACCCACTTCTCCGGCAGCGGCCATTCCGACCTGGGCGATGTGCTGGTGATGCCGTTCACCGGCGACCCCGGCCTGGAGCGTGGCGATCCGGAAAAGCCGCGCAGCGGCTACGCCTCGCGCTTCGACCACAAGGATGAAAAAGCCGAGCCCGGCTACTACGCCGTGACGCTGCAGGACTACAAGGTCCGCGCCGAGCTCACCGCCAGCGCCCGCACCGGCGTGCATCGCTACACCTACCCGAAGGGCGAGGAAGCCAAGCTGCTGCTCGACCTGCGCACCAGCCTGTACGACTACCCCGGCAAGATCCTGTGGTCGCGCCTGCGCCTGCGCGAGGACGGCACCGTGACCGGCTTCCGCGAAACCCGTGGCTGGGCACCGGGCCGGCAGCTGTATTTCGCCATGCGGTTCTCGCGCCCGCTCACCGGGCACGCGCTGCACAACACGGAAACCGACATCGCCTACAAGGGCTTCCCGCCGCCGGGCCAGAACCACCCGGAGCAGCGCCCGCAGATCGAAGGCCGCCAGCTGGTCGGTACGTTCGACTTCGGCAAGCTCGATGCGCCGCTGGTGGTCAGCGTGGCGATCTCCTCGGTGAGCGAAGCCGGCGCCATCGCCAACCTCGACGCCGAAACGAAAGACCAGAACTTCGACCGCATCCGCGCCGACGCCCGCACGCAATGGCAGCAGGCGCTGTCGGTGCTGGACATCGAGGCCCCGGCGCATGACAAACGCAGCGCCTACACCGCGTTGTACCACAGCCTGCTCGGCCCGACCCTGTTCATGGACGTGGATGGCCAGTACCGCGGCTCGGATAACGCCGTGCACCGCGCCGAGGGCTATACCAACTACTCGACCTTCTCGCTGTGGGACACCTACCGCGCCCTGCACCCGCTGCTGACCCTGGTGCAGCCGGAGCAGCGCACCAGCGACATGGTCAATTCGCTGCTCGCGCACCAGCACAACAGTGCCTACGGCATGCTGCCGGTGTGGGCGTTCCACGGCCAGGAAACCTGGTGCATGATCGGCTACCACGCCGTGCCGGTGATCGCCGATGCCTACGTCAAGGGCATTCGTGGCTTCGACGCCGACAAGGCGCTGCAGGCGATGGTGGCCACCGCCAACTACGGCCCGTACGATGGCATCGCGCAGTACCGCGAGCTGGGCTGGGTGCCGATCGACGAAGAGGGCGAAGCGGCCAGCAAGACCCTGGAGTATGCCTTCGACGACTGGACCATCGCACGCATGGCCACGGCCATGGGCAAGACGGATGTGGCGGCCGAGTTCGACAAGCGCGCCGGCAACTGGCGCCACGCCTTCGACGCCGAAACCGGCTTCATGCGCGCGCGCAAGCGTGACGGCAGCTTCCGCACCCCGTTCGATCCCAGCGCCAGCGGCTACGGCACCGACTACACCGAAGGCAACGCCTGGCAGTATTCCTGGTACGTGCCGCAGGACGTGGCCGGCCTGGCCGAGGTGCACGGCGGCGCCGACAAGCTGCTGGCGCGGCTGGATGCGGTGTTCGATGCCAAGGTGGATCCGTCCATCTTCGAACACATGGAAGACATCACCGGCCTGATCGGCTGGTACGCGCACGGCAACGAACCCAGCCACCACGTCGCCTACCTGTACTCATATGCGGGCCAGCCGTGGCGCGCGCAGGCGCGCTTGAAGCAGATCATGGACACCCAGTACGCCGACCGCCCCGATGGCCTGGCCGGCAATGACGACCTGGGCCAGATGTCGGCCTGGTACGTGTTCACCGCGCTGGGCTTCTACCCGGTGGCACCGGGAAGCGCCGAGTACATCATCGGCCGCCCGTTCCTGCCCAAGGCGGTGCTGAACCTGCCCAACGGCAAGACCTTCCGCATCACCACCGACGGCATGGGCAAGGGCCACGAGTACGTGGGTTCGGTGACGCTCAACGGCAAGCCGTTGAACCGCACGTTCCTGCGCCATGCGGAAATCCTGGCCGGCGGCGAACTGCACTTCACCCTGCAGGCAACGCCGAACAAGGCATGGCCGGGGCAGGGCGCGGAACAGCCGTACTCGATGTCGCGCTGACGCCGCTCAGCTGTCCTCGTCCCAGCGATCGCCGTCCCCGTCCACCGGGGGCGGCGATGTCGTTTCCAGGTCCGGGTCGACCGGTTCCAGCAGCGTGTAGTCGTCGCGCTTGAGGTCGCGGAAGGCGCGTCCGACCGGATACGCCTCCAGTGCCGGCGAGCGTACCCGCAGCGAGGCAGGGGTGTTGGCGGCACCGGAAAGCCAGGCCAGTGCCAGCTCGGCGGGCAGGAACACCGGCCCATCCGGGGTCAGTGGCTCCGGAATGGCGCGGTTGGGAGCGGTGAGCACGCTGAAGGAATCCATCGCGTGGCCGTCGCCGTCCTCCCAATGCTCCCAGAGGCCGGCGGCCAACAGGGCCAGGCCATCGCGCCGCTGCACGAACAGCGGCCACGGCGGCCGGCGCTGGCGGTCCAGCTTGTAGTACCCGGTCATCGGAATCACGCACGGGCGTTCGGCCCAGGCGTTGGAGAAGATACGGCTGCCCGGCGCCCGGTCCAGGCGGGCGGTGACGGTGGTGTACGGCGTATCCGGCGTCTTCGACCAGCGCGGCACCAGGCCCCAGACCATGTCGGTCACGATCAGCTCGCCATCGGCATTGCGGGCCAGCACCGATGCCGTGGACCCCTTGCCGATGTTGTAGCGGTCCGGCGCTGCGGCCACGGCAGTGGCGAGCCCGCGCGGCAGTCCGTCGGGGACCGATTCCGGCTCGGCAATGGCTTGGGCGAAACGACGCATGGGTGCAGGGTAGGGCGCGTGCCGTGAGCGTGTGGTTGAGTGGCGGCGCGGGCGGGGCTAGAGTTGCGGGGTGGTTGTTTCGCGGTATCTGCCCATGCCTCATCGGAAAAAAGACATCCCGCCGGTCGACGCTGCAGGCCAGCGTCTGCCGCTGGGCCCCGAGTCCGCCGTGCTGTGCCGGGCGCGCGACTACGCCGCCGGCACGGTGATTCCGCTGCACCACCATCCGGACCGCCACCAGCTGGTCTACGCCGCCTCCGGCGTGCTGGTGGTGCAGGCCGGCGCCGGCCGCTGGGTGGTGCCCAGCACGCGCGCGATCTGGATGCCGGCCGGGATCGGCCACAAGGTGAGCTGCATCGGCGCGGTGCGCATGCGCAGCCTGTACATCCTGCCGCAGGCCATCGCCGATGCGCCGCCCAGCGCAGCGACCGTGTCGATCACACCCTTGCTGGCCGAACTGATCGGTGCGGCCGCCATCGTGGAGCAGCCCTACGTCCCGGACTCACGCGACGGCCATCTCATGCAGCTGATCCTGGACGAACTGCAGGCGCTGCCGGTGCTGCCACTGCATGTTCCGGAACCGGTCGACCCGCGCCTGCAGCAGATCGCGCAGCACTGGGACGCCGCGCCCGACGACGCTTCCACGCTGCAGGACTGGGCCGTTCGCCTCGGCGTGGACGCCAAGACGATCCAGCGCCTGTGCGCGCGCGAACTGCACATGACGTTCGGTCAATGGCGCCAGCAGATCCGGCTCGTCCGCGCCCTCGAACGCCTCGCCCATGGCGAGAAGGTCATCGACGTAGCGCTGTCGCAAGGCTACGCCAGCCCCAGCGCGTTCACCGCCATGTTCAAGAAGCGATTCGGCCAGCTGCCCAGCCAGTTCTTCCAATAACACGAAACGTCTGACGCAAAACGGTACTGCCACGGTGGTCCCGACGATACTGCCGACGCCACTGCCGACGGTACCGCCGACGGTAATGCCGAAGATACTGCCGACGGTAGTGCCGACGGTAGTGCCGACTGTTAGTCGGCAACTCTGTCACCGCCCGTTGGTCTTCGGCAGAAACGCAGTAGCCAACCCCAACAACGGCAGGAACGAGGTGAAGTGGTACACCCACACGATCCCGTGAATGTCAGCCAGCTTCCCCAACCCAGCCGCGCCGATCCCACCGATACCGAACATCAGCCCGAACATGAGCCCGGACACCATCCCGACACGCCCCGGCACCGCTTCCTGCGCATACACCACCAGCGCGGCAAACGCAGATGACATCACCAGCCCGACGGCAACGGCCAGCACCGCGGTGCCCATCAGATTGGCATAGGGCAGGGCAAGCGCGAACGGCGCCACGCCGAGGAACGAAATCCAGATAACTGCCTTGCGCCCGATCCGGTCACCCACCGGGCCACCGATGAAGGTGCCCAGCGCGATCGACGCCAGGAACACGAATAGGTACATCTGGCTCTGCTGCACGCTCAGGTGGAAACGTTCGATCAGGTAGAAGGTGAAGTAGTTGGTGATGGAGGCGATGTACACGAACTTGGCGAACATCAGCACCGCGATCACCGCGATGGCCTGCACCACCTTGCCGCGGCTCAGGCCGATGCCATGCGAGCGCGCCAGGCTGTTCATCTTTGCCTGGCCGTGGCGCACGGTCCAACCGGTCAGCCGGAACAGCACGAAGATGGCCACGGCGGCGATCAGCAGGAACCAGCCGATGGCGCGCTGGCCGTGCGGAATCACCACGGCAGCGGCCAGCAGCGGGCCGATGGCCGAGCCGGTATTGCCGCCGACCTGGAAGGTGGACTGCGCGGTGCCGAAACGCCCGCCCGAGGCCATGCGCGCCACCCGCGAAGCTTCCGGGTGGAACGTGGCCGAGCCCACGCCCACCACGGCGGCGGCCAGCAGCAGCATTTCGTAACTGCTGGCCATGGCCATCATGCCGATGCCGACGAAGGTGGCGATCATGCCGGAGGGCAGCAGGTAGGGCAGCGGGCGCTTATCCGTGTACATGCCCACCCACGGCTGCAGCAGCGAGGCGGTGAACTGGTAGACCAGCGCGATGGTGCCGATCTGGCCGAAGGTCAGCGCGAACTGGCTCTTGAACATCGGGTACACGGCCGGCAGCACGGCCTGGATCATGTCGTTGAGCAGGTGCGCGAACGCGGCGGCACCCACGATGCGGATCGCAAAGCCCTGGTGGGCGGGATCGGAAGCGGCGGGCAGTACCGGCGAAGCAGGGGCGACGGGCGAAGCGGACGGCGGGGTTTCTGTGCTCATGGGACCATTGGAACTACAGCTGCGGTCCCGGCCGGCCACGCCGCCAGGGTGTGGCGCGTGATCCAGCCTGGACCTGGTGGGGGACAAGCGGAGCACGAGGGTAAGCCGGACCCACGCTGCCGTCTCGCGCGATAGGGACCACTATCGTCGCGTTAGGGACATCACGCATGATGGCGGCATGAGAATCCGCTACGCCGCGTTGTTGCTTGCCATCCTGACGACCCATGCCGAAGCGGGACCGCTGCTGGAGCCCGGCATTTACCAGCTTTCGCCCGAGGCGCCCCAGGCAGAAACGGCAGCACCGCCGGCCGCAGGCGAAATCCAGCAGGACCTGCTTGCCACCGCGATTCCCGACGCGGCGAAGGTGCGCTACGCCTTCGTGTCGCGCGATCCGGGCGAGGCGTTGAACAAGCTGGTATTCGTCACCGATGCGGCGTACCGCTACGACATCAACAGCGCCAACCGGCTGTGCCCGGCCTATGCGTTTCCCGATTGGAACGAACGTTCCGAGGCGCAGCCGTTCTGCCGCACCAACATTGGCAGCGCGGACAGCGAGGCGGCACTGGCCTGGACCGCACGCGGCTTCACGCTGCGCTGGGCCGACCAGAAAACGCTGATCCGTACCGAGCAGGTTCCCGCCAGCCGCAAGCCCACCCCGGATGAGATCGGCGCCTGCGCGGTGGGCGGCGTGTGTGCGCCCGACGCTTACGGCAGGTCTGTGCACCACTACCAGGTCACCCACTATCGTGACGGGTTCGCCCTGCAGGCACCACGACCCTACATCGACGTGTTCGCGGCGACCGTGGACACCCCGGTCTACCGAAGCGCCGGGGACGGCATGGCATCCGGCACGCTTGCCGCGGGGCGCTATGCCGGTGTGCTCAGCAGGGGCGCTGAGTGGATCGCCATTGAAGAAGTGGCGGCAGACGGCGCGGCGACGCCCGGCTGGATCCGTCGGGATGATCTTGCCGCCGGGGATGTGCGTATTCCCCAGCAGGCAACCACCGACCACCTGCGTTTCGTGCTGGTCGTTGCGCCCGCCGACGACGATCAAGCAGTGCTGCAGGCCATCGACATCCTGGACGCCACGACCGGCCTGCGCCGGCAGATCCTGCGCGACATCGATGCCGAGCCGCTGAGCGCCGGCCCTGACGTGGTGCAGCTGGTGGACGCCAACTTCGACGGCTGGCCGGACCTGAGCGTACCCGGCTACGCCGGCGGGGCAGGCCCGAACGCCACGCGGAACCTGTACCTGTTCGACCCGGCGGCCCAGGCCTTCGTGTTCGAGCCAACGCTGTCGAGCCTGCCACAGCTGGCCATCGACCCCGCCACGCGCACCCTCATCTCCGCCTCGCGCGGCGGCTGCTGCTCGCACGCCACCGAAACCTACCGTTACGTGGACGGGCAGCTGCAGCAGGTGGCCAGCTGGGAGGAATCGCTGTCGCCCGATGGCGAACACCTGCAGACGACGGAGGGCACGCTGCGCAACGGAACAATGAAGTACCGCACCCGCACGCGGAAGCTGCCCGCCGACTGGCGCTGAGCACATCAACCGCCCGTCACGCAGGCGGTGGCAGGATACCGGTTGCATTCCCCTCAGGAGACAGCCGTGTCCACAACCGCCGTCGTGACCCGCCACTGGGTCATCCATCCATTCCATGCCGCCGTGCTCGGCGGCGTGCTGCCGCTGTTCCTCGGCGCGCTGCTGGCCGATTACGCGTACTGGAACACCTACGAAATCCAGTGGAGCAACTTCGCCTCCTGGCTGCTGGTCGGGGCGATGGTCATGACCACGTTGGCGCTGGTGTGCGGCCTGGTGGGCCTGGTGCGCGGCAGCCGTAACGGCGTCTACGTCATCGTGCTGGCGGTCACCTGGATCGTGGGCTTCATCAACTCGCTGCACCACGCACGCGATGCCTGGGCGATCATGCCGGCTGCGCTGCTGTGGTCGGTGATCGTCACGGTGCTGGCGTTGATTGCCACCTGGCTTGGTTTCTCCAGTGTGCGCGTGCGCGTGGGAGGTGTCCTGTGAACCGCGCCCCGAAGGTATTCGCACTTTCCGTACTCGCCGTGGCCTTGGCCGCTTGCAGTGGCAAGGCCCCGGAGCTGCAGCAGCTCGGCGCCAACCCGGAACTGCCCAAGCCCCATCGTGGCGTGATGCCGGACATGACCATTGCCCAGCCGACCGCGTGGGGCGATACCGTGCCCACCGTGCCGGCCGGTTTCAAGGTCGCGGCAATCGCCACCGACCTGGCCATTCCGCGCCAGACCCTGGTGCTGCCCAACGGCGATATCCTGGTAGCCGAAGGTCGGGGCGGCAGCGCGCCCAACCTCAAGCCGAAGGATGTGATTGCCGGAAAGATCAAGGCCAAGGGCAATACGCAGGTGAAGAGCGGCAACCGCCTGACCCTGCTGCGGGATGCCGATGGTGACGGCGTGTATGAGCTGAAGACGGTGTTTGCCGACAAGCTCAATGCGCCCTATGGGCTGGCACTGGTGGGGAACGCCCTGTACGTGGCCAACCAGGATGCGCTGGTGCGCTTCGACTACACCGAAGGCCAGACCAAGGCCAGCGGTGCGCCGACCAAGGTGACCGACCTGCCGTCGGCCATCAACCACCATTGGACCAAGTCGCTGGCGGCCAGCGCCGATGGCACCCACCTGTACGTGGGCATCGGTTCCAACAGCAACATCACCGAACGCGGCATGGCGGCGGAAATCGACCGCGCCCAGGTCTGGGAGATCGATGCGCAGACCGGTGCGCACCGCACCTACGCCAGCGGCATCCGCAATCCCACGGCACTCGCCGTACAGCCCGGCACCGGCACGTTGTGGGCGGTGGTCAACGAACGTGACGAAATCGGGCCGAACCTGGTGCCGGATTACCTCACCTCGGTGCGCGACGGCGGCTTCTATGGCTGGCCCTACAGCTACTGGGGCAAGCACGTGGACCGCCGGGTGATGCCGCAGAACCCGGAGAAGGTGGCGTCCGCGCTGACCCCGGACTTCGCGCTGGGCTCGCACGTGGCCGCGCTGGGCGTGGCGTTCGCCAACCCGGCGGTGGGCGGCAACTTCACCGACGGTGTCTTCGTCGGCCAGCACGGCAGCTGGAACCGCAATCCGCCGGTCGGCTACAAGGTGGTGTTCGTGCCGTTCCGTGATGGCAAGCCCGCCGGCGAAGCGATCGATTTCGCCACTGGCTTCCGCGGCGATGACGGCAAGACCCGCGGCCGCCCGGTGGGCGTCAGCGTCGATCCGCGCGGCGCGGTGATCGTGGCCGATGACCTGGCCAACACCATCTGGCGGATCACGCCAACCGCAGCTCCCGCCACGCCAGCCGCGCCGCCTTCGGCAACTCCGTCGACGCCTTCGGCCCCGGCGCCTTAAAGCCACGCCCTGCGTGCCTGCTCGACCCTGAAATGCGCCTGCGGCCCAACGCCGCAGGCGCGATGGTGATCAATCAGGCGGCATCCAACGCCGCCTGCTCCCGCACCTGGCGCACGGCAATCGCCGGCGCAGCACCATTCCCGCGTTCCAGCAACAACGGCGAGGGCAGCGCGCACGCCGGATGCATGCGGCTGAAACCGTAGATGGCACCCGCCAGCCCGATCATCAGCCCGGGCGTGAACGCGGCGCGGGTCAGCCCGCCGACCATGCCGTTGTGCTCTTCGATGGAAGAGATGATCTCCGCGGCAGCCGTGTCGACCGGGTAGGGACATCCTTCCGGATCCAGCGCCGCCGCACGCACCAGCAGTTCGCGCGTGGACAGATCGCCATGGCACAGCGTATGGCTGAAACCCCATTTGCCGTTGGCATCGGCCACCGCGCGCCGCAGCATGCGCAGGAACCCGGAGTGTCCGGTCCGCGCCAGCAGGTCGGCCGCGGCCAGCCCGATGCCCACGCTGCCGTGGCACCAGGTGGGGAAGTTCTTCTGCCCCTCCTTGAGGTGGATATCGCGCCAACGCCCGGTGCCGGGTTCGTAGAGCGCGTCCTGGAACGCAAACGCGCCATCGGCAAGCGACTGCCACTCACGGCGCTCCTGCGCGCTGCCCGCGTCGGTCAACGCCAGCCGTGCCAGCGCCCAGCCGATGCCCATCGCACCGTGCCCGAAGCCGCCGATGGGCTGCTCGAACTGCGGCGTTGGCCAGCGCACGCCGTCAGCGTCGTCAATGGCGGTGGCCTGCAGGCGGCGCGCGGCGTCTGCGGCAATATCGAGCCAAGCGTTCTCGGCAGTGGCTTCGCTCAGCCCGATCAGCGGCACGATCGCGCCCGCCACCCCGTCGAGCAGTTCGGCCTTGGGGACAGCCTCGAATCCGGTTGCACGCAGTCCCTCGGCCGTTGCGCGCGCGAGCTCCAGCAGGTCCGGGCGCTGCAGCAGGTCGTGCAGCGCCAGCAGCGTCCAGATCCGCGAGCCGGCGCCGACCAGGCCACCGCTCGCATCGGCCGGGTCGCGGCGGCACATGGTCACGAACACCTGGATGGCACCGTGCATGGCCTCCTCCAGGCCAGGCACCACATCGGCCCGACCGGCCTGCACTTCCCGCCAGTAGCCTGCGAGGCTGAAGGCGATGCCGCCCAACCCGAAGTAGAGGTCGGGCTGCACCGGCTGCACGGTCCAGCCGGTGCGGGTGATCTCCGGGGTGATCCAGGTCATGCTGCCGTCGGCGCCACGAATCGACAGCCGGATCAGGTTGTCGACCGCGGCGGCGGCCTGCTGGCGGCGGCGCGCTTCCAGGTCGCGCGCGTGTGCTGCCGTGGCGGCATAGGAATACCCCTCGCGGGCTTCGGCGCGTGCCAGCGCATGCTCGTTGAGGTCGGTGGCCACCAGCGTGCTGCGGATGGTCACCTCTTCCAGATCGATCCGCATGTCTCGCCAGCCTGCCACGACGGTGTCGATGCGTGCGGCATCCAGCACTGAAGTGAAGATGGGAATGTCGCCATGGCGCATCGCATCGATCTCGCCCCGCACCGTCACCGGGTCGGCCGACGCGGCCGGCGCCACGGCGGCGTTCCTGACCAGCAGGTCCGTCGCGGTGGCGACCGCCCGCGTCTCGTCATGCAGGGATGCCGGGTGCCACAGCATGCGACCGAGTTCGGCGTAGGCCATGGTCGGCCGGCGTACATCACGCACCTCGCAGCCAGCGAAGCTGCGCAGCAGCGTGTCCAGTTCGCCGCTCGCATCCAGCGCGCGCAAGTGGCGGCTGGCCTGCATGAAGCCGGTGCTGATGTAGTCCCAGAAGCGTGAGACATCCGGCGCCGGGCTCGGGTGGTTCTGGGCCACGGCGAAATCGGCTTCCACCAGGCCGAGGCGGGGCGGGGCGCCGGCATCGTCGACAATCACCGGCACCTGCACCTTGGGCTGCTCGCCCGGCAACGCGCCCGCTGCGGAGAGATCGACGCCTTCCATGCCCAGCCCGGCCGTGCGGAAGGGCACGATCCCGGTACGCAGCACCGAGTTGCGCATCAGCCGCACCGCGATGTCGTACGCCTGCCCGTAGCCGGTCTCGGCGATCTCGACAGGTTTGGAAAAAACGCTTTCCGAATCCACCACCACCGGTACCGGACCCACCGCGATCAGGTTCTCAAGGTGGATGTCGGTACCGCCGATCAGGCGTAGAACGGCCAGCCAATGGCCGAGGCCGCGATAATAGGTCTGCAGTGCCTGGTCGTCGGCGCAGTAGCGATGGTCGGCAAATTCGGCCCAGCCATGGGTGCCGCGATCGATCACGCGGGGCACCCGCACCCGGTCCGGGTCATCGGGGAACACGCAGGCGAGGAAGCCATCCAGGGTGGCATCCACGCGCAGCGAGCGCGGCTTGTACATCACCGTGCCACCGTCGAACGTGAGCCTGGCCACGGTGCGTCCCCCGGCGTGCAGGTCACCCTTGCCCAGCGAAAGGCCGAGCAGGCGGCCGGGGGGGCGTTCGAGCAGGCCGTGCAGAAGGTCGCGGTCGGCGCGGATACGTTCGGCCAGTTCGCTGATGGCGGCGCTCTGCGCCTGCAGCATGCGCTCGAAGCGCGACCACAGCACCGGGTAGCGCTGGTCCAGGTGCAGCCGAAATGCGTCGGTGCGGGCGACAGCCTCGAACTGTTGCAGCTGCAGGATGGGATCGCTCGCGGAAACCGCACCGCTGCGGATCGCGGCATGCAGTTCAAGCAGCAGCAGGCGATTGAGTTTCAACTGCGCATTGCCATGCAGGGCCAGGTCGGCCTCGGCACGGATCACGTCGATCTCGCCCAGATCCAACCCAGGCGCGAGATCGAGAAGCGAATGGTCCAGGCGCGTAAGGATATCGGCCAGGAAGTGGCGCACGATGCGTGCGAATGAAGCGGCGGCGGTAGTGGCCATTGCGTCCCCTGCAGTCTGCCCAGCGTCCGGAATGCATCCAGGCGGCGCGCAGCCATGGCAGCTGCGCGCCGGTACAGGCTAGATCAGCAACACAGGCAATGGTTGACCACGGAAATGGTGGTGGTGCACTCACCGCCACCGCCGGTGATCATGGTGGGCGCTGCGCAGGTGAGCGCCGCATCGGTAGCGTTCTGTCCGTAGATGAAAAGCGAACCGGCCGGGTTGTCGCAGCCATCCACGCTGTCGGCACCGTTGAGCCAGCCTGAAACGACGTCGTCATTCAGTTGCATTGCGCTTTCTCCTGTTGTTTCAACATGAGGCGTTGAAGGCGCCGGTACACGGGCGCCTTTGGTCTACGGCCACTCCTTGGCATCAGGAAAAGCGAACGCGACACCGGGAGACGGGATTGGCCGCGTGATTACGGTGAACCGAGTTTTAGGCGAAGTCAAACTGAGTAACTGCTCACATAAATAGTGTGAAATGAATCGGGGAACTCTATGTAACCCAGTGAATCGAACTCAACGCGTCACGCAGTTTCTGCTTGGCGAGTTCATTGCTGAAAGGCGGCTCGCGCGGCGGGTCGTACACCTCCGGCCGCGTACCGGCCACGACCAGATCAATCGCATAGCAACGCCCATGCTGCACGGCGCGATAGCTGTCGGCCGATACGTAGTGACTCATCGCTGCGTCGCCCACCGGGAAGTGGGTGAAGCTCACGCCGCCAATGTCGACCGTGTCGGCTGGCCCCGTAGCTTCTGCGGGAGGCGTCAGGCAGTCGGCGACGGCACCGGCGTCGTCGCTGCGTCCGACGCGAAGCTCGGCCGCCGTCACCTCGTTGGACCCGTCCAGCACCAAGGCAGCCAGTGGCGAACCGGTGCTGCCCGAGGCATCGAACAGCTTCCAGCCATCCAGCGTCAAGTAGCTGCGGGTGAAATCCCTGCGCAGCTCCATGCCAGGAACTGCAGCCAGCGCGATGCCGGGCGGCGTTTCACTGAAGGCATGGGCGGGCGGTGACGACGTTGCACGCGCCTCGTGGGTGACTGCCGCCTTCGCCGCACCCGGATCGCCGCCGGTAGGTTGTGGCGGTCCCTCCGCGTCGGGCGAAGGCGTACAGGCGGTAGATGCCAGCACGGTGGCCAGCAGCAGCGGGCGAGAGGACAGGATGGGCATCGGAAGCGGCACCAGGGAAGGGAAACCCAAGCATGCGCCCGCCCAGGTTGCGCGGAGTGAAGCAGCCAGAAGCCTGGGTGCGATGGCCCCGTGAGCGGACTCTTGACGCGCACACAGCGCAATGCCGGGAATACTGGGACTCCCTCCTGCTGGAGCACGCCATGGCCCGTCGCAGGCGCCTCCGGATTGCCACCTTCAACGTCAACGGAATCAAGACGCGGCTTCCGCACCTGTTGGCCTGGCTGGAGAAAGAGAAACCCGACATCGTGGCGCTGCAGGAGCTCAAGGCCAGCCAGGATGCGTTTCCTGAAACCGAGATCCGTGACGCAGGCTACGGCTGCCTGTGGCACGGCCAACGTGCCTGGAACGGCGTGGCGCTGCTGGCGCGTGGGCAGGACCCGATCGAAAGCCGGCGCGGGCTCCCGGGCGACCGCACCGATGACCAGAGCCGCTATCTGGAGGCGGCGGCGCACGGCGTACTGGTGGGAGGGCTGTACCTGCCCAACGGCAATCCGCAGCCCGGTCCGAAGTTCGATTACAAGCTGAAGTGGATGCAGCGGCTGCACAGGCACGCGCTGGGACTGGTCGGCCTGCCGCATCCGGTCGCGCTGATCGGCGATTTCAACGTGGTGCCGACTGACGCGGATATCTACGATCCCAAGTCGTGGCGGCGGGATGCCCTGTTGCAGCCGGAGGCGCGAGAGGCGTACGCCGATCTGCTGGCACAGGGCTGGACCGACAGTCTCCGCCACGTCTACGGCGAGCAGACGATCTACACGTTCTGGGATTATTTCCGCCAGCACTACGAACGCGACCGTGGGCTTCGCATCGACCACCTGCTGCTGAACCCGGTGCTGGCCGACGGACTGAAGGATGCCGGTGTGGACCGCTGGGTTCGTGGTCTGGAGAAAGCGAGTGACCACGCGCCGACCTGGATCGAGGCGCTCGCTCCGCAATGATTGCAACGGAGGCGTGACAGCACGCGGCCGAGAATGAAGGATTCAGGCGGGCGGCTGCAGGCGCGAAGGTCATGATGCGAACGCATCTGCTCATGCCGTACAAGCATCGACAGCCTGCGACAAGCGCTGCATTGCAGGCACCTTGCGCCTGCGAAGCGTGGCGGGGTCACGATGTTGTCGCATCAAGTTCACGCGGTGTTTATTCCGCACACAGGTAGATTCCAACCAAGGTTCGCGCGCGACGTTTTCGGCGCCGCAGAAACCCCCGCCCTTGGCGCAATGCCGATGGCACCCCCACCGCAGTACCACCTTCGAGATTTCCCCCCATGTCGCATCTGCGTCAGATCGCTGTTCCCGTGGCTTTGCCCGTTCCCGCTGGCGAGGAAGGCGGCGCACGCGTTCGTCGCACGCCCCGGCTGCGCGCCGTCGAGACCACCCCGCCGCCGCTCGGTCGTGTCGATCCGGCTCGGCGCGTCCTGTTCGTCACCTCCGAGATGGCGGACTACGTCAAGGCCGGCGGGCTGGGCGACGTTGCCGCGGCCCTGCCGCGTGCGCTGCGCACCCGATCGGATGTGCGGGTGCTGATTCCGGGCTACGACGAAGTCATCGCGGGGGCCCCGGACCTGCGGTTGGTGGGCCGCGTGCCGGCACGGGCCGGAATTCCCGCCTGCGACATCGGGGAGACGTTTGCGGGTGGCGTGCCGGTGCTGGTGCTGGTGTGCCCCGGGCTGTTCCAGCGAGGTGGCAGTCCATACGTGGATGGCAGCGGGCAGGACTGGAGTGACAACGCAGTGCGCTTTGCCGCGCTGTCGCGCGCCGCGGCGGTGATCGCCTGTGGCAATGCCGGCATGGAATGGCAGCCGGAACTGCTGCACCTGAATGATTGGCCGTGCGCACTGGCCGCCGCCTATCTGCGCTGGTACGGCTCGGACGTGCCCGCGCTGCTGACCGTCCACAACCTGGCCTACCAGGGGTTGTTCCCGCTTGAAGACGCCGCCGTGCTGGGCGTTTCGCCCGAGCAGGCCGAGAGCATCACCTTCCATGGCCGGCTGTCGTTCCTGCAGGCGGGCATCGTGCATGCTGACCATGTGAACACGGTCAGCGTGAGCTACGCGCGCCAGATCACCGGCCCCGAACAGGGCTGTGGGCTGGACGCGCTGCTGTCCGGTCACGCGGCGAGCGGTCGCTTGAGCGGCATCGTCAACGGCATCGACAGCAGCTGGGACCCGCGCACCGACCTGCACCTGAGCGAACACTTCGACCTGCACCGCTGGGAAGGCCGGGTCGCCAACAAGCGGCGCGTGCAGCGTGCGCTGGGGCTGCCGCACAGCGACGGGCCGCTGTTCGCGGTGGTCTCGCGCCTGGTCCACCAGAAGGGCCTGGACCTGAGCTGCGCGGTGGCGCACCAGATCGCCGCCGCCGGTGGCCAGTTGGCCATCATCGGCGGCGGTGAACCGCGCATCGAAGCAGAAGTGGCCGCGCTGTCGCGGCGGTTCCCTTCCTGCGTGGGCGTGTACCCCGGGTTCGACGAAGGCCTCGCCCGCAAGATGTTCGCCGGGGCCGATTTCCTGCTCATGCCCTCCCGCTTCGAGCCGTGCGGGCTGAGCCAGATGTATGCGCAGCGGTTCGGCTGCCTGCCGATCGCGCACGCCACCGGCGGCTTGATCGACACGGTGGAGGACGGCGTGACCGGCCTGCTGTTCAACTCGGCCGACGCCGACTCGCTGCGCCGCTGCGTGCAGCGTGCGTTCCGCACCTACCGCATCCCCGGGCTGCTGTCGGCCATGCGCCGCGCGGCCATGCTGCGGCCGAGCAGCTGGGACCTCGCCGGTACGGAGTACCTGAGGCTGTATGAGCGCGTGCTGGATGCGCGCGTGCCGGAGTTGCAGGCATGAGCGAGCACGCCCTCGTTGCGCGCGACGCCAGTTTCGCATCCGATCCGACCGAATCACCCGGCACTACGGACGACAGCGCGCTCAACACGGCGCAGCTCGACGCACTGCGCAGCGGGGACCCGGACGCCGCCCGTCGGCTGCTGGGCGCAGTGGCCACCGGAAACGGCGGTGTGCGCTTCGCCGTGTGGGCCCCCAATGCCAGCCGGGTGGCCGTGGTAGGCGATTTCAACGGCTGGGACGCGGAGCGGCACCCGCTGCGCCTGCATCCCGAGGCGGGGGTCTGGGAAGGGTTCGTGCCGCGCGTGGCGGTCGGTGCCCGCTACAAGTTCGCGGTCACTGCCGGTGACGGAAGCTCCGTGGCGTTCAAGGCCGACCCGATGGCACGTGCCTGCGAACTGCCGCCCGACACCGCCTCCCGCGTTGCCGGTCCGGCGACGCACGCCTGGCAGGATGGCGCGTGGATGGCCGCACGCGGCGTGGCCGGGGGCCAGGCCATTTCAGTCTATGAAGTGCACGCGGGTTCCTGGCGCCGCGATGCGGACGGCCAGCCGCTCGGCTGGTCGGCGCTGGGCGATGCATTGATTCCCTACGTGAAGGCCCTCGGTTTCACCCACATCGAGCTGCTGCCGGTCAGCGAGCATCCCTTCGGCGGGTCCTGGGGCTACCAGCCGCTGGGCCTGTTCGCGCCGACCGCGCGTCACGGCGGCCCGGAAGACTTCGCGGCATTCGTCGACCGCTGCCACGTCGCGGGGTTGGGCGTGATCGTCGACTGGGTGGGAGCGCACTTCCCCAGCGACGCACACGGCATGCAGCGCTTCGACGGCACCGCGCTGTACGAGCACGAAGACCCGCGGCTGGGCCTGCATCCGGATTGGAACACGCTGATCTACAACTATGGGCGCACCGAAGTGGCCGCGTTCCTGATCGGCAGCGCGTTGGAGTGGATCGAACGCTTCCACATCGACGGGCTGCGCGTGGATGCGGTGGCCTCGATGCTGTACCGCGACTACAGCCGTGCCGAAGGCGAATGGCTGCCGAACGTCAACGGCGGTCGCGAAAACCTGGAGGCGGTCGCCTTCCTGCGCCAGTTCAATGAGGCGATCCGGACGCGCTTCCCGGAAGTGCTGGTCATGGCCGAGGAATCCACCGCGTGGCCGGGCGTTACCGCACCGGCCAACGCGAACGGCCTGGGATTCACCCACAAATGGAACATGGGCTGGATGCACGACACCCTCGCGTACCTGCGCCGCGACCCGATCCACCGTGGCCACCACCACGGCGAAATGACGTTCAGCGCCATCTACGCTTTCAGCGAGCGCTTCATCCTGCCGCTGTCGCACGACGAAGTGGTGCACGGCAAAGGCTCGCTGCTGGCGAAGATGCCGGGCGAGCGTGCGCAGCAGTTCGCCAACCTGCGGGCCTGTTATGGGTTCATGTGGGCACACCCGGGCAGCAAACTGCTGTTCATGGGCGGCGAGTTCGCCCAGCCGGCGGAATGGAACCACGACGCTGCGCTGGACTGGGACAGTGCGGCGCGGCACGAACATGCCGGCATCGCCCGGCTGGTCGGCGACCTCAACCGCTTGCTGCAGCAGGAACCGAGCCTGCGCCTGGCCAACGATGACGATGCCGGATTCGAGTGGAGCGTCAGCGATGACCACCAGAACAGCGTGCTTGCGTTCGTACGCCATCCGCCGCGCGGCGAAGGCCGGGCGACGCTGGTGGTCTGCAACTTCACCCCGGTGGCGCGGCATGGCTACCTGCTGGGGGTGCCGTCCGCCGGTGACTGGGTGGAGATCCTCAACACCGACAGCGCGTTCTATGGCGGCAGCAACCTGGGCAATGAAGGTCGCGTGGCGACCATTGCGCAGTCGATGCACGGCCACGCGCAGTCGCTGCCGTTGACCCTGCCGCCGCTGTCGGTGCTTTACCTGCAGGCCAGGGAATGAGTGCAGCGCAGGTGCGGTGGGGAGCCTGGCAGGATACGGACGGCGGTTGGCGTTTCGCACTGTGGGCACCGGCGGCCACGTCGGTGGATCTGCTGCTGGAAGACCAGGTGCTGCCCATGCAGGGCAGCGATGGCGGCTGGTTCGCGCTGACGGCGCCGGGTGCGCCCGGCATGCGCTACCGCTACCGCATCGATGGCGGCGACACGGTGCCCGACCCGGCCTCGCGTCAGCAGCCTGACGGCCTGTTCGGACCCAGCGCGCTGGTGGCCGACGACTTCGACTGGCAGCATCCGGACCGGTCCGGCCGGCCGTGGCACGAGGCGGTGATCTACGAGGTGCACGTGGGCGCCGCCGGCGGGTCGTTCAACGCGGTGCGCGATCAGCTGCCGCAACTGGCCGACCTCGGATTCACCGCGATCGAGCTGATGCCGGTGGCCACCTTTCCGGGTGAGCGCAACTGGGGCTACGACGGCGTGCTGCAGTATGCGCCTGCGCCCGCCTACGGCACGCCTGACGAGCTGAAGGCACTGGTCGATGCCGCCCATGGCCTGGGGATGATGGTGCTGCTGGACGTGGTGTACAACCATTTCGGGCCGGACGGCAATCCGCTGCCGGCCCTGGCGCCGGCGTTCTTCCGCAGCGACCTGTGCACCCCGTGGGGCAACGCGGTCGATTTCCGCCGCCCCGAGGTGCAGTGCTACTTCATCGACAACGCGGTGATGTGGATGCGCGATTACCGGTTCGACGGCGTGCGCCTCGACGCGGTGCACGCCATCCACCCGCTGGCGTTCCTGAACCTGCTGCGTGACCGGGTGCGCGCGGCGCTGCCCGGCCGCGAGGTGCTGCTGGTGCTGGAGAACGAGAACAACCAGTCGGCGTTGCTGGCCAGTGGGTTCACCGCGCAGTGGAATGACGACTTCCATAACGCGTTGCACGTGCTGCTGACCGGGGAGCATGAAGGCTACTACGGCGACTATGCCGACGATCCCTCCGGCCGCCTGCGCCGGGTGCTGGCCGAAGGCTTTGCCTGGCAGGGCGAGACCACCCGACGTGGGCGTGCGCGGGGCGAACCCAGCGCGGGCATTCCGCCGCAGCAGTTCGTGGTGTTCTGCCAGAACCACGACCAGACCGGCAACCGTGCGCAGGGCGAGCGCCTGCTGCAGCTGGTGGGGCCGCGCCGGACCGCATTGGCGATGGCATTGACCGCGTTGACGCCAATGATTCCGATGTTCTTCATGGGCGAGCCCTGGGGCGCGCGCTCACCGTTCCTGTATTTCACCGACCACCGCACGCCGCTGGACGAGCAGGTGCGCGAGGGCCGCCGCGCCGAATTCGCGCACTTCAGCAGCTTCAAGGATGAGCACCGACGTGCGCTGATTCCGGATCCGAATGCGCCGACCACGCTGGCCATGTCCCGTGCCCCGTGGCCGACGGAAGACGATCCCGACGCCGCGGCCTGGCTGGCCTGGTTCCAGGACCTGCTCGCGGTGCGTGCGGCCTGGCTCGGCCCAGCCGCCAGCGCGCAGTCGCTGGGTGCTGATGTGCTGGCGCCGGGCGTGCTGCGCGCTGGCTGGCAGCTGCCCGGAGCGCAGTGGTGGATCGCGTTCAATGCCAGCGATGCCACCGTGCCGGTGACGTTGCCGGCCGGGCGCGAAGTATTCCGGCTCGGCCCACCGGCCCGTGAGGACGGACTGGCGCCCGACAGCCTGTACGCCGTGGTGGTGGCTGCAGCATGAGCACGCAACCGGGATTGGGCGCATTGGCGGAGGCGGTCGGCCTCGCCGTTGATTGGGTGGATATCGCCGGGCGCCCGCAACGCGTGGATGACGCGGTACTTGGCGCGATCCTCGACGCCCTGGAGATTCCCAACGCCACGCCCGCGCAGCGTCGCGAGGCGCTGTCCGCGTTGGGGTCGCGCCGCCAGGTCCCGCTGCTGCGCACTGCCGTGGTCGGGACGCGGGTGGATGCCGGCGCCGCAGATGCGCCCTGCGTGTGGGAAGACGAGGACGGCAGCCGGGAGGACGGCCACACCAACGCGGCGGGGCAGGCGACGGCGCCGGCACGTCCGGGCTACTGGACCCTGGCCTGTGGCGCACACACGCAGCGTGTTGCGGTGGCGCCGCTGCGGTGCTTCGGGGTCCACGATGCGGTGAGCCGCGCGCATCCGTGGGGCCTGGTCCTGCAACCGTATGCGGCCCGTGGCCCACACGATGGCGGCACCGGCGATACCGCTGCCTGCGCGGCGTGGGCGCGGCAGGCGGGCGCGGCCGGCGCGGATGCGCTGGCACTCGGGCCGGTGCACGCCGGCGGCGGCATGGACGCAGACTACAGTCCCTATTTCCCGGGCGACCGGCGCTTCCTGGAGGCGGTGTACGCCGCACCGGTGGAGCAGTTCGGTGATGCGGCGCTGCAGGTGCTGGAGCGCGACGCCGCGCTGCGCGAGCAGCTCGCCGCACTGCGCGCCGCACCCCTGATCGATTGGCCGGCGGCGGCGATGGCCAAATGGGCATGGCTGGGTGCGGTGCGCGGTGCGGTGAAAGATGACGCAGATGCGACCCGCGACCTGCAGCGTTTCGTCAGCGACGGTGGCCCGGCGCTGGCGCGGCATGTGGCGTTCATGCATCCGCGCCTGGGACTGTCGTCGTCGCTGTACCTGTTCGGACAATGGATGGTGAGCCGCGGCTGGCAGCGTGCACAGGCGCAGGCGCGCGCGAGCGGCATGGGGCTGGGCCTGATCGCCGACCTCGCGGTGGGCTTCGATCCCGCCGGCGCTGAAGCCGATGCCGCCGGCGGCGCACTGCTACGCGGGTTGGTGCTCGGCGCGCCGCCCGATAGATTCTGCGCCGCGGGCCAGGTCTGGGGCGTAACCAGCTATTCGCCGCACGGGCTGGCCGAACAGGGCTTCGCACCGTTCATCGCGCTGCTGCGTGCGGTAATGCGCGACCGTGGCGGAATCCGGATCGACCACATCCTCGGCTGGCAGCGGTTGTGGGTGGTGCCCGATGGCGCCGGGGCAGGACAGGGCGCCTACCTGAGGTATCCGCTGCAGGACCTGCTCAACATCGCCGCGATCGAGTCGTGGCGCAGCCGCTGCATCGTGATCGGCGAGGATCTCGGCGTGGTGCCTCCGGGCATCCGCCAGGCACTGGCCGCACGCGGCGTGCTCGGCATGGATGTGCTGCCGTTCGCACGCGATGAAAACGGCGGCTTCCTGTCGCCCGGGGCATGGCGCGCGGATGCCGTGGCGATGACCGGCACCCACGACCTGCCGACCCTGGTCGGCTGGCGGCGGGGGCTGGATCTTGGCTGGCGGCACCGGCTCGGCGAGCTGGACGAGGAGGAACTGCGGCAACAGGCCGCCGAGCGCAGCGCCGATATCGCGCGCCTCGATGAAGCCATGAAAGGGCGTGCCCTGGATGAGATATCCGGCCGCCGCGCGGCACTGGAATACGTCGGCGCCAGTCCATCGGCGCTGGCGCTGCTGCCGGTGGAAGACGCGCTGGGCATGGCCGAGCAGGTCAACCTGCCGGGGACGGTAGGGGTCCACCCGAACTGGCGCCAGCGCCTGCCCACCGAAGGGGTCGAGCACACCTTGGAGGACGCCATGCAACGTTTCGCTACCGCCCGCGCGCAGGTGCGCCCATGAGCCGGGTGCGCGCCACCGCGCGCCTGCAGCTGCATGCAGGATTCACCCTGGACGATGCCGCGCGCCAGGTGGATTACTACGCCGCGCTGGGGATCAGCCACCTGTACCTGTCGCCGATCTGGCGCGCCGTGCCCGGGTCGACCCATGGGTACGACGTGGTGGACCCGACCGAAGTGAACCCCGAGCTGGGAGGCGAACGTGCCCTGCGGGGGCTTGCCGACCGGGCGCGGGCGAGTGGCATGGGGCTGGTGCTGGACATCGTGCCCAACCACATGGCCGCGCACGCGGACAACCGCTGGTGGTGGGACGTGCTTCAACACGGCCGCGGCAGCGCGTATGCCCACTGGTTCGATATCAACTGGAAGGCGCCGCTGGCAGGCGGCGCGCTGCAGCTGCCGATCCTGGATCGACCGCTGGACGCGGCCATCGAGGACGGCGTGCTGCGCGTGGAGCAGGAGGCTGGCGTTGCGGTGCTGCGTCACCACGAGGCGCGGTTGCCGCTGGCGCCCGGCACGGTGCCCGATGCCGCCCCTGCCGATCTGCGCGGCGTGATCGAGGCCCAGGCCTACCGCCCGATCTGGTGGCGGCTGGGCGACGACCGCTTGAACTACCGGCGCTTCTTCACCATTTCCAGCCTGGTCGGCCTGCAGGTACACCATGACGCGGTGTTCGACACCGTGCACCGCCTGCCGCTGGCGTTCCTGGCCGAGGGGCTGGTGGACGGCCTGCGCGTGGACCACGTGGACGGCATCGCCGACCCGCAGGCCTACCTGCAGCGACTGCGCACCGCGATGGACAGCGCCTGCGCCACGCACGGCGTTGCGCCCCTGCTGTGGGTGGAAAAGATCCTGGCGCCGGACGAGGAACTGCCGACGTCGTGGGCCTGCGACGGGACCACCGGCTACGATTTCATGGACCAGGTATCAGCCTGGCTGCACGACGCGTCGGGCGAGGCACCGCTGGCCCGGCAGTGGCAGCAGGCCACGGGGCGCACCACGTCGTTCAGCGAGGAAGAACGGCGGGCGCGCGATGAAATGCTGGCGCGTGGCCTGCGCAGCGAGTTCGACACACTGCTGCGACACCTGCTGCGCATGGAGCGCGCCGCATTGCCGGCCAGCGCCCGGTTCGGGCGTGCGCTGCTGTCGCGTGCGTTGACCGCGCTGCTGGTGCGGTTCCCGGTTTATCGGACGTATGCCACGCCAACCTGTTTCGACGAACACGACCAGCGTCGCTGGGACGCGGTGCTGGACAGCGTGGCGCGCGAGGAACCGGCGGATACGGCGCTGGCGGCGGGCTGGATTGCCGCCTGCTTCCGCGACGACGGCGGTAATGCGCGCGCACGCGCCACGCTGCGGCGGCGCTTCCAGCAGCTCAGCGCGCCGCTCAACGCCAAGGCGGTGGAGGACCGCGCGTTCTACCGCTACGGCGTGCTGCTCTCGCGCAACGAGGTGGGCAGCCGTCCCGACCATTTCGCCCTGTCCACGCGTGCCCTGCATACACGCACGCTGATGCGCGCCCATCGCCACCCGCAGGCCATGCTGGCCACGGCCACCCATGACCACAAGCGCGGTGAAGACAGCCGTGCGCGGTTGGCGGTGCTGTCCGAGCAGCCGCAGTGGTGGGGCAGGCTGGTGCGGACATTGGATCGTCGCGCTGCACGCGTCGGGATGGCCCTGCCGCCGCCGGCGGTGCGCCACATGCTGTGGCAGACCCTGCTCGGCGCGTGGCCGATGCAGGGCCTGCACGATCCGCGCAGCTTCGCGGAAAGGGTCGTGCAGTGGCAGCTGAAGGCGTTGCGTGAGGCCGATCTGTTTTCCTCCTGGACAGACCCTGATACCGCCTTCGAGTCCCGCACGCAGGCCTTCATCGAACAGCTGCTGCTGCACCCGGCCACGGCCTCGCTGCGCGGCACCCTCCAGCAGGCGGCCGAGCATGTCGGTGCCGCCGGCGCCCGCAATGGGCTGGCCCAGCTGGCGCTGCGGCTGACCCTGCCGGGCGTGCCCGACCTGTACCAAGGCACCGAGGGCTGGGACCTGTCGCTGGTGGATCCGGACAATCGCCGCGAGGTGGACTACGCGCGCCGTCGCGCCTGGCTCGACGATGCACGCCGCTGGCCGCAGCTGCTGGCGCAGTGGCAGGACGGCGCGGTCAAGGCGCGCCTGCTGCGGCACGTGCTGGCGCTGCGACGCGAACAGCCGGCGCTGTTTGCCGAAGGCACCTACCAACCCCTGCATGCGGACCGCGAGGTGGCGATGCTGGCCTTCCAGCGCGAACACGCCGGCCAGCGGCTGCTGGTGGCGGTGGCGCGCCACACCGCGGCGCAGCCTGCCCGGCAGGGCGCCGCGCTGTCCGCGTCGCATTGGGGCGGGGCAACCTTGACGGTCCCGCCCGGGCATTACCGCAACCTCCTGACCGGCGCGGCGCTGGTCAGTGATGGGACTCCCCTGCGCCTGCGGCAGCTGTTCGACGGCAGCCCGGTCGCGATTCATTCAACCTGCTGAGATACGACGATGGACGAGCAACAGAAAGCCGAACGCACCCGGGAACTGGCCCGGCAGATCTGGGAGGCGGAAGGCCGCCCGGAAGGACAGTCGGCACGTCATTGGCAGATGGCCGAGCGGCTGGTCGCCGCCGAGATCGAAGCGCTCCTGCACGACCAGGAGGTGCCGCGATGAGTACCGGCAATGGCGCAGGGCATACCCGGGTCAGGGCAGGGCGACCGTACCCGCTGGGCGCCACCTGGGATGGGTTGGGCGTCAACTTCTCGCTGTACAGCCGGCACGCCACGCAGGTGGAGCTGTGCCTGTTCAATGAACGCGGGCGCGAGGTGGAGCGGATCCGCCTGCCCGAATACACCGATGAGATCTGGCACGGTTACCTGCCGGACGCGCGGCCCGGCCAACGCTACGGTTACCGCGTGCACGGCCCGTACGCGCCGGAGGCCGGCCATCGTTTCAACCCGAACAAGCTGGTGATGGACCCGTACGCCAAGCAGCTGGTCGGGCAGATCAAATGGGCGCCGCACCTGTTCGGCTACACCCTGGGCCACAAGGACAAGGACCTGAGCTTCGACCGGCGCGACAGCGCGGCCTACGTGCCGCGCTGCGTGGTGGTCGACCCGGCGTTCACCTGGGGCGCCGACCGCAGCCCGGCCACGCCGTGGGACCGGACGGTCATCTATGAGGCGCACCTGCGCGGGTTGTCGATGCAGCACCCGGCCGTGCCCGAGGCCATGCGCGGCACCTTCTCGGCGCTGCGTTCCGACGCGCTGTCCGATCACCTGCGCCAGCTGGGCGTGACCGCACTGGAACTGCTGCCGGTGCATGCGCACGTGGACGACCAGTACCTGGTCGAGCGCGGACTGAAGAACTACTGGGGCTACAACACGCTGGGCTTCTTCGCGCCAGATCCGTCCTTCCTCTCCACCAGCACCATCGCCGAGTTCAAGCAGATGGTGGCCAGCCTGCACGACGCCGGACTGGAGTTGATCCTGGACGTGGTCTACAACCACACCGCCGAGGGCAACGAACTGGGTCCGACGCTGTCGTTCAAGGGCATCGACAACGCCAGCTACTACCGCCTCGCCGATGATCGCCGTTATTACATCAACGACACCGGCACCGGCAACACGTTCGACCTGACCAACGCGGGCGCACTGCGCATGGTGATGGACTCGCTGCGCTACTGGGTGCAGGACATGCACGTGGACGGCTTCCGCTTCGACCTGGCCACCATCCTCGGGCGCGAACGCGCCGGCTTCGATCCGTCCGGCAGCTTCCTCGATGCGGTGCGCCAGGACCCGGTGCTGAGCCAGGTGAAGCTGATCGCCGAACCCTGGGACATCGGGCCCGGCGGGTACCAGCTCGGCAATTTCGCACCGGGTTGGGCCGAGTGGAACGACCGTTTCCGCGACAACCTGCGCGCGTTCTGGAAGGGCGACGAAGGCCAGCTCTCCGAGTTCGCCACGCGCCTGATGGGCTCGGCGGACCTGTTCGACCACAACGGGCGCCGGCCGTCGGCGTCGGTCAATTTCGTGACCGCGCACGACGGCTTCACCCTGCACGACCTGGTGAGCTACAACGACAAGCACAACCTGGAAAACGGCGAGGAAGGCCGCGACGGGACCGACCACAACATTTCCTGGAACCACGGCGCGGAGGGGTCGACCGACGACCCCGGCATCCTGGCGCTGCGTCGCCGGCAGATGCGCAACCTGCTGGCAAGCCTGCTGCTCGCGCAGGGCACGCCGATGCTGCTGGCCGGGGACGAGTTCGGCCGCACCCAGAACGGCAACAACAACGCGTACTGCCAGGACAACCCGATCAACTGGATCGACTGGGAGCGCGCGGCGAGCGAAGAAGGCCAGCAGCAGTCGCTGTTCGTTCGCCGGCTGCTGGCGCTGCGGCGACGCTACCCGCAGCTGCGTCGCAGCCGCTTCCTCGACGCCCGCGACGGCCACGGCACCGACGCCGCGCACTGGATCCGGCCGGACGGCCAGCCGATGCAGGAAGGCGACTGGCACGCACCGCAGCAGCGGGCCTTGATGCTGCAGCTGCCGGCGATGCCCGCCGATGGCGACGGCAACGGCAACGGTGTGGAGGGCATCCAGCTGTTGCTGCTGGTCAATGCCGCTGCGGAGCCGCAGGCCTTCGTGCCGCCGCCGCTGGACAACACGCCCTGGCGGCTGTTGATCACCTCCGTCGACGACGCGCCGGTGCAGGCCGACGAGCACGGGCACTGGCACCTGCCGGACCGCGCCATCGCGTTGCTGGCCAGCCGGGGCAGCAGTACGCACTGACCGCGTTGCCTCCCGCGTTCAGGGCTCGTCGGCGGGCGACATTCCGGGCGGGCGCGACAGCCACACCGGGCCTTCGCGGGCCCGGTCGTAGCCGACCTGGTAGAGCACGGTCATGCGCGCCGGATCAAAGCTGGCGGCGTCGGCCAGCGCAAGCCGCGAATCGATGGTGACCCAGGCAAAACGCGCACCGTCGCGCCGGGCGTAGGCGTACTCGCGGAACAGGTCGCCGATCATCCCGGCGCGGCCGGCAACGTCGATGGAACGGAAGGCTATGCCGCGCAGCGAACGCTCCGCCGGGTGCGACGCCGCGGCCAGCTGGCCATTGTGGATCATGAAAGTATCGTAGGTGGCGGGGGCGCGTGACAGCCGGTTGTAAATCCGCTGCGGATCGATGATGCCCGCATGCAGGAAGATATTGGCGGCGACGAACCCGTCCACGTGCATTTCGTCGTAGCGCTTGCCGAGCACGTCCACCTCGATCAGTACCGGCGGAAAGGCAATCGGGATCGAGGCCGACGCCAGCATCACCCGTCGGAACAGCGCCAGCGCCTCCGGCGATCCGCGCGTGGCGATCAGGCCCATGTTCCAGACCACGAACTGGCGCGAATCCAGGTCTGCCGTCCCCATGTAGAGACGACGCCCGGCGCGGTGTTCGGCGGCGATCCTGGCCAACAACGGCGCGTCGATGGCGCGTGCGATCAGTGCCTCCAGCGGCGCGGTGTTCGCCAGTGCATCGCGGCGAAGCAGCGCCATCAGCGGGTTGCCGGCCGCGAACACGTCGGCGTCGGAGGTGGTGGTGTAGAAGCGTCGCAGCGCCTGGTCGTGGTCCGGGCCGAGAAACGCGTAGGGCGCCATCAACGCACCGGTGGATACGCCGGTGACGATCTTGAAGGTGGGGCGGGTGCCGGTCGCGGTCCAACCGTTGAGGAAGCCCGCGCCGAAGGCACCATTCGCGCCTCCGCCGGACAGGGCCAGATGTGGATAGTGGATGTGCCCGTCAGCGGCCACTGGAAACTGATCCGCGCGCTCATCGCGGATGGACTGCTCGAAGTCGAGCTCCATGTCGCGGTTCGGCCGGCCGGCCCAGGCACGCACGTCCGGCATGCCGGGTACCACGGCCCAGGCGATCTGGTCGGCGGGCACCGGGGTGCGGGGCAGGGTGGCGCAGCCGCCGAGCAGCAGGCACACCGCCAGGACAGCGGCCAGAAGCGGGAGGCGGCGGTAGGCATGGATCGCATCCATGCGCCCAGCGTGGCATCCACCCGGACCCGGTTCCACAGTAATTCCCGCAGCGTCTCTACAGATCCCAGGCGGGTGGGGTGCCGAAGCCTTCCAGCAGGAAAGCGGTCACCTCGCGCACCTTGCGCGAGCGCAGCTTGTTCTCCGGTGACAGCAGCTGGATGTAGGAGGTCTCGGTCGCAACCGAGCCTTCCCACGCCCCGAGCAGCGGCACCAGTTGCTGCTTCGCAAAGCTTTCGCGGCGGTACAGCCAGCTGGGAAACAGCACCACGCCGTGCCCTTCGAGCGCGGCGGCGAGCAGCACTTCGGCGTTGTTGCTGCACAACGGCCCGCTGACGTTGATGCCTTCGAATGCCTGCGACGCTTCCTCGCGGAAGTACCAGCGCTGGGTGCCGAACTCGCCCTTGTAGAGCAGGCAACGGTGGTCCAGCAGGTCGGCGGGTACCCGCGGCGTGCCGTGCGCGGCCAGGTAGGCCGGACTGGCGGCCACGATCTGCTGCTGGGCAGCGACGGTCCTGCCGATCAATCCCGAGTCCACCTGCGGCCCGATCCGCACCGTGATATCCACGCCTTCCTGCACCGGGTCGATGTACGCATCGGTGAGCTGCAGTTCCACATCCAGTGCCGGGTGCGCGGCCTGCAGCGCGTTGAGCAGTCGGGCCACGTGCAGCCGCCCGAAGGCTTCCGGCGCGTTGATCCGCAGCCGGCCACTCAACCCTCCGTCATCGCGCCCCAGGTCGTCCACGGCCGCATCCAGCAGTTCGATCGCCTCCCGCACCTGCTGGTGGAAGCGCTCGCCGTCCTCGGTGAGCCGCACCGCGCGGGTGCTGCGGTAGAACAGCTGGCGGCCCAGGTCTTTTTCCAGCGCGGCGATGAAGCGCGACACCGAGGAGGCCGGTACCCGGAAATGCCGGGCGGTGGCCAGGAAGCTGCTGGTACTGGCCACCATCAGGAAGTAGCGCAGGGCCTTGAGCTGCATGGGTTTGCTCCATAAATGCAATTTGAGCAATTGTGATTTGCCCGTTGGCTGGATTGTAGCTGTATCGGCATCTGCCTAGCATGCACACCTGCCCGCACTGGCGGGCCCCTCCCCAGGAACACCGCAATGACGTCCTTGTTCACCCCGTTCGATCTCGCCGGCACGCCGCTCCGCAACCGCGTGGTGATGGCGCCGCTGACCCGCGCCCGCGCGCCCAACGACATCGCCGACGAGCGCATTGCGCTCTATTACGCCCAGCGCGCCACCGCCGGCCTGATCGTCAGCGAAGGCACCCCCATCTCGCAGGAAGGGCAGGGTTACCTGTTCAACCCGGGCATCTTCCGCCCGGAGCAGATCGAGGGCTGGCGCCTGGTGACCAACTCGGTGCATGCCGTGGGCGGCCGCATCGTGGCCCAGCTCTGGCACGTGGGCCGGGTTTCGCACCCGACCATCCAGGCCGACGGCCGCCTGCCGGTGAGCGCCAGCTCCAAGCAGCCGGTGGGCGCGCAGGCGTTCGGCTACGACGAGACTGGCACGCCTACCCTGGTGGCACCGCCGGCGCCGCGCCAGCTCGCCACCGACGAGATCGCACGCATCGTGGGTGAGTTCGCGCAGGCGGCGGCCAATGCGATCGACGCCGGTTTCGACGGCGTGGAAATTCACGGCGCGAACGGCTACCTGTTCGAGCAGTTCATGAACCCGCTGGTCAACGACCGCACCGACCAGTACGCGGCAGACACCATGGAAAACCGCCTGCGCTTTACCCTGGAGGTGATCGACGCGGTGGTGGCCCGCATCGGTGCGGCGCGCACCGGCATCCGCCTGTCGCCCTACGGGCAGCTGTTCGACATGCCGTTGCACGACGCCATCGACGAAACCTACGGCGTGCTGAGCAAGGCCATCGGCGAGCGTGGGCTGGCCTTCGTCCATCTGATGGACCAGTCCGGGTTCAAGGTGGGCGATGTGGTGGTCGACCCCGGCGCCGAAGGTGGCTTCCACGGCCTGCTGCGCACCATCAAGGGCAACCTGCCCAACACCGCGTTGATCCTTGCCGGTGGGCTGGACCGTGCACGCGCCGAGCAGTTGATCGACGCCGGCCTGATCGACCTCGCGGCCTTCGGCACGCCGTTCATCGCCAACCCGGACCTGGTGGCACGCCTGCAGAACGGCTGGCCGCTCAACACCCCGGACCGCACCACGTTCTATGGCGGTGGCGCGAAGGGCTACACCGATTACCCGGCGTACGCCGCGGCCTGATCGGCGAAGGCATCGGTGGCGCGCACCAGCGCGTCCACCGTGGCCGGCTCGGTCGCGCTGTGGCCGGAGAGCACCATCTCCAGCCTGGCTTCCGGCCATGCCTGGGACAGGTCCCAGGCACTGCGCGGCGGGCAGATGATGTCGTAGCGCCCCTGCACGATCACCCCGGGCAGGTGGCGGATGCGGTCGATGTCGCGCAGCAGCTGGCCGTGATCGAGAAAGGCGTTGTGGCGGAAGTAGTGCGCCTCGATCCGCGCCTTGGCCAGGGTCTCCAGCGGGTCGGCGTCGGACACGGCATCGACCTCGTGCACCAGCGTGGCGGCGAAGTCTTCCCAGCCCAGCCAGGCCTGCGCGGCCGCGATGCGGGTGGCGCTGTCGTCGCTGTCCATGCGTTGCCAATAGGCTTCAATCATGTTGCCGTGCGCTTCCTCCGGCAGATGGGCGGCATAGCGCGCCCAGCGCTCGGGAAACACCCAGCGCGCACCGCCATCGGCTTCATTGAACCAGCGGTTCTCTTCTGCACGGCCCAGGTAGACTCCGCGTACGATCACACCGGTGGCACGGTCGGAGTGCGCCTGCGCATACGCCAGTGCCAGCGTGGAACCCCACGAGCCACCGAACACCAGCCAGCGTTCGATGCCCAGCCGGGCACGCACGGTTTCGATATCGGCCACCAGGTGCGCGGTGGTGTTGTCGCGCAGTTCGCCGAACGGGGTGGAGCGGCCGCTGCCGCGCTGGTCGATCAGCACGATCCGGTAACGCGCCGGATCGAAGAAGCGCCGGTGCGTCGGCGATACGCCTGCACCGGGGCCGCCATGCAGGAACACCACCGGGATGCCGCCTGGGGTTCCGCATTCCTCCACATACAGCGTATGCAGGTCATCGACCGGGAGGTGGTGCTCGCGGAACGGAGTGGTCGGCGGATAGAGCGTGCGCATGGCGAAAAACCTTGGGACGGGTGCCCGCCAAGGATAGCCCAGGCGTCAGTCAGTCAGTCGCGGTCCACGTCGACATCGACATCCCGTACGGTGTCGCGCAGCAGTTCGACGGTAAAGCGGGGTGAGCCGCGCTGCGCCGTGATGACGACATCCTCACCGTCCACGACGACGGCCGCATAGCGTTGGCCGAGCCGGTTCGCCAGTGCATCGCGGGCGGCACGCGCGATGTCGCGGTCTGACTCGCCCTTGCGGATCGGAACGTCGACGTGCATCGGCGACTCTTCCTGCACCCACAGGCGGAAGCTGATGATGCCGTCTGAATCGGCTGCGTCGTGGAACTCCAGCCGCCAGCGGTCGGCCGGCTCCGGTCGCGGTGCCTGGTTGGCGTTCGGCATGAGGAGCGGAGCAAACTGCGCATACGCAGGCGCATCCGGGGCAGGCAGCGCGCACAGGATGACCAACACCACCGCCAGGGTGTTTCTGATCGCCTGCGGATTCATGCTGGACGCTCCGCTGTTGGCCGAGGGGCCAACCCAGTGTGAGCCTTGCATGAAAAACCGTCTGCCGCATCGGAAAATCTGCGTGGCCGTGATCGGTATTTCTACGCAGCGGAAGGTAAGGTGGGCAGCCATGACGCCTTCGCCCGCTGCCGCCCTGACGTTGTTCGAACCCGCCACCAGCGCCTGGTTCGCCTCGGCGTTTCCCGCGCCCACCCCGGTACAGACCGCGGCGTGGCGCGCCATCGGTGCGGGCGAGCACACGCTGGTAATCGCGCCGACCGGATCTGGCAAGACCCTGGCGGCGTTCCTGCACGCCATCGACCAGCTGTACCGCGCACGGCAGCAGGAGGCCGCGCGCGCCGGCGCGTCGAAGGCGGCGCCGCGCCGCACCCGTGTGCTCTACCTGTCGCCGATCAAGGCGCTTGGCGCCGATGTCCAGCGCAACCTGCAGGTGCCGTTGCAGGGCGTGGACGCCGAGCGGGAACGGCGGGGCGATCCCGCGGTCGCGCTGACGGTCGGCATCCGCACCGGCGACACTCCCGTGGCTGAACGTGCGCGACTGCTGCGGCGGCCGCCGGACATCCTGATCACCACGCCCGAATCGCTGTTCCTGATGCTGACCTCGAAGGCGCGCGATACCCTGCGCGAAGTCGATACCGTGATCGTGGATGAGATCCATGCGGTGGCCGGCAGCAAACGCGGCACCCATCTGGCGCTCAGCCTGGAGCGGCTGGACGCATTGCTGCAGGTGCCCGCGCAGCGCATCGGCCTGTCGGCCACGGTGCGCCCGGTGGAGCAGGTGGCGGGGTTCCTGGGCGGCGACCGGCCGGTCACCGTGGTCGACCCGGCCAGCCCGCGCAAGCTGGACGTCAGCATCGTGGTGCCGGTGGAGGACATGGCGGACCTGCCACCCCACGCAGGGCCGGGCGCGGAAAGGGAGCCGAGCGGACGGGTGGGCTCGATCTGGCCGCACGTGGAAGCAAGCATCCTCGACCAGGTGCTGGCGCGGCGCTCCACCATCGTGTTCGCCAACTCACGCGGGGTGGCCGAGAAGCTGACCGCGCGGCTCAACGAACTGCATGCCGAACGCACCGCACGCGCGGCCGGCCAGCCGCCTGTCGCGCCCGTACCCGAGCAGTACGGCTCGTTCACCGGCAGCACGGTGTCGCGGGTGGTGGCCAGCCCCGAGCTGATCGCGCGCTCCCACCACGGCTCGGTCTCCAAGGAACAGCGGCGCGACATCGAGCAGTCGCTCAAGGACGGTTCGCTGCGCTGCGTGGTGGCGACCTCCAGTCTGGAGCTGGGCATCGACATGGGGCTGGTGGACCTGGTCATCCAGGTCGCGGCACCGCCGTCGGTGGCCAGTGCGCTGCAGCGGATCGGCCGGGCCAGCCACCAGGTCGGCGGCACCTCCACCGGGCTGGTCTACCCGCGCACGCGACGTGACCTGATCGACGCCACCGTGGCGATCGAGCGGATGCTGGAAGGGCGCATCGAAGCGGTGGATCCGCCGCGCAACCCGCTGGACGTGCTGGCCCAGCAGACCGTGGCGGCGGCCTCGATGGAGCCGCTGGATGTCGACGCCTGGTATGCGCGCGTGCGTCGCGCGGCGCCGTACCGCAGCCTGCCGCGCAGTGCGTTCGATGCCACCCTGGACATGCTGGCCGGGCGCTACCCGTCCGACGACTTCGCCGGCTTCCGCCCGCGCCTGGTGTGGAACCGGCAGAGCGGTGAACTGAGCGCACGGCCGGGGGCCAAGCAGCTGGCGGTGACCAGCGCCGGGACCATTCCCGACCGTGGCATGTACAACGTGATGCTGCCCGAAGGCGAAGAACGTGCCGGCTCGCGCCGGGTCGGCGAGCTGGACGAGGAAATGGTCCACGAATCACGGGTCAATGACGTGATCACGCTGGGCGCCACTTCCTGGCGGATCGAGCGGATCACCCATGACCAGGTCGTGGTCACGCCCGCGCCCGGGCGCTCGGCACGGCTGCCGTTCTGGCGGGGCGAAGGCGTGGGCCGCCCGGCGGAACTGGGTGAGGCGGTGGGCGCGTTCCTGGCCGCGCTGGATGCCGACGCGGGCAACGACACGCTTGCGCCGGCGTTGCTCACGCGGTTGCAGGGTGCGGGTCTGCAGCCCAATGCGATCGCGAACATCATTGGCCTGCTGGATGAGCAGCGCGCGGCAACCGGCGTGCTGCCGACCGACCGCCGGCTGGTGGTGGAACGCTGCCGTGACGAATCCGGCGATTGGCGGGTGATGCTGCATTCGCCCTATGGACGGCGCATCCACGATCCCTGGGCGCTGGCACTGGCAGGGCGCATCCAGGAGCGCTGGGGCGTGGACCCGGCGGTGGTGGCCAGCGATGACGGCATCATCGTGCGGATTCCCGATTCGTCTGGGCGGCTGCCCGGCGCCGAGCTGTTCCTGTTCGAGCCCGAACGGCTGCGCCGTGAGGTGACGCTGGCCGTGGGCGGTTCAGCGCTGTTTGCCGCACGGTTCCGCGAGTGCGCGGCGCGGGCCCTGTTGCTGCCGCGAAGCAAGCCGGGAAAGCGCTCACCGCTGTGGCAACAGCGCCTGCGTGCCGCCGAGCTGCTCGCCATCGCGCAGCGCTATCCGGAATTCCCGATCCTGATCGAGGCGGCGCGCGAGTGCCTGCAGGATGTCTACGACCTGGATGCGCTGGACACGCTGATGCAGCGTCTGGCCGATGGGCGCATCGAGATCGCCGAGGTCACCACCGAGGTGCCGTCTCCGTTTGCCGCCAACCTGCTGTTCGGCTACGTGGCCGAGTTCATGTATGGCACCGATGTGCCGCTGGCCGAGCGCCGCGCGTCGGTGCTGTCGCTGGATGCCGGGCTGCTGGGTGACCTGCTCGGCCAGGTGGATCTGGGTGAACTGCTTGATCCCGCCGTTGTGGAACAGGTGACGCTGGAGTTGCAGCGGTTGGCACCGGGGCGGCAGGCGAACGGCAGGGAAGGGCTTGCCGACCTGCTGCGCGAGATGGGCCCGCTGAGCGCGACGGACATCGCAGCGCGCCTCATCGATGCAGACAGCGTCGGCACGCATCTGCGTTCGCTCCAGGGCGAGCAGCGCATCGTTTCCGTCCAGGTGGCCGGGCGGCCGGTCTGGGCCGCCGTGGAGGACGCCGCCCGCTTGCGGGATGCGCTCGCCGTTGAACTGCCAGGCGGCATACCCGTCGTGTTCCTGCAGCCTTCCAGCGACCCGTTGGGCGAGCTGCTTGGACGCTACGCGCGCACCCATGCGGCATTCACCACGGGCGATGCAGCCCGCCACTGGGGGCTGGGCGTGGCCGTGGTGGATGCGGCGCTGGAGCATCTGGCCGGACAGGGCAAGGTGCTCAGTGGTCATTTCGGCGCGGGGAACGCGCGCGACGACGGCGCCGATGCTGCAACGGTTCCGTTGGCGCGCCGCGAATGGGTGGGCGAAGCGGTGTTCCAGCGCCTGCGCCTGCGCTCCCTGCAGGCCGCGCGTGAAGCGACCCGCCCGGCCAGCCGTGAGGCGTATGCGGCGCTGCTGCTGGAGCGGCACGGGCTGGTGGCCGACGCGACGGTGGCATCGCGCTCCAGCACTGTACCCGCGCACGGCGCACTGGAAGGTGGCGATGGCGTCCTGCGTGTGATCGAGCTGCTGGCCGGCGTTCCGATGCCGGTGTCGGCGTGGGAGCACCAGATCCTGTCGGCACGGGTAGCCGACTACATCCCGACGATGCTGGACGAGCTGCTGGCGACCGGCACGGTGGCGTGGGTGGGTCATGGCCGCCTGGGCGAGGATGACGGCCTGGTGTCGCTTCATGTGCAGGAGGGCATGGGCGAAACGCTGCCTGTCGTGCAGGCGATCGAACCTTCGCCCCTGCAGGCGGCGCTGTTGACGGTAATGGCGGATGGCGGTGCGTTCTTTGCACGACAGCTCGCCACTGCGGTGCAGGCGCGCCTGGCTGCTGCCGGCGTGGACGACGTCGTAGTCGATGCCGAGACGCTGCACACCGCGCTGTGGGAACTGGCATGGGCCGGTCGGGTGACCACCGATCTGTGGACGCCGCTGCGGCACCTGTCGGCCACGCGACCCGCGCGCCCGCGGGCGACGACCTCTGCGCGACAGAACCGCTACGCCCGGGGCAGGGCGATGATGGATCCGCTCGGCGCTGCGGGCGGCCTGCAGCCGATGGCGACCACGTTGGCCACGCCTACCCTCGCGGGTCGATGGTCGCTGCTGCAGCGGCCGTTGGTCAGCGATACGGTGCGTGCGGTCGCGCTGGCGAACGGGCTGCTGGAGCGCCACGGTATCGTGACGCGCGGCGCGGCCATTGCCGAAGGCATCGCCGGGGGTTTCCCAGCGCTGGTGCAGGTCTATCGCGGCATGGAGGATGCCGGCCGGGTGCTGCGCGGGCGGTTCGTGGACGGGATGGGCGGCGCACAGTTCGCCGAACGTGGCATGGTCGATGCCCTGCGTGAGGTAGCCGAGGCGCAGCAGCCCGGGCGGGTCGGGTTCAGCGTGGGACTGTCCGCGGCGGACCCTGCCAATCCGTTCGGTCCGGTGCTGCCATGGCCGGCGCACCGCGTGTCACAGCGGCCGGTACGACGGCCCGGTGCACTGGTGGTGATCGGCGGCGGGCGCCTGCGCATGTACCTGGCCCAGGGCGGGCGGCAACTGCTGACGTGGTTCGAGCCGGGCGCGCCTGGTGAAGACGAGGCGCTGACCGCGGCCGCCCAGGCGCTGGTCATCGCACTGCGACGCGGGCGGCGCATGACGTTCACCCTGGAATTGATCGACGATGCGCCCATCCAGCGCGATGCGGTGACCGAGGCACTGCGTGCGGCGGGTTTCTCCAGCGCGCCACGCGGGCTCGACTGGCAACCCTGAAGCCACGGCGTCAGTCGTCGATCAGGCCGAGTTCGTGCGCGGCGCGCAGATCGTCCGGGGTATCGATATCCAGCGCGAGGGCAGGGGCGTGCAGCACGCCGATCGTTCCGGGTTCGAGCGCGCGCAGCCGTGCGCGGAAGCCGCTGTCACCCTGGCCGTCGGCGAGATCGGCGAACCATGCGCCGGGCACCACCGCCGGCACGCCGAGCGTGCCCAGCAGCAGGGTGGCCGCGCAGCCTGAGGTTGACTGGCTGGCACTGTCCAGCAACGCCTGCAGATGCGCAGCCTCCAGCGCGGGCTGGTCGCAGGCGACCACAAGCACCCGTGCGGAGGCCTGGACCATCGGCGCAGCGACCACCAGGCTGCTGCCCATGCCGCGCTGCGCGTCGGGATTGAGCGCCTGCACGCATTCGAGGTCGGCCAGCGCATCGGTGAGCGGCCCAGACGCCTCGGCTAGCACCACCACCAGCACCGAAGGTACGGTGCCGGCTGCCAACCGGACCATGCGGTGCAGCAGGGTCTCGCCCTCGCGGCGCAGGAGCTGTTTAGGGCGGCCCAGCCGCGTGCTTGCGCCGGCGGCGAGCACCACGGCGGCATGGGCGTTCATCACGGCACTTCCGGCACGCCGTGCCGCCATGCCTGCAGCTGGGCGGCAATGCTCAGTGCAATGGCCTCCGGTCCCCGGCCACCCAGCCCCAGCCCGATCGGCGAACGCAGGCGAGGGGACAGCGCTGCCCGAGCTTCCGGGGGCAGCAGTTTGAACAGGTCGTCACGCCTTCGCCCCGGCCCCAGCAATCCGATGAAGGGAATCGAGGTAGCCGCCAGCGCGTCCAACGCTTCCCGGTCCAGCTCGAAATTGTGGTGCATCACCAGCACCGCATCCGGAAACGGCCCGTTGGTCCACCGCGTGCTGCAATCGGTGTACGAACCCGCGGTAGCACCCGACCGTTGGTCGGGTGGCACGACAGCAGCAAGCCGCCCCTGCCACCGCGGGCGCGGCTCACGCACCTCAACCCGCCATCCCAGGCCCACCAGCAGGGGCAGCAACGGCGCGGCCTCGGGGCCCGCGCCCAACACGACCACGCTCGGCGCACGCCGCCATTGCAGCCGCCACTCCCGGCGAGGCGCTTCCCAGTCGACCGGCGGACTGGCGAGGTCATGGGAAAGGCCCATGTCGCCACAACGCCATTGCAGCGTTCCGTCACCGTGCAGCCTGAGCTCCAGCGTCCCCTCTCCCCGCAGCCACGGATCAAGCACGCTGTGGATGCCGGCAAGCGACGCCAGCGGAATCAACACCACCCGTTGCCGCCCGCGGCAGCCCACCGCGTTGCCGGCAAACAACGCGTCATCGTCGCGGGTATCGATCTCCATCCATGCCAAGCTGTTCTCGTCCACGGCCTGCATGGCGCGGCGTTCAATCTCCGGCTCCAGGCAGCCACCGCTGAGCCAGCCGACGTGGCCGTGATCGGAAAACAGCACCACCGTGCCGGCGCGCGTATAGGTGGACCCTTCGGTTTCCAGCACCACCGCCAGCGCCGCGCGGCGACCCTCGCGCAGCGCATCGAGGGTCGCCTCGAACACGAGGCCGGGGTTACCGTCCTCGGCATCCAGCGGCGTACTGGCCAGGCCGGCACTCATCCCAGCGCGGGCAGCCCGGCCAGCAGTTTGTCCAGCGTGATCGGATATTCGCGCACGCGGGTGCCGGTGGCGTTGTAGATCGCATTGGCTACCGCCGCACTGACACCGCACAGGCCGAGCTCGCCCACGCCCTTGGCCTTCATCGGCGACGACACCGGGTCGGTCTCGTCCAGGAACACCACCTCCTGGTGGGGAATGTCGGCATGCACGGGCACTTCGTAGCCGGCCAGGTCGTGGTTGACGAAGAAGCCCAGCCGCGTGTCCACCGCCAGCTCTTCCGACAAGGCCGCGCCCACGCCCATGGTCATCGCGCCGATCACCTGGCTGCGCGCGGTTTTGGGGTTGAGGATGCGCCCGGCGGCGCACACCGCCAGCATGCGGCGGATCCGGCTTTCGCCGGTGGCGACATCCACGCCCACTTCGACGAAATGCGCGGCGAAGGTGGACTGCTGGAATTTCTCCTCCAGCTCGGCGAACTCGATGGTGTCTTCCACCACCAGCTCGCCGTCGGCTGCGGCCTTGCCCAGCGCGAAGCGCTTGCCGCCGGCGCTGACCTGGCCGTCGGCAAAGGTCGCGGTGGCCGGGTCCAATCCCAGTTTCGTCGCTACCGCCTCGCGCAGCTTGGTGCACGCCGCGAACACGCCGGCAGTGGAACTGTTGGCGCCCCATTGGCCGCCGGAACCCGCCGAGGCCGGGAAGCTGGAATCGCCCAGCTTCACCGTCACCCTCTCGATGGGCACGCCCAGCATCTCTGCGGCGGTCTGGCCCAGGATGGTGTAGCTGCCGGTGCCGATGTCGGTCATGTCGGTTTCCACCGTGACCTGGCCAGTGGCATCCAGGCGCACGCGCGCACCCGACTTCATCACCAGGTTGTTGCGGAAGCCGGCGGCCACGCCCATGCCCACCAGCCAGCGGCCATCGCGCTGCTGGCCGGGGCGCGCATTGCGCTTGTCCCATCCAAAGCGCTGCGCACCGTCGCGCAGGCACTGCACCAACTGGCGCTTGGAGAAGGGTCGTTCCGGATTGGCCGGGTCCACCTGGGTGTCATTGCGGATGCGGAACTCCACGGGATCAAGGCCCAGCTTCTCGGCCATTTCATCCATCGCGATCTCCAGCGCCATCAGCCCCGGGGTTTCGCCCGGCGCGCGCATGGCGTTGCCTTCGGGGAGGTCCAGGTGCGCCAGGCGCAACCCGGCCAGCCGGTTTGCGCCTGCATACATCAGCTTGGTCTGCTGGATCGCTTCTTCGGGGGAGCCGCCGGGCAGGTTGCCCGACCACGATTCGTGACCGATCGCGGTAAGCGTCCCCTGCGCGGTGGCGCCCAGCCGGATGCGCTGCAGCGTGGCGGGACGATGGGTGGTGTTGTTGGCGATCTGTGGGCGCGACAGCGCGACCTTGACCGGGCGCTTCGCTGCGCGCGCACCCAATGCCGCCAGCAGCACGTCCGAACGGACGAACAGTTTGCCGCCAAAGCCGCCGCCGATGTACGGCGAAACCAGGCGCACGTTCTCCTTCGGCAGTCCCAGGGTCTTGGCCAGGTCGGTCTTGCCCCAGTCGATCATCTGGTTGGAGGTCCACACCGTGAGCTTGTCGCCTTCCCACGCGGCAAGGGTGGCGTGCGGCTCCATCATCGCGTGCGACTGGTCGGGGGTGTGGTAGAGCGCGTCCAAGGTGACCGGTGCCTCGCCGAAGGCCTTCTCGAAATCGCCCACGCGCGCGTCCGGGTCGGTCTTCTGGAAGTTGGTGCCGGCCTTCTTCGCCGCGGCCAGGTCGTAAGCGCCCTTCTGCGTGGTGTAGCGGACCTTGACCAGGCCGGCCGCGGCACGCGCCTGTTCAAAGGTCTCGGCCACCACCAGCGCCAGCGCCTGGTGGTAATGCGAGATCTCCGGACCGCCCAGCAGCGCGGCGGTATTGCGTTGCGACTTCTGCAATGGCCCGGCGTTGTCGGCGGTGACGATGGCCAGCACCCCCGGGGAGCGGCGTGCGGCATCCAGTTCCATGCTGCTGACCCGGCCCTTGGCGATGCCGGCGGTGACCACGTAGCCGTATGCCGGCGCGGCCACCGCGTCGTGGCGTTCGTAGGCATACGGGGCATGGCCGGTGGTCTTGAGCGGACCGTCGATGCGGTTCAACGGCTGGCCGACCACCTTGAGCTGGTCGATCGGATTCTTTCCTGCAGGCGTGTCGAATTTCATGGCTTATCCCTTCGCCTCCAGCAGCACGGCGGCGAGCGTGCGTTCGGCCAGCTGCACCTTGAAGGCGTTCTGTGACGAGGGCGTCGCGCCTTTCAGCAGCGAGGCCATGACGGCAGCCGCACCCTGCGGCAGCAGCGCGTCGGCTTCCGGCGTGCGCCAGGGCTTGTAAGCCACCCCGCCCAGGGCGACCCGACCACTGCCGTCGCGCTGGACCACCGCGGCGACCGACACCAGCGCAAACGCGTACGAGGCGCGGTCGCGCACCTTGCGGTAGATGTGGGTCCCGCCAAGCGGAGCAGGCAGCACCGCAGCGGCGATCAATTCGCCCTTGTCGAGCACGGTTTCCACCTGCGGCGTGGTGCCGGGCGCGCGGTACAGGTCATTGAGCGGGATGCGCCGGCTGGAGCCGTCCGGGCGGATGGTTTCCACCACCGCGTCCAGCGCCATCATCGCCACCGCCATGTCGCTGGGATGGGTGGCGATGCAGGCCGGGCTGGCGCCAACCACCGCCAGCTGCCGGCTGATCCCGCCGATGGCGCCGCAGCCACTGCCCGGCAGGCGCTTGTTGCACGGCTGCGCGGTGTCGTAGAAATACGGGCAGCGGGTACGCTGCAGCAGGTTGCCGGCGGTGGTGGCCTTGTTGCGCAGCTGGCCGGAGGCCCCGGCGACCAGCGCGCGGGTGAGCAGGGCGTAGTCGCGACGGATGCGCGGGTCGGCCGCCAGGTCGGTGTTGCGTACCAATGCACCGACGCGCAGGCCGCCTTCGGCGGTGGCTTCGATGGTATCCAGCGACAACCCGTTGACGTCGATCAGGTGCGCGGGCGTTTCGATCTCCAGCTTCATCAGGTCCAGCAGGTTGGTGCCGCCGGCAATGAAGCGCGCGCCCTGCGTGCGGGCCGCCGCAGCGGCCGCTTCGGCCGGCGTAGTGGCACGTTCGTAAGTGAAGGCCCTCATGCGCGCGTTCCTCCGACGTCTTCGATCGCTTCGACGATGTTGGAATAGGCGCCGCAGCGGCAGATGTTGCCGCTCATGCGTTCGCGTATCTCATCGGCGCTGAGCGTGGCGCGGGCGCCGAGGTCATCGGTGACGTGGCTGGGAATGTTGTCGCGCACTTCCTGCAGCACCGCCACCGCCGAGCAGATCTGCCCGGGGGTGCAGTAGCCGCACTGGTAGCCATCGTGTTTGACGAACGCAGCCTGCATCGGGTGCAGTTTGTCCGGGGCGCCCAGCCCTTCGATGGTGGTGATCTTCGCGCCCGGATGCATCACCGCCAGGGTCAGGCAGGCATTGATGCGGCGGCCGTCCACCAGCACGGTGCAGGCACCGCACTGGCCGTGGTCGCAGCCTTTCTTGGTACCGGTCAGGTGGAGGTGCTCGCGCAGTGCATCGAGCAGGGTAACGCGGGTGTCCAGCTGCAGCGTGCGCAGCTTGCCGTTGACCTCGAAGGCCACCTCTGCGGTCACCGGTGCGCGTGCGCCGGCGGTTTTTCCCTGGGCTTCTGCGACCACGGTGGGGATGACCATGCTGGTGGCCGAGCCGGCGCCGAGTTTCAGCACGTCGCGGCGGGAAAGGGAAAGCTGGGGGGGCGTGCTCATGGGGTGGCTCCTCGTTGGCTGCTGCAGCCTGGCTCACGGGATCGGTACGATGATGATGGTTCAGGGGTGGTCGGCATGCGGTGAAGCGCCATGTGAATGGGGGTTGCCGCCGTGCGAGCAGACCACCCACTCGCTGTCGCCTTCCACGTACAGCTCTTTCTTCCAGACCGGCAGCCGGTGCTTGATCGCATCGATGATGTAGCGGCATGCACCGAAGGCGGCGTCGCGGTGGGGCGAGGAAACGCCGACCCACACGGCCAGCTCGCCTACCGCCAGGCGTCCGCTGCGGTGGACCCCGATCGCATCGATATCGCCGAAGCGCTCGCGGGCTTCGGCCAGGATGGTCTCGCCCTCGCTCTGCGCCAGGGCGGTGTACACCTCGTATTCCAGGCCTTCCACATCGCGGCCGTCGTTGCGGTTGCGCACCCAGCCTTCGAACGCACAGAACGCGCCGTGCGCGGGATTCTGCAGGGCCGAACGCAGCGCCGGCACGTCCAGCCCCACCGCGCTTACCGAGAACCCGCTCATCCGCCGTTGACCGGAGGGATGAACACCACGGTGTCGCCGTCCTGCAGCGGGTGGTCCCAGCCACAGAAGCGCTCGTTCACGGCCACCCTGAGCGTGGACGCCGGCAGGGTGAAGCCGTGCCTGGCCTGCAGCTGCGCGTAGAGCGTGCCCAGCGAATCGGCGTCGGTCTCCACGCGTTCGGCGCCCCTGTTGGCCTGTTCGCGCAGTTGCGCGAAGTAATTGAGTTCGACCTGGGGCATCAGCTGGTTTCCAGTTGTTGGCGTGCCTGCAGCAGCTCGCCGGGGGTGTTGACGTTGTCCAGGGCACTGCCAGGCGAGGGCAGCGCGTGGATCTGCAACTGCAGCAGCGCTTTGCGCGGGCAGTAGTTCCCCGCGTCGAAGCGCTCGCGCAGCAGCGGCGCGGAGGACGGTTCCCAGATCGCACAGAGCGGCTCGGGCAGGTCGTCGTGGCGGCTGACGAACGCCGTGGCGTCCTTCGCGGGCTGCCGTGCCGCCACCAGCGCGCGCAGCGTGCGCGCATCCAGCAGGGGCAGGTCGCAGGCGATCACCAGCCATGCATGACCGGGGAACGCCTGCTGCGCCGAGAGGATGCCAGCGACGGGACCCACGCTGTCGACGCTGTCCAGCAGGGTGGGCAGGCTGCCGCGCAGCGTTTCGCCACGCTGGTCCGGGCGAAGCGAGACGAAGGCCTGCACCACCTCGACATGCCTGAGCAGGGCCCAGGCACGCAGCAGCTGTGGCTGTCCGGCATAGTCGAGCAGTGCCTTGTCGGCCTGCATGCGGCGGCTGGCACCGCCGGTCAGCAGCAGGGCAGACAGCGGTGCGTTCATGACGGGTACGCCAGGTCGGACTTGCCGCCGCGTTTGGCCACCAGCCGCACCTGCTCGATCACGATGGCATGCGACAGTGCCTTGCACATGTCATACAGCGTGAGCGCGGCAATGCTGGCCCCGGTCAGGGCCTCCATCTCGACACCGGTGGTGCCGTGGCAGGCCACCGTGCAGTCGATCACCGCGCTGTCGCCCTCCATGTCGATGGTGATATCGCAGTGCTGCAGGGCAAGCGGGTGGCACAGCGGAATCAACTGCGAGGTGACCTTGGCGCCCATCACCCCGGCAATGTGGGCCACGGTCAGCACCGCGCCCTTGGGCAGCACGAAGCCGGCCTCGCGCAGCTGGGTGGCGACCTCGGGCGGGAAGCGCACCCGGGCCTGGGCGTGTGCCACGCGGTCGGTGGCGGTCTTGCCGCCCACATCGACCATGCGCGGCCGTGCATCGGCGTCCAGGTGCGAGAGCAGGGTAGGGTTGGGTTCCATCATCCACCTATGTAGTGCATTTCGATGCGGCGTCCGGGCGTTGACGCCGGGCGGCCGCGCAGTTCGCTGTAGCGGTCGTTGCGGGCCGACCACACCCCCGCCAGCACCGCGCGCAGGGCGGCGTCGTCCGCGCTGGCGCGCAGCAGGCCGCGCAGGTCGGTGCCACGGGTGGCAAACAGGCAGGTGTAGAGCTGGCCTTCGGAGGAAAGGCGCGCCCGCGTGCAGTCGCCACAGAAGGGCGTGGAGATGGACGAGATCAGGCCGATTTCACCGCCCCCATCAACGAAACGGTAGCGGGTGGCGACTTCGCCCGGATGGCGGGGCGGCAACGCCAGCAGTGGCCAGCGGGCGTGGATGCGCGCGTGCAGTTCCTGCGAGCTGACCACGCTGTCCACTGACCAGGCGGTGCGGTTGCCCACGTCCATGAACTCGATGAAGCGCAGCACCACGCTGCTGCCGCGGAAGCGTTCGACCAGCGCCAGCGCGCCGGCGTCGTTGAGCCCGCGCTGCAGCACGGCGTTGATCTTGACCCCGTCACGGAAGCCAGCGGCGCAGGCCGCGTCGATCCCGCGCAGCACGGCGTCCACGTCGCCACGCCCGCCGCTGATCTGGCGGAACAGCGCGGGATCCAGCGTGTCCAGGCTGACCGTGACCCGGTCCAGGCCCGCATCCGCCAATGCCTGCGATTGCCGGTCGAGCAGCACGCCGTTGGTGGTCAGGGCGATATCGTCGATGCCGTCGATGCGGCGCAGGCGCCAGATCAGGTCGGGCAACTGCGGGCGAAGCAGCGGTTCGCCGCCGGTCAGGCGCAGCTTGCTCACCCCCAGCGAAGCGGCCTGGCGGCACACCCGCTCGATCTCGTCGAAGCTCAGCCGCGCCTCCGGCGGCAGGAAGGCATAGTCCTCGCCATAGGTCGCCGCCGGCATGCAGTAAGTGCAGCGGAAATTGCAGCGGTCCATGACCGAGATGCGCAGGTCGCGCAGGGGGCGGTTGCGGCGATCCAGGAGGGGTGCGTGGATGCTCATCTCACCACCGGTGCAGCCGCAATGGCTGGCCTGCCTGGCCCGCGCTGCCGGCAATCAGCTCCAGCACGCCGGCGGTGCCGGCCAACGCCGTGAAGTCACCGGAGTTGCGCGAGGCCACGGGCTCGGCCACCGCATTGCCGGCGCCATCGTCACGCAGATGGACCGGAATGAACTGGGCCAGGGCAAAGGCGGGCAGGGCAGTGGCCAGGGACACCTGCTCCGGTGCAGCGGGCGCAGCGCCCATGCCCGCCAGCAACGCCGGGCGCACGTAGCGGATCAGGCAGACCAGCGACGAAACCGGATTGCCCGGCAGCGCGAAGACCCGCTGTCCTTGCGGCCCCACGCCGAACCACATGGGCTTGCCCGGCCGTTGTGCGATGCCGTGGAAGTGGCAACGCACGCCCAGCGCCTCCAGCGTGCCGGGCAGGTAGTCGCGCTGTCCCATGGAAACGCCGCCAGACAGCACCAGCGTGTCGTGCGACGCCAGCAGCCGGCCCAGCGCCTCGGCAAGCAGGTCGGGATCGTCTGCGAGGTGGTGCAGGGAGGCGCGGCCCAGGCCGGCCGCCTGCAGCGCGGCCATCAAGGCCAGGTCGTTGGAACGACGGATGCGTCCGGGCGGCAGCGCTGCGTCCACGTCCACCAGTTCATCGCCGGTCGCGACGATGGCCACCTTCGGCAACCGCGCCACGGTGACCCGGGCCACGCCGTTGGCCGCCAGCAGTGCCACCTGTGGCGGTCCTATGGGGATGCCCGGCGCCAGCACCGGCGTGCCGGCAGCGCAATCGCTGCCACGGCGGTGGATGAACTGGCCGGCGACCGGCACGGCAGTGGCGCGCAGCGCATAGCCGCCAGCGGTGCGCTCCAGCTGTTCGATCGGCACGATGCAGTCGCACCCCTCGGGCAGGACGGCGCCGGTGGAAACCTCGATGCAGCTGCCGGCGTCTTCCAGTACCTGGCCGTGCATGCCGGCCATCTGCGCACCGGCAACCCGGAGCATGGCGGGCATCACCGGCTGCCAGCGCGTGGCCACGCCATCCATCATGACCCGGTCGAACGGCGGCTGCGCGCCTTCAGCTACCACCGGCTGTGCCAGCACGCGGCCGACCGCATCGGGCAGGGCGATCTGTTCCGTGACAACGTCGGGGGTGCTGGAACGAAGCACGGCATCGGCTTCCTCTACGCTGATCAACGGCCTCATCAGTGCGTGCGGGTGGCTTGGGATGGCCCAGTCTGGCGATTCCGGCGTGATCGCCATTTCACGTCAGCGCATCACCTTGTCCGGGGTGATCGGGGTGCTGCGGATGCGCTTGCCGGTGGCGTGGAAAATCGCATTGCTGATCGCGGCCGATACCCCCACCAGGCCGATTTCGCCAACGCCCTTTGCCCCCAGGCTGCTGACCACGCGGTCATCCTCCTCGACGAACAGCACGTCCACTTCGTGGATGTCGGCGTTGACCGACACGTGGTACTGGGCGAAATCGCGGTTCATGAAGCGGCCGAACCGATGGTCGGCCTCGGTGTGCTCGTGAAGGGCCGCGCCGATGCCCCAGACCACGCCGCCGATGATCTGGCTGCGAGCCGTGGTCGGGTTGAGGATGCGCCCGGCGGCAATGGCACTGACCACCCGCATCACCCGTACGGTGCCCAGGTCTTCGTCGACCCGCACTTCCACGAACACCGCACTGTGGGTGGCGCGGGTAAACTTACGTTGTTCCAGCAGGTTGGGCAGCAGCAGGTAGCTGGCCTCGATGCTGGCGCGCCCAGCGCCGGCCAGCAGGGTGGTCAGCGGCACCGCGCTGGCCGGGTCGTCGCGCAGCGCCAGGCTGCCATCGCGGAACACCACATCCTCCAGGCGGGCGCGCGCGAACGCGGTTCCCGGCGCCAGCCGCGCCAGGGCCAGCAACCGGCGGCGTAGTTTGGTGCACGCGCCTTCCACCGCCGAGCCGACGGTGCTTACGTGCGACGAGCCCCCTTCGATTGGGGCCACCGGCAGCGTCGAATCGCCCAGCTGGAAACTGACCTGTTCCAGCGGAAGTCCGAGCGCTTCGGCGGCGATCATGCTCATCACGGTGTAAGTACCGGTGCCGATGTCGCTGGCGGCGCTGCTTACCACCAGCCGTCCGTCGGCGTGCAGCACGGCGCGCGCGCGGGCGAACATCTGCATGGCATCCCATTGGCCGGTGGCCATGCCCCAGCCGACCCACTCATTGCCTTCGCGGCGCGAACGCGGCTGCTGCGGGCGGTCGGCCCAGCCGAAGCGGGCTGCACCCTGCTCATAGCATTCACGCAGCGCCTTGCTCGAATAGGGCTTGCCGTCGGCCGGGTTGACCTCGGCATAGTTCTTCAGGCGCAGTGCCAGCGGGTCCATGCCGAGGCCTGCAGCAAGCTCGTCCATCGCCACTTCCAGTGCATGTACGCCGTGTGCGGCACCGGGTGCGCGCATGTCGATCGGGGTGTACTGGTCCAGGTCCACCACTTTGTAGCCCAGGTGCACGTTGTCGCAGGTGTACAACTGGCCGCTCCAGTTCACCACGACTTCCACGTAATCCTCGATGCGCGAGGTTTCGCCCACGGCTTCGTGCCAGATCGAGTGCAGGGTGCCGTCGGCGTCCGCGCCCAGCTTCACCCGTTGCACGGTCTCGGCGCGGTGGCCGAAGGTGAACATCTGCTGCCGGGTCAGCACCACCCGCACCGATCTCTCCAGCGCCAGCGAGCCCATCACGGCCAGCGGCAGCTGATACTGCGGGCGTAGCCCCGCCCCGAAAGCGCCACCCACATACGGGTTGCGCACTGTCACTTTCCGCTTGGGCAGGCCGAACACATGCGATACGTACCACCGGCTGTTCTGCGACCCCTGGGTCTTGTCGTAGATGGTCAAGTGCCCGTCGTCGCCGCGGATCACCGTGCTGGCGAAAAGCTCCATCGGGTTGTGGTGTTCCACGCCATGGTAGAAATCGGCGGTGACCTGGAAGGGCGCCTGCGTGAATGCGTCGTCGGGCTGGCCCTTGTCCTTGGGCGGGGCCGAAAAGCCTGCCTTCAGCTTCTTCGGCGGGCGTGCCCTGGCCATGGCGGCCAACAGGTTGGTGTCGTGCTCGTCGACCTCGTAGTGCACTTCCACGCGTTCGGCAGCCTCGCGGGCGGCTTCAAACGTCTCTGCCAGTACCAGCGCGACCGGCTGGCCGCTGTACAGCACGGTGGCGTCGTACAGCGGGCGGAACGGGCTGCCAGCCGGTGCGGTCATGTCCTTGTAGAACAGACCTGCGCTGCGCATCCGCGGGCGGTTGTCGTGGGTGAGGATGCGCAGCACGCCGGGGACCGCCTCGGCGGCATCCAGGCTGAAGCCCAGGATGCGCCCCTTCGCGATGGTGCTGTTGACCGCCACTCCGTATACCAGGTCCGGTGCAGGCCACTCGGCGGCATAGCGCGCCTGGCCGGTGACCTTCGCACGCCCGTCGATGCGCGGCGTACCGGTGCCGGTCGGCACGTGTCCGGTGCCCGCCGGGGCCACCGGCGGATGGAGCGGGTTGGGAAGATTCATGCCGGCGTCTCCGGTTGGGGGCGCGAGCTGCCCTGGTTGTCGACGGTGCCGTGTGCGGCGGTTTCGAGCGCGCGGATCACCGTGCGCCGGGCCAGCGGGATCTTGAAGGCGTTCTGGCCCTGCGACACCGCGCCCTGCACAAGTGCCTCGGCGGCGGCAGCGAAGGCTTCGGGTCCAGGTCTTGCGCCTTCCAGTACCGCTTCGGCGGCAGCCACCCGCCACGGTTTGTGCGCCACGCTGCCCAGTACCAGGCGCGCCGCGCTGATGGTGCCATCCGGCGCGATATCCAGTGCGGCCGCGACCGAGACCAGCGCGAAGGCGTAGGACAGGCGCTCGCGAACCTTCAGATACGCGCTGTGGGCGGCGAAGCGCGTAGCCGGTGGCAGCTCGATGCGCAGGATCAGTTCATCCGCGGCGAGCGAGGTGTCGACGTCGGGCGTGTCCCCCGGCAGGCGATGGAAATCGGCGAACGGAATCTCGCGCTCGCCGCGCACGCTGGCTACGTGCACCACTGCGTCCAGAGCGGCCAGCGCCACGCACATGTCAGACGGATGGGTGGCGATGCAGTGCTCGCTCGCGCCCAGGATGGCGTGGTGGCGGGTCAATCCGCCGATGGCGGAGCAGCCGCTGCCCGGCTCGCGCTTGTTGCAGGGCGTGGCCCGGTCATAGAAGTACGTGCAGCGCGTGCGCTGCAGCAGGTTGCCACCGTTGCTGGCCATGTTGCGGATCTGCGGCGATGCCGCTGCAAGCATGGCGGCCGACAGCAACGGGTAGTCGCGCTCGACCAGCGGGTGCCAGGCCGTGTCGGCGTTGCGCGCCGTCGCGCCCAGGCGCAGGCCGCCGTCATCGCGTGCTTCGATTCGATCCAGCGGCAGCCGGTTCACGTCGACCAGTGCGCCCGGGGTGACCAGCTGCAGCTTCATCAGATCCAGCAGGTTGGTGCCGCCTGCGATGGGCCGGGTATCGTTGCTACCGAGGGAGCCGGCCAAGGCCTGCAGGGCGTATGCGATCGAATCGGGTCGCTGGTAGGTGGCGGGAATCATGCGGGCACCGTGCCCGGAACCCATTCAGACGCCGGGGATCCGGCCGCCAGTGGTTGTTCGCTTTCCAGGACGGACATCACCGCGTCGGTGATCTGCGGGTAGGCGCCGCAGCGGCAGACGTTGCCGCTCATCAGCTCGCGCACCTGGTCGCGGCTGCACGCCTTGCCTTCGTTTATCAAGCCCTGCGCCGAGCAGATCTGCCCCGGCGTGCAGTACCCGCATTGCAGCGCGTCGCAGGCGATGAAGGCCTGTTGCAGCGGATGCAGGTCGTCGCCGTCGGCGAGACCTTCGATGGTCTGCACCTGTGCGCCATCCTGCATCACCGCCAGGGTCAGGCAGCTGTTGATTCGCCGCCCATCCACCAGCACGGTGCACGCGCCACACTGCCCGTGGTCGCAGCCCTTCTTGGTGCCGGTCAGCTGAAGGCGTTCACGCAACAGGTCAAGCAGGCTTACCGAGGATTCGACCTGAAGCGCATGCGGGGCCCCATTGATGGTCAGGCTGAGCGGGTACAGCACGCGCGGTCGGGGGGCAGGGCGTGGGGGAGTGGCGGCAAGCAGGGGGGCGACAGACTCGCTCATGGCAGTTCCGGCTGGGGCGATGCGTCCCACCGTGCGCCATGCCGCGTCCAACGGGGGTGGAGGCGCAGTGCAGTACACGCGAAGATGCAGTTGGCTGCCCTCACGTAGATTTACTGAGCCTTCCACTGGGCTGAACGATCGGCATTGGGCAAACAAGCGTTCTCAAGTGCACGTGCGTGCAGCCGGATCGAGCAGGATGGACACGATGGTACGGGTCCTGTCGGGATTGAATCGAAGGTCGATCTGGTGGCGTTCGCACAGGCGATGGACAATCGACAGCCCAAGGCCGTAACCGCTGCTTGCCGCGCCTTTGGTGAAGGGCTGCAGGGCGTCCGCATCGATGCCGGCACCCGGGTTGGTGATCTGCAACCAGCCCGCTTCCACCGTAATGCTTACCTCTCCCTTCAGCGTGTGCGCGAAGGCATTACCGATCAGGTTGGACAGGATGACACGAAGTGCGGTGGGCGGCAGGCAGGCCTTTGCATCGCCCGCCACGTCCAGCGCCAGGTGCACCGGGCGATCGCCAAGAAGGCCGGTCTGGTCCACGATCACCCGCTCGATCAGTGGCAGCAGGGTGATCGATTCCGCGGGTTCCTGCAGATGCTGTTCGCGGGCCAGCATCAGCAGCGCGCTGATGGTGTGTTCCAGTTGCAGGACCGATTGGTTCATGTGGCCGAGCTGCTGGCGAAGCGCGGGGTCCAGATCGGCACGGGCCTGCATGCGCTCGCACGCACTGCGGATGACAGCCAGCGGCGTGCGCAGTTCATGACTGGCATCCCGCGTGAACTCGCGTTCGCGGTCCACGAAGGCCTCTATGCGTACCAGCAGCCCCTGCAGCGTGCGGGCCAGTGCGCCGACTTCATCGTCGGGAAGGCTCTCGGCGAACCCCGTCGGCAGATGCGTGGGACTGGCGCCGGCGACCACGTCGGAAAGCCGTGACAATGGCGCGGTCATCCGTCGCGCCAGCCATGCGCCCAGCAGCAGGGCGATCCCAAGCACGCCAAGGCTCGACCAGCCCAACCATTGCAGGATGCCACCCCGCATCGGCCGCACCACCAACTGCTGGCTGACCTCGGCCACCAGCCAGGCATCCGTTGGCTCCAGCCGCCGCAGATGGTAGTGGCGACCCTGGTCGCCGGCGAACTCCCGGCGCCAGGGTTCCTCAACCAACCGCGCGCCGAGCCCGTCGGGCAGGCTTGCAGCAGTCTCATGCACCGACATGCCCGGCAATGCCGGTCGCGCCCATCCCCCCTGGCTGGCGTGATGATGCAGCTGCACCTTGGCTTCCTGCTCCAGAAGCCCTTTGAACATCTCGTCCTCGACCAGATAGACGAACAGCACCACGTAGAAACCGTACAGCACCGCCACCAGCAGCGCGAAGCCTGAGAAGGCCAGCATCAGGCGGCGGCGCAGGCGACGACGCGGACGCGGTGCGACGCTCACGTGTCCGCCTCCAGGCGGAAGCCCACGCCATGCACGGTCTTGAGCAGGGGCACCGGGAACGGTTTGTCGAGCACCTGCCGCAGGGTGTACAGGTGCGTGCGCAGCGGATCGGACTCGGGTGGGCTGGCGCCCCACAACCGCTCGACAAGCTCGCTTCGGGTCAGCGTCCGTGGCCATGCTTCGGCCAGGAGCAGCAGGAGCTGCAGGGCGGTGTGGTGGAGCACCAGTGTCTGCCCGTGTCGCTGCACCAGGTTGCTGCGCCGGTCAATGCTGAGGCTGCCAACCGTCAGCAGGTGCGGGGTGCCTGCGCGGTGGCGCTGCGACAGGGCCACACACCGCGCCACCAGTTCGGCACCGGCAAACGGCTTGACCAGGTAGTCATCGGCACCACTTCGGAACCCGGCCAGCTTGTCCTCCAACGCATCACGCGCGGTCAGCATCAACACCGGCACGTGCCGGTCGCTGCGCGCGCGCAGCTGCTCGCACACGCGCATGCCATCCAGGCCGGGAAGGCCCAGGTCCAGCACCAGCACATCGGGCGGCTCGGCCAGTGCCTCCTGCAGCCCGGAAAGGCCATCGGCGGCGAAGCGGCTGTCGATGCCCTGGCCGGCGAACAGCAGCTCGAGGTTGGCGCGCAGCGCCGGGTTGTCCTCGATCACCAGTACGCGCAGGGCAGGGCAGGTTGTCATGTCAGCTGTCGATCCGTTTCAGCAGGTCACCAGCCTGTTGCATGCCGGGCGAGGCGTCCAGTACCTCCAGCACCAGTGTCCGTGCCCGGCTGCGGTCGCCCAACCGCAGGTGCGCCTCGGCGATGCCCAGTTTCAGCTGCGGCTCGGCCATGTAAGGCATGGCCAGCTCCATGGTCTGCAATGCAGGGCGCAGTGCCGCGAGGTCCACATCCGCCGCCTTCGCCTGGTAGAAGCCCAGCATGCCGATCAGCTCGACGTGGTAGGACGCAGGATCCTGCTTCAGCGTGCGGGCCGCACCGGCCGCATCACCGCCGCGCAGGCGCTCGACCAGCGCCATGGAACGCTCGTCGCGCCCGGGCGTACGTGCCACCGGGTTCCGCCCCAGGCCGCGTACGATCGCCTCGGCCACGCCGACGGTGGAGTAGGGGTTCTGGCCCGTGACCAGGCGCCCATCGACGACCACGTGCGGCATCATCAGCGGCGCTTCGCTCCACTCACCGCCGCGTTGGCGAAGCGCGTCCTCCAGCAGCCACGGGAATTCCTTCGCCCATTTCTTGCCGAACAGAGCTTCCTCCTCGTTGGTGAAGCCGGTCAGCTGCCGGCCTGCGACCAACGGGCTGCCGTCCGCAAGCCGCACCTCGGCCAGTGCGGCAGGCCCGTGGCACACCGCCGCGATCACCGCGCCGTTGGCCCATGCGGCGCCGATCAACTGCTGCAGTGGCTGCGAGCGGGGCAGGTCGAACATGGCCCCTTTGCCGCCCACCACATAGACCGCGCGGTAATCGCTGGCACGCAGCCCGGCGATGGGCCGGGTGGCGGCAAGCTGCGCCATGGCAGCGCCATCGGCCAGCAGCTGTGCGTTGAACGGTTCGTCGGGATTGTATTTGTCGGGCTCGACCGGGCCACCCTGGGGGCTGGCCACCTCGACCGCCAGCCCGTTGGCCTTGAAGACCAACCAGGCCTGCGAGAGCTCGTCGAATTCATACCCGGGCCGGGTCTTGCCGGCATCGCGGCCCTCGCCACTGAGGACGATCAGGACCTTGTCGGCCGCCAGTGCGGCGGGCGGGAACAGCAGGGCAGCGCCCAGCAGCAGGGCAGGAAGGAAGCGGTGCATGGCAACTCCAGATCGGATGGTGATCTGGAGCATGCACCCCGCCCTTCAAGCAGACTTCAAGTCACGCTTGTCGCGTCAGTTGGCGCTGTCGCCATGGCGCACGGCAAAGATGATCTCCTTGCGGTGCATCTCCGCCAGCTCCGAGCGGGCCACCACGATCTCGTCGTCCATATCCCACACGACCTCCTTGAGGTCGCCACGCAGCTCGCGCTTGGCCGACATTTCGTCATCCCAGGCGCTGCTGTCGGTGACCACGGTGACGGTGTCCGGCTCGACCTTGATGACCTTCAGCAGGCCGTAGGCCTTTTCGCCCGGCTGCTGGAACTCGGCAAACTCCGAAAGCACCGCTGCATACAGGTCACCGACCTTCGGGTCGTTCGTCTCAGCGGCCTTGTCGCCGCCACGGGCGCAAGCGGTGAGAAGGCTCAGCGAGGTGAGCAGCAGGGCAAGCAAGGCAAGCTTCTTCATGGCTATCCATAATCTGAAGGGTAGAAGGTGGCGGCATTCTACCTCACCCGCTGTTGCGCACGACCCGCTTGCGGTACTCGCGCACGTTGTCGCCACGGATCCGCGTTTCCTGCGTGCCAGTGATGGTATCCACCTGCCGGTCCGAGCCGGTCACCGGCTTGGCCTCCACCGTGGTCTCACGCTCGAACGCATGCGACTTGTCGGTGTTGCGGTAGTACCGGTACAGGCCCCAGTACAAGGCGGTTGCGCTGGCGGGACCCGCCAACAGCAACCAGAGACCACTGTCATCGCTCATGAGGCAGCTACCAGGAACCAGAGGGTGATGGCTTCAACGATGGTGCCGGTGGTGAGCGCGGCCAGCAGCAGCTTCCACTGCTGCACCGGCACGCTGCCCATGGTTTCACCGGTACGGCCGTTGACCGCGATGTAATGCAGCATGCCGCCGTTGCGGCCAGGCTGGTGGTACGAATACAGCCACACCGGCAGGTACATGGAGACCCAGCGCGAGCCGTGCAGGTCCACGCGTTCCTGCTCCCAGCGCACGCCACGGTCGTAGCGGCGCACCGAACCTTCCACCTGCGCGCGGGCGATGGAGAGCAGCTGGTCTTCCAGCCGTGGCTTCATCTTTTCCACGTCCAGGTTGCGCTTCTCGGACGAGAAGCCCAGCAGGTACGACGCGTTCCACTTCAGCGCATTCTTGGTATCGAACGGCAGGATCGCATTGATGATGTTGTTGGTGTTGGCCTTGGTATCCAGGTTGCCGCGCTCGGCCGACGATTCCAGCGGCAGGTCATCCACGGTGAAGTCCACCGCACGGTCCACCTGGTATACATCGGCGTCGTAGTAGGTCTTCTTCTTGTCACCTTCGCCGCGGGTGTACTGGCGGGTCTTGATTTCACCCTTGCCGGACACGCTGGCGCTGACGTTGCTGTCCACGATCATGTAGGGCATGTACACGCCCACCACGTTCTCGGGCGTGAACTGGTCCTTGAAGGCCTTCAGCGCGAACAGCCGGCGCTTGTCCACGAACTGGCGGATGCGCGCCACTGCATCGTCTTTCGTGATGCGGAACGGCAGCACTGCATCGGGCACCGCACCGTTGGCGACCTGCTCATTGACCCCGAACACATGGCGGCACCAGTGGCAGCGCGCGGTCATGGTGGTTTCGGTGTTGATGGTCACTTCGGCGCCGCAGCCGGTGCACTTGAAGCTCATCAGGCTGGCGGTGCCGGCCTCGATGTCGCGCGCGCCTGACGCGATGATGGTGCCGCGCAGCTGGTCCAGGCCTTCGCCCAGCCCGAACTCCTGCTCGACCAGCGCGCCATGCCATTCGTTCCGGCAGAACTGGCAGACCAGCACATCGGTGCCCAGCTTCAGGCGCACATCGGTGGAGCCGCACTTGGGACAGCGGTTCAGGCCGTCCTTGAGCTCTTCGGCACGGGTATCGAGCGCGACCGGATCAGGCGCCTCGATCTCGGCGCGGATCGGGTCGGGCAGGGTGGCCGGGTCAAGCGGGAAGCTGCCCGGCAGCGGCGGCACATCGCGCGGCGAGCCGGGGCCGGTCACGGCGTTCGGCAACGGCGGCGGGCCCCCGGGTAGCGGGGGCGGGGTTCGGGGGTCGGACATGGTAATCGTGTGTCCGCCTTACAGACCCAGTGCCTTGGCCTTGAGCGCGTTGTAGTCGTCCTGGGTGATCAGGCCGAGGTCCAGCATTTCCTTGGCCTTCTGCAGCTTGGCCACCGGGTCATCGGCCGCCGGGGCTGCCGGGGCGACCGGCTGCTGCATCGCGCCGGCGCCGAACATGCCGGTCGCCATGCCCACACCGACCAGGCCTGCCGCGCCGCCATTCTCACCGGCCGACTGGATGCCCTGGGCCACGCTGGCCTGCAGATTGGAATTGCCACGCCCACCCGAGAGCGCATCGGCGCGCTGCACCGTCTTGAGCAGTTCGCGGGTGTTGGCGTCGTATTCGATGGAAACGATGGCGGTCTTGACGATGGCCAGGCCACGGTCGGACTTCCACTGGTAGCCCTGCTCAACCGCCGCCGACAGGCTCTGGGCAAAGCCCAGCGAATCCTGCTGCAGCTTGGTGATGCGGTTGCCCTTGCCGGGATCGTTGGTGTACAGGCTGAAAGCCGGCGCGAGCGAGCCAACGACTTCATTGAACAGCTGGCTGGCCGCGGCGTTGTCCAGGTCGGTGAAGTCGAACACCTTGCCCGGCTGCAGGTAGCTGGCCGGCACGAAATTCTTCACGAACAGGATCGGGTCGACGATCTTCAGCGTGTACGAGCCACGGGTGACCGCGCCGACCTGGGTGTTGAGGAAGCCGTCGTCCCAGTAGATCTCCGACTGGGTGCCGAAGCGGTTGTCGGGCAGTTCCTTGAGCGAGACGAAGAATGCCGCCTGCTGGCCGCCCGGCTGGCCGCCGAACTTGAAGCGCTCCCAGCTCTGCTTGATCAGCGGGGTGACGATGCCGTCGCCGGCGAAGATCGACTGCGAGTTGAGGTCATCCGACCGCCACTCATAGCCACCCGGTTCGGCGACGAAGCCGGTGATGGTCCCGTCCTGGAACAGCAGCAGGCCGTAGCCTTCCGGCACCACGATCTTCGAGCCGTTGGTGATGATGTTGGACGAGCCACTGGTATTGGAGCCGCGCCCGGCATTGGTGCCCTGCGGCACGGCGGCGAACAGCGCCGCGGTGGCCGGCAGGCCCGCCGGCACGGTGTAGAAGTCCTTCCACTGGTCGGCCAGCACGCCGCCTACTGCACCTTTCACTGCCTGGATGAGACCCATGACCCGCTCCCTGAGTTCCAAGGACGGGCGGGGTGCCCGTCACGATGGAGGGACTATAGCAGCGGGGCATGGTCCGGGGATGGGCGTTTCCGGCAGTGGCGACTTTACGGCAGGTCTCGCCTCAGCTTGGCAAGGCCTAAACCTTCAGCCGGAACCGGGGATATCCCGCAAAGGGGACTGTCCACGGCTCAACTGCTGCCGGCATGCCCGCTACCCACCACTGGATTTCTCCAAGGACAAGCGCTATGCCCGATCCAAACGTCGTCTACGGCACAGAACAGAATGAAACCCTGTACGGCTCTCTCGGTGAGGACATCATCTACGACGGTGACGGCGATGACTCGATCAACGCAGGTGGCGGCAACGAAATCCTGATTGGCGGCGCTGGCAATGATGTGCTGAATGGAAGTAGCGGTGCCGATGTGTATCGCTTCAGCGCAGGCTTTGGGAATGACAGTATCTATGGCTACGACGAAGGCGTGGTCGCGGGTGACATCATCGAGTTCGATGGCAGCATCTCGAAATCCGATGTGCGGATGGAGAAGAGCGGTTGGGACTTGATCATCACCATTGAAGGCATGCCCGGCAACTCAATTCGGGTTGAAAACTGGCAGCGCTGGAACTTCGATGGCGAGCTCGCGGGAATAAGATTCGGAGATGGCACCTTCTGGGGTCGGATGGCCATGATCGACCAGATGAACCAGCCCACGGACCAGGGCCAGTACCTGGCCGGCAGCACGGGAGCGGATGCCATTAATGGAGGTGGCGGTGATGACTATCGATGGATGGACCGGCGACGACGTTGGGGATGGTGGCGAAGGAGATGACCAGGTCTACGGCGGGGAAGGCAACGATCCGGTAATAGGCGGGGTTGGCGATGATCGGATCGGCGGTGGCGCGGCAGTCCGGACGTTCGGTCAACCGACCACATCACCAACCTTCCCGCAGTTCAAGTGGGCGTGTCCGACGCGGAGTGGATGGCGCAGTGCCTGACCATGCAGCAGATTGCAGAGCTGAGATGGGCAATCGCCAGCCATGCGATGGCCGCACAGGATCGCGGGCGCGGGAACGAGATTGATGTGAGCGCATTTGATGTTGGCGGCGACATGCCAAGTCACCATGCGACGTACGCCCAAAGTCCCAGCCAAGGACCCAGCCGCGTAGTTTCTGGGCCGATCGAGCCCTCGATCGCATCCAAAATTGGCGGCGTTGCTCGAGAGGCGATCTCTGGCTACTTCCGACCGCTCACCAGCATCATCGGCTTCAATATGCAGGTTCAAGACTTCGCCTTGGTGGCGGTCAAGAACGGTATGAACTCCATGCGGAAAGTTCTCGAGACGCAGTAGCGAACTCTAGCTCAGGCTTTGAGGCCGGATTCGCTTCTGGTATCTATGCAGTGAATAGCCTGACTGATGCGGACACGCTTCTAACCACCAACCCCTTGACCACCACGGGCGCAGCGTGTGATCAGTTGAGCGCACTGTCCTATGAAGATCGGCTCCGATACGGTGGCTCGGCTATCCTCTCTTTTCCGAAGGGTGTGACGAAGCTCAGTAGCGTAATGCCTGTTAGCTCGTCCGGTGGTTTCAAAGCAGGCGCCTCCAGCTCGAGGAGGCGTTGGAGACCTGGAGAGGACTCGCCGTCCGCTTATCGCTGGTTCGTACGTAGACCTGAGCGTCGCCCCGGGCTTTGCTCCGGACCTGTATCGGGGAAACTCCAGGCATATCCGCTTCGGGCAGCCGACGATCAGTCCAAACTTCTCTACTGGACAGACTTTGCGGCAAACCATTGCCGAACTGGTGGGCGGGAAGTCACCCGACTCCATTGGCAAGCCCATCCGCCTAGTATATCTTGATGACAAGTATTTCACCTTGGATAACCGGCGTCTTTACGCACTCCAGCAAGCCAACCTCAACGATGTCCCGGTAGGGATTGTAGACCGAGCTGACGCGTTGGTTATGCAGATGCTGGCAAAAGATGGACGAATGAATCCGATCGGTGGATAACGCCGAACGATTGAGATTGCGACGAAGGCGGAACGAAATGGCGTTCTAGCGCGGCTGCGAGACGCTGGATTGATCAGGTGAGATGAACGATGAAAGTGTCAAAGTCAATTATTGAGCATGGCGATTTTCTGGCGTTCCCCGTCTGGATGCAGGACCCAGATACGGAACAGTTTTCGCCTATTATCCACCTGAATGAACAGATCGAGAGTATCGATGATCTTGTCTTCAGAGTTAAGGTAACAACACCTCAAGGCTTTTCTTTCGACGGATATGTTTCGGGGCTAGGTCGAGTTGGAATGGGGATTTTCGCGAATGGGAAGATGTATGCCGTTAACGCAAATTTCCCAAAGTTCTCGATCGAAAGTATGGCGAGACTTTCTTCTGATAATCCAGAGCTCGGTCTTCCTGAAGCCTCTTCCCTCTTCCCGCTTAGATTTGAAACGATAATCGATAAGGAGCCGTTTAGGGAGTTTTCAGGTGAAATCGACGCGCGGATCCCGTAGCGTATTGCGCAACGCGTTGGGGTTGCACTGAAGTCATCTGACCTTGGGGTCAAGGAGATTGGCGGACTACGTCGCGTCCGAGGCAGCGTGGCGCAATGCTGGCTGCGAGGAAATGACCAGGCTGTACGAAGGCATCGGCGAGCTGATGCTGGGTGCGATTCCACTCGAATGGCGGGCTGCGCCCCTCTTCAAGCCTGTCTTAAGGGTCGGTGTGAGCGTATTGCCCAGGCACGGCAACAATTCGGTGACCGGCCGAGTGATGAGGGCTTCGGCGGGTTCTACGACAACGCATGCAATGACACAAAGGCCGCTTACGACGCAGGTCGATTCACCGTTTCACCCAAGTTAAATGTGGACGCAGCCATCGGCAACCGCGCGGACAGCATTGCAACCCGTAGCTTGGTGAAGTGAGTGGAGCAGGAGGGGGCTGGCCGCCGATGTCAGGCTCAATCGCCGTTTGAGAGATCCGTCTGTCAGTGGTAAGGACCGCCGGACTGACATTGAGATTCGTTCAGGGAGGATTATTATCAATGGGGCGAGAGGGGGCAAGACAGTGAGCACGCCCCAGATTAGCGACTTCATCTGTTACCCGAACGGTAATGCAATTATCATTCTGCAACCCAACAAAATTCCAATCCTGCTATACCGAGATCACTTATGAGTTACAAGTGTAAGGGTAAGCGCGACGTCCTACGTTTGCTTTCCTACATGATTGTGTACGCCCCGGACTTCCGTGATGACGCTGCCATGACGCTTGATATTGCGTTCGGTGATCTTGAGGACGGGTTTCAACTCTTGGAGCAGGGTGACGGTCGCCCGGCGCTTATAGAGGCGCTGGTGCACATGCGAGAGCTGGCGCGGGAGTCCCGTGCGCTTTTTGATCTAGGTGAGATAAATCCGGCTTGCCACAAGCTTCAGGCGCTTGAGGAGGTGTTGAAGCCGGTACGCGTAAAGGGTGCAGTCGCATAAGTGGTAGTTGCAGTTCCTGCGCCTGGATCGTGATTTGTAAATGCTTCCGGCGCCTGCCTTAACAGTGCCTCGCTTCCCATGCAGTACGGAGTAGGTCTATCTTTTGCAAGCAACTGGAAGTGACTCATTTTTGCCGCCTGCGCGGACAGGATGCGTGCGATTCAAACTGGGTTGCACCATTCCCTGCAGCGATAAACACTCAAAGGAATGCTGAGATGGACTACCAACTTCCTGATGTGGATGAACTGCTGGTGCTCTCGGTTGATACAATTGCGAAGGGTCTCCAAGCTGACGCAGTGGTACTCCTCAAGTCATTGCTGGCGCGCGACGCGACGAACACGTACGCCATCTATCTGTTGGCAGCCCAACACGCCCAGCTGGGTATGGCGATCGCCGCCGCGCGGGCCGAGACCGCCGCTTTCCGCGTCTGGCGGCTGACCGCGATGACTTCATCCAGAACGCCAACATGGGGTTGCTGGAGCCATCGACCAGAACGCCAACATGGGGTTGCTGGAGCCATCGACCGCTATGACCCCGGCCGTGGCATAGCGTTCCAGGCCTATGCCATGGCGCGAGTGCGCGGCTCTGTGTTCAACGGGTTGCGGGCCATCCTGAGGGGGCAGGCGAGCGAGCGCTACCAGGAGCGGCTGGACACGCTGCAGGACCAGGAGGCATTCGGCTCGCACGCTCAAGTGCTAAAAGCCAGTCGCTCCGGAATTTGCGATTGAAAGCGTAACGATGCCCTCGGCTGACATGACGGCCTTGGAAGCCCACTCTCTGGGCGCGTGATGGACAGGATGGAGAATCAATAAGATGACTGACGTGGTCGTTCCTGCGTTCCAGACGTTTGAATCGGCGCTCGCTGAATTTATGAAGGATGGCTCTGTTTCTACCGTCCGTTGCGAGCGATGCGATGCGTTGATTGAGATCACTGCGCCGAATCAGTCCGCAATGTTCATGAGATGCAGTTGCGGTGCCTACAACGATACCTTGCGCGGACTTTGAGGTAATCCAAAAGGTGGCTAGGGGTTGCTGCCGACGCAATTCATGAACTGCGGGAATGGCCGTCAGCCGCTGCCTGGAAGGTCAGGCGCGCGGCGCTGGCGGGACTAAAAATGGCGTTGTCGCAGTGCTGAATGGCTTACGGCAAATCGCACTTCATCTTACCGTCGACGTAATACGGCTTCGGTACGTTCGGATTCTCGCTGGTCTTCTCGAACACCACCTCAAAGGAAGCCGCATCCGGCGTGCCCTTGCGCTCGGTGCAGGCGTCCTGCAGCTTCTTCTTGACCGCGGCGATGCCCGTGTCGCGATTGGCGCCGTCGGCGCTGTTGGTCAGGTTGGCGACCTCCGCGAAGGCGAGGGAACTCATGCCCAGCAGGCATCCGGCAAGAATGGCAGCGTGCAGCTTCGTCATTGCGACTCCTTTGCAGTGTTCGATTGCTTCCCTCGATCAAGCCGAGCGGAACGATTGATGAGCCGGGCGTTGTTCCTGCAGCGCGCTGCTAGGATAAGCAAGGCAGGTTAAGGCTTCGTGGTCGGTACGGGACGGAAGGAGTGATGCAGGATGCTTATCAAAGTGATGGCGTGGTTGCTGGTGCTGGCGGCGGCATTCTTCGCGATGGTTGGAGCTGCGCCGTTCGGTGGCGGCGCGTTCTTCCCGATCATCTCGTTGCCGGCGGCCGCGTTCCTTGCATGGCGCGGAACGGTGGTGGCGCCGCTGCTGGTCGTCGCCCTGGCGTGGATCGGCTTCCGTATCTCGGTCATCCCGCGCGAAGAAATCTTTGATGGGTGGGGATTGCCTGCATGGCTGGCGCTGTGGGTTGCAGTCCTGGTTGTGGGGCTGTTTCAGTCCGGTCGCTCGCGGCGGCGGCGCTCGTAAAGCTTCATGTCGGCGCGGTTGATGGTGTCGGCGACGGTCTCGGAGGGGCGGCTGATGGCGCAGCCGCCTGAGAAGCGGACCGGTGCGAGGTGGGCGCGCGCCTGGTAGGTCTCTTCCAGTACCTGCAGCCGCTCCATCCTGGCGCCGGGTACGAACACCAGGAACTCATCGCCGCCCAGGCGCACCACCACCTCGTTTTCTTCCAGCGGGCTGGAAAGGAACGCCACGAACTCGACCAGCACCGAGTCTCCGTGCGCATGCCCCTGGGTGTCGTTGATTTCCTTGAAGTGGTCCAGGTCGAACACCAGGCAGCCCCACGCTTCCAGTTGCTGCTGCGCGAGTTCGGCCAGGTAGCGCCGGTTGAACGAGCGGGTCAGCGGATCGCGGATCGCCATTTCCAGCAGCTGGCGCTCCTGCAGGTGCTGGGTGGTGATGTCCTGTGCGTGGCCCAGCACGTACGGCGGGTCAGCTTCGGTGTCGAGCACGTTGTGATACGCCCAGTAGCGGCGTGAGCCATCGTCGGCCACCAGCTCCATCAGGCCGGAGTCGCTCTGGTTCTCCGCGACGCGTTGCAGGTAGTACTGGAGCTGATCCTGGCGTTCCAGCGGAATGATCTCTGCCAGCGAACGACCCAACAGCTCGGCTTCGGGGCGGCCCAGTGACAGCGAGGCTGCAGGATTCACGGACGTGATCTCCCCGGACAGCGTGTGGGTGCAGATCAGGCCCAGGCTGTGCTGGAACAGGCGGCGGTAACGCGCTTCGCTCTGCGCCAGTGCATCGACGGCGGAGCGTTGTTCCGTGACGTCCTGGATGGCGCCGATCAAGCGTGCGCTGGTCGCGTCCTCAACGCGCTTTCCGACGATATGCAACCAGCTGCGTTCGCCAGCAGCGGTGATGGCGCGAAGCGTCAGGTCGATGGGCGATCCGTCGGCGGCGCATGCGGCGATCGCCGCCTCCAGCTGCTCTTGGCCCGGTTGCGGGTAGAAAGACAGGGCGGCACCCACATTCGGATCGAAGTCCTCGGGTACGCCATGGATCAAATGGGTCTCACGGGTCCAGGACAGCGTGTTGGTGTCCAGCGCCAGCTCCCAGCCGCCCACCTTGGCCAGTGTATTGGTCTGCTCCAGGAAGGCTTGGCTTCTCAGCAACTCCTGGTGCAGGCGTGCACGTTCGGTCATGGGTTCCTCCGCAGCATCTGCCGCCATCGTAGGCACCGGGCCGGAAGCGGTTGGTGAAGCTGCTGCGGAATTACGTGGATGTAATGTTATAGTGTCACATTGCACGCCCAGGCCGGCATCAGGCCTCCCCTCCAGATTTGTGACGCCTTCCTCTAAATGAAACGCCTTGCCTTGGTGACGGCCGTCGCCGCCGTCGTTTTTGCCCCCGAATCCCGCGCCCAGTCGTCCGACTCCGCACTCACCCTCGGCAAGGTCGATGTGCACCAGCACACCGAGGGCCAGCTCACCGCCCACCAGGTGCTGACCTCCGTGGACGTGCTTGGCGCCGACCAGATCGAAGACAAGAACGTGTCGCACAGCTGGGAACTGCTCGGCCAGATGCCCGGCATCCAGCTCACCGAAACCCGTCAGGGCGCCGAATCAGGCAAGGTCAGCTTCCGCGCCTTCAATGGCGAGGGCTACCTCAATGCGATCAAGACGCTGATCGACGGCGTGCCCAGCAACGTCAACAGCGGCAACCAGCGCTTCATCGACATGCTGTTCCCTTTGGAAATCAGTTTCATCGAAGTGGTGCGTGGCACCAACGACCCGCGTTATGGCCTGCACAACATTGGCGGCAACGTGAACTTCGGCACGCGCCAAGGTGGCAACTACATCGACGGACGGTTCGGCTACGGCAGCTACAACACCCGCGATGCGCAGTTGGCCATCGGCCGTGAGAGCAACGGGTTGGCGCAGAACTACTTCATCGGCACCCAGGCGTCGGACGGGTACCGTGACCATGACAGCTCACGCAAGTACGCCATCGGTGGCAAATGGTTCTACGGAAACCTGGACGACGGCATGCGCATTGGCCTCACCGCACGCGCCTACCACCACGAAGCCGAGGAGCCGGGCTTCATGACGGCTGAAGAACTCCGTACCGACCGCCGTGGCTCGCAGCTGCGCAACGCCAGCGATGGCGACGACCGCGACATGCGCCAGATCGGCGTGCACATGGACCTCAAGCTGGCCGACACCCTGTTCCTGGGCAGTAAGCTGTACTACAACCGCTACGAAGATGACCGCCGGGTGACCTTCAGCGACCTGCGCACCGGCAATGCGCCGCGCCAGCGCCGTGTGTGGGACGAAAAGCAGACCGGCATGCTCACCACGCTGACCTGGCAGACCGGCGCCACGCTTACGCTGGAAGGCGGGGTAAATGTCGAGCACCAGGACAACGGCTACATCCGCGAGCGTTTCAGCTACGCCGAGCCCACCGACTTCAGCGCCACCCCGGCACGCGTGCAGAACAACGACCGCCACACCTTCGACAACTACGGCGCATATGTGCAGGGGATCTACCAGCCCATCGAGGCGCTGAAGATCGTGCCGGCCTACCGGGTGGACCGTTTTGACGGAGATACCCGGTTGCCGGGCGGCATCACCGGCCCCCTGCAGCGCTACGGCACCATCGACCAGCCCAAGCTGAGCGTGGTCTATGCCTTCACTGACAGCACCAACGTCTACGCCAACTGGGGCCGGACCTTCCAGGTGCTGACCGGCTCCACCGCCCCGGCTTACCTCACGCCGGGGCAGGGCGCCATGAACCCGTCCACCAACACCGGCATGGAGCTGGGCATGAAGTTCAGCCCGTTCGCCGGCAGCCAGGCGCGCATCGCGGTATGGCAGCAGGATGCGGCCAACGAGGTCTCCAACATGCCCGCCACCGGCACCACCGTGACCCTGGGCAAGACCCGCCGCCGTGGCGTGGATGCGCAGATCAGCGCGCAGGTGGGCGAGAAGTGGACTGCATGGGCGTCCCACGCGTACCAGGAGGCGAAGATCGAGCGCGATGGTCGCGATGCCAGCGTGTCGCTGGAGGGCCGCGAAGTGGCCGCCACCCCGCGTTACATCAGCAACATCGGCCTGGATTACCAGGCTACCGAAGCACTGCAGTTTGGGCTGCAGGGCAGGGCGCAGGGCGATTACTACCTCGAAGAGCGCAACGTGGCCGGCAAGTACGGCGGCTTCGCGGTGCTGGACCTTAGCGCGCGCTATGACATCAACCCACGCTGGAGCGTGGATGTGCAGATGAAGAACGCCACCGACCGGAAGTACGACTATGCGTGGTACGACAGCTTCTTCTGGGAGCAACCGCAGCCGATGTTCTCACCGGCTGCGGGGCGTGGGTTTTACCTCGGTCTGAACATGAAGCTTTGATTGCGTGAAGTGGTGTGGGTCGTATGTCGCAGGCATTCCGTGGGACACGCATGGCGTGTCGCTACGCAACCCACGTCGCCCCGACAGCCACGCATAACCCAAAGGGCGGGGCACACCCCGCGTAGCGACACGCCATGCGTGTCCCACGCAACCCACGTCGCCCCGGCAGCCACGCATAACCCAAAGGGCGGGGCACACCCCGCGTAGCGACACGCCATGCGTGTCCCACGGAACCCACGTCGCCCCGACAGCCACGCATAACCCAAAGGGCGGGGCACACCCCGCGTAGCGACGCGCCATGCGTGTCCCACGAACCCACGTCGCCCCGACAGCCACGCATAACCCAAAGGGCGGGGCACACCCCGCGTAGCGACACGGCATGCGTGTCCCACGGAACCCATACCGAAACCAGGACGCGCCATGCGCGCCCCAGCGAGCGTCAGAACCGCGCCGTGGCGCCGACGAAGAAGGTACGCGCACCACCGTCGTAGTTGTTGCCTTCGTCGATGGTGGAGACGTCGCCGGCGTTCAGCACGCCTGCGCGCAGGGTCAGGTTCTCGTTGACGTTGAACCCGGTCACCAGGTCCCACGTGGTGTACGCCTTGGCGAACGTGGAGCTGGTGCTGGAGACCAGCTGTTCGCCGATGTGCTGCGCGCTCAGGTTCAACGACCACGCCTCGGTCACCTGCCAGTCCAGTGAGGTGTTGGCGGTGATCTTCGGCACCACCAGCAGGTTCGCGCCGGTGGTGCGGTTCTTGGATTCCAGCATTCGGGTGGCGTTGGTGGTCCAGCTCAGGCGCTCGTGCAGGGGCACGGTGACGCTGGCTTCCACGCCGCGGGTGCGCGCCTTCTGGATGTTCTGCGCAACGGTCCACCAGAAACCGTTGACGAAGCTGGAGTCGTAGCCGGCAATCTCACGCAGCGGCACCTGCTCGATCTTGTCGTCGAAATCGGTGAGGAAGTAAGTGGCCGAGGCCGACCAGCCGCCGCGGTCGAAGCCGACGCCCAGCTCGTAGTTCGTGCTGGTTTCCGGTTCCAGGTTCGGGTTGCCAGCCATGTAGCAGCCGGTGGTGCCATCGGCGCTGACCGAGCGGTTGGTCCAGCCTTCCACGGTGAGGCTGCGGCAGCCGTTGCCGCCGGACTGGGTGGCGGCACCCGCGCTGCCCTGCTTCAGGTTCGGCGCACGGAAGCCCTGCGATACGCCACCGCGCACGGTCCAGTCATCGGACGGGTGCCACACGCCGTAGATGCGCGGGCTCAGGTTGTCGTCGTAGTTTTCGGTGTTGTCCCAACGCAGGCCCAGGGTGAGGGTAAAGCGCTCATGCAGGGTGATGTGGTCTTCGGCGAACAGCGCCCACGAATCGGCCTCGTTGGTCGGGCTGATCCGGCCGCTGCCGCTCCAGGTCACCGGCACGGTGCCGATGGTGTCGGTGTTCTGCAGTTCTTCGCGCTTCCACTGGCCACCCACGTTCAAGCGGTGCTCGAAGCCCAGGTGGAAGCCGGTGGCGAAGGCGGTATCGAACACGGTTTCCTTCGCGTGGTTGCCGACCTGGCTGCCCTTGTCCTCGTAATCGTTCTGGGTCAGGGTGGATTTCGAGGTGCTCGCATCGCCATAGCGGCCGTCATGGGTTACCACGTAACCGGTGTGCACCAGCTTGGACAGGCCCCATGCGCCGACATCGCCGCCCCCACTGTTGCGCTGCACGCCATGGATGGCTTCGAAGCCCATGGTGTGGTCGCCGTTGATCGTCCAGTTGAGCAGCGCGTTGGCGTTCTCGGCTTTGGTGCCGGGGGTCTGGCCACGGCCACGATCGGATTCGCGATCGGTCACGTTGGCGCCGATGCGCAGGCCCAGGTTTTCCGTGAGCGGGCCGCTGAAGAGCGCGCCCATCTGGGTGGTGTTGCCGCGCGTGGACGAATCGGGCTTGCTGTAGTTGAAGGTGACCGAGCCACCCCATTCCGGGGCGATCTTGCGGGTGATGATGTTGATCACCCCACCCATGGCGTCGGAGCCGTACAGCGACGACATCGGGCCACGCACCACTTCGATGCGTTCGATCATGTCCGGCGACAGCCAGTTCAGATCCTGCGGGCCCAGGTCATCGCGGTAGTTCACGCCGGAGGAATTGCCCTGGCGGCGGCCGTCGATGAGGATCAGCGTGTACTGCTCGGGCAGGCCACGCAGTCGGATCTTCGACTGTGCACCAGACAGCGCATAACCACCGGTCACGCCCGGCACCGTGCTGAGCAGTTGGCCGATGCTGGTCACCGGCTTGCGCTCGATCTCCTGGCGGGTGATCACGCTGATGCTGGCCGGGGCGTCCTTGATCCACTGCTGGGCACCGGTGGCGGTGACCACGACGGTGTCGAGGTCTCTGGCGTCGGTCGCGGCGTCGCCGTGGGCGTGGACCTGTGCGGACAGGGCCAAGGCAATGGCCGCGGTCAGGGCGGCCAGCGAAGGGGCAAGCGTGGGGGGTGCAGCGTGCATCGAGCAAACTCCTGGAAAAGAGGGTCCGCTGGCGATGGCTGGGACATCCGTGTGGTGATTCTGAAAACGTTCACAATGCTATCACGAATCATTCGCATGTGACACATTCGGACACTTACGGGTAGCGCCGGCCGTTGGCCGGCCTGCGGGGGATCTGCATCGGGCGATGAAGTTCGTCCTGGGCCGGCCAACGGCCGGCGCTACCGTGCTCGCGGACTTTCCGCGGTCCCCACGGGGTACTGCCTCACCAATCGGTGGGCGCGTAGTCCTTCAGGAACTGGCCCCACACGTGCTCACCCGTGTTGAAGCCGTGGATGATCGGGTCGACGATGCGCGCGGCGCCATCAACGATGTCCAGCGGCGGGTGGAAGCGTTCTTCCTCCACCTTGCGCGCGGCGATCTCTGCCGGATCCTCGTCGGTGACCCAGCCGGTATCCACGGAATTCATGTGGATGCCGTCGTTCTGGTAATCGGCCGCCGAGGTGCGCGTCATCATGTTCAACGCGGCCTTGGCCATGTTGGTGTGCGGGTGGCGGGTGGTCTTGAAGTTGCGGTAGAACTGCCCCTCCATCGCCGACACGTTGACGATGTGCTTGTCGCGCTCCGGCGAACGCAGCATCAGCGGCTTCAGGCGCGCGTTGATGATGAAGGGGGCGATGGCGTTGACCAGCTGCGTTTCCAGCAGTTCCACCGACGGCACTTCGGCCATCAGCAGGCGCCACGAATTGCGCCCGCGCAGGTCCACCTGCTGCAGGTCCTGGTCCAGCCGGCCTTCGGGGAACAGGTGCTGCTGGCCCAGCAGTTCGTCGGCCAGCAACGGCACCTGCGAGAGTTCGGCGGCGCGGGTCAGGCCATCGGCCCCCACCAGCGCCTGCTCCTGCAGCGACGGCACGTTGGCATCCGAACCCAGGCCCAGCATCTCGGGGCTGCGCAGCCCTTCGTACTGGCCCACCAGCTTGCGGATCGTTTCCGGCAGGTCGTGCAGGGCGGCGGTTTCGCCGGCCATCATGTGCGCGTAGAACTGCGGCGGGCGGCGCACGGTCTGGCAGGCGTTGTTGATGATGAAGTCCAGCCGCGTACGGGTGGCCAGCAGTTCGTTGCAGAACGCTTCCACGCTGGGCGTGTGGCGCAGGTCCAGGCCGTAGACCTGCAGGCGGTGGCCCCATTCGGCGAAGTCGGGCTCTTCGGCATAACGTGCCGCCGAATCGCGCGGGAAGCGCGTGGTCACGATCAACTCGGCGCCGGCGCGCAGCAGCTTGAGGCCCGCCTGGTAGCCGATCTTGACCCGGCCGCCAGTGAGCAGCGCAACGCGGCCGCGCAGGTCGGCGGTTTCGGTGCGCTTGATGAAGTTCAGCTCGGCGCAGGCCGGGCACATCTGGTCATAGAAGTGGTGCAGCTGGGTGAACTTCTGCTTGCACACATAGCAGTGGCGCAGTTCCGGCGAATGCACCGGCTCGGGCGTGGCTTCTGCGTTCTCACCGTTGTGCGCGTCGTGCAGGCCGGCTTTGTGCGGCGGGAAGTAGTTCGGCGTGCTGAACACCGGCTTGCGGCGCAGGGTGCGGATGCCGGTCTGTTCCAGCAGCGCCTCGGCCTTGCGCACCTTTTCCTGGTGGCGAACCTTGGCCTGCTGCTTGAGCATCGCCCGGCGTGCCTTGGGCTCGGGGTGGTAGACCTTGGCCACGACCTGGTGGAAACGCACGCGGTCGTCTTCCGGCAGCGTGTCCAGCACGGCGCGGTCGGCCTCGATCGCCTCCAGCAGGTCCAGCGCGGCGCGCAGGCGGTCGGTCAGGGGCAGCTCGTCCTGGGGCAGGGCGTCGGCGGGAGAAGAAGCGATGGCGTTCACGTTGGATCCGGAGGTAGCGGCGGGAGGGCGGCCGGCAAGGCCGTCAACCGCGGGGGAGCGGCCCCTGCCGTTGCAGGGCAGGGGCGCTCGGAGGGCCGCTATTCTCCCCGATCCGCGGGTTTCGTGCAGGCGGGGCCTGAACCGCCGGGTTATTCCGCGTCTTCGCCGCCACGGGCCGCAGTGGGATCGTGCGCGTCCTTGGCCGCCTTGGCTTCGTCCAGCAGGTGCTGGCGGACCTTTTTGGCCTGGTCAGCGGTCACCGCGCCGGCCTTATTGCCGAAGTCCTGGCGGATGAAGGTCGCCAGCTGCGCGATCTCGGTGTCCGACAGGCGCTCGGCGAACCCGGGCATGCCCAGGTTGGACGGACGCACGGCGGTGGAGGGCAGTTCGCTGCCGGCCAGCAGCAGGCGGATCACCGAGGTCGGGTCATCGGCCAGCACGGTCGGGTTGCCGGCGATGGCCGGGAACACATCCGTGTAGCCCTTGGCATCGGTCCGGTGGCACGCCGCGCAGTTGTCGACGAAAAGCTCGGCGCCGCGGCTGTCGTTGATGCCGGTCTGCAGCTTGCGCGCGGTGGCATCGCTGGCGGTGTACGCAGAAGGATCATGCGCACTGGCCGGCAGCTGCTTGAGGTACACGGCGATCGCCTTCAGGTCCTCGTCGGTGAGCTTCTGCGTGCTGTGCCGGACCACGTCGGCCATCGGCGTGCCCACCACCGCGCTGTGCGCATTGCGGGCGGTGCGCAGGGTGTCCACGATGTCCTGCTCGGACCAGCGGCCCAGGCCATCGGCCGCGTTGCCGCGCAGGTTCACCGCGTTCCAGCCGTCAATCACCTGGCCGCCGGAGAGATACGCCGTGCCCGATTCGTCCAGTGCCTTTTCCTGCAAAGCGAAGCCACGCGGCGTGTGGCAGCTGCCGCAGTGGCCCAGGCCCTGTACCAGGTAGGCACCGCGTGCCAGCTGCGGGTCGCTGTAGTGGCTCGGATCAAATGCCACCGCTTCCGCGTCGGGGGCGAAGGTCTTGCGCCAGATCGCCAGCGGCCAGCGCATCGACAGCGGCCAGGTGATGTCCACGCCCCGGTTTTCCTGATGTACCGGCGCGATATCGCCGTGCAGGAAGTAGGCGTGCAGCGCCCGTACATCGTCATCGGTAATGCGCGCGTAGGAGGGGTACGGCATGGCCGGGTACAGCGTGCGGCCGTCGGGGGCGATGCCGTGCCGCACCGCGCGGTCGAAGTCGTCCAGCGAGTACGCGCCGATGCCGGTTTCCTTGTCCGGGGTGATGTTGGTGCTGTAGATGTTGCCCAGCGGCGAGGCCACCGGCAGCCCGCCGGCAAAGGACTTGCCGCCCGGCTTGGTGTGGCAGGCGGTGCAGTCACCGGCCGCGGCCAGGTAGCGCCCGCGCTCGATCAGCGCCGCATTGGCGGTCGGCCCGTCTGCCAGTACCCGGGTTTTGGTGGGAATGTAGGCATAGGCCAGCGCGGCCAGCAGCACGACCAGGCCGATCACCACGATCCAGAGAAGAAGCTTTTTCATGCGTGCCTCCTCAAGCCTGGACCAGGGGGCCCGGATCGGGCAGGTACTTCTCGCGGATGGCCTTGGCCGCCCAGTACGCCAGCCCGCCCACCAGTCCGGTGGGGTTGTAGCCGTTGTTCTGCGGGAAGGCGTTGGCGCCGATCACGAACACATTCGGCACGTCCCAGCTCTGCAGGTAGCGGTTCAACGCCGAGGTCTTCGGGTCTGCGCCCATGATCGCGCCGCCACAGGTGTGCGTGCTCTGGTACTTGGTGATGTTGTAGTGCTCGCCGTTCTTCTTGGCGTCACCACTCATCGACAGCGGATTGAGCGTGCGGCTCATCTGCATGGCCTGGTCCACGAAGAACTGCGATGCCTTGATCTCGTTGGGGTGCCAATCGAAGGTCATGCGCAGCAGCGGGCGCCCGAAGGAGTCCTTGTAGTTCGGGTCCAGGCTCAGGTAGTGCTGCCGGTAGGACATGCATGCACCCTGCACCTCGTAATAGAAGTTGTGGCGGAAGTTGTCGGCCGCGGCCTTCTTCCATGCCGCGCCCCAGTTCGGGGTGCCGGAGGGCACGTTGATGCCGCGCACCGGGCCGGCGCCGGGCTGCCGCGCCCAGACCAGGCCGCCACCGACGAAACCGGCCTTGGCGTTGTCCAGCTGGTTGCCGTTGAGGTCGTCCATGGTGGTGCCCGCGCCCCCGATGCCGATGAAACCGTTGGCCTGCACGTCCTTGTCGAAGAACAGCACCACCCGGTTGAGGTTCTGGTAGGAGTAGTTGCGCCCCACGGTGCCAGTGTTGGTCTGCGGGTCGTAGGCTTCACCGATGCCGGAGACCAGCATCAGGTGCACGTTGTAGAGCTGGAAGGCGCACAGCAGCACCATATCGGCCGGCTGCTCCACTTCACGTCCCTGCGCATCCAGGTAGGTCACGCCGGTGGCCTTGGCCTTGGTGCTGTCCAGGTTCACCCGCAGCACCTGCGAATGCGTGCGCAGCTCGAACTTCGGCCGCTGGCGCAGCACCGGCAGGATGCAGGCGTTCGGGCTGGCCTTGGAGTAGTTGAGGCAGCCGTAGTCGCTGCAGAAACCACACGCATTGCACGGGCCCAGCTGGCAGCCGTACGGGTTCACATACGGGCCGGAGGCATTGGAGGCCGGAATCGGGTAAGGGTGCCAGCCCATTTCCTTGGCCGCCTTGTAGAACTGCTCGCCGCCCAGGTAGTTCGGGTTCGGCCCGAGCGGATACTCGCCCGAGCGTGAGCCTTCGAACGGATTGCCGCCTTCCTGCACCACGCCGTTGATCACGCCGGCCTTGCCGGAGGTGCCGCACACCAGCTCGAACATGTTCAGATGCGGCTCCAGTTCGGCATAGGTGACCGGGAAATCCTGGATGGTCATGTCCGCCGGGATGAAGTTCTTGCCGTAGCGCTCTTCCACATTGGTGCGCAGGATCAGGTCTTCCGGCAGCGGCCGGAAGTGCGCGCCGGACCAGTGGCTGCCCGCGCCGCCCACGCCGGTGCCCGGCTTGAACGAGCCCATCTGCCGGTAGGGCACGGCGGTATCGGCCAGGGTGTGCCGCACCGTCACCGTTTCCTGGTTCAGGCTCTGCAGGTACTTGCGGTGTACCGAGCCTTCCAGTTCGTCCACCACCTTCGGGTAGGCGAAATCAGGCTGGGTATCGCGGTCGCCGCCACGTTCCAGCGCCACCACGTGCAGGCCGGCATCGGTGAGTTCCTTGGCCAGGATCGCTCCGGTCCAGCCCATGCCGACGATGACCGCATCCACTTTCGGTTTCGTGATTGCCATGCCTCATCCCCTCCGCCCGGACAGATCCACCGGCGGCAGGGGGTAGGCCTTGTCGCGGACGCTGATCCAGTCTATGTAGTCCGCGCGCATGCCTGGGTAACCGATCATCTTCCAGGCGGCCATATCCTTGTTGGCGCCGTACTTGGGATCGGCGAAGTAGCCGTTCTTCACTTCGCCCAGCAGGTTGGAGAAGAACAGCTTGCTGGAGATCGCCTCCAACTCCAGCTTGCCGCCCTCGGCCGCCTTGAGCAGGGTTTCCTGCTGTTCGTGGCTCAGCTGGGCGAAGGTCTTGCCATCGAACTGGTTGCGGCAGTGCGCATCGAAGGCATCGATGCCGACCTTCAGGATGTCACGCAGGGCCAGCTTGCCCTGGTAGCCGAACTCGCTGGGTGCTTCCAGGAAGGGACCTTGCATGTACCAGATGGCGCCGGCCGCGTAGGGGGTCTGCATGTGGCGGTCGAGGAACTCGGGCACGCCCGATTCCACCGCGCCGGGGCCGGTTTCATCGGAGGGGATCAAGCGGTCGCAGGCGGCGGTGATGAACGCCCACTCGGCCGCGTTGAAGAATTCGGGGGTGTAGTCCTTGGCGGCCGGGGTAGCCGGGGTGCCGCTCCCGGTCGGGGTGCCGGGGGCGCAGCCGGGCAGGGCGGCGGCGACGGGGAGCAGGGTAAGGCCCTGGAAGAAGCGGCGACGGGTCAGCGTCGGCCGGTTCTGGTCGGCATCATCTTTCATTGTGTGGCTACCTGGCGGGTGGCTGGGGCTGAGCATGGCGCGGGTCCTGTCGCGGCAGCGTGCTCGCCGAATGCGGCCGGCCCTTCCGCGGCTGGCATGAATGCGACCATTGTGTGGATGTGCGACTGTTTCCGTAATGGCAATATGGGAAAGGAACTCTTGCCAAACTGGAAACATCGGCGTGATCGACGACCTCAACGAGCTGCGCACCTTCGACCGCATCGTGCATGGCGGCAGCCTGTCCGCTGCCGCGCGCGACCTGGGCATCTCGCTCGCCGTGGTCAGCAAGCGGCTCACCGCACTGGAGCGGCGCGTGCAGGTGCGGCTGTTGAACCGCAGCACGCGACGCGCCTCGCTCACCGATGAGGGCAGCCTGTTCCACCTGCACTGCCGCCGCGTGCTGGAGGCGGTGGAAGCGGCCGAGGCGGCGCTGGAGCAGCGCCAGGACGTGGTGGCCGGCGTGCTCAAGCTCACCGCGCCCAATGGATTCGGACGCCGTCATGTGGTGCCGGCGGTGCGCAGCTTCCAGCAGGCGCATCCCGGGGTGCGCGTGCACCTGTCGCTGCGCGATGAGCTGGTGGACCTGGTCGGCGAAGGCGTGGAGCTGGCGCTGCGCTATGGCGCGCTGGACGATTCCCGTCTGGTGGCGCGCGAACTTGCGCCGAACCGGCGCATCCTCTGCGCCTCACCGGACTACCTGCAACGGCGTGGCACGCCATCGAGCATCGACGACCTGCACGGCCACGATCTGATCGCCTCGGGCAGCCCGCCGGTATCGCAATGGGTGTTCGCGCAGCCCGGCGGCACCATCGCGTTTCCATTGGACGCCAGTACGCTCTGCGACGATGGCGAGGCGGCGCAGATCCTGGCGGTGCAGGGCGCCGGCATCGCCCGCAAGTCGATCTGGGACGTGGCCGATGACCTCGACGCAGGGCGCCTGAAAGAAGTGCTGCCCAACTGCGCGCTGGCGACTTCACCGTTGAGTGCCGTGTACGCCCCCGGGAAGCAGGTCGCACCCCGGGTCCGTGCGTTCCTTGGCCACATGGTGCAGCAGCTGCAGCAGTCGGCCGGCTGGCGGCATGCCAACCGGACGATGCCCGCCATTGCACTGACCGGGACTTAATCGGCCTTGCGCTCAACCGGCGTCAATGCCGGTTTCTGCCAGCTGCGGTCCAGCACGGCCTGGCCAGGGCTGTAGTTGCGCAAAATCACGTAGAACGGTCCGGCCGGCGCCGGCAGCCAGTTGGATTCCTTGTCCTTGCCGGGCGACGCCTGCTGGATGTACAGGGTCAGGCCGCCATCGGCATCGCGCTTGAGCGTGGGCAGCATGGCCGAGTTGATCAGGTAGCGGTCCAGCGGGTTGTCCACCAGCAGCTTGCTCTTGCCGTCGTACAGGGTGACCGACCAGAACGCGTTGGTCGGCGGCAGCTGGTCCTTGGCGAAGCGCAGCACGTAGTCGTGCTGGCTTCCATCGGCGGGCCTGCCCTGCGCATCCACGAAGTAACTCTGGTAGTCGGCCTCTGAAGCGGAGTTGCCGTAGATGCCCAGCTTGGCGCCGGCAAAACGGTACAGGTAGTTGTCCTTCAGCGCCGCTCGGGTGCCGAACATATCCGCACTCGAGACCTTCTCGGTGTTTATTTCAGTGGCGATGAACTGTTCCAGTGCCTGGTTGGCATCTGCGATGCCTGCGGTGATGGCCTCGCGGTCGGCCGGCGGCAGCGCGGCTGCATCGAAGGGCTTGCCTGCCTCGATGCCGATGCCCGCGAACCGTTGGCGAAGCGCGGCTTCGCTTTCCACGGTGGGCGCGAACTGCAGCAGGAAGTTGAGGTAGGAGAAGAAGCCCAGGCCATTGGCCTGTTCCGGGTCATACGGCGGGAAGGTGATCGGCGGGGCCGGCGGCGGTGCCGGCGTGCCCAGGAACGCGCTCAGCGGCTGCACCTTGTACTGCGCCTGCAGGCGCTTGACGTTGTCCAGGTCCGACGGCGAAAACAACTGGGTGCGGAACAGGCCATAGGCCAGCTGGGTTTCGGCGCGGAACACCTCGCGCACGCCCTTGGGTGTTTCGCCCTTCCAGTCCGGCCCGGCGACCATGAACACGCTGGCCTTGCCGTCGGTCGCGGCGCGGTTGATGTAGGCGAAGTTGTAGGTATACAGGTCGATCAGCTGCACGGAGAAGTAGCGCTTGGCATCGATCGCCGGCACGCTGATGACCAGCGGTTCGGCGCGCAGGTCCATCCACAGGAACGAATACGGCGTGTCCGAGTTGGGCGTGATGATCGAGGTGTCCTTCGGGGTGGCCACCTGCGCGACGTTGCCGATCTGGTTGAAGCCGGCGTGGAAGTTCGCACCCTTGGCATCCACGGCCTGCTGGTACATGGATTTGTAGCCTTCCACGATCGGGTAGCCCCAGATGTAGGCATCCTTGGCGGTCGCGCGCAGCTCGCTGACGCGGGTGGCATCAGCCGCGGCCGGGGCGGCGGGCTGCGCTGCCGAGGCAGGGTCGGGCGCTGGGGCGGCGCTTTCCGGTTCGCGCTTGCCGCAGGCGACCAGCGCGAACACGCTGATCAACAGGGCGGCCAGCCGGAGGCCGGCAATGAACGGTGAGCGAGCCTGGTTACGGGGCATGGCCATATTGTTCGCCTCCTGCGGCAAGGGATGCGGAGAGCATGACGGCGCGCTCATCCGCACTCCACCGAAATAGGTGCAGGCCGGCTGGGTAAAACTACTTAGCCCGGATCAGACCCGGGCAAGGCTGGCAATGGCGAGAATGACGGTCGCGGTGGTGACCACGGTGAAGTACAGCCATCCCAGCGCGACGAACTTGAGCGTGGTCACCAGCCGGGATTGTGCGTACACCCGCCGTTGCATCAGCCAGAGATACAGCGGCATCCACAGCAGCAGTGCCGTGATCAGCAGGCCGATGACAACCCCAGGCACGGCGGCAAGCTGCCCACCCAGCATCGACAGCAGCAGGATGCCCAGCAGCGCCACGCACAGGAACGCATGGCTGTACAACGCCACCACCAGGTGCTCCAGATACAGCCTTCCACTACCGAGGTAGAACACCTTCAGCAGAACGGCAAACAACGGCACCAGCACGAACAACGCCGAAGGCACCGAGCCGAAGAACGCGTTGACCAGCAGCTGCGGCCGTTCGCTGATGCGGGGCAGGTTCTTGCGGATGATCTCGGCCTGGCCGGTCAGCCAGCGGTTGGCGAACCCGGGCAGGAAACCGATCTCGACCGGGTCTGACTTCTGTGTCGCCATGTCCTGCACGGTGAACGGTTTGGCGGCAGCGGGCTTGCGCGCGGACGCGACCGGTGGATGCTCCTTTAGTTCGCGCTCGCGTTTTGCGGCCTGCCTGTCTACCTTGGCAATGGCACTGTCGATCGGCGCGCGAAGGGACTCGGGCATCGCCGCACGCGATTGCTGCAACGGCGCCAGCAGCGCGCGGCGGACCTGCTGGACCTCGTCGTGGGTGGTGGCATCACGGAACGCACCCGGCACTTCCGGCGGGCGGGGCGTCTGGCTTACCAGGGCACCTGCGTCCACGTGCACTGCCAGCCGTGCCACGAAGAAAGTCAGCACGCTCAGGATCACGAACAGGCGGATCGGCGGGATGTAGCGGGTACGGTGCCCGGCCAGGTAGGCGGCCGCCAGGCGGCCGGGCAGCAGCAGCTGGTGCAGGGTGCGGAAGATGCGCCCGTCCAGGTGCCAGAACGATTCGAACACCTCTTCCACCGCGTGCCCGAAACTGCGCACCGGGCTGTGGGCGGACTGGCCGCATTCATGGCAGAAATCGCCATGCAGCGGGGTGCTGCAGTTCTCGCAGGCGGCAGGGTGGGCAAGGGCGGAGTGCATCAGTGCGCGGAGCCGGGCAGGAAAGGCGCCTACGATAGTGGGGGCGGGGTGCCGGTGCCAGTGCCGGCATGCATCAATCACTGGGCGGGGGTCGGTAGAACTACCGAAGCAGATCCGGGGGCGATCGGCCATCCTCGAACGCACCCTCGCGCACTGCTGGTGACGGCACATGCATCTGCCAGGCAGCTTCCCCTATGTTCCACTGTGGCTGCTCACCGTGATCTTCTTTGTCGCGCTGATCGCGGCGCGTGAACTGGGTGCCTTCCTGCGCACCCGCCAGAACCGGCACAAGGCGCAGAAGCAGGTCGCCGCTGACGCCGATGCCGATGCCGGCGACTCGTTCTCGACCAACACGGTGTTGGGCCTGCTGGCCCTGCTGATCGGCTTCACCTTCTCACTCGCGCTGGGCCGCTACGACGAGCGCCGGTCGCTGGTGCTGCATGAGGCCAACGCGCTGGGCACCACGTGGCTGCGCACGGACCTGCTGGACACCGCCGATGCCGAGCGGGTGCGCAGCGTGCTGCGCCGGTACATCAACGCTCGCGTGGACTTTGCCAATGCGAAGACCGCACAGCAGGAGATCGACGAGTACGCCCGGACCACCGCGCTGCAGGCCGAGCTCTGGGCTGCGGTGATGGCGGCTACCGCGTCCTTCCGGGACACGCCGCGTGCCAGCCTGATGGTCACCACCACCAACGAATCCATCGACCTGGCGGGCGAACGCTTCGCGGCCCGGCAGGACCATATCCCGCACCGCATCCTGCGGATGCTGTTCCTGTTCGCCCTGTTCGCGGCGGGGTTGCTCGGTTACGAGCGGGTGCGCCAGCGCACTTCCACCACCTTGTTGCTGTTGTTGTTTTCGCTGGCCGTGGGGCTGGTCCTGGACCTGGACCTGCCCAGCACCGGCGGGATCAACGTGCCGCAGGATCCGATGCTGGATCTGCAGCGTTCCGTGGGGCTGCCCACGCCTTCCTAGGGGAATGCCATGCGTGACGCACTACAATTCCGCCGCTCGCTGCGCCGGCCTTCGCCGCCGGTTGCGCTGTTCATGCTCGCAGCGCTGGCAGGAGTGGCGCAGCCGGTGTCGGCGCAGGATGCCGATGCCCTGGCCAAGAAACTGTCCAACCCCGTCGCGGCACTGATCAGCGTCCCGTTTCAGTACAACTACGACGACGGCTACGCCAATGGCGGTTATCGGCATACGCTAAACATCCAGCCGGTGGCACCGTTTGCCATCTCCGAAGAATGGAATGTCATTTCCCGCACCATCCTGCCGGTGGCCTACCAGAAGGACGTGATTCCCGGCACCGACCAGGCCGGGCTGGGCGACGTGACCCAAAGCTTCTTCTTCTCGCCGAAGGAAACCGGCCCGTCCGGCGTGGTCTGGGGCATCGGGCCAGCGCTGCTGCTGCCAACCGGTACCGATGACCTGGGCGCCGATACCTGGGGTGCCGGTCCCACCTTCGTGCTGCTCAAGCAGGACAAGAGCTGGACCGTGGGCGCGCTGGTTAACCACATCTCGGACATCGCCGGCAGCGGCTCGCGCCGGCGCGACATCAGCAACACCTTTGTCCAGCCGTTCCTGGCCAAGGCCTTCCCGGGCGGCCGCACGCTGGCCTTCAACATCGAGTCCACCTACGACTGGAAGGCCAGCCAGTGGACCGTGCCACTCAACATCCAGTACTCCAAGGTGAGCAAGCTGGGCAGCCAGATGATCAGCTACCAGGGCGGCGTGCGCACCTACCTGGATGGCCCACGTGGCGGGCCGGACTGGGGGGTCCGGTTCACGGTCACGTTGCTCTACCCGAAGTAGAGTCGGCTCACCCCCTTACGGAACGCCGACCATGCCACTGACCGACAAGCAACTTGCCATTCTTCGGGCCATCGAGGCGACCGACCCTGTGTCAGCCGACGATGCCACCTGGGCCGTCGCCGAAGGTCTGGCGGTGCAGGCCGAAGACAGCGATATCGACCTGACCCCTGCTGGCAAGGGCGCATTGGGCGAGGCGTAGTACCGGCACGCCTTTCGCGCGCACTGCATGCCGGCTGCACGCGCGCTCCACACCGCGCTGCCTACAGTGGCTGCCATTCCCCCGACGGCGCCCACAGCGTGAACCTGCAGACCTCCATGCCCCTTCCGCTCCCGCGCCGCCCGCTGCCGGACAGCTGCCAGTTCGAACTACTGGATGTGAACGCGCTGCAGGACCCGTGCAGTGGTCGCATCGTGCACCTGTACTCGATGGTGGCGCGCTGCCTGTCGTGCGAGGTGGTGTTCAAGGCGCAGGAAGGCGAGGGCTTCGTCAGCACCTCGGCCGCACGCGTGCTGCGCTGCCCGTCCGGTTGCGGCCAGCAGTCGCTCAGGGGCGCCGCGCTTCGTCAGTGGGGCGCGCCGGCAACGAGCGGCTTTGGATCGACACCGCTTCCACAATCTGTTCGGGCGTAAACGCGCAATGCCCTTCGCCGGTGGGCGGTAGCGTCCTCGGCTGGGGCGTCGCGCCAGCCTTGGCGGCGAGAGCCGGGTAGACCGGCTCGAAGCGGGGCGTCACGGAAGGGTCGTTGAGGTTGTACTGCAGCAGCAGCGGCCGGCGCAGCGCACCGGTCAGGCGCAGGTCGCGGTCAAGCTTCGCCTTTGCCGCGGGATCCGCGGCAATGCGCCGGACGCCGGCGTTGAACGCCGTGTCATCGCCAAAGCCGGCATACACCGTGTCCTTGTTGCTGACCGGAATGCCGCGGCTGATCTTGACCAGCTGCTGGAACACCAGGGCATGCAGACTGAGGGTGCCAGCCAGCTCATCCACCTTCAGCTCCAAGCGTTTTGCCAGTACTGCGGCTGCCTCCGGGCGGGACCGCACGGCAGCGGTGATGGCGTCGACCATCTCCCCCTGCGGCAACGTCGCAGCGGCAGGCGAACTCAACCCACCCTCGGGCAGGCCGTTGGCGCCAGGGAAGAAGTACTCGAACGCGACCAGCGAGGTGAGCACTTCGGCGGCCAGCACATCGCCGGGCAGGTTGGCGCCGCACATCGAGATGCCACCGCTGTAGTGCTCCGGCATCCGTTCCAGCGTTCTGATCGCCACCGCGCCGCCCATTGAGAAGCCCAGGATCCAGCTGCGTTTCGTGTCTGGATGGCGGGCCACGAACTGTGCGCGCAGCCGCTCAAGATCGTCAATGGCCCCGCGCACGGCCCAGCCCTGGTCGGCGTACCCACTCTGCGCCACTGCATAGCCGGCGTTGACCAGCGCCTCGCTCCACGGGTTGCCCGGCCAGGGGTCCGGGCGCGGCGTTCCGACCGGCTCGAAGCCATGGGCGTACATCACCAGTTCGCCGTTCCAGTGGGCCGGCACGTCGATGCGCCAGGGGGCGCCCTGCAGCGTGCCCGTTTCGCTGTGGGTTTCCGGCGTTACCGGGGCCTTGGCCCAGCTCGACGGAAGGAGCAGGGCAGTGCACAGCCCCAGGCACAGCGATACGGTCGCAGCAGTACGCATCCAGATCATCCTCGGTCAGGTGCCGGCGCAAGATCGACCAGCAGCGTGGGAATCAATTCGGAAACCGTGGGGTGGATCGGCACCGCCCAGCGCAGCTCATCCAGCGGCCGGTCGGCACTGATCATGTCGAGGATGCCGTGGATGGCCTCATCGCCGCCAGTGCCAAGGATCGCCGCGCCCAGGATCCGCCGGGTTTCGGCATCGGCCACCACCTTCATGAAGCCCTTGGACTCCCCTTTTTCCACCGCACGACCGACGCGGGTCATGGGCCGCTTGGAGAACAGCAGGGGGCGGCCGGACTTCATCGCCTCGGCCTCGGACATGCCCGCCCGGCCCAGCGGCGGGTCGATGTACAGCGCGTAGCCGGGCACCCGGCTGCTGACCCGGCGGTCCTCGCCATCCAGCAGGTTGGCGGCGACGATCTCGAAGTCGTTGTAGGCGGTATGGGTGAACGCCCCACGGCCGTTGCAGTCACCCAGCGCCCAGACACCGGGCGCCGAGGTCTGCAGGTGGTCATCCACCGTGATGTATCCACGTTCGTCGCGCTCGATGCCGGCGGTGTCCAGGCCCAGGTCGTCCGTATTGGGGCGGCGCCCGATCGCCATCAGGAGGTGGCTGCCAACCACGCGCGCGTCCTTGCCGCCGGCCTGGAAGGAAACGGCGATGTCTTCTTCCACGCGCTCGAACGCGACCCTGTCCGCGCCGGTGTGAACTTCGATGCCCTCATCCTCCAGGATGCCGCGTACCGCCTCCGATACATCGGCGTCCTCACGCGCGATCAAGCGCTCACCCCGCTCGAGGATCGTCACCTGCGTGCCGAAGCGCCGGTACATCTGTGCGAACTCCAGCCCGATGTAGCTGCCGCCCACCACCACCAGATGGGCGGGCAGGGCATCCAGCGCCACGATGCTGCTGTTGGTCAGGTAGGGTACGTTCTGCAGGCCGGGCATTTCTGGCACCGCTGCACGCCCGCCCACGTTGATGAAGATCCGCGGCGCGGTGAGCCGCTCGCCGTTGACCACGATGGCGCCGGGCCCATCGAAGCGGGCATGGCCGCGGATCAGCTCCACGTTGGCCATCCCGGCAAGCCAGTCTTCATTGCCCTTGCGCGAATCCATGATTACTTTGCGGGCGCGGGCCTCGACCACGGTCATATCCACGCTGACCGGGCCGGCGCTGAAGCCGTACTCAGCACCACGCCGCGCCATCTGTGCGGCATAGGCGCTGGCCACCAGCGTCTTGGTCGGTTTGCAGCCAGTGTTGACGCAGGTGCCGCCCACCAGATGACGCTCGATGATGGCCACGCGCATACCGGCCGCGTCCAGCCGCCCGGCCAGTGATGGCCCCGCCTGGCCGGTGCCGATGATGATGGCATCGAAAGCGCGGGCGGCAGCAGCGGGGTCCTGCGCGGAAGAGGAGTTCGACATGGAAAGACCCTTGTTGTGTGTACCAATGGCCATTCAATACACTCGTTGGCGTGAGCGCCACGCAGATCATCCGCCAGTACACCGAAGCAGAGGCCAAGGAACTGGCCCGGGACTGGCTTGCCGTCTTCGGACGCGACCGCCAGGGGATCAACACGAAGGCCTTCATGTGGCATGTCTTCAGTTCGGGGCGCTATCCCAGCCTCGCTGATGCGGAGGCCGAGGCGGAGTACCAGCAACAGACCGGGGTGGCGTTCGTCGTGCTGTCCAACGACCGCAATGCCGCCTACCTGACCGGCGATCTTCCGGTGAAGCCAGCCTGGTCGGACTGTTACGTGTTCCCACCCAATCTTGCCTGGACCATGGCATTCACCCACGAAGCGGGTTGGCTGGGTCCGTACTTTGCCCGCCACCACGATTTCGTGAGGCTGGAAGCGGACAACCAGGCCATGCTGCGCAAGGCGCAGGAACGCACGGCGGCGCGCGCGAAGGGATGGTGCGATTAGGTGCACGTTGTATGATTTTCGTTCGATCACCACGGAGAGGTAGCGTTGAAAAAACTGGTTACAGGCGTGCTGCTTGCACTGATTCTCACCGGGTGTGCCAAGACGCCTGAGACCCCGGATTCCAAGCCGCTCGCCGAAGCGCCGTTGGCGGCCCCACCGATACCGGCCAAGGCTTCGGCCCTGGGCGGCCAGCGTGGCGAAGGCGCGCCTTATGAAGTGGTGGGAAGCGAAGTCTGGAATGTTCCCGACCCAGTTTCCGGGCGGACGTACCAGGTGTTCGTTGCGCTGCCGGCGTCCTATGCCGACAGCCCGGCGCGCAGATACCCGGTCCTGTATGTCACCGATGCCGACTACGCGTTTCCGCTGGCGCGGCAGATCGGCCGGCGATTGAACGTGGAAGGCCCCAAGCTGGAAGAGTTCATCCTGGTGGGCCTATCCTATTCGGTGGGTGACGAAGGCATGCCCAGCCGCCGCCGCGACTACACCCCGACACCCAACGGCCCCAGCAGCGCACCGGCCAACGCGGTGCATGGGGGCGCCGCGCCTTACATCGCCTACCTGCGCGAGCAGGCGCTGCCGTTCGTGGCTGGCCGCTACCGCACCGACGAAAGCCGGCGCCTGCTGCTGGGCCATTCCTACGGCGCGTTGCTGGGCAGCCAGATCCTGTTTACCGACCCGGGCATGTTTGCGGGCTACATCATGGGCAGCCCATCGTTCTGGTACGACCGCAATGTCATGTCGCGGTTCGAGAAGGACTACGCAGGCAGCCACAACGATCTGAAGGCATCGGTGTACATGTATGTCGGCGAGCGTGAAACGCCGGCCTTCGGCAGCGACGCGGACATGGTGGCCGATGCGAAGAACATGCAGGCCGCGTTGCGCGCGCACAACTACCCGTCACTGCGCCTGAAGCTGGACGTGCTCAACGACGAGGACCACTTGAGCGTGGCCCCGCGCGGGTTGACGCACGGGCTCAAGTACCTGCTTGGCAAGCAGCCGGGCGGCTGACGGGATTACGGCCTGTGCGAATGTGTTGCATGCGCCGGCGGGTGTCCATTCTTAAACCGACGTCCGCGCTTGGCCGCTCACTCGCGGTGAAGCTTGATGCCCACGTCGCGTGCCGTTTCAGAGATCAGCTACAGCTCGAAGTCGCCGGTGTTACACGCGTGTCGATGCGTAGCCGGGTTCAGTAAATCTACGGTGAGCGGCTCGCATCAAGATGCTGACTCCGGCTCCGGGCAGCGAACAGGCACAGCCCGGCGCACACGCCCCACAGTGTGGCCAGCAGGACGATCGGGCCCAGTGCGTAATCGCTGCCGCGGTAGCCCACCACGATGCTCATGTCCCACGCCATCAGACCGGCAACGACCACGCTCAGCACCAACAGCACGCGCGGGATCCACACCGCCAACCCACCGCGCGGCTCCTGCCAGATGCGGCGGGCAGCCAGCACGAACAGGAGCGTCACCACCGGGATGCCAACCCACACCAGCTGCTGCATGAAAACGCAGAGGAATGCCAGTTGTGCCCACGCTGGCACCAGCAGCAGGAACGGTGCATGGCGCGCCACGGCGTTTCTCGGGGCGGTATGGCGGCGCAGCAGAATGAAGCCCGAGACCAGTCCTGCGAAGATCAGGAAAGGCGTGGCCATGAACATGGAGAAAAAGCCGGTGAAGTCGGAGGCGGCGGCAGGCCCTGAGGCCGTGGCCAGAGCAAGGGCAAATAATGCTCGTTTGGTTCGATCCATGAACGTGGTGTTCCCTGTTGCTTTCCGATTGGGGCAGGACGATACCAGATCGCCTCATCGAAGCCGATGCTGCCTGGCGTTCCGGTCAATCTTCCCCATGGGCTGCAAGGCAATTCGCTCGCCGCGCCTGCAGCCGTTGGGTAGGGGTGAGACGGGCTGCTAAGGTTGGACCGGCCGCTCAGGCTGGGCCGGGCAGAGTCAGGGCGGGTCTACGGGCCCCATCCACAGCCTTGGTGGGTTAGGTGTATATTGTCCGAAATATTTGACAAAAGCGGGTGCGGCATGATCAGTCATCTTGCTCAAGTGGGCGATTCCATCAAGGAGCGGCGGTCGGAGCTTGGGCTTTCCCAGGCGCTGCTTGCAAAGCTGTCCGGGCTGACCAGGCAGACAATCAATGGCCTGGAGAGTGGCAAGCTGAAGGACCTGGGTTTCAACCGGGTATGCCAGGTGATGAACGTGATTGGGCTCAGCCCGGGCATGCCTTCAATTGGCCCCAGAAGCGCCAAGGAAGCCCTCTGGATGGCGGCCAACACCGCCAATGTGAGCTACAAACGCGAAATCACTCCTGAGCAGCTTGCACAAATACTTGCCACCGGCGATCTGAAGCGCGAGTTCATTGCCCATGTTGCCACGTTGCTCGAGGAAGCCCCGATCCCGTTACTGGTAATGGCGGTGGAAGAGGCCGCGGCCAAAGAGCGCGTTGCTCCGCAAACAATCTGGAAGAACGTGGCATCGATGGCGGATAGTCTCGACCTGGTTCGCAACGGCCTATTCAAATGATTCCACCGCACGATCTTCCGGAAAAGACACTGCCTGATGGGCCATGGAAGGCGCTCTTCGCGAACGCCATGGTGCTGATCCAGGAGATTCAGGCGGTAGGGGGAGGCGATGGTCCTTTCTGGACTTTTGGAGGGGGCACCGTCCTGATGTTCCGATACGACCATCGGGCCAGCAAAGACATCGATATTTTTGTCCCGGACCCTCAGTACCTCGGATACGTAACACCCCGGCTGAATGACACCGCCGCCGCGATGACAGCCAACTACGTCGAGGATGCGAGCTCCTACGTGAAGCTTGAGTTCGCAGAGGGCGAGATTGACTTCGTGGCATCGCCCAACTTGATGGGCGATGCTTGGGAGTGGTGGAATATCGGTGGCCACGCGGTTCGAGTTGAGCGGCCTGCGGAGATCATCGCCAAAAAGATGTATCACCGGGGGCAACGAGCTACAGCACGTGACTTATTCGATCTTTGCACCGTGATTGAACGTGATGCAGAGGGTCTCAGCGCGGCGGCACCATTCCTCTTGAGATATCGAGCAGAGTTCATTGAGCGCATAAACGCGCGATCAACGGTTCTTGAAGCTACCTTCGAGGGCATCGATATGCGCGGCTACAGACCTACGCTGCAGCATTGCATCAGAACGGCCACTGCGTTTCTCCGGTCGCTATAAAGCCCTGCCCACTGGTACATCTGCATAAACCGTGAGCGGGCCGTGAGCCAGCTGCCGTTCGCGCCAAAACAAGCCCCCAGTCATGGACCGCACCGTCCTGCCAGCTGAGGCCGTTATTCAGACGGCCGTACACGCCCCCGGGCGTATAGTCGATCCACACTACGTTTCCCCATGGCACCGAGCTCTCCGGAGTTCATCACCGCAAGGATCGACGCAATGCCCAAGGGCTCAGACCTGCTGGTCGCCGCACTCGAAAACGAAGGCGTGGACCGCATCTTCGGCGTTCCGGGCGAGGAAAACCTCGACTTCCTGGAATCCCTTCGCAACTCCAGCATCGAGCTGATCCTCACCCGCCACGAGCAGGCGGCCGCCTTCATGGCCGCCACCCACGGCCGCCTCACCGGCAGGCCGGGCGTCTGCCTGGCCACCCTCGGCCCCGGCGCCCTGAACTTCTCCACGGGCGCGGCCTATGCCCACCTGGGCGCCTGGCCGATGATCCTGATCACCGGCCAGAAGGCAGTGATGAGCGCCAAGCAGGCCCGGTTCCAGATCGTGGATATCGTGGCCTCGATGAAGCCGCTCACGAAAATGACCCGGCAGATTGTCAGCGCAGCGGCCATCCCTGCCACCGTGCGGGATGCCTTCCGCGTGGCCATGGAAGAGCGGCCGGGCCCGGTGCACCTTGAGCTGCCGGAGGATATTGCCGGCGAGGAAGTGGAGGACGTCCCAGTCATTCCGGTCCACCCGCTGGAGCGCCCCATCGCCCACGCCGCCGCGCTCGACCGCGCAGCAGAAGCGATCTTGGCCGCCAAGCGTCCGCTGGTGATGATCGGCGCGGCCTGCAGTCGCCCGTGGCTGACCGAATCGCTCTCCACGTTCGTGGCGCGCACCCGCCTGCCGTTCTTCAACACCCAGATGGGCAAGGGCGCGGTGACCGGCGGCTCCAACCTGTACATGGGTACCGCTGCGCTTTCCGAAGGCGACTACGTCCACGAGGCCGTGGCGCGCGCCGACCTGATCATCGCGATCGGCCACGACACCGTTGAGAAGCCGCCGTTCCTGATGAAGGGCAAGGGCGGGCCCAAGGTGATCCATATCGGCTTCCAGTCCGCCACGGTCGAACAGGTCTACCACCCTGATATCGAGGTGATCGGGGATATCGGCGCCACCGTGGGTGGCCTCGCCGAGCGGCTGGAAGGCAAGGTGTCCGAAGACCAGGGCATGGTCGACCTGCGCCAGAAGATCCTGACGCGCCTCAACGACCGTGCCGAGGAGGACCGCTTCCCGGTCACCCCGCAGCGGCTGGTGCACGACGTGCGTGAAGCCATGCCAGAAGACGGCATCGTCTGTCTCGACAACGGCATGTACAAGATCTGGTTCGCCCGCAATTACCGCACCCACGTGGCCAACACGCTGCTGCTGGATAACGCCCTGGCCACCATGGGCGCGGGCCTGCCGTCGGCGATGATGGCCTCGATGCTGTACCCCAACCGGCGCGTGCTGGCCGTGTGCGGCGATGGCGGCTTCATGATGAACTCGCAGGAGATGGAAACCGCCGTGCGGCTGGGCCTTAACCTGGTGGTGATCATCCTCAATGACAGCGCCTACGGCATGATCCGCTGGAAGCAGGCGGTGGATGGCTTTGAAGATTTCGGCATGCGCTTTGGCAACCCGGATTTCGTGCGCTACGCAGAAGCCTACGGGGCCAAGGGCAGTCGGGTCACGTCCGTGGAAGAGCTCGTGCCCACGATCGAAGCCGCCTTTGCCGGCGGTGGCGTGCACCTGCTGGACGTGCCGATCGACTATTCCGAAAACACCCGCGTACTGGTTGACGAGCTGCGCAACCGCACCCCCGATGTGGGCTGTGCATAAGCACCACCGTTGACCACTGAATACAAGGAACCCCACATGTTGACCGTAGTACAAGCCTTCGACCGCGCCCCCATCCAGGACGTACCGTTCGATGACGCCGCCGCACTGGAGCGCAAGCTCGGCAATGCCGAACGCGTGTTCAAGGACCGCGACGGCTGGCTCAAGCCGCACCAGCGCATTGCCATCCTGCGCAGGCTGGCAGCGCTGATGGAGGCCAAGCGTGACCACCTGGCCATGCAGATCGCGCGCGAAGGCGGCAAGCCGCTGCCCGATGCCATTGTCGAAACCAACCGCGCCATCGATGGCGTGCACAACGCCGCCGATGAACTGCGCAACTTCGCCGGCCGCGAAATCCCGATGGGCCTGTCGGCAGCGGCGGAGAACCGCTGGGCGTTCACGACCAAAGAACCGCTCGGCATCGTCGCCGCCATCTCGGCGTTCAACCACCCGCTGAACCTCATCGTCCACCAGGTTGCCCCTGCCATCGCGGTGGGGTGCCCGGTCATCATCAAGCCGGCCTCGACCACGCCACTGTCCTGCCTGGAGTTCGTGGCGATGGTCCACGAGGCCGGCCTGCCCGAGCCGTGGTGCCAGAGCTTCATTCCGGAAGGCAACGAACTGGCCGAAGCACTGGCCACCGACAAGCGCGTGGCCTTCCTCAGCTTCATCGGCTCGGCGCGGGTGGGCTGGTCGCTGCACGCCAAGCTGGCCCATGGTGCACGCTCGGCGCTGGAACATGGCGGCGTGGCACCGGCCATCGTGGACCGCAGCGCGGACCTGGCCAGGATCATCGAGCCCATCGTCAAGGGCGGCTACTACCACGCCGGCCAGGTGTGCGTGTCCACCCAGCGCATCTTCGTGCACAACGACATTGCCGAAGACTTCACCGAAGCCCTCATCGCACGTGTGGAGAAGCTGCGCACCGGCGACCCCACCCTGAAGGACACCGAAGTAGGCCCGCTGATCCAGCCGCGCGAAGCCGACCGTGTGGCCGAATGGATCGACGAGGCGGTAAAGGGTGGGGCCACGCTCGCCACCGGTGGAAAGCGCCTTTCCGAAACCACGCTGCAGCCCACCGTGCTGCTCAATCCCGCCGATGACGCCCGAGTCACCACGCAGGAGATCTTCGGGCCGGTGGTGGCGGTGTATCGCTACAGCGAGCTGGACGAGGCCATCGCACGCGCCAACTCGCTGCCCACCGCGTTCCAGGCCAGCATCTTCGCCCAGGATATCGACGTGGCCATGCGCGCGGCCAACCGCCTGGATGCCTCGGCCGTGATGATCAACGACCCCACCGCGTTCCGTACCGACTGGATGCCGTTTGCCGGCCGCCGGGAATCGGGCTATGGCACCGGCGGCATTCCGTACACCATGCGGGACATGTCGCAGGAGAAGATGATCCTGATGCGCAGGAGCTGAGCCCGCGCCCGGAAACGGTATGTTTTCTGGGTGGGGCACAGTAGTTGTACGGGGGCGCAGGGGTAGGGCAGCTGATGCAATAGCACTGCATCCGCCGCCCGCCCTGTTCTGGAGAGTCACATGCGCTTCCTGGCACTTTCGTCTTCCGTCACGCTCATCGTTGCAGCGCTCGCCACCAGCGGGTGCCAAAGCACTCCGCCGCCTGCTGAACCTTCAGCGCCTGCGCCCCGGGCGTTGCCGGGCCCCATGACAGCGGCTTCTGCCGGGGTGACGTTGCAGGGGCAGATCACCGCCATCGATACCCGCACCCGCGCGGTGACGGTCACCGGTGCCGACGGAGGCAGCCTGGACTTCATCGCCGGCGCCGACGTGCGCAACTTCAACCAGCTGAAGGTGGGCGACAAGGTCACCCTGGATTACCAGGCCGCCGTCGCCCTGGACCTGCAGCCGGCAGGCAGCGCGCCGGTCGGCGTGACCAGATCGCAGGCCGGTACCGTGCCGATCCGGGGCGCCACGCCGGGTGGGGCGCGTTCGAACACCATCGAGATTGTCACCGAGGTGGCGGCCGTGGACCCTGTGGCCAACACCATTGCGCTGCGAGGGCCGCGCGGCAACACCCAGATCATTGCGGTGGAGCGCGAGGACCTGCGGGCCAAGCTCCCCAGCGTAAAGCGCGGCGACCTGCTCAAGATTTCCTATACCGAAGCCGTCGCGCTGGGCATCCGCCGCGACAGCCCCTGACACAACGGCGGGGGAGGCCCGGGGCAGGTGGGTGTACGCCTGCCCCGGTGGGGCACTTGACGGGCCAGTGGGGCAGCCTTGAAGATCGGCGTATTCAGCCTGCCGTTCAAGGATTGACCATGTCTGGCTTCATCGGTGACCTGTTGGAAGGCATTGTCGATTTCGTGACCGACATCTGGGTGCTTCGTCGCCAGCGCGCCGCGAACGGCCGGGCGGCGAACTCGTGGAGTGAGGATGCGGCGGATACGGCTGTGTTCAATGCCTGGGTGATCGGCCTGTCGATCCTGGCCCTGGCTGCCGGCAGCATCATGGTCTTCGTGCTCAAGCTGCCGCTGTGGATGAGCTTTGGGCCGGTCGTCGCGGTCGGCGTCTACGTGGGCTACCGTTGGATTGCGCTGACGCGCGCTTGATCGCGCACCGTGCGTCGAATGCGTCACGCGTTCGGATTCGCCGAGTCGAACACTTCTAGCGCGGCGAACGCCTCACCCGTGACCGGGTGCCAATAAAAACACGCGACAGCGCACGGAATTGCGTACCAACGGCCCGTTTCACGCCACGCATAGATGGCGCCGATCGAACGCGGCCAATCGAAAGATCAAAACATCTTCCGCTATGCTCACGTCCGCGACATGGTTGAACCTCGGAGCGTAAGAACTCCCGTAAGACGATGCAATTTGGACGTGCCATGTCGGGAGGGTGACGAAATACAACACCTTCGCGGAAATACGTCGCGCCGGCTTACGCGGTTCTTAACCTCCTGACTCCCTCGCCATCCCGGCGAGGGAAGTTCCCTAACGGAGGTACCACCATGTCCAGCCATTCCACCGACGCATCCTCTAGCGCAGTCGCCAGTCAAAAGCTCTGGTGGCGCAAGCCCAAGAGCGTCATGACCAACGCGCTCCATCACGACGGCCTTGTTACGTTTCCCGGCTGTCCACCCATTCCTTGCCTGAAGCTGCGCGGCCTATGGATTCACGCTCTCGGCATCGAACCGGGTACCCGGTTGTATGTTGAGACAAAGCCGGGCGTCATCATCCTCTCGGTTGATCAAGCTGGAGTAACCGACATGCCTTCGGTGGCGTATCGAAAGGCTGTGCGCACTCCAGTCCATCTTGATAAGCAATGAACACTACCAGCATCGTTCATAGCTGAGACTAGCCGCACATTACAGCGATCTCGCGATCCGAATTGCTACAGGTGAACGTACAATTCTCGGAACGAAGAACCTCGGCTTACACGCCGAAGCAGGGCGAACAATGACAAAGACATCAGGTAGTCCGACCACCCAATCGTCATCTGCGAGTGCAACTGCCCGCAGAGCAAAGCACGCTGCACGCGAAGCGACTGCAGCGCCTTCTACGTCAGGTGCCAAGGCGCGCGCGGAAGCGCCGGCGTCAAGGCGAAAGGCCTCGGCGCCCAAATCCTCTCTTGAACTGGCCGGGCCAGTGCGAGGACACACCAGCACGTTCCCTCTGAGAAAATTCCGCGTCTATGGATGCAGCCTGACCAAAGCGCAGCGAATCAGTGCTGTCTTCTCAGTCATGAAAAAGAAATAGTCGGAATTATGATTACGTCAGGGATTGACGCGAACTGCGCGAACCACGTCTTCATCAACTGCCCATTCACAGACGACTTCCGGCCCCTGTTCCAATGCGCGATCTTTACGGTGCTTTTATGTGGGTTCTTGCCTCGATCGGCGCTGGAGGCTGGGGATGGCTCTGAAGTTCGAATGGATAAGATCACCCGCCTGATCAGAGAGTCGCAATACAGTATTCATGATCTATCCGCAGTCCAGCTGGATGCCTTCAACGAGCTGCCGCGCTTCAACATGCCCTTTGAGCTGGGAATGGTCATAGGCTCGAAGCGCTTCGGCGGGAAGCGGTTTGCAGGTCGCTCGGCGTTGATCATGGAAGATACGCGGTACGCTTCACAAAAGTGCCTGTCCGATATAGCTGGGCAGGATCTGTCGGCCCACAATGGCGCGCCCCGTCGCATCTCACGCATCATCCGGACATGGCTGGCCCAGGAATCAAGACGGAACGACATCCCCGGTGACCAGAGGGTGTTCGGTGCCTATGAAAAGTTCGCGACGGAGCTGCCGTCCATCTGCGCGTCCCGAGGCTTGGAGTACGACGGACTGAGCTATCCCGACTTCCTGGGCCTGGCGCAAGTGTGGATCAATGCGCATTGATGGGTTCCGGATCAGGTCCACGCCACCTAGTAGCCCATTCGCAGTTCCTGCGCTTCGGCAGCCAGGTTGTCCAAGGCCGACTGACTTGCCTCATCGCGCGCCCGCTTATACGTCATCAGGTCGTCGAAGCGGATACGGCGGTGCTTGCCTGTCTTGTGGAAGGCAAGCTTGCCGGTCTCCAGCAACTTGACCACATAGGGGCGCGATACATTAAGAAGATCAGCCGCTTCCTGGGTAGTCAGCTCCGCATGTACGGGCACGATTTTCACGGCATTGCCATCCGCCAGCTCTGACAGGATATCGCTGAGCGGTTGCAAGGCTGCCATCGGTAGTCGGATCCGGTGTAGCCGGTCATCGGAATCGACCAGCTGAACCAGCTTGATCTCAAGACCTGTGGCTAGGTAAGCGGCCAGCGCACGATGAGCGATCGTCGCCGCTTCGATATCTTGGGTCCGGGGAAGAGTTACCTGTGGGGTCATGGCGCTTCTCCGTGTCACGCGTAGCGCAAGGGCGCGGCTTAGTAGCGATAGTATTCGACATGGGCAGTATTCGAAATGTTCGAAACTCCCATCCCGATGTCGGAGCTGGCCCACCTATCTCTCCAGCGCGATCGACCTGGTCAGAAAAACGGCCCAGATCGGGAGAATGAGCAGCGTCCAACAAGCAAGCTCGCGGAACCTGTGGCGGCCGGACGCAGCGATCAGGAGCGCGAATGCTGGACCCAGCACGCCGATCTCGATCAGCAGGTTCCGCCAGAGATAGAAGTTGTCGAACGCCAGCGATCCTGCACTTGGAAGAACGCCGGCCGGGATGCTGACTCCACCAGCGAGAGGCCAGAACAGCGGAACAGGATGCGCACCCACCAGCAGGTCGAGCAGCGGGTGGGACATCCCGGCGACCAGCAACCACCTGAGCTTGAGGTTCGCGGTGACAGATCGCGACAGGGTGAGTTTGACGAAAAGCGCGGCACCTACCGCCCAGAGCAGGCTGTGACTGAACCGGGGATCTGCCGCGTAGTCGAAAAACCAGACAGCGAAGTAGTCCAGATCTGGCCCCACAGCCAAGGCAACGGAAGGAACCGCCGCCCAGCGCGACGAACCGCGTTGCCGCGCGTTGCAGCACAGGTACATTGTGAGTCCTGCCGAAGCATGGGCCACGATGGAAGACATCGATTCAGTTGTTGGTGATCAGCAGCGAGCTTGAGCCTCCCGCGTGGGCGACTGATGGTGCCTGTGTGTGGCGAAGGTGAAGCCTGAGCCGAGCGGGGCAGGGGATCAGGAGCGCCTGTTGGCGGGGCCAGTTGTGGGACACCGGCAGCTGAACTAGGCTCGCAGCAGATGAGCTTTGCGGCTCGGCTTGAATCCGGGGTTGGTCAGGGGATGAGGATGTTTCGCCGTCAGTTGTTCTATGTCCAGGTGCACCAAGACCACTTCACTGCCCGCGCCGTCGGTGGGGACAGAGCTATTCATCGCCAGTGCTACGCCCTTGGCAATCGAGCGGGTCCGACCAAGGAATTCTCCGCCATCCGGGTTGAGCTCAAAGCAATTTTCTCGGAGCTCAAGACCGGCTTCTCATTCGTCAGGCCGTGGGCGCTTCTCCACTTTGATCCGGTCGAGTACCCGATCACTAAGGAAGGGCTCGCTGCGTTCCAAACTGCCGCCATGCGCAGTGGGGTTAGCTTCTGCTGGCTCTCTACGTGGGAGCATCCTCATGAAGACAAGGAATTGTTGGATATGTTGAAGTAGGAACCGGCCCAACGGGCGTTGAACCGGAGGATAGGTCCGGGAATGCGTTCAAGCTGATGCAGCTACGCGGAACTGGGTCAGCCAGATCTGCTGCAGTTTGGGACAGGGATGACGAACGGCTCGGCAGCCAGGAACGGCATCCAGTGATGCCATGAAGCGAGCGTGCGCTACACTAGCGCACGCGAACTGGCGCCCAAGGTGCGGGTCTTCATCGACTGGCTGGTGAAGCGTATTGGGCCTGAGCCCTATTGGGACCGGGGTTGTTACGTTGATGTCGCCTAATTAACGGCTTGAGATTGTCGCTTGGAGCGGGCGATCTGCGCTCGCTTGTTGGCCGGCCGCGCCTGCTCTAAGATCGGGCATCGGCCGGGGGGGATCCTGCCGCAGCGTGTTTCCTTGGTAGTTCATGAGAGTCGAAGCCGCGTCGCGGCTCGTCCTGTTTCAGTAACTTGACCGCGCAGGGGAAGTCAATGGAATTGATCGGTTTCGCTATCGTCCTTTTCGTATGCCTGGGTATTGGCAAGGTCATCAACATCATGGCGCGCCGATTGGTGTTCAACGGCGCAGGCCTCTACCTTGCACTGTTTGCAGCCTTTGCAATCTGGAACATCTACCTGTCGTGGAACTCCGCTCTCGATTCATTCCAGATGGGATACGCCCTCGGTCGCAACATCACGCCACCGCTCATTATCGCCTTGGTTGCTACTTACTTCTTCTTCAAGTTCAGGACAGACAAGGCGCATCAACTTCGTGTCCAGAAGCTGCGCCAGAGCAGGGCAGAGCTGAGTGTGACCCCTGACAACTGAGGCAGGCAGCCGTTGCTGGTCGTCCGGAACAAGGAGCGCACCCACGTGAACGGATATTGGTTCAGCTCCTCGTTGTTCGATATCGAGCCTGACGTGCAGGATGCGTCGAGCCCGCAGAGAAACGGACGGGAACTCGCGCTCTGGCTCCAGTCACGGCTTGAGAAGCGCGGCTATGTGATTGAAAAGGTTGTCGCAGAAGATTGGGGCTGGTGCGTCATCTGCCAGACCAAGCCCTTCCTGTTGTGGGTGGGTTGCGGAAACCTGGACGCTGATGAAGCCGAGCCTGGGGCCTTTCCGCCGCAAACGGAATCGCCCATCTGGCACTGCTTCCTAGCTGCTGAGAGGCGATGGCTGGCTCGCTTGTTTGGGCGGGTTGACGCCGCATCGTCCATGCGGCGACTGGATGCTGATCTGCGGGAAATACTATCTAGCGAACCCGCCGTTTCGTTATTGCCCTAGAGTTTTCGCCAAGCATCTAAAGGCAAGACTCGCAGCGAGTCGGCCGCAGGCGCGGTGCTCCTGGGCGTGCTGCTCTCCATCTCCGCCGCTGCACACCTGCTGCTGTGGCCAGCGGGAATGTGGGTTTGCGCCGCGCCCGCAGTCAATGAAGTGAACGGCATCGCGGAGCGGCCAGTCAGGCCGCTCCCTGGTGATGTGCTACCGCTTCAGGCCGCCTGCGCGGCCTTGGCGTTGCCCCCGGACTTGGCGATCATCGTCAGCTTCTCGTCGGTTGCCTTTTCTTCCGCAAGGGTTTCCAGCAGAAGCGGCAGCGCGTCCTTGTACCCAAGCTGCTTGGCGAGCGCGGCGATCGTGCCGTAGGACGCGATCTCGTAGTGCTCAACCTTCTGGGCGCCGCCGATCAGGGCGGCATCGCGCACGGGGCCTTCCTCGATGCTGTCGATGGCCTCCTTGCCTTCCTCCACCAGCCCTTCCATGGCAGCACACTTGATGCGCTTGAGCCGGATGCCGAGCAGTTCCACCACCTTGTCGATGCGCTCGATCTGGCCCTGGGTTTCCTCCAGGTGGGTTTCGAACGCGGCCGCCAGGTCCGGATTCGTCGCGGCACGGGCCAGGCGAGGCAATGCCTTGGTGAGCTGCTTTTCGGCGCTGTAGATGTCCGACAGCTCGTGGATGAACAGGTCTTCTGCGGTCTTGATCGCCATTAGGGTTCTCCGGGTGGGTGCTGAGTGGAGCACCGAACCTATGCCCCTTCCCGTGAGCTCCGCGCGCAGGACTGTGAAGTGTTCTACACAGCCCTCTGCGCGTCACTGTTCGGGCGGCGGGCCGTCGCCCCGTTCATACCACGGCGGAAGCTCCAACGCGTGGCCCTTGAGCATGGCTTTGATGCGCGCGTACATCTGGCTTCTTTCCGTGTCCGCACACTGGTCGAGAATCTCCGCTGCAAGCTGTTCAAACTGCGGCCAGAACTGCGCCGGATGGCGCGTGTGCGCCAACCACTGCGCCAGCATCTCATCCAGCGCATCCAGCCGTTCCTGGATCTCGGGTCGCAGGCTCATCCCGGCGGCGCCTCCAGATCAAGCGCCACACGGTAGTGGTGACCATCGTCGCTGAGCTGGACGGTCAGGTCCGGCTGCAGCACGTCATCCACATGCAGGGTGGGCTGCCCCCGCGCAGTGCGGGTCACCACGAACTCGTAGCGGCTGCGACCGAACCGGTAGCTCAGCTCGAACGACGACCAGTGGTCGGGGAGGCATGGCGCCAGCGACAGCCGGTCGCCCTGGCGCCGGATGCCGAGCAGGGATTCGACCAGCAGGCGATACATCCAACCGGCCGAACCGGTGTACCAGGTCCATCCGCCTCGGCCGACGTGCGGCGATACCGCGTACACATCGGCGGCCAACACATAGGGTTCAACGCGGTAGGTCTGGACCGCCTCCGGGTCAAGCGCGTGGTTCAAGGGGTTGATCATGCCGGCCAACTCCCAGGCGCGGGCCGCATCGCCCTGGTGTGCAAAGGCCATCGCTGCCCACACGGCTGCGTGGGTGTACTGGCCGCCGTTCTCGCGCACGCCAGGTACGTAACCCCGAATGTATCCCGGGTCTTCCGTCGTCTTGTCGAAGGGCGGATCCAGCAGCTGGATCAGCTGGGCGTCCTTTCGCACCAGGTGCGTATACAGCGAATCCAGCGCCTGCTGGGCACGCTCGGGCGCGGCAACGCCGGAGAGCACCGACCAGCTTTGGGAGATCGAATCGATGCGGCATTCCTCGCTCTGTTTCGAGCCCAACGGCGTGCCGTTGTCGAACCACGCGCGGCGATACCATTCCCCGTCCCAGGCATGCTGTTCGAGGTTCTGGCGCAGGGTGTCAGCCTGCTCCTGGCACCAGTGCGCACGGTGTTCATCGCCACGCGCATTTGCCAGGGCGATGAAGCGGCGAAGCGTGTCATGCAGGAAGAAGCCCAACCACACGCTCTCGCCGCGCTGCTGGTCGCCGACGCGGTTCATGCCGTCATTCCAGTCTCCGCTGCCCATCAACGGAATGCCGCGTTCGCCGAGCAACCGGCAACCGCGCTCCAGCGCGAGCACGCAGTGCGCATACATCGTGCCACGCAGAGCCGAAGGGGTCGGCATGTCGTAATAGCTTTCCTCTTCCAGCGTGACTGCGCGGCCTTCGATGAAGCCGACCATTTCGTCCAGCACGGTGGCGTCGCCGGTGACCTCCAGGTAGCGGCATGCGCCCTGGGGTAGCCAGAGATAGTCGTCCGAGCACCGGGTGCGCACGCCACGCCCCTGCGGCGGGTGCCACCAGTGCATAACATCGCCTTCGGCGAACTGGTGGGCAGCGCACAGCAACAGGTGTTCGCGGGCCAGATCCGGCCGGGCGTGGATGAGTGCGAGCACATCCTGCAGCTGGTCACGGAAACCAAACGCGCCGCCGGACTGGTAGTAGCCACTGCGCGCCAGGTAGCGGCTGCCCAGGGTCTGGTAGACCAGCCAGCCATTGGCCAGCGCGTCCAGTGCCGGGTCCGGGGTGCGCACCTGCACGCTGGCCAGCACGTGGCGCCAGTGGATGCGCACGGCGTCCAGCGCATCGTTGGCCTCGTGGGCGCCCTGGCGGCCACGCACCAGCGCAAGCGTTTCGTCGCGGTCGCGGCCGGCGCCCAGGCGGAACGTGGTTTCACTGCGCTCACCCGGCGCCAGTTCCAGCGGCACCTGCAGCGCCGCGCAGGGGTCCAGGCCGGCGCCGGAACGCCCACCCAGGCGCTCGCGGCGCAACGCCGCCGGTGCATGCAGGCCGCCGTTGCGGCCGATGAACTCCAGGCGGTCGCAGGTCCAGCCGCAGCCCTCCGCATCGGTGTCGAAGAAGGCCATGCGGCCGCCGAAATCGGTGCTGTAGGTGTTGCGCGCCAGCAGCGCGCCGGTCTGCGGGTCGCGTTCGGTGACCACGTGCATGCGCGACTTCGCGCGCAGGTCACCCATCACCCATTCCACATAACCGATGGCCGACAGCCGCCTCGGCCTGCCCGACAGGTTGTGCAGCCGCAGCACTGAGTACTTCAGCGGCGCGGCGACGTCGACGAACACCCACAGCTCGCTGACGATGCCGTCCTCGAAGTGTTCGTACACCGTGTAGCCGAATCCGTGACGCGTACGGTACGCCCCGGTACCCCGGCGTGGCAGCGGCATCGGCGACCAGACGCGGCCGGTATCCTCGTCGCGCACGTAGAAGGCTTCGCCGCCGGTGTCGGACACCGGGTCATTGAGCCAAGGCGTCAAACGGAATTCGTGCGCGTTCTCGAACCAGGTGTAGCCCGGCGCGCTCTCGCTGACCACCGTGCCCAGGCGGGCATTGGCGATCACGTTGGCCCAAGGTGCCGGGGTCGGCGCGCCTTCGCGCAGCACCACCACGTATTCGCGGCCATCCTCGCTGAAGCTGCCGGTGCCGTTGTCGAACTGGCCGGCGCCACGGTAGGGCAGGAACGGCCACGGGTCGTCCATGTCTTCGTCGTGCGCCGGGGGCGGGGGCAGGCCAGGCTCCGGGCCCGGCTCGGCGATGATGGGCAACCCCGTCGTCTCCTCCATCGAGAGTTCCAGTTCCTCCTGCACCGCCTGCGGCACCAACGCCGGAATCCGTTTCGCGGGAGTGGCTTGGCGCCCCACCTGCGCCACCAGGGTGCCATCCTCGTCACTGATCACCGCACGCGCTACGGCCTGCAACAGGATGCGGTCTTCGTGGGTCATGTTCTGCACCGGCCGCACGAAAATGCCGCCGGGGCGGTCGAGCAGGCCCGTCTCCGAACTGGCGGCCACCATGCCCAGGATCTGGTCCTGCAGCTCCTGCCGGTAGCCGGCCTTGCTGTCGTTCCAGATCACCAGGTCGGTGTTGAGGCCCTTCTGGCGCCAATAGGCATGCGCCTGCACCAGCTGCCGGACCAGCTCCACGTTCTCTGCGTCGGTGACCTTGAGCAGCACGATGGGCAGGTCGCCCGAGATGGCATGGCCCCACAGCCCGGATTGTCCGCGCTGGTTCTGCTGGAGCACGCTTGCGCCCGCGCGCAGCAGCGGATTGGCATACAGCACGTGGCTGGCCAGGCGCTCGTAGAGCTGTGCCTCGGCCTGGGTGGCATTGATCTGCCGGCGTACCACCTGGCTGTGCGTCCAGGCCAGGTCGAATACGCGGTCGGCCAGGCGGCGGTCACGGTACTTGTCCAGCAAGGCCTCGCAACCGGGGCGGTCGGCACCGATGCCATAGACCATGTCCAGCTGCACGGTCTGCTCGGGCTCCAGCACCACGCGCACACGGATGGCCACGATCGGGTCGAGCACCGAGCCGTCCGAACCGGAGAGGTCGGTGTCGGTGGTCAATGCCTGCGGCGTGCGCGGCGTGTTGCCGCGCCCGAGGAAGCGCGCCCGGTCGGTTTCGTAGGAGATCGACGCCACGTCGGCGTCATGCACGGCGACCAGATGGAACATCCACGGTGGCACTTCGTCGTGCGAGCGCGGCCGCCGGGTGCACAGCACGGCCTGCTTGGCGGCCACGATCTCGCTCTGCACGAACAGGTTGCTGAAGGCCGGGTGCGCATCGTCAGCCGCCGCCGGTGCCAGCACCACTTCGGCATAGGTGGTGATTTCCACGGTGCGCGTGCGACGGCTGCGGTTGGTCAGGCGCAGGCGCCGGAGTTCGATGTCGTCCTCGGCGGAGATGGCCACCTGCAGGTGGCTCTCGCAGCCATGCAGCGCGCCACGGAATTCGGCCTTGGCGTCGGTGAAGATGGCCTCGTAGTTGTCCATCGGCACGCAGGTGGGCTGGTAGGCGGCCGACCAGAACTGACCGCTGTCCACGTCGCGCAGATAGCAGAAGGTACCCCAGGCATCGGTGGTGCCGTCCTCGCGCCAGCGCGTGAGCGACAGGTCGCCGTGGCGGCTGTAACCGCCGCCGGCGTGGGTGAGCATGCCGTGGTAGCGGCCGTTGGAGAGCAGCTGCACCTCCGGGCGCGGGCCCCCGGGCTTGCGCAGCACGCGCAGCGACGTTTCGTCCTGGCCCGTAGCGGCGTGCTCACCCAGCGATTCGACTTCATGCGGATGGAACACGCCGACGCGCGGAATGCGCTCCTGCAGCAACAGCAGCGTGGCCTGGAACTCGACATCGGCCACGAAGCGGCGCTGCATCGGCTGGTCGCGCAACAGGTAATCCAGCGACAGCAGGCCCATGCCCTGGTGGTGGGCCATGAACGACCGCAGCAGCACGTGGTCGTGCCCCGGCGGCACCCGGGCGGGGGTGTAGTCGATCGCTTCGTACATGCCGAAGCGCCCGGCGAAGCCCAATCCTTCCAGCGCCTGCAGGTTCTGGCAGGCTGCTTCCGGCGCCACCATCAGCGCCATCATGCTGGCGTAGGGCGCGATGACCCGATCCTGGCCCAGGCCGCGCTTGAGCCCCAACCCCGGCACGCCGAACGCGCGGTACTGGTAGTTCAGGCGCGCATCGACGGCGTTGTAGCCGGACTCGGACACGCCCCATGGCAGGTTCAGGCTGCGCCCGTAGACGATCTGCGCTTCCACCGCATGCCGCGCGGTCTGGTCGAGCAGGGTGTCCGGGTAGCTGGGCATCACCAGCTGCGGCATGAGGTACTCGAACATCGAGCCACTCCACGACAGCAGGGTCGGCGTGCCGTTGACCTCGGTAAGCAGGCGGCCAAGGGCGAACCAGCTCTCCTGCGTCAGCTCCCCCTGGGCGATGGCCACGAAGGCGCACAGCCGCGCTTCGGAAGCGAGAAGGTCGTAGAAGCTGTTGTCGAGGCGGTGGTCGTCTACGTTGTAGCCAATGGAGAGCAGTTTGCGGGAGCGGTAGAACAGGAACCCGTATTCCATCAGCGAGAACTGCCCGGCGCGGTGGGCCAGATCCTGCAGCTGCTCGATGCGTGCGCGTGCGTCCGCACCGGCCGGACCGGGCAGGGCGGCCAGCTGGCGCAGACTGGGTACGGGCGCATCGGCATCCGCGCTGGCATCGACCGGGATATCAGCGAGCGCCGCACAGGCGGCATGGCATTCGGCAGCGAACAGTGCCGGCCAGTGCAGGTCACCGTCCTGCGGCGACACCGGTGCCGGCCACTGCGCCAGCACGGTGTCGGCCAAACCGGCCAGCTCCTGCAGGCGGGCGAGCGCTTCGGCAGCACCGCGCGGCAGGTCGGCCCGTGTTGCCACCAGGCGCTGGCGCAGATGATTGAGCGCTTCGGCCAGCGGTGCGTCACCGGGGCGAAGGCGCTGCCGCTCCTCGTCCAGCACGCCGAGCGTATCGGCCAGGCCATCGAACGTGTGCGGCGCCAGTACCGGCGCGTCCACCAGCGCGAGCAGCCCCTGGCGCAGGGTAAGCAGGTGCCCGGCCAGGTTGCCGCTGTCCACGGTGGAGACGTAACGCGGCGGCAGCGGCGCCAAGGTTTCGGTGTCGTACCAGTTCAGGAAGTGGCCGCGATGACGCGGCAGCTGGTCCAGCGTGCCAAACGTGAGCGCCGTGCGTTCAGCGACCGCGCCCTGCTGCAGGTAACCGAAGTCCCACGCCGACAGGTTGGCCAGCAGGGACAGGCCGATGTTGGTCGGCGAGGTGCGGCGCGCCACCACCAGCGCCGGATGCTCCTGGATGTTGTCCGGCGGCAGCCAGTGATCCTGTTCGCGTACCCAGGCCTGGAAGAAAGACCAGGTGCGCCGTGCCAGCCGGCCAAGGAACGCCCGCTGCGTGCCGGACAGTTCGGCGACGATCTCGGCCGGCGGCCGGCCCAGCCACGCCATCAACGCGGGCGCGAAGGTCCACGCCAGCAGGAAGGGCAGGGCGAGTGGCAGCGCCTGCGGACGCAGGACGGCTACTACCGCCACCAGCGCAAGCGCCAGCAACGATCCGGGCGCCATCACCCGCCATTCCGCGCCACGGTCGCCGCCCAGGCGGCGCTCGACTTCGCTGGAGGGATTCCACTGCAGCAGGTGGCGGCGTGTGATGGCCATGCGCCACAGCGTGCGCAGCACCGCGCCGCCGGCCAGCAGTGCCTCGAAGGGCAGGCAGGCAATCTGCGTGGCAGCGCGCAGCAACGACTGCAGCGTGCCGCGCCCGACCTTGATGTAATGCGCTTCCAGCGGTGTGTCGTCCGGCACGCTCAGGGCATCGCGCAGCATGCCGATCAGCGGCGGCGCGAACCACAGGGCCAGTACCCACGCGGTCCACGCGGCCGGGTTTTCGGCGTACAGCCAACCCGCCACCAGCAGGACCAGCGCGGCGGGGGGCACCAGGCTCCGGCGCAGGTTGTCCAGCAACTTGCCGCGCGACAGCAGGCTGAGCCGGTTGCGTTCCCAGCCTGATCCCGGGCGCGGGGTCCACGGCATCAGCCAGGGCAACAGCTGCCAGTCGCCGCGGATCCAGCGCGCACGGCGCTTGGCGTCGGCGGCGTAGCGTTCGGGGTAGTCCTCGTACAGGCGCACGTCGCTGACCAGGCCTGCACGGGCATAGCAGCCTTCCAGCAGGTCGTGGCTGAGGATGCGGTTCTCGGGCAGGCGGCCCTCCAGCGCATGCTCGAAGGCGTCGACGTCATAGATGCCCTTGCCCACGAACGAGCCTTCGTCGAACAGGTCCTGGTAGACGTCCGAGACCATGCGCGTATACGGATCGATGCCGGGTTCGCTGCCGAACATCCGCGCAAACCGCGAGGTGCGGCGCCGGCCCAGGCTGGTGCCCACGCTGGGCTGCAGGATGCCGTAACCCTCCACCACGCGTTGCAGCGCTGGATCGAAGCGCGGCCGGTTGAGCGGGTGGGCCAGGGTGGCGACGAACGCACGCGCCGCATCGCGCGGCAGCTGCGTATCCGAGTCCAGGGTGATGACATAGCGGACGCCGCGAAGGACCTCCGCGTCACCGACGATGCACATGAACGCGTTTCCATCGCCATGGCGGAGCAGGGCATTGAGTGCGGCCAGCTTGCCGCGCTTGCGCTCGTGCCCCATCCACACCCCTTCACTGGGGTTCCATTGCCTGGGGCGGTGCAGCAGGTAGAAGCGATCGCCACGTTCGGACGCGTAACGCTGGTTCAACCCCTCGATGCGCAGCACCGCGTGCGCAAGCAGGGCGTCGTCGGTCGGTAAGTGCGCTTCTGCAGCGTCGAGGAAGTCGGTCAGCAGCACGAAGCGCAGCTGGGGATCGCGGTTGGCCAGGAAGCGGACCTCCAGCGCTTCGACCAGGACGTCGATGCCGTCGGTGCTGGACAGCATCGACGGTACCGCGACCACGGTGGCGCAGGCCGCAGGAATGCCCTCGCTGAAATCCAGCTTGGGCAACGGCTTGGGAGCAACCAGCACGGTCGCGGTCCAGTTCACCAGTACGATGCCCAGCTCGCTGAACACCAGCAGCCCGAGCAGGGCAGCCAGCCAGGTGGGAACCTCGCCACTGCCGGTGTCCAGCAGGCCCCAGGTGGCCAGCATTGCCAGCAGGGTGATCGGCAGCAGGTACAGCGCAAGTGGCACGCGGCGTGCCAGTCGCCGCGCCTTGCGGTGGCGTGGCGCGGCGTCGGCCACCGCGTCAACGGTGGCATGCAGGCCTTCGCCGACCAGCCAGTAGCCCACATGCGTGCGTGGCCCGTCGGGCGGGGTAGCGGCCCGCGCCAAGTCCAGCGCGATGGTCGCAACGCGTTCTTCGGCGATGCGGCTGCCGCGCGCGATCTTCTCAACCACGTGGCGGTAGGCGTCGCGGGTACCGAAGTCCATCTGCGCATAGACCGCCATGGGGTCTTCGCGCAGCCGCTGCTCGACCACGCTCATGTCTTCGACAAAGGTGCGCCAATCCATGGTGGACAGGAATCGCAGGCTGCCGATGCTGTTGCTGATGGACACCTGGTCGGAGGCCTGCTGCTGCCCCTCGGCGGCTACCAGCTCCTCGATGCGCTGCCCGGATGCCGCTGCCCACTGTTCCAGCCAGGCGATGGGCATGGCCCACGCGCCGCCGCGGCCCTGCAGGGAACGGGTAAGCTCGGCGATGAACGCGCCGGTCAACGGCGGCTCGGAGCGCGCCATGTCGGCCACCACCAGCACCACGTCGGTGGGGGTGTCGGAGGCCGCGCGATTGAGGTCATCCGCCCATTGCGAGGCCAGGCGCCGGTCTTCCCCGTCGCGCATCACCCGCGCGGCCATGCGCCGCAGGTTCTCGAGCAGGGCCAGGCGCAGCATGATCGGAACCGCCCACAATTCGCCCAGGCTCAGCGGCGCGAGCGACTGGTAGGAAGCGATGAAGCGGCCCAGCGTATCGCCGTCTATCCGGCCATCACCGTGTGCGATCGCCTGCATCGACAGTTCATACACCCGCGGCAACCCGGCCGAGGGGCCGGTGGCAAGCGACGGCAACTGCCGGCTGTAGCCGCGCGGCAGGTGGCGCCGCGCAGTCTGGATCTGTTCTTCGACCAGGTAATAGTTGTCGAGCAGCCATTCCCCGGCCGGGGTGACCGGGCGCTGTTCGCGCACCACGCTGCTGAGCAGGGTGTTGGCATCCTGCAGGACGCGTTCGTTGGCCTGCAGACGTTCCAGCAGGCGCTCCGGGCTGGGCCGCATCCGCACGCGGTGCTGGCGCGCAAGCGCGCGGCCGTAGACCTCCATCTGTTCAACGCTGTAGAGCGCGGCCCGCAGCGGGCCCTCGGTGGCTTCAATGGCCGGAGCCGAGGCCTGGCGCTCACGCCAGCGCCAACGAACAAGCCGCCGCAGGCGAAGCCAACGGCCAAAAAGACGGCGAAGGTGGGGCATAGGATACCGGGGAGGGGGAGGCAGGTTGCGCCTTGCATCGTTGCACTTGGGGGGACGTGCACGCTGTGAAGGTCATATATACCTCCCATGCATTAGTCATATGCCACTCCTGCGCTTTTTCCATCAATCCCCTGCACGTAGATTCTCCTGACCCCTTTGTCACGGAGTGGAACATGCAGACACGCACGATTCCCCCCACTGCGGTGGCGGGCCTGAGGACTGCATTCACCTGTGTTGCGGCCGTGCTCTTTGCCGCGACCGCCATGGCCAGCGAGCCACTGCAGATCCAATCACAGGGCAGCGTGATCGCCGGCGGCACGGTACAGCAGCAGCCGGGCACGTTCGATCCGCTGGCGCCGACCAAGCCGGATGGCCAGAGTTACCACGGTGATCATGTCTACGCCTTCTACCAGGTGCCGGTGAAGGCGCGGCCGTTGCCCATCGTGATGTGGCACGGCGCGGGCCAGTCGTCCAAGAGCTGGGAAACCACGGCCGACGGTCGCGAGGGCTTCCAGAACCTGTTTCTGCGTCGCCGCTTCACCACCTATCTGATCGATCAGCCGCGGCGCGGAAAAGCTGGCCGAAGCATGGTCGAGTCCACACTGAAGCCCGTGGCGGACGAGCAGATGTGGTTCAACCAGTTCCGCATTGGCCTGTGGCCCGAGTACTTTCGTGACAGCCAGTTCCCGAAGGGCGAGGCCGCGCTTGAGCAGTTCTTCCGCTCGGTCACGCCCAACACCGGCCCCTATGACATAGGCGTCGTCTCCGATGGGGTGGTCGCTCTGCTGGAGAAGACCGGGCCGGCGATCCTGTTCACCCATTCGCAGGCCGGCGGCCCGGGCTGGATGACGGCAATCAAGAGCCCGAATGTGCGCGCCATCGTTGCCTTCGAGCCGGGCAGCAGCTTCGTCTTCGCCAAGGACGATGCACCGGCGCCGATTCCCAGTGCGTTCGATACCGTCGCACCCGTGGTGGTGTCGCCCGAGGAGTTCAAGGCGCTGACGCGCATCCCCATCCTGGTGCTGTACGGCGACAACATTCCCAAAAAGCCGATGCGCATGCCCGCGCAGGACAGCTGGCGGGCGCGCCTGGAAATGGCACGCGCCTGGCGCGACGCCGTCAACCGTCAGGGGGGCAATGTCACCCTGATCCACCTGCCGGAGATCGGCATCCGTGGCAACAGCCATTTCCCGTTCTCGGACCTCAACAACGTGCAGATCGCCGACCTGGTGAGCGATTTCCTGCAGAAGCAACATCTGGACGGTACGACCAAGGAGCACCACGAATGAAGCACCTGATGCGCGCCTCGCTGCTGGCAATATCCCTCGGCCTGGCAGCAGGCACCGCCTCCGCTGCGGACTACCGGCTCAATCCGTTCAAACTGGCCTACGAAGGTGCGATCACGCAGAACGTGCCCGGCGAGGTCAATGTCCATCCGGTGACCTATCCGCTGAATGGAATCGAGATCGCGGCCAATTTCTACACGCCACCCAACTTCGACGCCGCCCGGAAATACCCCACCATCGTAATCGCACACCCCAATGGCGGGGTCAAGGAGCAGGTGGCTGGTCTGTATGCACAGCGTCTGGCCGAGCAGGGCTACATCACCATTACCGCCGATGCCGCTTATCAGGGGGCAAGTGGCGGCCAGCCCCGGAGCGTGGACAAACCTGCGCACCGCATCGAAGACATCCACGGCATGGCCGATTTCATCAGCCGATTCCCTTGGGTGGACACCAGACGCCTGGGCCTGCTGGGCATCTGTGGCGGCGGTGGCTACTCGCTGGCGGCTGCCCAGACCGACAAGCGTTTCAAGGCGGTGGCAACGATCAGCATGTTCAATTCCGGTCGCGTGCGCCGCAACGGCTATGTCGATTCGCAGCTGGACACCCTCGAGCAACGCCTGCAACAGGCCTCCGACGCGCGCGCACAGGAGGCCGCTGGCGGCGAAGTACTTTACTCCGGTGACGCCAACCTGACCGACGAACAGATCGCCAAGCTCCCCTTCGACCTGTACCGGCAAGGCTACGAGTACTACTGGAAGACCCACGCGCACCCCAATTCCACGTTCCGCTATACCACCAGCAGCCTGCTCGACCTGATGCGCTGGGACGCGACCAACCAGATCGAACTGATCAACCAGCCGTTGCTGATGATCGCCGGCAGCAAGGCCGACAGCCTGTACATGTCCCAGGATGCCTTCGCCAGGGCAAACGGCACCACCGACAAGGAGCTGGTGCTGCTCGATGGCGCCACCCATATCGAAACCTACTGGGTACCGCGCTACGTGGATGCCGCAGTGGGCAAGCTCAATACCTTCTATGCCCGGACACTGACCCAATGACCGATCAACGCACTTCCACTGGCCGCAACGCGGTACTTGGCCTGGCACTGAGCGTGGCCGCTCCGTTCGCCGGTGCGGCCGAATCGGCGACGCAGCAGATTGCCCGTGCCGGCACGCAGGCTTCGTTCGCAGGCCCAGCGGAAAACTTCATCGGCAAGGTCCGCGTGGACCCGCTGTTTGCCGCCGACGCAGAGGTTCAAGCGTCGTCCGCCTACGTAAGCTTCGAGCCAGGCGCGCATTCGGCCTGGCACACCCATCCGGCCGGGCAGCGCCTGGTGGTGACGTCGGGCGTTGGGCTCACGCAGGAATGGGGCAAACCGGCACAGCGGATCCACCCTGGTGACGTGGTGGTGTGCCCGGCCGGCGTGAAGCACTGGCACGGTGCGGCGCCGCACAGCGCGATGACCCATCTTGCGGTCACAGGCGTGGCCGAGGGCAAGACGGTCACGTGGATGGAACAGGTAAGTGACGCGCAATACAGCGAGGCCGCCGCGATCTTCGATGTGCCGGTTACGGGTGCGTTGTCGGCGCGGCAGCAGGCGATTCCGCTGATCGCCGCTGCTGCGGCTACCAGCAACCTCCCGCAGCTCAATGCGGCCCTGAACCGCGGGCTGGATGCAGGGCTCAGCATCAGCGAAGCCAAGGAAATCCTGGTGCAGATGTATGCCTACACCGGCTTCCCGAAAAGCCTCAACGCCCTCGGCGAGTTGATGGCGGTGGTGGAAGCGCGCAAAGGGCAGGGTATTGCCGATGCGCCCGGCCAGCCACCCAGCGGCGAGATTCCGGTGGGGGCGGCGCTGCGTGCCGTGGGCACAGCCAACCAGACCCGCATTTCCGGCGCGCCGGTCACGGGCCCGGTGATGGAGTTCGCCCCGGTGATCAACCAGTTCCTGCAATCGCACCTGTTTGGCGACATCTTCGAGCGCGACAACCTGGACTGGCAAGGCCGCGAACTGGCCACGGTGGGCGCGTTGGCAGCCATGCCGGGCGTGGAAGCCCAACTGCGTTCACACATGGCGGCCAGCCAGCGGGTGGGACTGAGCCGCGCACAGCTGGAGCACGTGGCCCGGCTGCTGGCCGATAGCGGCGACCCGGCCGCAGCTGCGCGAGCTGCGCAGGCGCTCGAACAAACACCTGCGCCGTCGCCCTGATACCCACGCCAATCATCCCGGAGACCGTCATGAGCACACTGCCTGCAAGTCCACAACGCCGCTCCATGTTGATTGGCGCCGCTACGCTGGCGGCGATGCCGCTGACCGGAACAATCGCCGCGCCATCGGCGGAGGCTGCTACCGTTCGCGGGGCTGACGCTTCAGCGCACGGTGCGGCAGCACCCATGCTGACCAGCCGCCGCATGCTGGGCACGCTGGAAGTATCCAGCGTCGGCCTGGGCGTGCAGAACATGAGCCGCACCTACCAGACCACCATTCCCTCGCGCCCCGAGATGCTGCGCATCATCCGTACCGCGTTCGATCAGGGCCTTACCTTCTACGACGCGGCAGAAGCCTACGGGCCGCATGAGGTGGAAAGAATTCTGGGCGAGGGTGTGGCGCCCTTCCGCAATGATGTTGTCATTGCTACCAAATTCGGCTGGAACATCGACCTTGAGACCGGGGCGCGTGGCCCGGGCCTGATCAGCCGGCCGGCGCACATCAAGGCAGTGGTGGAAGGCATGCTCAAGCGCCTGCGCACCGACCGCATCGACCTGCTGTACCAACACCGGGTGGATCCGCAGGTGCCGATCGAGGATGTGGCCGGGGCGATCAAGGATCTGATGACCCAAGGCAAGGTCCTGCACTGGGGCCTGTGCGAGATGGGCCTGAAGACCCTGCGACGTGCGCATGCCACGCTGCCCCTTGCCGCCGTGCAGAGCGAGTACTCGATGCTGTGGCGCGGACCGGAGCGGGAGGTGCTTTCGGCGTGCGACGAGCTTGGAATCGGCTTTGTCCCTTGGAGCCCGCTTGGCGTCGGGTTCCTCACCGGTGGCATTGATGGACGCACACGGTTTGCCGAGGGCGACATCCGGGCCAATGAAACGCGCTTCAGCCCTGCCAACATCGAACACAACCTGGCCTTGGTAAAGATCCTCATCGCCTGGGCTGAGCGGAAGCAGGCAACGCCTGCGCGCATTGCCCTGGCTTGGCTGATGGCCCAGAAGCCATGGATCGTTCCCATTCCCGGCACCACGCAGATGGCACATCTGCTGGACAACATAGGGGCAGCCAAGGTGCACTTCAGCGCCAGCGAGCTGCGGGAGCTGAATGGAGCCGTCGCTGCAGTAGCCGTGCAGGGCGAACGGCTTCCGCCCGCGGTGCAGGCCTACAGCGACGTGGAAGCGCCGCTGCGTTGACGATCACTCCCGGTAGCGAAGCGCATCACGCAACACCGTGAACGCCGGTGAGGACTGCCGGCGGCTGGGGTAGTACAGGTGGTAACCCGGGAACGACGGGCACCAGTCCTGCAGTACGTGCACCAGCGTGCCGGCCTGCACGTGCGGGCGCACCAGGTCTTCGGGCATGTAGGCCAGACCCAGCCCTTCCAGCGCTGCGCCCAGGCGCAGGGCGACGTTGTTGAACACCAGCTGGCCTTCCACCCGGACCTTGAGCTCCTGGCCCTTTTTCTCGAACTCCCAGGCGTAGATGCCGCCGTGGGTGGGCAGGCGGATGGTGATGCAGTTGTGCTGGGTGAGATCGTGCGGCGACTTTGGCTTCGGGTTGCGCTGGAAGTAGGCCGGCGAGCCGACCACCGCCATCCGAAGGTCCGGCCCGACGCGCACGGCGATCATGTCCTTGGCCAGCTGCTCGCCCATGCGGATGCCGGCATCGAAGCCTTCGGCCACGATGTCGGTGAGGCCGTAGTCGACGATTACTTCGATATTGAGGTCGGGATGCTGGGGCAGCAGTTTGCCCAGCACCGGCTGCATGACCGTAAGCGCTGCATGCTCGCCGGCGGTGATGCGCAGGCGTCCTGCAGGCTTGTCACGGAAGGCATTGAGTTGGGCCAGCTCGGCATCGATCTCCTCGAAGCGCGGGGCGATCACCTGCAGCAGCTGTTCGCCCGCTTCGGTCGGCGAAACGCTTCGAGTCGTCCGGGCGAGCAGGCGCACGCCCAGCCGCTCCTCCAGCTGGCGCATGGACCGGCTGAGCGCCGGCTGGGACATGCCCAGCTGGGCAGCGGCCCGGGTAAAGCTGCGCTCACGCGCCACCAGGGCAAACATCGCCAACTGGTCGTAATTCTCGATGGCCATTGATGCGCTCCGGATATAAGCGATATCCGATTATGCCCATGCAAGTATGCGTTTGGGAGGCGTAGATTTCTCCCATGAGCATTTCATCTCCAAACCCTGGCCGCCGCGCGGTGGTGGCTGCACTGGCATCGCTCCCCCTGGGCTGCACTGCGGCAGACCCCCAACAGCAGGCAGCATCGGCGTCCTCGACCCGGACGCTGGTGGCGTACTTCTCGCGTTCGGGAAACACGCGTGTGATCGCCGGGTTGATCCATCGCAGCCTGCCAAGCGATCTGTTCGAGATCCAGCCGGCAGAAGAATACCCGGCCGACTATCTGGAAACGGTAGCGAAGGCCAGACAGGAAAGGGACGACGGCGTTGAGCCTGCATTGCGCGCGTCCATCGACGACATGAGCCGCTACGACACCGTGTACCTGGGATTCCCGATCTGGGGTGAAACCGCGCCTCCGGTGATCCGCTCCTTCCTGTCACGGCACGACATGAGCGGCAAGACCATCGTGCCCTTCATTACCCATGGCGGATATGGCGTAGGCAGCAGCCTTCGCGTACTCGCCCGCCATGCGCCCGATGCCCGCATCCTGGAGGCCTTCACGATGGAAGCCGATCAGGAGCGCAGGACCATGGAGACGGTCAACGCCTGGTTGGCCACTCCCCCCACTGTTCGATGAGGACGCCACGATGAAAACCCGCATTCTTGGACAAGGCCTTGAAGTTTCCGCCCTCGGCCTGGGCTGCATGGGGATGAGTTCGGGCTACGGCCCGGCGGCAGACAAGCAGGAGATGATCGCGCTGATCCGCACGGCGGTGGAGCGGGGCGTCACCCACTTCGATACGGCGGAGGCCTATGGCCCGTTCGCCAATGAAGAACTGGTGGGCGAGGCGCTGGCGCCGGTACGCGACCAGGTGGTGATCGCCACCAAGTTCGGTTTCGATATCGACCCGGTAACCGGTGCGCGTGGACCGGGCACCAACAGCCAGCCGGCGCACATCAAGGCGGCCGTCGAGGCGAGCCTGAAGCGGTTGCGTACCGAGCGCATCGACCTGCTGTACCAGCACCGGGTAGACCCGGCGGTGCCGATTGAGGACGTGGCCGGTGCAGTGAAGGAACTGATTGCGGAAGGGAAGGTAGGGCACTTCGGGCTCTCCGAAGCAGGGTTGCAGACCATCCGCCGGGCACATGCGGTGCAGCCGCTGACGGCCGTGCAGAGTGAGTACTCGCTGTTCTGGCGCGAGCCGGAAAACGAGCTGCTGCCCCTGCTGGAAGAACTGGACATCGGCTTCGTGCCCTTCAGCCCATTGGGCGCCGGGTTCCTCACCGGCAAGATCGATGAGAACACCCAGTTCGACGCCAGCGATTTCCGTAACGTGGTGCCGCGCTTCTCTGCAGAAGCCCGCAAGGCCAACATGGCATTGGTGGATGTGGTCAAGGCACTGGCCGTCGAGAAGGGTGCCACGCCTGCGCAGGTTGCCTTGGCTTGGCTGCTGGCACAGAAGCCGTGGATATCACCCATTCCCGGCACGACAAAGCTGCACCGCCTTGATGAGAATCTGGGCGCGTTGGACCTGATTCTGGAGCCGGGCGACCTGCAACGGATCGATGGCGAACTGGCCCATATACGCATCAGCGGCGAGCGCTTGCCCGAAGCTGCGTTGAAGATGACGGGTAGGTAGGCGGGTACTTCGCTGTCATGATGCCGGAAGTCAGGATCAGAGAGTGGACTCGCAGAATGCAGGCTTCTTCTCGAGTCCTGAAGGGGAAGGCTGTCCCGCTTGTTGCCGGAACCGGGCAGCCCTATGATCACTGCGTAGTCTGGGCCCGGATCTGGAAATTCCACACATTGGAGGTGAATGATGAAGGCAGCAGCCGGTTTCCTCTCGCTTTTCTGCGTGGCAATTTCCGCATCAGCAGCCACCCCGGTATCAGTGCAGTTCACAGGCGTAGTGCAGCAGGACGCCTTGCCGCCTGTTGCACTGGATCTGCAACTGCCATCCCAGCAGGCAGCAACCGTTCAACTCTCCAGCGGCTTCACCCTGGAGCTGGCTACCCCCGGCAACTCCGCCAGTCCAGATGGGGCCCGCATCAGGCTGCTGTCGTCCAAGGGAGAGGTAATGCACACGGCTCGAGTACCGGATGCTGGCCTTGCCAGCGTCTCCTTCGCTTACCATGTATGCGCGGGTAGTGTCACGTACATGTCCCCGGCGCCAGCCGTCGTGCCTGCCTGCAGGGTGTCAGCCCGGCTCACTCGCTGACTGGCGCAGGGGGCTGGTCCTCTTTCAGCGACAACGGCCGCGCCATGTCTCTCATCCAGCCCCAGAGGATGTAAAAAATGGGGCTGGTGGTGAGAACCCCGATCGACAGCAGCACAACGCCGTAGTTGAACAGCCGCTGCGGGTCGCACTCCAGCGGTCCGCTATTGCCCTTGCCCATCCGGACACAGCCGTGTTCCGGATAGGCAACGTCGTAGGCGCCCCAGACGAACAGGCCGGCCAACAGGGCGAACAGCAACATCACGCCCAGCTCTGCATCCCTGTTCCTCAGCCGTTCCCACCGCTGCGCCAGCCGCAGGTTCACCATGGGGCACCGGAGAGCTGCCGCTGCTCCTGCCGCAGCCAGTGGCAGAATGCTTCCACCTCGGGTCGCTGTTGGGAGACGTCACGGCGTATCAGCCAGAACGCGTACGCATTCTCCAGGCCCACGCCAAGCGGCTTCACCAACCGGCCTTGCCGAAGGTCGTCGTCCACGAGGGGAGCGAGGCCCAACGCAACACCGTGGCCTGAAACTGCAGCTTCCTGGGCAAGGTAGATGCTGGCGAAGACAGGCCCCGACGCGGGGTTTACCTCTGTGGCACCTGCTGCCGCCAACCAATCCGACCACGCAGGAATTCCTGGGCGGCCTGTCGCGCCCTCATCGTGCAGCAGTGTGTAGTGGCGCAGGTCGTCGGGCTGTTCCAATACGTGCGGGTTGGCGCCCAGCAGCGCGGGCGAGCAAACGGGGAACGCAGGTGCCTGCATCAGTAAATCTGCACGGACGCCAGCGTACTTGCCCGCTCCATAGCGGATGCCCACATCAAATCCCCCGCGCAGGAAGTCCGCGTGCTCGTCGCTGGTGTCGATCCGCACCCGTACGTCCGGAAATGCCTGCTGGAACCGGTGCAGCCGTGGCACCAGCCACTTGGCCGCGAACGATTCCATGGTGGTCACCCGGAGTACGGCCGGCGCCCGGTTCCGGGCACGGTCCAACGCCAGGTCCAGCTGTCCCAACAGCTCACCCACCGTTGCAGCCAGTTCGGCGCCTTCCGGCGTCAGCGCCACCGAGCGGTGGTTGCGCTGGAACAGGCTTACGCCAAGGTGCTCCTCGAGATGCTTTACCTGGTGGCTGACGGCCGCCGGGGTGACGAACAACTCACTGGCCGCGCCGTTGAAGCTCAGGTGGCGCGCCGCCGCTTCAAACGTGCGCAAGGCGTTGAGCGGGGCGGCGGGTCGGGTTTTCACAGGCGCCTGGCAGAGCGGAGTCGTCCGCATCGTATCGCATTAGATTTTCTAAGGCGAAGGGCGAAAATACTCGTTTGTCACGCCCCGGTGGGTTGGCCACGATGCCCATCCTGTCAACGGGGTGTACGTAATGCGAATCCAGGAGCTGGCTACGGATGTCGTGATGTTCTTCGGTGACGATGTGGAATCGGTCGCCACCGCATTCATGGATGGCGAGCGGGCGCTGCTGGTCGACTCACTGGGCAGCGAGGCCGATGCCGCCCGGGAGCAAGAAGCATGAATGACCTCAATCACCGTCGGCGCTTCCTTGTGGGATGCGCGGGCGCGGCAGCGGCGACGCTGCTTCCGTTCGGAGCGCTGGCAGCAGCGGCAGTACCCAGAACACTGCGCGCCCAGCGACTGGCATGGGCAGGAGTGCGCCTGCAATTGCCCGACAGCACGCTGTTGATAGATCCGCTGGTCAGTCCGGAGGCATGGGGCAGGGCGCTACCCGACCGGTTGGTGCCGGTGGACGACACCGCGGGCGAAACCCACGTACTGGTCACCCACACCCATTCGGACCACTTCGATGGCACCGCAGTAGCGACCGCGCTCAAGAACGGCGGGGTGTTGGCGTATCCGGCAGGCTTGCAACCCTCACCGTGGCCGCAGGGCGCGCGTGCCCGCCCCAGTGCGCTGTGGGAGCCGCAGCTGCTGGGCGACTTCACCGCCACGCCGGTGCCTGCATCGGATGGTTACGGGGATACGCAGGTCTCATGGGTTGTCTCGGCCGGCGGGCGGCGCATCTTCCACGGCGGCGATACCCAGTGGCATGGCAACTGGTGGCGCATCGGCCGCCAGTTTGGCCCGTTCGATGCAGCGTTTCTCCCGATCAATGGCGCGCGCTTCGGCTGGCGCGAGCCGGAGAGTGGCCAGCCGGGCGTGCTCGCGCCCGAGCAGGCGGTGGCCGCTGCGGTTATCCTCGGCGCTCGGGTGCTGGTGCCGATTCACTACGGTGTCAGCGGAATGGACAAGTATGTCGAAGTGGATGATCCGCTTGGCAGGGTTCGCCAGGCCGCACGCGAGCGGGATATCCCTTTGCAGATCATGGAGCCGGGCACGTGGTTGCCGTGGCCGGAAGGGAGCCTATGAAAGCGCTGAACTGCATCATCATTGCCTTCGCCGTATCGTCCCCGGCCCTGCATGCACAAGCGGCGGAGCCTGCCAGCCCCAAGCGCCCCTCCGTCGAGCAGCTGCAGAAGGTCATCGTCAGCAGGTCGCCGCAGACCCGTGTGGAAGCAGCGGACAGCGACCGCATCACCGCACGCCGCATCGACATCGTTGACGAACAGGGCGTGATCCGCATGACCCTTTCGGGCCAGACGCCCGCGCCGATCATCGACGGCATCCAGTACAAGCGCGCCTTCAATGTGGCGGGCATGGTGCTGTACGACGACAAGGGCAGTGAGCGCGGCGGCTTCGGTACCGCGGACGTGGATGGTGGCATGGCCGTGCTCGCCTTGGACCACCCCGCCATGGATGCCATCGGCTGGCGCGTCTCACCGGATGGCGAGGTGCGCTTTTCGATCAACCAGGCACCGCCGTTGATTCGCGAACCCCGCCTGGACAACCGCCTGATTCCGGGGGTGCAGACACCCACACGGATCCAGATGGTGGTGGGTGCCGACGGCACGCCGGCCATCGCGCTCAACGACAAGCAGGACCGGGCCAGGCTGCGCTTGACCGTCACCCCGGAAGGCTACGGCGCCATCGAGTTCCTGGATGCGCAGGGCAAAGTAATCCATACGCTGGCACCAGAAGCAGCACAACAGTAACGCCAACCACTTTCATGGAGTCCGCATGGATACTGAAATCCGGCAGCACGAGGAAGCCCTGCGCGTTGCGATGCTCACCAGCGACGTGGAGGCCCTGGAATCCCTGATTGCAGACGACCTGATCTTTGTGGGGCCGTCAGGCGATGTTTTTCACAAGCAGGATGATCTGGCGCTGCACCGTTCCGGACGCCAGAAGCTCACCTTGGCAGAGTGGCGATCTGTAGAGATCTCCGCACAAGGGCAGGCCGCTGTAACCTCGGTAACAGCCGAACTGGCAGGCACGTTCGACGGCGCTGCGTTCGCAGGGCACTTCAGGTACTGCCGCTTCTGGGTGAAAACGGCGAGCGGCTGGCAGGTGCTGGGAGGTTCGGTTATCGCGTTACCATCGGCCTGAACCCACTGCTGGACGCACCTCATGATGAAATCTGGCCTGTTGCTGATTGCGCTGATGATGTCTGCCGGGCAGGCCTTGGCCACGCCGTCATGGGGCGCGCCCAGTTCCAGCCCGGCCAACACCTCGCCGGCCGAACTCAAGCCGGGCGAGTGGGTATGGGGCGGGGATTCCAAAGCGATGGGCCCGATGGCGGTGGTGGTGAGCATCACCGAGCAGCGCGCCTACGTGTACCGCAACGGCCTGCTGGAAGCCGTGTCCACGGTGAGCACCGGCAAGCCTGGTCACGAAACGCCCACGGGTGTGTTCACCATCCTGCAGAAGGACAAGGACCACCATTCCAGCAAGTACAACGACGCCGCCATGCCGTACCAGGAACGTCTTACCTGGGATGGTATTGCCCTGCATGCCGGCGGATTGCCGGGGTACCCGGAATCCCATGGCTGCGTGCACCTGCCCACCGAGTTTGCCCGGCGGCTGTTCGGGGCGACCAACATGGGCATGGTGGTGGTGATCGCCAAGGAGGGCGTATCCGATCCGACGCTGGTGCACCCCCGCGTGGCCAGCCCGATCGACCCGGGCACCGGCAAAGAAGTGCTGTCCGTACCGCTGGGCACGCAGGAGGCGTTCCGCTGGCAGCCGGACGTTGCACCCACCGGCGTGGTGTCGCTGTTGCTCAGCACCAGCGACCGCCGACTGTTCGCATACCGTGACGGCAAGGAGATCGGCCGTTCGCGCGTGGGTTTCCGCGGTGGCGCAGCGCCTGAAGGAACGCGCGCGTACATGGTTGCCAGCAGCAACGCGCCGGCAACCGAACCCTCATGGGTAGAGGTTGGCATCCCGGGCGAGGAAGCGGCCCGTGGCACCGTGGTGAGCCAGGCCGACGAGCAGCGCGTGCTGCTGCCCGAGGGGTTCCGTGCCGCGCTGCGGCCGCTGATGAGCCCGGGGGTGGTACTGCTGGTAACCGACCAGCATGTGCTGCCCGACACCACGGGGCCGGCATTGCAGGTGCTGAATGCCGAGCAGCCGGCGCTTTAATGGCAGCGGCGTCGCTCGGTAGAAATACCGAGCCAGCCTGCGTGAAACTCCTCTTGCCGGCAAAGATCCTGACGACGACAGTGGGACTGTTCCCCTGTGCCTGAGGCTGAGCTGGATCCCATGTACCTCCGTCAAACTCACTCCGCTGCAACACTGCTCGGCATGGCCCTGGCCTGCTGCCTGTCCCTCACCGCGTGCGGCGGCGGAAAATCGCCCGAAAAGGAGACAGGTGCAACGGTTACGCCATCCCCGGCGCAACCGTCAACCACGCCCTCTGCGGCCCCTTCGGCCGATGAGGCAAGAAAGATTGCCCGTGACGCCTACGTGTATGGGGTACCCATGGTGGACACCTACAAAACGGTGTACGCGTTCAATGTCGACAAGGGCAATCCCCAGTACAAGGGTCCGTTCAACTCCATTCTGAACATCGCCCGTGTGTTCACGCCCGAAGACACCGCGTTCGTAACGCCGAACTCGGACACGCCTTACTCGTTTGCCATGCTGGACCTGCGTGCGGAACCGGTGGTCATTACCGTGCCCAAGATGGAAAAGGACAGATACTTCGTCTTCCAACTGATGGATCTGTACACCTTCAACTTCGACTACATCGGGAGCCGTGCAACCGGCAACGATGGCGGAAGCTTCCTTATTGCCGGGCCCGGCTGGAAGGGCGAAGCACCGGCGGCTATCACCAAAGTGATCCGGTCCGAGACCGACCTGGTCAGCGTGGTCGGGCGCACGCAGCTGTTCAATCCCGGCGATCTCGACAACGTAAAGAAGATACAGGCCGGCTACAGGGTTCAGCCGCTGTCTGCATTTGCCGGGGGCGCTGCGCCACCGGCTGCCCCGGAAATCCAATGGATCAAGCCGACGCCCCCGGCGCAGGACCGCACCTCCCTCGAGTTCTTCAACCAGCTGGCATTTCTCCTGCAGTTTGCACAACCGGCGCACCCAAGCGAGACCGCACTGCGCGAGCGCTTCGCCATGCTGGGCATCAAACCCGGACAGCCGTTCGACGCTGGCAGCCTGTCGCCGGAGATGCAGGCAGCACTCAAAGAGGGGATGGCCGAGGGGCAGAAGCAGATCGACGCCAAGCGCGCATCATTGGGTGGTAAGACCGATACGCTGTTTGGCAACCGGGAGTTTCTCAAGAACGATTATGTCGCGCGCGCCACCGGAACCCAGGTGGGTATTGGCGCCAACTCGCGTGAAGAAGCGATGTACCCCATTCTTGACAAGGATGCCAGCGGCCAGCCGCTCGATGGCAGCAAAGGCCGATACACGCTGCACTTCGCGAAGGGCGAGCTGCCGCCAGTCGATGCATTCTGGTCTGTCACCATGTACGGACTCCCCCAGCAGTTGCTGGTCAAGAATCCGATCAATCGCTATCTGATCAATTCACCGATGTTGCCGGAGCTCAAGAAGGATGCCGATGGCGGGTTGACGATCTACATCCAGAACCAGTCCCCTGGCAAGGACAAACAGGCCAACTGGCTGCCGGCGCCCGAGGGCCCGTTCGTAATGTTCATGCGCTACTACCGCCCCAAGCCTGAGTTGCTCGAAAACCGTTGGCAAACCCCGCCGGTGGAGAAGGCAGGGGACGCCACCCCATAGCCCGCGAGAGGGCGCATGCAGCGGGGAAGCCGCAGGCGGACAGGCTGGCACGGCAGGCACCCCCAGATGGGGGAGGCATTGCGAGCCCTGATTCTGGATGCGGCAACGGGCGGCCGGGTGGACGATCACGGCATGGCAGCAGAGCAGCGGACGCTGTCGCCCCCTCGCAATGACCCTATGAGGTGCCCCATGCGGTATAGATTATTTGGCCGGACCGGCCTTCGCGTCTCCACGCTTGCGCTGGGCACGGGCAACTTCGGCAAAGGCTGGGGTTATGGCTCGGATCGCGATGAAGCGCAGCAGATCTACTCCCGGTACCGGGAGGCAGGTGGCAACTTCATCGATACGGCGGACCAGTACCAGTTCGGCCAATCGGAAGAAATGCTGGGCGGGTTCATTGGCGGCGACCGCGACGATCTGATCCTGACGACCAAGTTCTCGCTGGGCGCCAGCCCCACTGCTGGCCTGCAGCGAACTGGAAACAGCCGCAAGGCGATGATCCAGAGCGTGGAAGCAAGCCTCAAACGGCTGGGGACCGATCGGATCGACCTGCTGTGGGTGCACATGCCGGACGGCGTCACGCCCATCGATGAAATTGCCCGCGGGCTTGATGACCTCGTCCGCTCTGGAAAGATCCTGTATTCAGGTCTTTCGGATTTTCCAGCGTGGCGAATTGCCACCGCAGCAACCCTGGCAGAGCTGCAGGGATGGGCGCCGGTGTCGGCCGTGCAGCTCGAATACAGCCTGGTGGAACGCACGGCCGAACGTGAGCTGTTGCCCATGGCGGCCGCCTTCCAGCTTGGCGTGGTGAGCTGGTCGCCGCTGGGTGGCGGGCTGCTGACCGGGAAGTACCGCAAGGGCGAAACCGGTCGCGCAGAAGGGCTGGGCGCGGTCATTCACAGTGAAAGCGACGAGCGTAAGACGCGCGTGGTGGACGAGGTGCTTGCGCTCGCTGAAACCACCGGGCTGCCTCCCGGCCAGATCGCGTTGGCCTGGGTGCTGGCCAAGGGCACGCTGCCCATCATCGGCCCGAGGACGCCCGCGCAATTGGAGGACAACCTTGGCGCTGCACAGGTGCAGCTGACGCCCGAGCAGGTCCGTGGGCTGGATGACGCAAGCGCGTTCCCGCTGGGTGTCCCGCACGATGTCGTTGCAGGAAGTGCGGGATCCCTCGCCGGCGGAATGCTGGAAAGGGTTGACTTTCCGGGCTGGATGGTCAAATAGCGGCTTGGCAGAACAGAGTCCGAACGCCGGTTCAGGTCTTCACAATCCATGTACGTATCGCAGCGTCATGATTGGTCCGGCAGAGGGGGCTCTATTTACCTGAAGACCCAAGAAGGAGTACTGGAAATGATGATGACCAAGAAGAATGTGGTGTTGGGCGTGGCGCTCGTTGCCACCTTGGGCCTTGGCGGTTGCGCCACCTATAAGGACGAGTTTGCCACCATCAACTCGCGCCTCGATTCGCTTGATACCAAGGTGAACAGCGCAGCGCAGAGTGCTGAATCGGCCAATCAGTCGGCCCAGCAGGCAAACCAGCGCCTGGATCAGATTGAAAGCCGTGTGCAGCGTCTGGAAACGGTCCCGCCGAAGCGTCAGCCGCGCGGCTGATTGTTTCGTCGCACATGCAGTATCGAAGTGCGTAAACCAGGACCCGGTGGCCTTTGATGGCCACCGGTTTCTTTGTTTTAGTCTGTCGTAGCTTCAAGGAATTCCCCCTACACCATGCACATGCATCCCGCTATCCGAGCCACGTGTGGCGCACTGGCGCTGACGCTGGCGTTCGCCGGCCCCGCTTTGGCCCGTGCACAGGACCCGGCCGAGCAGCAGCCTGCTGAACAGCCGACATCGTCCAACGATCTATTGCCGCCGGAGCAGCCGGTATCCGACACGGTCCTTCAGCTGGCCGGGTGGGTCAAGGCAAGCAGGGATGCAGAAGGTTATCCGTTCGCTGTGATGGATAAAGCAGCGGCGCAGATCCTCGTGTTCGACGGTAGTGGCAAACTCATCGGCGCTGCGCCGGGCCTGTTTGGCTCTGCGGTGGGTGACCATTCCGCCCCGGGCATAGCAGGTCTCGCGCTCAAGGAAATTCCGGGTCGCGACCGCACGACGCCTGCTGGCCGCTTCATCGGCGGTTACGGCGACTCACTCGACGCCGGGCGCGTGCTCTGGGTGGACTACGACACCGCGATTTCCATCCATCCCACGGCAACCGGCGTACCTGCCGAACGGCGCGTCGAGCGCCTGGCGTCGCCTTCGCCGGACGACAACCGTGTTACCCATGGCTGCATCAACGTCAACCCGGATTTCTACGCGAAGATCATCAAGCCGACGTTCCAGAAGGGCGGCTTGTTCTACATCCTCCCGGACCAGCAGTCGCTTGCTGAAACATTCCCTGACTTCGCGCGGAGCCAGGAGGCCACTGCGCAGCACGGCGAAGGTGGCGGCAAAGGCGCCGCCAGGTAAGGGTTTCGGAAACTCTCAGGCCATTCGGCCTGACGCTTGACGCAAACTGGTTTGCACTGCAAACTCACTGCAAGGCGATTCCCTTGGAGTGCGTCATGCAGCTGCCGTCTGTCACCGATCCCTACAGCCGCTTCCAGGCCATGACCCGCGAGTACTCACGGTACTCACGAAGCGCGGGCGGCCTTTCCGCCATCGCCGGTGGCGCTGCCTGCCTGGTCTCCTTTCTTGCCGGCGCCCTGTTGCCCGCCACCTTTGAGCTGCGCGCGTTGCTCATCGCTGTGCCGGTGCTGTGGCTAGCCGCCAAGCAATGGCTGGCGCATCGCTACTACCAGCGTTTCGGCCAGGTCGAGGAACAGATCACCGCGACCGAGCGCAACTTCCAACGCCTTTTCATCGCTTTCACTGCCCTGATCAGCGCGCTGATCGTCGGGTTCGTGCTGACCCGCATGGCACCGATGGGCAGATTGCCGTGGGACCTGCGCGCGATCGGGTACCTGATGGTGGTAGCGCTTCTGCCGCTGATTGTCTGGCGGTGGTTGCGAACGCCGCTGGAATTCATTGTGGGCGTGTTCCTGCTGTGCCAGGCCGCGGTGGCATTCACCGGCCAGACCTATGCGTTCGGCCCCACCACCGTGGTGTTTCCGCTGGCAGCCATTGCCTTGGTGGTGGTCGGGTGGCGCGACCACCTGCGGTTCCTGCGCCTGCAGTCGGAAATGCGCGCGTTCGTGGCTGCGCGGAAGCCGATGCCGTGACCCAGCTTCCCGACCCCCGCAGCCTGCTGCAGCTGGATCGCCTGATCCACGAGCCGGCGCGCCTGTTGATCCTGTCGATCCTGGCCGGCGCCGAATCAGCCGAATTCGCATTCGTCGAACATCTCAGTGGCCTGAGCAAGGGCAACCTGTCCAGCCATCTCAGCAAGCTCGAAGCCGCTGGGTTGGTCGCCATCGATAAATCGTTCCGGGGCAAGCGCCCGCTGACCACCCTGCAGCTGACGCCTGCAGGACGCCAAGGGCTGGCCCAGTACCGCAAGCAGCTTGCGGCAGTCGTCGCAGGCATTCCCGATCCAAACAGCACGGACTCCTGACATGACAGTGTTCGCGAAAATGATGGCACCCTTGGTTCTATCGCTGCTGGCGTTCGGCGGCCTTGCGGCTACCCAGGACACGCGCCAGGAAGGCGCCAGCTTGACCTCGCAGTTCTACCAGGGTCAGGTCGATGCGCTGTGGGAGCGTATGGCGCCGAAGACGCAGGAAGCGTTGGGATCGAAACAGCGCCTGGTGGCGGTGAGAGAACAGATCCTCGCATGGGGCGAGGAAACGGAGGTGCTCAGCGAAACGGTCAGCACCCATGGCGGGCATGACATCTACCTGCGGCAGGTACGATTCAAGAACACTCCGGACATCATTGCCATCACCTGGACATTCGACGGCCAGGGCAAGGTAGTGGCGTTCACCATCCGCCCGCAACAGACCTCGCCGCAGCCCGCTGCCAGCGAGCGCCTTGACTACAAGAACCGCACGCCGCTGCAGCTGCCATTCTCCGACGAGTTCTACGTGTTCTGGGGCGGGCGTAGCGTCGAACAGAACTACCATGCCGCGCATGCAGGCCAGCGTTTCGCCATGGACCTGCTGGTCCTGCAGGATGGCAGTTCGCATCGCGGGGAAGGCAGCCGCAACGAGGATTACTTCTGCTTCGGCAAGCCCATCCTGGCTCCGGCAGACGGCAGGGTGGTGGAGGTGATCGACGGCGTGGCCGACAACGTGCCGGGTGAGATGAATCCCAGCCAGCCCACCGGCAACCGCGTCGTCATCGATCATGGCAACGACGAATATTCGGTCCTGGCCCACCTGCGCCAGGGCAGTGTGCGGGTAACCAAAGGGCAGGCCGTGCGCACTGGCACGCAGCTGGCAGACTGCGGCAACAGTGGAAACTCTTCCGAAGCCCACCTGCATTATCAGTTGCAGGCCGGACCCGAGTTCGGCAAGGCCACCGCATTGCCCGCACAGTTCTCCAACTACCTGGCCGATGACAAGCCGGTCGCGCTGGGTGAGCCAGTGAAAGGCCAACGCATCCGCCAGGCCACCCCCGCGCCGTAGTGCGTGAGGCTAGGGGCGCTGCACCGGCCCTGATACGGAATCGCGCGTGATCAGCTGATGCGCGAGCACCTGGTTGACGGTGGCGCGCGCCGAAGCAGGCGCGCGCCGGATCTCCCGCAGCAGGATGTCGATGGCGGTGTCGGCCATGTCCGCCACGGGCTGGTGGATGGTGGTCAGTTCCGGCCACACCATGGTCGACGCTGACGTATCGTCGAAGCCCACCACCGAAAGATCGCGCGGCACGTCCAGCCCGCGCCGATGTGCCACTGAAACCACCGCAGACGCCATGTCATCGTTGCTGGCGAAGATGGCACTCGGCGGGTGGGGCAGGGCCAGAAGATGCTCGGCAGCCTCCAGTCCGGATCGATACGTAAAGAGCCCGGGCTGCACCAGCGCCTCGTCGTACCCGATGCCGGCCTCTGCCAGCGCATCCCGATATCCCTGCCAGCGTTGCGCGCTGGCGGTCTGGTTCGGATCACCGGTGATGTAGCCGATGCGTGTGTGCCCGTGGCCGATCAGATGCGCGACCATCTGCTGGCTTGCATGGCGGTCATCGATGCGCACGCAGGAAACCCGGTCGCTGAACTGGCTGGATGCGATGGAGACGACCGGGACCCCGGCATTGACGAAGATGTCGACGATCGCCTTGGATTCGCACAGCGGCGGCGGAAGAATCACCCCGGCCACGCTGTCGCACAGCTGCCGTGCCGCCTCGCGCCGTGCCGTGGCGCTCAACCCATCCCAGGTGGAGATCGCCAACTGCGCCGCAGACCGGGTAGACCCGCGCAGCGCGCCGACCAGCAGCTCACGCAGGTAGCTGGAGCTGGGGTTGGTGTAGATCAGCGCGATGCAGGTGTGCTGCGCCGCCGCCAGGGCGCTTGCCGCCAGGTTGGGCCGGTAGTCCAGTTCAAGCACGCTGCGCATGACCCGTTCGCGGTTTTCCTCGCGCACGCTGGAATGGCCATTGATTACGCGCGAAACCGTCATGGCCGATACGCCGGCATGCGCGGCGACCACATCGATGGTGATGGCATTGCCTTTGCGACGCACCACTTTCTGGCTGTTTTTCAAGGAAGCGGTTCCTTTGCTGCGCTGCATGATGACAACCGTGTGACCGGGTGATTAGTCTGCGCCCTGACGCGATGGTAGCGCTACCACTAGGCCAAGGTAAGGCTCAGCGGGGACCCCCCATATACCAAACGCGTGTTCTGGCAAGCCTGAAAGCGAGTTTGAGTCGCAGTGCAGCGAAAACGCACTGCGATGTTCGGTGTGGAAGACGGGCATCGCCCGTGCGTGCTCCTTGGAGGGGCGGTACATCCATTCGATCGTATGTCAGAGGGGAGAGTCATGAGCGCTTGTGCTTTCCGTCGTACCCCAGACCTGAGGGCTCACGCATGAGCCGGAAGCTGGCGAAACTTACATCCCGGGCCATGTTCACCTTCGTGGGCGGCGTCCTGGTCATCAATCCCGCATTCGCACAGGACGCCGCGTCGCCGGCGCCTGCCGCGCAGCAGCAGTCGCAGTCCCAGTCCACCCCGACCCAGCTCGACACCGTGCAGGTAACGGGTATCCGCAACAGCCTCAGCCAGGCAATGGACATCAAGCGCGACTCGGCTGGCGTGGTGGATGCGATCAGTGCCGAGGACATCGGCAAGTTCCCGGATACCAACCTGGCCGAATCCCTGCAGCGCATCACCGGCATCTCGATCGAGCGCCGTGATGGTGAAGGCGCGCAGGTCACCGCGCGTGGCTTTGGCCCGCAGTTCAACATGGTGACCCTCAACGGCCGCCAGATGCCCGGTGCCGACGCGTTCGGCGCGGCGGGGCAGGTCGCCATCGGCGGTGTGGACGGCGGTACCCGCGCGTTCAACTTCGCGCAGCTGGCGGCCGAAGCCGTCAATGGCATCGAGGTCTTCAAGACCAGCCAGGCCAACGTGCCCAGCGGCGGTATCGGCGCCACCATCAACATCCTCACCGGGCGTCCGTTCGACCATGAGGGCACGGTGGCCAGTGCCGGGGCGAAGATCGTCTCCGACCAGAGCCAGCCGTTCGACAACGACATCACCCCGGAGCTTTCCGGCATCTTCAGCTACACCAACCCGGAAAAAACCTGGGGTGTGGGTGTCAGCGCGAGCTACCAGAAGCGCAAGGGTGGCTCGGTGCAGGCCACCAACAACTACTGGAACATCCAGCCGTGGACCGGGACCATGCCCGGCAACCCGACCGTGACCAACGCACCGGCGATCGGCGCGCTGTACGGGCGCCCGAACGACCTGCGCTATGCCTTCGCCGATTTCGAACGCGAGCGCATCAATGGCCAGGCGGTGCTGCAGTTCGCCCCGACCGACGCGGTGACCCTGACCCTGGACTACACCTATTCGACCAACGAGATCGAAGAGAATCGTGGCGAGCAGGGCATGTGGCTGCAGAACAGCAACTACACCGATGTGGTCTTCGACACCAGCGGTGCGGTGGCCACGCCGATCTACATCCGCGAAATCGCCGGCACCAAGGACTTCGGGCTTGAACAGCAGCGCAGCATGCAGAAGTACAAGCTGGGTTCGCTGGGCTTCAATGCCACCTGGAACATCACCGACCGCTTCAAGCTGAGCTTCGACGGCCACGATTCGAAGAACGAAAGCCGGCCGAATGATCCGCTCACCGGCGGCGGCTCGATCTTCTCCAGTATCGCCGGCACCAACAACTGCACCACCGGGCCGCAGTGCGGTGGCACCTACGTGCAGGAAATGGTCTGGAACAACGGCCTGCCGGTGGGCACCCAGGTCTGGTACCCGACCGCTGCCGATGCCATCGCCAAGACCAATGGCGTGGTCAACGGCGGGTTCGTGCCGGGCGAGATCGGCTCGCAGGTACTGCGCATCAATTCGCAGACCCAGATCAGCGAGATCAAGCAGGGCCGTGTCGACGGTGAGTGGGCCTTTGACGCAGGCCGCTTCCAGTTCGGCGTGGACACCAGCAAGCAGACCACCCACCGCATCCAGGCCGCGGAAAACTACAACACCCTGGGCGACTGGGGCGTGGCCAATGTCAACGGCGATGTGGCCAACGGCCTGATGGACCTGCTGCAGCCGGTGAACATCGTCGGCATGTTCGACGATTTCAACATCAACAGCTTCAGCGCCTGGCGCGGCGACGCCGGCCGGCTGGCGCAGTGGGCGGGGCAGTACTACGGCGCCAACCTGGGCGTGAGCCCGCAGAATGCCGCCGACAACCGGGTGGAAGAGAAGACGAACTCGGCGTACATGCAGATCGAGCTGGACGGTGACCTGGGCGGCCACCGCACCAATACGCGACTGGGCGTCCGCTACGAAACCACCGATGTGGTGTCCACCTCGATCATCGCCATTCCCGAAGGCATCCAGTGGCAGGCGAACAATGACTTCCGCGTGCTGTTGTCCGACGAGCAGCAGCCCTTCACCGAGAAGACCAGCTACAGCTACATCCTGCCGAACCTGGACTTCAGCATCGACCTGTTGGACGACCTGAAGGGCCGCATCTCGTTCGGCAAGAGCATTGCCCGCGCGCCGATCGGCAATCTGTACGCCGGCCCGACCGCGCAGCAGCCGTTCGGCTCGGTGCTGATCGACCCGTCCTCGCGGGCCAGCGGCACCGCCCAGAACCCTGCCCTGAAGCCCCTGGAATCGGACAACCTGGACCTGGCGCTGGAGTGGTACTTCGCTGATGCCAGCTATGTGTCGGTTACGTACTGGAACAAGCAGGTCGCCAACTTCATCGGCAACACCATCGTGCAGGAAAACCTGTACGGCCTGCGCGACCCCACCTCCGGACCGGACGCGCAGGCGGCGCTTGGCTTCCTGACCAGTGGGGCCTGTATCGCCCAGGTTGGCCCGGCCAACGCGGCGGCCTGCTCGGCCAATGACACCTCGCTGTTCACCGCGTTGGCGCTGCTGCGCAACAATCCGGCCGGGCTTGGCGCCTACGACGGCACCGGCGCGCAGGTACTGGCCACGGAAGCGGCTTACGACCTGTATGGCACCGCGGCCGACCCGCTGTACCAGTTCAACGTCAACCGCCCCATCAACCAGAACGAGTCCAAGCTGCATGGCTGGGAGCTGGGCGGGCAGTACTTCTTCGGCGACACCGGCTTCGGCGTGCTGGCCAACTACACCATCGTCAACGGCGACGTGGGCTACAACGACGCGGGCGACCCGAACGTCGACCAGTTCTCGCTCACTGGCCTCAGCGATACCGCCAATGCCATGCTGATGTACGAAAAGTACGGCTGGTCGGTGCGCCTGGCCTGGAACTGGCGCGACCAGTACCTGATCCTGGCCAACCAGGGTTCCAGCCGAAACCCGTACTATGTGGAAGAGTACGACCAGTGGGATCTCAGCGTGGGCTACACGCTGAATGACAACTGGTCGTTCAGCCTTGAAGCCATCAACCTGACCGGTGAGGACGTGCGTTGGCGTTCGCGCACCTCGCAGATGATGGTGAAGCTGGCTGACCAGGATCCGCGTTACATGCTTGGCGTTCGTTACAGGTTCTGAACAGGCCACGGGTGCCGCTGTTCCGGCAGCGGCACCCGTGCAGGCTCCTGCAGGGATTGGACTACACATGCCGCGTTACGAAATGCTCAACAACATCGCCCACCGGGAGCTGCGTGTCGCGACCGGTTTCGGGCCCGAATTTGGCGACGCGGTAGGCATGGTGCCGGCCTACCCGAGCGAGTACGCCGAACTGCAGCGGGAATACCCGATTTTCCTGCGCAAAGACGCCGCCACCGGGGAGTGGCAGTCGGTGGTTCTGCTGGGCTTTGAACAGCACGAGAATCTGTACCTGGACGACGGCCGTTGGAATGCGTCCTACCTTCCGGGGGCTGCGGCCAAGGGGCCGTTCCTGATCGGGTTCCAGGAAAACCGCATCGACGGAGCGCTCACCCGGGAACCGGTGCTGCACGTGGACCTGGACCACCCGCGCGTGAGCAGCAGCGCCGGCGAGCCGGTGTTCCTGCCACAGGGTGGCAACAGCCCCTATCTGGACCACATTGCCAACGTGCTGCGCGGCATCCACGACGGCCATGCCTTTGGCGCCGAGATGTTTGCCATGCTCGATACGAAAGGCCTGATTCAACCGATCACGCTCGACGTGCAGATCGACCCGCAGAACCGGGTGGGCGTGAACGGTCTGCACGCGATCGACCGCGACCGCCTGGCCCAGCTGGACGGCGCCGCGCTGGCCGAACTCAACCGCGCCGGTTACCTGGAAGGCGCGTACCTGATGCTGGCTTCATTGCACAACATGCGCCGGCTGATCGCTGAAAAGCAGCGGCGCCTGCGCGCGCAGGATGCCGCCACCGCGACGGGCAGGAACTGACCGATGCCGGATGGCGTTGCCATGCGCACCCTGGAAGGCCTGCAGCCCGATGCGCTGCCGTTGGCGGCGCTGGTGGCCGCCGGCGAGCCGGTGGTGCTGCGCGGCATCGCGCGCGACTGGGCACTGGTGCAGGCCGGGTTACGTTCCCCCCAGCAGGCGCTGGCCTACCTTCGCGGTTTCGATGCCGGGCTGCCGGTGCAGTACTCCTTTGGCGGCCCCGAGATCGAAGGGCGCCCGTTCTACAACGACGATTTCACCCAGTTGAACTTCGAGGTCCGGCGCGGACTGCTGACCCAGGTGCTGGACGAGATCGCCGACACCCTCGATGCCCCCAAGCCGCCTACCTATTACGTGGCCTCGCTGCTGATCGAGCGTGCGCTGCCCGGGTTCGCGCAGGCCAATGATGCCGGCCTGGCCGGGCAGGGCATCGAGGCCTCGGCCAGCATCTGGATCGGCAACCGCGTTACCGCCTCGTGCCATTACGACACGCCGGACAACCTGGCCTGCTGCGCCGTGGGCCGGCGCCGGTTCACCCTGTTCCCGCCGGAGCAGATCGACAACCTCTACCCGGGCCCGCTGGAGCCCACCCCGGGTGGGCAGGTGGTCAGCGTGGTCGATTTCGACCGCCCGGATTTCGACCGGCATCCCCGTTTCCGTGACGCGCTGGCCAGCGCGCAGACCGCGGAGCTGGAACCGGGCGATGCCATCTTCATTCCCAGCATGTGGTGGCACCACGTGCGCAGCCTGGAACCGTTCAACGTGCTGGTGAACTACTGGTGGCGCAGCGTGCCCAGCTTCCTGTCCTCGCCGCTGCCGGCACTGCAGCATGCGATGTGGGCGCTGCGCGACCTGCCGGCGCGCGAAAAGAAGGCCTGGGCAAAGATCTTCGAGTACTACGTGTTCGGTCCCGGTGAGCGCGCAGGGCAGCACCTGCCTGACGCCGCCCGGGGAGAGCTTGCACCGTTCGACGAGATGCAGGCGCGCCGCACCCGCGCGCAGCTGCTCGGTCGACTGAACCGCTGATGGGAGCATCCCTTTGAACGCTGCGAACACAACAGAAGGGCGAATCCGCAAGGTGGTCATCGCCGGCGGCGGTACCGCAGGCTGGCTGGCCGGCTGCGCACTATCGCACCAGTTCCGCGAGCAGCTGGACATCACCCTGGTGGAATCCGAGCAGATCGGCACCGTGGGCGTGGGCGAATCCACCGTGCCGCCGATCCGCACCTTCCACCGCTACCTGCAGATCGATGAGCAGGAGTTCCTGAAGGCGGTGGCCGGTACCTTCAAGCTTTCGATTTCGTTCGAGAACTGGCGCCGCCCGGGTGAGCGCTTCATCCACCCGTTCGGCAGCATCGGGCAAAGCACCTGGGCCACCCCGTTCCATCATTTCTGGCTGGACAGCCAGCGCCGCGGCATGCCCTCGGACCTGGGCGACTTCTGCCTGGAGAGCGTGGCCTCGCGCGGTGACCGGTTCTCGCTGCAGAGCCAGCCGCAGGTCAACTACGCCTATCACTTCGACGCCGGGCTGTACGCGAAATTCCTGCGCCGCCGGGCCGAAGCGCAGGGCCTGCGCCGGGTGGAAGGCAAGATCCGCGAAGTGCGGCAGCACGCCCACGACGGCTCCGTGGCGGCGCTGGTACTGGAAGACGGGCAGGTGATCGAAGGTGACCTGTTCATCGATTGCACCGGTTTCCGCGGCCTGCTCACCGAGCAGACCCTGCACAGCGGCTACGAAGACTGGAACCAGTGGTTGCCCAGTGACCGCGCCGTGGCCGTGCAGACCGAGTCGGTCAAGCCGCCGGTGCCGTATACCCGCGCCATCGCGCACGAGGCCGGCTGGCGCTGGCACATCGCGCTGCAGCACCGGGTAGGGTGTGGGCTGGTGTTCTCCAGCCGCCATATGTCCGATGACGAGGCGCAGGCCAAGCTGCTGCGTGACATCGAAGGCCAGCCGCTGCGTGATCCCTGGCTGGTGCCGTTCCGAAGTGGGCGCCGCTTGAAAGCCTGGAACAGGAATGTGGTGGCGCTGGGCCTGGCCAGCGGCTTCATAGAACCGCTGGAATCGACCAGCATCCACCTCACCATCAGCGCCGTGGTGCGGCTGATCCAGCTGTTCCCGTTCGATGGCATCACCCCGACGCTCACTGCGCTGTACAACGATGTCAGCCGGCAGGAAATGGAGCACGTGCGTGACTTCATCATCCTGCATTACCACGCCACCCAGCGCGACGAGCCGATGTGGAAGGCGTGCCGCGAGATGGAGTTGCCCGAATCGTTGGCGGTGCGGCTGCGCGCCTGGCGCGAACGCGCACACGCCTGGCAGGACCCCGGGGAACTGTTCCGCGTGGACTCCTGGACCAGCGTGCTGATGGGGCAGGGCATCCTGCCGGGGCCGCCGCACCCGCTGGCGCGGGCGCTCAGCGATGCCGACCTGCGCACGCTGCTGGCGCGGATCCAGCAGCCGATACAGCAGGCCGCGGCAAGCATGCCTTCGCAGGCAGAGTTCATTGAGCGCTACTGCAGGGCGCCGGCAGAAGTCTGGCCGCGGAGCCTGGTCACCGCCTAGCGGGGCCACGCTTTGCCGCACGAAATTGGTAGCGCTACCTTTCAAGAACACTCGGGGTACATGGGATGGATCTGGTTGCGGGAATCGATGCAGGTACGCAGAGCCTGAAGGTGCTGGTCTACGACCCCGCCAAGCGCAGCGTGGTGGCCAGCGCCAGCGCGGCGCTTGAACTGGACAGCGCCGCCGATGGCAGCCGCGAACAGCGCCCGGCCGATTGGGTGGCCGCATTGCACAGCTGCTTCGCTGCGATCGCGCCGTCGGTGCGCTCGCGCATTGCTGCGCTGGCGGTGTCCGGCCAGCAGCACGGCTTCGTGCCGCTCGATGCAGCCGGGGAGGTGCTGGCACCGGCCAAGCTGTGGTGCGATACCAGCACCGCCGCCGAGTGCACGCAGATCATGGACGCGGCCGGCGGAACAGCGCAGACCATTGCGCTGGCCGGCAACCCCATCCTGACCGGCTACACCGCCTCGAAGCTGCCTTGGACCAGAACGCACCGTCCCGACGCGTACGCGCGCCTGGCCACCATCCTGCTGCCGCACGACTACCTCAACTTCGTGCTGACCGGCGAGCGTTTCTGCGAATACGGCGATGCCTCGGGCACCGGCTGGCTGGACGTGCGCACCCGCACCTGGTCGCCCGAGCTGCTGCGCGCGACCGATCCGGAACGCGATCTGGCCGATTGCCTGCCGCCCATCGCGCCACCGGAAGCGCTGTTCGATATCGCACCGGCAGCCGCGAAATCGTTCGGCCTGCCTGCCACCGTGAAGGTGGCCGTCGGCGGTGGCGACAACATGATGGCGGCCATCGGTACCGGCTGCGTAGTGCCCGGTCGCCTGGCGATGAGCCTGGGCACCTCGGGCACGCTGTTTGCCTACTCCGACAGCCCCGTGGTCGACCCCGACGGGGCCTGGGCCGCGTTCTGCTCGTCCACCGGCGGCTGGTTGCCGTTGATCTGCACCATGAACTGCACCGTGGTGACCGAGCAGGTCGCTGACGCGTTCGATTTCAGCACCCGCTTTGGCGATGGCCACCTGCGGACCACGCCACCCGGTGCCGATGGCCTGGTGATGCTGCCGTTCCTCAATGGCGAGCGCACGCCCGACCTCCCACACGGCAAAGGCGTGCTGGCGGGCCTGGACACCACCAACATGACCCCGGCCCACCTGTACCGCGCGGCGATGGAAGGGGCGACCTACAGCCTGAAATACGGCTACGACGCCTTCGTCCGCGCCGGCATGCGGTTCGACCGCATCGTGCTCACCGGCGGCGGCAGCAACAGCGCCGCCTGGCGGCAGCTGGTGGCCGATGTGTTCGGCCTGCCGGTGGACGTGCCGACCCAGTCCGAAGGCGCGGCGTTCGGCGCGGCCCTGCAGGCGCTGTGGGCGCTGCGCCACGCACGCGGCGATGAGGCCAGCATTGCCGATATCGCCGAGCGCCACGTGGCGCTCGACCCGCAGTTGTCGGCGCGCCCGGAGCCGGCGCGCGCACCTGCCTATGCCACCGCCTATGCGCGCTTCCTGCGCTATCTCGACGCCGTCACGCCGCTGCAGCGCGGCTGATTCCTCTAAGCGACACCTCGCACAACGAAAGGAACTGCACCATGAGCACCCAACCCTACATTGGCGCCAGGGAATACTTCCCCGGGATCGGCCGTATCCCCTTCGAAGGCCGCGGTTCGGACAACCCGCTTGCGTTCAAGGTCTATGACGCCAACAAGGTGATCGGCGGCAAGACCATGCAGGAGCACCTGCGCTTCGCGGTCTGTTACTGGCACACCTTCTGCAACGCCGGGCACGACCCGTTCGGCCCGGGCACCCGCCATTTCCCCTGGGAAGCAGGCTCGCCGCTGGCCAGCGCCGAAGCGAAGGTGGATGCCGCGTTCGAATTCTTCACCAAGCTGGGCGTGCCGTACTGGTGCTTCCACGATATCGACCTGTCGCCGGATGCCGACGATGTGGACGAGTACGAAAAGAACCTCAAGCACATGGTCGGCCTGGCCAAGGCGCGCCAGGACGCCACCGGGATCAAGCTGCTGTGGGGCACCGCCAACCTGTTCTCGCACCCGCGTTACATGAATGGTGCATCGACCAATCCGGATTTCGCCGTGGTGGCGCGCGCCGCCGTGCAGGTGAAGGCCGCGCTGGAAGCCACCGTTGAACTGGGCGGCGAACATTACGTGTTCTGGGGCGGCCGCGAAGGCTACGCCTCGCTGGTGAACACCCAGATGAAGCGCGAGGTGGACCACTTCGCGCGCTTCCTCACCATGGCGCGCGACTACGGCCGCAGCATCGGCCTGAAGGGCAACTTCCTGATCGAGCCCAAACCGATGGAGCCGATGAAGCACCAGTACGACTTCGACAGCGCCACCGTGGCCGGCTTCCTCAAGGAACACGGCCTGGAGAAGGACTTCAAGCTCAACATCGAAGCCAACCACGCCACGCTGTCCGGCCACACCTTCGAACACGACCTGCAGGTCGCCTCCGACCACGGCCTGCTGGGCAGCATCGACGCCAACCGCGGCAATGCCCAGAACGGCTGGGATACCGACCAGTTCCCGAGCGACCTGTACGACACCGTAGGCGCGATGCTGGTGGTGCTGCGCCAGGGCGGCCTGGAAGGCGGCCTCAATTTCGACGCCAAGGTGCGCCGTGAATCCACCGATCTGGACGATCTGTTCATTGCCCATATCGGCGGCATGGACGCGTTCGCGCGCGGGCTGGAAGTGGCCCATGGGCTGTTGAACGATTCGCCGTGGGAACAGTGGCGCAAGGAGCGTTACGCCAGCTTCGACAGCGGCGCCGGCAAGGACTTCGAGCGCGGCGCGCTCAGCCTCACCGAGCTGGCGGCCTTGGGCGCGAAGGGTGGCGAGCCGAAGCAGATCAGCGGCAAGCAGGAACGTTACGAAAACCTGATCAACCAGTACCTCCTGCGTTGAGCCCACCGGCAAGGATGAGCACCATGACCCACTACCACGCCACCCGCCGCACCGGCTTCCTGCTGGCCGCGCTGCTGCTTTCACTCGCTGCCTGCAAGGGCGACGACAAGGCGGCAGCGCCCGTGCAGGCCGAGGCAAAGACCGACGCCAACCCCTGGCCCCAGGTAACCTGGCCGTTGCCCGACGACCCCGCGATGGAAAAGCGGATCACCGAGCTGATGGCCGGCATGACGGTCGAGGAAAAGGTCGGCCAGCTGGTGCAGGGCGACATCGCCAGCATCACGCCGGATGACGTGCGCAGGTATCAATTGGGCTCCATCCTTGCTGGCGGCAACTCCGATCCGGGCGGCCGCTACGACGCCAAGCCCGCCGAATGGCTGGCGCTGGCCGATGCCTTCTACGAAGCCTCGATGGACACCGCGCAGGGCGGCAAGGCGATTCCGGTGCTGTTCGGCATCGACGCGGTGCACGGCCAGAGCAACATCGTCGGCGCCACGTTGTTCCCGCACAACATCGGCTTGGGCGCGGCACGCAACCCGGACCTGGTGCGGCGGATTGGCGAGATCACTGCGCTGGAAACCCGCGCCACCGGCATGGAGTGGGCGTTCGCACCCACCGTCGCGGTCCCGCAGGACGACCGCTGGGGACGCACCTACGAAGGCTATTCCGAATCGCCTGAAGTCGTGGCCAGCTACGCCGGCGCCGTGGTCGAGGGCCTGCAGGGCAAGGTGGGTTCGCCCAACTTCCTGGATGGCCGCCACGTGATCGCCTCGGTCAAGCACTTCCTCGGCGACGGCGGCACCACCGATGGCAAGGACCAGGGCGATACCCGGATCAGCGAAGCCGAGCTGGTGCGCATCCACGCCGCCGGCTACCCGACCGCGATCGCGGCGGGCGCGCAGACCGTCATGGCATCGTTCAACAGCGTCAACGGCGAGAAGATGCATGGCCACAAGGCCTACCTCACCGACGCGCTGAAGGGCCGCATGAACTTCGGCGGCTTCGTGGTGGGCGACTGGAACGGCCACGGCCAGGTCAAGGGCTGCACCACCACCGATTGCCCGGCCACCATCAATGCCGGCCTGGACATGGCCATGGCCTCGGACAGCTGGAAGGGGTTCTACGAGACCACGCTGGCGGCGGCGAAGGCCGGCACCATCACCCAGGAACGCCTGGATGATGCGGTGCGCCGGATCCTGCGGGTGAAGATGCGGCTGGGCCTGTTCGAAGCCGGCAAGCCGTCATCGCGCGCGGTCGGCGGCCAGTTCGCGCTGATCGGCGCACCGGAGCATCGTGCGGTGGCACGCCAGGCCGTGCGCGAATCGCTGGTGCTGCTGAAGAACCAGGGCGGCGTGCTGCCGCTGGCGCCCAAGCAGCGCATCCTGGTAGCCGGTGATGGGGCCAACGATGTCGGCAAACAGGCCGGCGGCTGGACGCTGAACTGGCAGGGCACCGGTACCACCCGCAAGGACTTCCCGAACGCGGACAGCATCTTCGAAGGCATCGCCCAGCAGGCAAAGGCCGCAGGCGGCGAAGCGCTGTTGGCGGTGGATGGCAAGTACACCGCCAAGCCGGACGTGGCCGTGGTGGTGTTCGGCGAAAACCCCTATGCCGAGTTCCAGGGCGACCTGGCGACCCTGGCCTACAAGCCGGGCGACGACGCGGATCTTGAGCTGATCCGGAAGCTGAAGGCCGATGGCATCCCGGTGGTGGCGGTGTTCCTGAGCGGACGCCCGCTGTGGGTGAACCGCGAGATCAATGCGTCCGACGCGTTCGTGGCGGCGTGGCTGCCCGGTTCGGAAGGCGGCGGCATTGCCGATGTGCTGCTGCGCAAGCCCGATGGCAGCGTGCAGCACGACTTCAAGGGCAAGCTCAGTTTCAGCTGGCCGCGCACCGCGATCCAGTACGCCAACAACGTGGGACAGAAAGACTACGACCCGCAGTTCGCCTTCGGCTTCGGCCTGACCTACGCCGACAAGGGCGACCTGGCCCCGCTGCCGGAAGTCTCCGGCGTGACCGGCAACGAAGGGGCGGCCGGTGTGTTCTTCGCACGCGGGGACGCCGGCTCCGGCATGGCGCTGCGCCTGGAAGGCAGCACGGGGCAGGGCGTCACCGTCACCAAGGTGCCGGAATCACTCGATGGCGACCTGCTCAAGGTTACCGGCGTGGACCACCTGGTGCAGGAAGATGGCCGCCGCCTGGCATGGTCGGGCAAGGGTGAGGCAACGGTTGCCGTGCAGTCGCACGTTCCGCTGGACCTGCAGCGCGAGAGCAATGGCGACCTGATGCTGATCACTACGCTGCGGGTGGATGCTGCGCCCAAGGGCGACGCCTGGCTGTCGGTTGGTTGTGGCGCCGGGTGCACCGCCCGCGTGCCGCTCGCACCTGCGCTGGCCAAGTTGCCGGTGGGCGAATGGAAGCGCGTGGGTGTGCCGTTGAAGTGCCTTGCAGGCGCGGGGGCGGACGTGGGCAAGCTGGATCGGCCCTGGTCGATCGGCACCGCCGGCGCAATGACGCTCTCGGTGTCACGCGTCGCGCTGGGCGCCCTGAACGAAGCGGACGCCACCGTCGCATGCCCAGGCGCATAACTGTGCGCTCGGTGCCATCACCGCTTGGGCGGGTGCGCGACCGAATCGCGCATCACCAGGCGGTGCGGCAGCACGTGGTCGGTCAGCACGCGGCTGTCATCGGTGCGCTGGCGGATGGTGCGCAGCAGGATGTCGATGGCCGCGTCGGCCATCGCGGCGATGGGTTGGTGCAGCGTGGTGAGTTCGGGCCACACCGTGGTGGCGGCGGAGGTGTCATCGAAACCCACCACCGACAGGTCACGCGGAACCTCGAGCCCCTGCCGGTGCGCCACGGAAATGGCGGCAGCCGCCATGTCGTCGTTGCTGGCGAAGATCGCGGTGGGCGGCTGGGACTGGGACAACAGCTTTTCGGCGGCATCCAGCCCCGAGCGGTAGGTGTAGTCGCCCTCCTGGACCAGGCGGGGCTCGACCTCCAGCCCGGCCTCGTGCAGGGCGGTGGCGAAGCCGTCGTAGCGCCGCGCGCTCGCGCTCAGGTCGCTGCGGCCGCGGATGAAGCCGATGCGGGTGTGGCCGTGCTGGATCAGGTGTTCGGCCATTTCCTTGCCGGCGTGGAAGTCATCGATGCGCACGCAGGAAACATCGTCACGCAGGTGTCCCGATGCGATGGCAACCACCGGAATGCCCGCCTGGACCAGCTCGGTCACGGCCACCGGCGATTCGCACAGCGGAGGCGGCAGAATCACGCCGTCCACGCGGCCGGCCAGGGCGCGCGCGGCCCTGCGCTCGGCAACGGGGTCCAGGTTGTCCCAGTAGTGGATGACCAGCTGGATGGCGGCGTTGGACGCGCCCCGCAGCAGGCCCACCAGCAGTTCGCGCAGGTAGGCGCCGCTGGGGTTGGTGTAGATCAGCGCAATGCGCGTGTGCTGCGCCGCGGCCAGCGTACTGGCGGCCAGGTTGGGCGTGTAGCCCAGGGCCTGCACCGCGCGCATCACGCGCTCGCGGGTGTCATCGCGCACCTTGCCCTGGTTGATCGCCCGCGACACCGTCATCGGCGACACCCCGGCCAGCGCCGCCACCTCGTCGATCGTCACGCCACTGGCTTTGCGGCGGACCGATTTCTTCGGTTTGTCCAATGCGCACTCCCGTTCTTCTTCGTGACGCTGTGGCGTACAAAGCACCGGCTGAGCTTACAAGGTTTGCCGGCCGCACTGGCACACCGCACGCGTGTCGAGCGGTGTCATCGGATGCTGCTTGCTGCGCTGGCATTGATGGCCTGCAGCGCGGGTGCGCGCGCGGAGGATGGCTACGACCTCTGGCTGCGCTACGTACCGCTGGAACCCGTGCTTGCAGCGCACTACCGCACACAACTGGGCGAGGTTGCCGCCCCTGACAGGACGCCCACGCAGCGTGCCGCGCGCGACGAGCTGGCCCGTGGGCTCATGGGTCTGTTGGGCACCGCACCGCGGATCCAAAACGAAAGTTCCGCTGGTCACGTACTTGCGCTTGGTACGCCCCAGTCGTCGGCGTTGATCGCGCCTTTCCGCGAAGAGCTCGAATCGCTCGGGGAAGAGGGCTACCTGCTGAAGCGCACGCGGCGTGATGGGCGCGACATGCTGCTGGTGGCATCGCGCAGTGATATCGGCGTGCTGTACGGCACGTTCCATCTGCTCAGGTTGCTGCAGACGGGCGCGGCTCTGGATGAACTTGCGGTGCACGAGGCGCCCAGGGTGCGGCTGCGGGTGCTTGACCACTGGGACAACCTGGACGGGTATGTCGAACGCGGCTATGCCGGCCGCTCGCTGTGGGAGTGGCAGACGCTGCCGGAATGGCGCGACCCGCGCTACACCGATTACGCACGGGCCAATGCCTCGCTGGGCATCAACGGCACGGTGCTGAACAACGTCAACGCCAACGCACAGAGCCTCGCGCCGCAGTACCTGGACAAGGCGGCCGCGCTGGCGGAGGTATTCCGGCCCTACGGCATCCGCGTGTACCTGAGCGCGCGCTTCAGCGCCCCCATCGAACTGGGCGGGCTCAAGACCGCCGATCCGCTTGACCCGGCGGTGCAGCGGTGGTGGCGCGACAAGGCCGACGAGATCAACCAGCGCATTCCCGATTTCGGCGGCTTCCTGGTCAAGGCCAACTCCGAAGGACAGCCCGGCCCACAGGACTACGGCCGCAGCCATGCCGACGGCGCCAACCTGCTTGCCGATGCATTGGCACCGCACGGCGGCGTGGTGATGTGGCGTGCCTTCGTCTATGCACACGACGTACCCGCCGACCGGGCCACCCAGGCCTACACCGAGTTCGCGGGGCTGGACGGTGCGTTCCGCCCGAACGTGGTGCTGCAGGTGAAGAACGGCCCCATCGACTTCCAACCGCGCGAACCCTTCCATCCACTGTTCGGTGCCATGCCGCGCACGCCGCTGATGATGGAGTTCCAGATCACCAAGGAGTACCTGGGCTTCGCCACGCACCTGGTGTACCTGGGGCCGTTGTTCGAAGAAGTGCTGCATGCCGACACGCGCGCAGGCGGCAAGCGCTTCACTGTGGCGCAGTCACTGAGCGGCATCGCCGGCGTTGCCAACATTGGTACCGATCGCACCTGGAGTGGCTCGCACTTCGATCAGGCCAACTGGTATGCGTTCGGTCGCCTTGCCTGGAATCCCGATCAGTCCTCCCGTGACATCGCCGCGGACTGGGCGGCGATGACCTTCTCGCCAGACCCCGCAGTGGTGCAGCCGATCGTCGGCATGATGATGGCCTCACGCGAGGCCGCAGTGAACTACATGACCCCGCTGGGCCTGCACCACCTGATGGCGCGCGGGCACCACTACGGACCCGGACCCTGGGTGGACGGCGGCCCGCGTGCGGACTGGACCTCGGTCTATTACCACCGTGCCGACCGCAACGGCATCGGCTTCGACCGCACCGCGACGGGCAGCAACGCCGTGGCCCAGTACGCCCCGGAAGTGGCCGCGACCTATGCGGACCTGACCCAGGTTCCAGAGGCGCTGCTGCTGTGGTTCCACCATGTGCCGTGGGACCACCGCATGGTCTCCGGGCGGCCGCTGTGGGACGAGCTGGTGGGTCGCTATTCGTTGGGTGTACGCCAGGTCCAGGCCCTGCAGGACACCTGGGCGGGCCTGCGTGGAAGGGTGGATGCAGACCGGCACGAACAGGTCGCCGCCTTCCTCCAGATCCAGCGGCGCGAAGCGCAATGGTGGCGCGATGCCAGCGTTGCCTACTTCCAGTCGATCAGCGGCAGGCCATTACCAGCGGGTGAAGCGCCACCACTGCACCCGCTGGCGTACTACCAAGCGCTGCAGTTTCCGTCGGCACCGGGAGATGGGCGATGAGCGGTAAACCGAGGATGGGATGGATGTTGGGCAGCGTTCTGGCGTGCTTCGCCGCACCGGCCATGGCGCAGGAATCCGTGACGCCACTGTTGCACCCGCTCTTCCAGGACCATGCCGTCCTGCAGCGCGACCAGCCGATTACCGTGTGGGGCCATGCCGCGCCGGACACCACCGTATCGGTGACGTTTGCACGCCAGACCGCCACGGCACAGGCGGATGCAGAGGGGCGCTGGCGCGTCACATTCAAGCCCCTTGCCGCTGGCGGCCCCTACGAAATGCGCGTACGGGCAGGGCGGGACGTCCAGACCGTGAGCGACGTGCAGATGGGCGACGTCTGGCTGTGTTCCGGCCAATCGAACATGGAGCTGCCGGTGCGGCGCGCACTCAACGCCGACAGTGAAATCGCCTCGGCGGCGCAGCCGGACATCCGCCTGTTCACCGTGCCCAAGGCCCCGGCCGTGACGCCTCGGGAGGGCTTCTCCGGGCCCGTGTCATGGCAACCTGCATCACCGGAAAGCGTGCGCGACTTTTCCGCCGCCTGCTACTTCTTCGCGCGTGAGCTGCGGAAGACCGTCAACGTGCCGATGGGACTGATCCAGTCGGCCTGGGGCGGTTCGCGGATAGAGGCCTGGACCAGCGCCGATGCGCTGCGCGCGCAGGGTGGCATGGAGGATGCCCTGGGTGTGTTCGCGTTGTATGCCAGCGACCCCGTGGCGGCAAACGCAGCCTGGGGCAAGCACTGGCAGCAGTGGTGGGAGCAGCGCGAGGGCGCCACACCCGGCGATGCCCCCTGGCAGCCCGATGCCGACCGCACCGGATGGCGCCAGGCCCCGGCCCAGCTCGGCGCATGGGAGCGCTGGGGCGTCCCGGCGCTTGCCGCGTACAACGGCATGGTCTGGTACCGCACCCAGGTGAAGCTGAGCGCCGCACAGGCCGGGCAGGGCGCACGCCTTGAGCTGGCGCCTGCCGACGAAACCGACGTGACCTGGGTCAATGGCGTGGCCGTGGGCAGCCAGAACGCGCCGGGGGAACCGCGATCCTATCCGCTACCGCCCGGCCTGCTGAAAGCCGGCACCAACAGCGTGGTCGTCAACGTGCTGGACACCTGGGGCGACGGCGGGCTGGCGGGCCCCGCAGAGGCCCACGCCCTGCAGCTGGACGATGGCACCCGGATCGTTCTGGATGCTCCCTGGTGGTACCGCGCAGCGCCCGGCGACCCGACACCGCCACTGGCCCCCTGGCATGCCGCCAGCGGCCTTTCGACGCTGTACAACGGCATGATCGCGCCGCTGGGCAGCTATGGCCTGCGCGGCATGCTCTGGTACCAGGGCGAATCCAACACCGGCGATGGCGCTGGCTACGCGGACAGGCTGCGCGTGTTGCGCGATGACTGGCGCCGGCAGTTCGGCGCGGAAATGCCGCTGCTGGTGGTGCAGCTGGCCGGCTACGGGCAGCCGCCCGTGGCCCCGGTGGAAAGCGGCTGGGCGCAGGTGCGCGAGGCGCAGCGGCGCGTTGCCGCAGAGGACCCGCATTCCGGGCTGGCACTCGCCATCGACATCGGCGATGCCTACGACATCCATCCGCCGAACAAGCAGGAACTGGGCCGGCGCCTGGCCCGCGTGGCGCGTCATGTGGTCCATGGCGAACAGGCGCTGGCAGCCTCCGGCCCGACGGCAAGCAGGGCTTCCCGCACACGGGTTGAGGTCCGCATCAGTTTCGATGATGTCACCGGAACGCTGGTCGCGACCGGTGCGAACGGCCCCATCGGCTTCGAACTGTGCGATGCCGAAGCCAAGCACTGCACCTACGCCGACGCCACGCTGGACGGCAACACCGTAGTGCTGAACAGCCTGCAGGCAGGAACCGCCGCCAGCGTCCGCTACTGCTGGGCAGACGGCCCGGTCTGCACGCTGCGCGACAGCAGCGGCGCGCCCGCCGGTCCGTTCGAGCTCTCCCTCACCTCTTCAGGGACGCCCTGATGCGCCTGCTGATTGCCACGGTACTGCTGCTGTCCGCTGTGTTTCGGGTGCAGGCGGCCACACCCGCAGCCCCGGTCTACTTCGACTGGTTCGAATACGCCGGCAATGACGTGGCGTTTGAACCGCCGCTGCCCGCCGGGCATTACCGCAATCCGATCCTGGCCGGTTTCCACGCTGACCCCAGCATCACCCGCGCCAACGGGAAGTTCTACCTGGTCAATTCCAGCTTCACCTACTTCCCGGGGATCCCGGTATTCGAGAGCGTGGACCTGGTGCACTGGAAGCAGATCGGCAACGTGATCGACCGCCCGTCGCAGTTGGACTTCGATGGCCTCAGCGTGTCACGCGGCATCTTCGCGCCAGCCATCTCATACCACGACGGCGTCTTCTACGTGGTCACCACGGCGGTGGACAGTGGCGGCAACTTCATCGCCACCGCCCGCGATCCGGCCGGCCCCTGGTCCGACCCGCACTGGCTGCCGGGCATCGAGGGCATCGACCCATCGCTGTTCTTCGACGACGGCAAGGTCTACCTGCTCAACAACGACGTGCCGCCCGGCCCGCCGCGTTACGAAGGCCACCGCGCCATCTGGATGCAGCAGCTCGATCTGGCCGCGTTCAAACCGGTGGGGCCGCGCAAGGTGCTCATCGACGGTGGCGTGGAGCCGGCCCAAAACCCGATCTGGATCGAGGGGCCGCACCTCTACAAGCGCGATGGCTGGTACTACCTCTCCGACGCCGAAGGCGGCACCGGCCCGCAGCATTCGCAGGTGGTCCTGCGCAGCCGCGAGGTGTGGGGGCCGTACGTGCCGTACACCGGCAACCCCATTCTCACCCAGCGCGACCTGCCGCAGGACAGGCCGCTGCCGATCACCAACGCCGGCCACGCGGACCTGGTGGAAGGCCCTGATGGCTCCTGGTGGGCGGTATTCCTTGCCAGCCGCAACTACGACACACGCCACTACAACACCGGGCGCGAAACCTACCTGCTGCCGGTGGAATGGCGTGACGGCTGGCCGGTGATCCTGCCGGCGGGCCAGACCATCCCGTACGTCGTCGAAGCGCCATCGTGGATGCAGGGCGAAGCAACACAAGCCCCTTCCACCGGTAATTTCATGGAGCGCAACGAGTTCGACACCCCCACGCTCGGCAACGATTGGCTGCGCGTGCGGGTACCCAAACAAGCCTGGGCGAACCTGAGCGAGCGCCCCGGCTCTCTCGCGTTGCACCCGCTGCCGGAAGACCTCGACACGCTGCGCAACCCCGCGTTCCTGGGCCGCCGCCAGCAGCATCTGCGCTTCGAGGCCAGCACCCAGATGACGCAGCCAGCGGAAGGCGTCGCGGCAGGATTGGCCGCCTTCCAGAGCGAAGCCTACTGGTACTTCCTCGGCGTCCGCAGCGTTGGCGAAGATCGCGCGGTGATCTTCCTTGAAGCGCGCGACGGCGGCGGCGCAACAAAAACACTCGCATCGCGCGAGGTCGCAGCGGCAGCCCCGCTGGGCCTGCAGATAAAAGGGGACGGAGGACGTTATGCCTTCGCCTTCGACACACGCGACGGCCAAGGCTGGCAGACCCTCGCCGATGACGTGGACGGAACGGTATTGAGTACGGATCGTGCAGGCGGCTTCGTCGGCGCCCTGCTGGGACCATTCGCGCGCGACGAGCGCGCCCTGAGGAGCAAATGATGACGCGAAGGCCCCTGTTCCGCACGCTGGCGCTCTGCGCCGCCATCAGCCTGGCCACCGTCGGCCACGCCGCCGCGCCGCAGCCATGGCTCGATACCTCGGCCAGCTTCGAGACCCGCGCCGCCGCGCTGGTCGCGCAGATGACCCTGGAGGAAAAGGCCGCCCAGATGCAGAACGCCGCGCCCGCCATTGAACGGCTGGGCGTTCCCGCGTACGACTGGTGGAACGAAGGCCTGCACGGCGTGGCCCGGGCAGGGCAGGCCACCGTGTTCCCACAGGCCATCGGCCTGGCCGCCACGTTCGACGTACCGCTGATGGGACAGGTGGCCACCACCATCAGCGATGAAGCGCGCGCCAAGCACCACCAGTTCATCCGCGAGGGCTCGCATGGCCGCTACCAGGGGCTGACCTTCTGGTCGCCCAACATCAACATCTTCCGCGACCCGCGCTGGGGGCGCGGCCAGGAAACCTACGGCGAAGACCCGTACCTCACCGCGCGCATGGGTGTGGCCTTCGTGCACGGCCTGCAGGGCGATGACCCGGTGTACCGCAAGCTGGATGCCACCGCCAAGCACCTGGCCGTGCACAGCGGCCCCGAGGCCGACCGCCACCACTTCGACGCCCGGCCCAGCAAGCGCGACCTGTACGACACCTACCTGCCGGCGTTCGAGGCGCTGGTGAAGGAAGGCCAGGTGGATGCCGTGATGGGCGCCTACAACCGGGTCTACGGCGAATCCGCCAGCGCCAGCCACTTCCTGCTGCGCGACGTGCTGCGGCGCGACTGGGGTTTCAAGGGCTACGTGGTCTCGGACTGCTGGGCCATCGTCGATATCTGGAAGCATCACAAAATCGTGCCGACCCGCGAAGCCGCCGCCGCGCTGGCGGTGAAGAACGGCACCGAGCTCGAGTGCGGCCAGGAATACGCCACGCTGCCCGCAGCAGTGAAGCAGGGCCTGATCAGCGAAGCCGAGATCGACGACGCAGTCACCCACCTGTTCACCGCGCGGATGCGGCTGGGCATGTTCGATCCGCCGGAACGCGTGAAGTGGGCACAGATCCCGGCATCGGTGAACCAGGCCCCCGCACACGACGCGCTGGCCCTCAAGGCGGCACAGGAATCGCTGGTGCTGTTGAAGAACGATGGCGTGCTGCCGCTGTCACGCAATCTCAAGCGTATCGCCGTGGTGGGCCCCACCGCCGATGACACCATGGCGCTGCTGGGCAACTACTTCGGTACCCCGGCCGCACCGGTAACGATCCTGCAGGGCATCCGCGATGCCGCGAAGGGTGTCGAGGTGCGCTACGCACGCGGTGTGGACCTGGTGGAAGGGCGCGATGATCCCAGCGCTACGCCCCTGCTCGAAGCCACTTACCTGCGGCCTTCCGTGGATTCCCCCGAGCGCGGCCTGCGTGGTGAGTATTTCCGCACCGCCGATCTTTCCGGAACGCCGGCCCTGGTGCGCACCGATGCCCAGATCGGCTTCCGCTGGGACCGCGGCTCGCCAACCGACAACCTGCTGGCCCGCGGCGAAGCCGCCCCGGGGCAGGGCATCCCCAACGACGGGTTCAGCATCCGCTGGAGCGGTCAGCTGCTCCCGCCGGTGTCGGGTCGCTACCGCATCGAGGCCGCCGCCGACGACGGCTATCGCCTGTACGTGGACGGCAAGCGCGTCCTGGACCATTGGACCAGCAGCGACCGCCTGCATGGAGATGGCGTGGACCTGGACCTGGAGGCCGGGCGCGCGTACGAAGTGAAGCTGGAATACTTCGATGCCGAGCGCGACGCCGGCGTGCGGCTGGGCTGGCGCATGCCTGGTGCCAAGCCGCCGTTTGAGGAGGCTCTGGATGCCGCGCGCAATGCCGATGTGGTGGTGTTCGTCGGCGGCTTGACCGGCGACGTCGAAGGCGAGGAGATGAAGGTGAACTACCCGGGCTTCGCCGGCGGCGACCGTACCGACCTGCGCCTGCCCGCGCCGCAGCGTGCGCTGCTGGAAGCCCTGCACGCCACCGGCAAGCCGGTGGTGATGGTGCTCACCGGCGGCTCGGCCATGGCGGTGGAATGGGCGCAGGCGAACCTGCCGGCGATCCTGATGAGCTGGTACCCCGGGCAACGCGGCGGCACCGCCGTGGGCCAGGCGCTGTTCGGCGATACCAACCCCGGCGGGCGGCTGCCGGTGACGGTCTACAAGGCAGACCAGGCGATGCCGGCCTTTGACGACTACACCATGGAAGGCCGCACCTACCGCTACTTCCGGAGCACGCCGCTGTACCCGTTCGGGCACGGCCTGTCTTACACAACCTTCGACTACGGAAAACTGCGCCTGGATGCGCCCCGCATTCCCGCAGACGGGCAACTCAAGGTGCAGGTGGACGTGGTCAACACCGGCAAGCGCGCAGGCGATGAAGTGGTGCAGCTGTATGTGCGCCGGGTGGATGCCGCGCCGGGTGATGCGCAGCAGGCGCTGCGCGGCTTCCAGCGCGTGCAGCTGGCTCCGGGCGAGCGGCGTACCGTGGCGTTCGATCTGGATGCAACGCAGGCCCTGCGCCAGTACGACGAAGCGCGGGCGGCTTATGTCGTGCCGCCGGGCGCGTACGAGGTCAGGGTAGGCAGCTCCAGTGCCGACGCCCGCGTGCAGGCCCGCTTCACCGTGGAGGCTGCCCGTGACTGAGCACGTCCTGTCGGTACGGGAAAAGCTGGGCTACAGCCTGGGCGACCTTGCTGCGAACCTGATCTTCCAGACGCTGATCACCTACCTCGCGTTCTTCTATACCGATGTGTACCGGCTGCCCCCTGCCACGGCGGCGACGATCATCTTCGTGATCGGCCTGCTGGGCGCCTTCGTGTTCACCCCGCTGATCGGCATCGCCGCGGACCGCACCGCAACACGCTGGGGCAAGTTCCGGCCGTGGATCCTGTGGACGGCGGTACCGTTCGGCGTGCTCTCGCTGCTGGCCTTCAGCACCCCGCAGCTGGGAGCGCAGGGCAAGATCATCTACGCCCTGGGCACCTACGGCCTGCTGATGCTGGTCTACGCAGCCAACAACCTGCCGTATTCCGCGCTCAGTGGTGTGCTCACCGGCAGCATGGCCCAGCGCAACAGCCTCTCGGCCTACCGCTTCGTGGCGGTAATGATCGCCCAGTTCATCATCCAGGTGCTGCTGTTGCCGCTGGTGCTGATCCTCGGTGACGGTGACCGCGTGCTGGGCTTCGAGCGGGTCATGACCGTGTTCGCGGTGGTGGGCACCGTGTTCTTCCTGATCACCTTCGCCACCACCCGCGAGCGCATCGTGCCGGCCAAGGAACAGACCGGCGGCGTGCTGCAGGACCTGGCCGACCTGCTGCGCAACCGCCCGTGGCAGGTGATGCTGGCCCTGACGATCCTGGTCTTCATCAACCTGGCCCTGAAGGGCGGCACCTACATCTACTACTTCCAGTACTACATGAGCGAGCCCGCTCTCGCAGGCTTTCTCGACAACACCGGCTTCAACCGCTTCATCTGCGGATTGAACGCCACGCTCAATGGCATGGGGCTGTCCGGCTTCGCGTGGCCGGAGGATCCGGCAACCTCGGCGTTCAGCCTGTTCAATGCCTGCGGCATCATCTGCATGATCCTGGGCATCGGGGTCTCGCGCCGGTTGGCCGATCGTTTCGGCAAGCGCGATGTATTCGGTGGCGCGCTGCTGGTCTCCACCGTGTTCCTGCTGGTGTTCTACTTCTTCCCGCCCACCGCCGTGGCCGTGGCGTTCGTCTCCTTCATGCTGCACGGCTTCTTCTACGGCATCACCATTCCGTTGCTGTGGGCGATGATCGCCGACGTCGCCGACTACTCCGAATGGAAGAACAACCGCCGTGCCACCGCGATCATCTTCTCGGCGATGCTGTGCGGCCTGAAGATCGGCCTCAGCATTGGTGGCGCACTGGTCGCGGGCATCCTGGCGTACTACGGCTACCAGGCCGGCGCAGACCAGCAGCCGGAAGGCGTGGTCAACGGCATCCGCCTGACGGTGAGCGTGTACTGCTCCCTCCCGTTCCTGATCGCCGTGGCGATGCTGTTCCTCTACAAGATCGACAAGCGCATGGAAACCCGCATCGAGCAGGACCTGCAGCAGCGCCGCGACGGCAACAACCTTGTGCACCTGGCGGCACACGCCATCTCCCAGCCGCTGGTGACCCACATCTACACGGCCGATCCGTCGGCCCATGTGTTCGAGGGGCGGCTGTACATCTATCCCTCGCACGACATCGACGCCGGCGCGCCGTTCGACGATGACGGCGGGCACTTCGGCATGGAGGACTACCACGTGCTGCGGATGGACAGCCCCGCCGGCAAGGCCACCGACTGCGGCATGGCCCTGCATGTGCGTGACGTGCCCTGGGCCGCAAAGCAGATGTGGGCTCCAGACGCGGCCCACCGTGACGGCCGCTACTACCTGTACTTCCCGGCCAAGGACGGGGAGGGGCGGTTCCGCATCGGCGTCGCCGTGGCCGATCGCCCGGAGGGTCCGTTCACCGCCGACCCGGAGCCGATGGCCGGCACGTACTCCATCGACCCCGCCGTATACGAGGACGAGGACGGCGCGCACTACCTCTACTTCGGCGGCATCTGGGGCGGCCAGCTGCAGAAGTACCGCGACAACCGCTACGACGCCACGCACGAAGAGCCCACCGGTGATGCGCCGGCACTGGGCCCGCGCGTCGGCCGACTGGACGCAGGCATGACCCAGCTGGCCGAGCCCACGCGGGAAGTCATCATCCTGGATGAGCACGGCCAGCCACTGCGCGCCGACGACCATGAGCGGCGGTTCTTCGAGGGGCCGTGGCTGCACAAGTACCAAGGCAGGTATTACCTGTCGTACTCCACCGGCAACACCCATCTACTCTGCTACGCCATCGGCGACAGCCCGTACGGCCCGTTCACCTATGGCGGCGTGATCCTCAAGCCGGTAGTGGGCTGGACTACGCATCACTCTATTTGCCAGGTCGAAGGGCAGTGGTACCTGTTCTATCACGACTCCCTGTTATCGGGCGGGGTCACCCACCTGCGCTCGGTCAAGTGCACCCGGCTGCACATGGAAGCGGACGGCAGCATCCGGACCATTGATCCCTATGGCAACTGAAAGCCCGTTGCCCATCGACGACGCGCAGGCGCCACTGCCTGCTGGGCACCTGCACTGGTTGCGGGCGGGCAGGCTGGAGGTGGCACTTGCCCCTGAGGCCGGCGGACGTATCGCCCGCATCCGCCATGAAGGCGTCGAGTGGCTGGTGGACGAACGGGAGAGTGGGGCCGCCACCATCGCCTGGGGCTGCTACCCGATGGTGCCGTGGGCCGGCCGGATCCGGCACGGGCGCTTCAACTTCGATGGCAGGGCGTATGCATTGCCAACAAACTTCGGCGAACACGCCATCCACGGGGTAGGGTTCGCACTTCCCTGGCGCATCGACAGTATCGCGGCGGACAGCGCCACGCTGTCGCTGGAGCTTCCGGAGGACGACTACTGGCCCTTCGGTGGCACCGCAACGCAGGTCATCCACCTGACGCCAAACAGCTTGGAACTGCGCCTGGCAGTGCAGGCCGGCACCCAACCGATGCCGGCCGTAATCGGCTGGCACCCGTGGTTCCGCAAGCCGGATGCGTTGCTGTTCGCGCCCGACGCCATGTACCCACGCGACGAGGAGGGCATCGCCAGGTTGCCACTGGCAAGCGCATCCTCCGGCCCATGGGACGACTGCTTCATCAACCAGAAGGACATAACACTGGTGTACAGCGGCCAGCGCCTGACGCTGCGTGCCAACACCGAACACTGGGTGGTCTACGACGCCGCGCCGCACGCCACCTGCGTAGAACCCCAAACCGGCCCACCAGACGCATTCACCCTCGCACCCAAGACACTGGAGCCAGGCCAGCAACTCGAGCTACGCTTTGAGCTGAGCTGGTAGGGTCGCTTCCCAAACGACCGCCGATAGCGGTGATCGGCACGGTAACGCATGACCCAACATCGAAAACGCGCCGCCTGCGTTCGAGGTCATGCCCTAGAGGAGTAATCACCACCCCGGCGGTTGATTGGGATGCAACCCTACCGGCAGCCGGCATCCAAGATCCCGGCGGACAGGTGCCTCAGCCGGTCACCTGCAGGTCATCGCCCGGCGTGGCGCGGCGCCAGGCGGCCACGTACCGGATGTACTTGCCGATGAAAATGCCAGTGAAGCCGCCCGACAGCAGCAGATACGCAGCGCGGAAACCAACATCCCCCGCAAGCGTCGGCGACATCGCCAGCGCGGATTCAAACCCGTACTTCACCACGAATGTCACCAGCAGCAGCGGCAGCAGGCTGTAATCCGCGCTGCGCCACAGCTTCCCGGTTGCCCGGTTCGCGGTCAGCACTGCACGGCGAAGCATCATCCAGCCGATACTCATCCCCGCGCCGATGCCGACCAGCCACAGCGCCCACGCCTGCCAGGACGTGCCATAGCGCGCACTGATCGACCACAGGCCCCACGCGGTGAACAGGGCAGGCACCACCGCCAGCCGCCCCAGCGTGATCTCCCCCGGCTTCATCGCGGCGACACCGCGCGTGATCAGGAAGATCAGAAGCGCCCAGACCCAGATCGGGGTGTGGGAAGCGAATTGCTGCAGGATGTTCATGGAGGGTCCTTGGCTTGGGGTTGGTGCCGGCCGTGCAACGCCGTGCGGGAATGGGGTAATTCTCGCTTTGGGCTGAAACGGAACAAGTGACAGCTGTCAGCCATCGGGGAGTACAGGTTGGCGGCTACCATAGGCGCCTTCCAGTACGCTCAAGATGGACGGATGACAAAGCACGACACGGACGCCACGGATCCACTCGATGCCACTGGCATCGGCCCCACCAGACGCATCCAGAGCATTGCCCAGCCGGCGTTCCTGGCACTCGCTCTGGGCATCGCGCCGGCATGGGCCGAGGCGCCCCAGACATTCGTCCTGCAGGCCAGCGGGTTCGAAAGCGGCTTGGTCGCCAACGATCAGGGCCGCCTTATCCAAGAGTGGCCAGGGCGGCCGCAGCAGATCGCCCCAGATCGCTGGCTCGTCGTGGATTTCGAGAGAAGCAGCAGCGTGTGGTTCGACGACGCTGGCCGGGTCTCCTTGAAGGGCCCGTATGTTGAGCTCCGGTCCGATGCGGCATTCGATCGTCACCCGGACGATCCGGATCCAACCCCACTGTTCAGCACATGGTCCAGGGCAGGGACCGCCCTGTTGCGCGCCGATGGAAGCACCTTCGTCGACTGGCAGCCCGGCAGCGGCGAGTGGGCCATCACGGCGCACCCGCAACGCTACAGCTGGCGCTCGCGGGAAGCGGGCGAGCGCATCTTCGATGCACGTGGGCAGCTGCGCATGCAGCTGGCCAAGGGTGAACTCCGGGCTGCCGGTCCGTTCCCGGAACGCACTCAATATCTGGTCTGCGACCTCAACCCGGGCACACCCTGCGCGCTGCGCGATGAGGCAGGAAAGACGCTGTGGACCGAGCACATCGACAACCTGATTCCGCTCAACAACGGCGGCTGGCTGGGACTGCAGGGCAGGGCATGGCGCCGGCTGGATGCGGGCGGCCAACTGACCGGAGATCGCGCGCTCATCTACGTGGTGGGCTACTCATCGGCGCGGTCGCGTAGCCCCGCCTCTGAAGACGTGGGCACCTGGCCGCGCTGGGCAACCGAATACCATGTCATCCGCGAAGACGCAGAAGGCATTTTCGCGAACGAAGCCGACGCCGTGGGCGGTCTCATGTACCCGGATGGACGCTTTCTCGCGATCGCAGGGGCGACTTCCGGCGAGGAGGTCTGCCCAGGCATATGGCGCGCGCGCATGGGCGACGCCGGTGACAAGTTGGTTGATGCGAATGGCCAGATTCTGGGGCCATTCAACGCCTACGCGTGGAAGGAGGTTGAGGGGCGTCCCGAGCTTCGCCAGGCAGTAGCGGAAGACGGGCAGGAAACCTTGGTGGACTGCAGGGGAAAGCTACTGGTCCAGACACCGCCGCTTAGCCAACTTAGCGCAGAGGCCACAGGCTTTTTCGGCACGCTGGACGGCGAATCCCAGCCCCGGCTGTGGCTCGACGCCGCGCTTGGCCAGCACCTGCTGCCCAACGGCACCTGGATCGACCAGGTCAGTGCTGATGGGGCATTGCTCCTCGTACGCAGCGACGCGGAGGGGTCCCGCATGTATCACGTAAAGCAAGGCCGCTTCGTGGGCGGCACCATCGAATCTGCACATGCGCTGCTGCCGGGCGGCGTCGTGGTCCTGCGCGATGGCTACTACGGATTCATGGATGCTGATGGGGTCGAGCGGCTGCCGGCACGCTACACCGCGATCACCCCTTGGGGCGAAGATCGCTTGTGGACGTCGCGCTACCTCGACAATGACGCGCCGGGCAGGATCACGACCCTGCATCGCATGGACGGCCCGGTCGTCGCCAGCTGGCTCAATGCCTCGATGAACGACAGCCCCATCCTCCGAAGCCTACCCAATCAAGGATCGCTTACGGAGCTGATAGGCCCAACCTTCGAAAGGGCGGACGGGGAGTACCTCGGTCAACAATGGGTAGACCGCAACGGCCGTACCCTGTTCCTGTCACTCCACTGCCAACGCGGCTCAAGGGAGATCGATGGCGGTGTGATTGAACCACTCACAGGGTCAGCGCGACGCCAGGGCACTGATTGCACGATCCCGGATGACATCCGGGCTGCAATGAGGCCGACCGCCAACGATTGACCAACGGAATGACAGGGAACTCGATGGAATCGCGCTTCCCCGAAACGTCTGAGACACCGTAGGGTCGGTTCCCAAACGACCGTCGATAACAATAATCGGCATGGTAACGCATGACCCAAAATCGAAGCGCGCTGCCTGCGTTCCAGATAATGCCCTAATGGGTAATCACCACCCCGGCGGTTGATTGGGATGCAACCCTACCGAAGTGCGGTCTGGACCGTTTGCAGCGGCAGATGCACACCCGCCCAATAATGTGCACAATCCCCCCGGGACCGGGCATGACGCCAGGTAAGCTCCGTGCCACGTCCGGGGGGACGGCACGGAGCAGGACAACAGGGGGATATACATAATGGATTCGCTCTATCCGGCGGGGCCTTCGGCCGTGCCCGCGCAGCTCACCGCACCCAGTTCCGCCTACCGCCGCCATGCATGGCTGGCCGTGGCCGGCCTGCTCGGTTTCGCCACTGCCTACTTCGCCCTGATGGGCTGGTTCGGCTGGACCGCCTACCGCGTATTCCGCACCCTGCTGGCAGGGGAGGGCGGCAACACCCTGCTCAACATCATCGTCGGCACCTTCGCGCTGTTCCTGGCCGTCTTCATGGCCAAGGGGCTGGTGTTCCTCAAGCGTGGGCAGGCTTCCAGGGAGCTGGAGCTCAAGCAGGCCGAGCAGCCCGAGCTGTTCGCCTTCCTGCACCGCCTGGCTGACGAAGCCGGCGCGCCGCGCCCCAAGCGGGTCTACCTGTCGGCGCGGGTCAATGCCAGCGTCTTCTACGACCTGTCGCTGTTCAACCTGCTGTTTCCCTCGCGCAAGAACCTGGACATCGGCCTGCCGCTGATCAACGCACTAAACCTGGGCGAGTTCAAGGCCGTACTGGCCCACGAATTCGGCCACTTCGCGCAGCGCACCATGGCCGTCGGCCGTTGGGTGTACGTGGCCCACCAGATCGCCAGCCAGCTGGTCGCGCGGCGCGACGCGCTGGACAGCCTCCTGGCCGGACTCTCGCGCATGGACTTCCGTATCGCCTGGGTTGGCTGGACCCTGTCGATCATTGTCTGGGCCATCCGTTCGCTGGTGGATACCGCCTTCAGCGTGGTCGCCCTGTCCGAGCGCGCCTTGTCGCGTGAGATGGAATACCAGGCCGACCTGGTGGCCGCCTCGCTGGCTGGCAGCCATGCCCTGGTGCACGCTTTGCATCGCCTGGGCGCGGCCGACGATGCCTGGGACAGGACGCTCGCCTTTGCCTCGCATGAGTTCGAAGCCGGCCATGCGGTAGCTGACCTGTTCGCTGTGCAGACGCGCATGCTCGCCAACCTGCGGCGAGTATCGCCCGACCCCCTGTATGCCGAGCCACCGCAACTGCCCGAGCGTGAGCGCGAGCTGCATCGCGTGTTCCGCAACGCCATGGTGCGCGTGCCGCAGATGTGGTCCACGCACCCGGCCAATGCCGATCGCGAGAACAACCTCAAGCGCCGCTATGTGGAAGCGGCCATTGACGAGCGGCCGGCCATCCTGCTGTTCCGTGACGCAGACGCGCTGAAGCACCAGCTGTCCCGCAGCATGCTGCGCGAAACGCCCGAGGCGTTCGCGGACGGTGAGGAGTCACTGCGCCGCCTCGACGCCGAGTTCGACATCCGTTCCATGCAGCAGCGCTACCAAGGCACTTACCTGCGCCGCTCCTTCGTACGCAGTGTCGCCACGCCGGCCGAGCTGTTCCTGCCTGCACTCACGTCGCTGGACGACGAGCAGCTGCGCGAGCGTATCGCCGCCCTGTACGCGCCGGCCCATGGCACCGCTTTGCAGCAGCTTCGGGCGCTGGAGGAAGAGCGCGCCACCCTGGACGCCGCCCGCGCCGGGCACCTGCGCGCGTCCGGCAAGTGCGTGCATTGGCGTGACCAGGTGCTGGACGTCAAGCGCCTCGGCCCGGCCATCGCCACCCTGGATGCGGAAATCGCACCCCTGCGGCAGGCCGTGTTCCAGCACGACCAGGAATGCCGCAGCCTGCATCGGTTGGCCGCCCGGCGGTACGGGGACGGGTGGGAGGCGCTGCTGGAAGCGCAGGTCGCCGTGTTGCACTTCTGCGAACACACCGAGGCCGACCTGCGCGACACGTACGCGGTCTTCGTCAACGTGCTGCACGTGGTGACGGCCGACAAGCGCGTTTCCGAGAGCGAGCTGCGCCGTCTGATCAGTGCCGCCGGCAGGGTGCAGCAGGCGCTGGTTTTCATCTACGACAGCGCCCGTAACTGCGTCGTTGACGAAACGGTGATCGAGCACCGTGGCACACCGCTGGCGCAGGCGCTGGGAGACCTGCGCCTGACCGCCCCTGCACAGGCCAACATCGACAGCTGGATCCAGCATTCAGGCGGCTGGGTCAACCTGACCTGCGGTGCGCTCTCGCAGCTTCGCGCTGCGACGCTCGAGGCCCTGCTGGCAAACGAGGACGCCGTCGCAGCGCGACTGGGGTCGGGCGAAGTGGCGCCCGCCGCGCCAACGCCCTCGCAGGTACCCAGGGGCTATCCGCTGCTGCTTCCTGGCCAGGAGCGCAAGCTGCAGACCCAGCTCGGCTGGTGGGATCGATTCCAGACCGCCGACGGCTGGGTCGCCAGCACCATGCGCGCCACTGCGGCGGCGGCGATCGTCGTGGGCGTGTTGCTGTTCGGCATGCACACCGGTGCCGCAACCGTCTCGATGTACAACGGGCTGGCGATTCCAGTGCGGGTCACCATCGACGGCAACACCGTCGCTCTGGAGCCGCTGCAGAGCGGCAGCATCGACGTGGAGCCCGGTTCCGCGCACAGGGTGGCCGCCCACACCGCAGACGGGGAGCTGATCGAGTCCTTCGACACTGAACGCATGACCGGTCGCTCCCACTTCACCTACAACGTCGCCGGTGCAGCGCCGCTGGTCCAGTGGACGGCCGAATATGGCGGCGCAAAGGGCGACCCGGAACGCATGCTGGGTACGCAGCGCTGGTCAGCCACCGATGCCGACTTCGTACTGGAGGAACCGCCCAGTACCATCCAGACCCAGAGCTACGAGAATGGCAGCACGCGCTCGGTAGTGTCGGCGATGGGCGACCGCGCGCCGCGCCGGCAGATCGAGATGGTGGGCGACGACGAACAGATGAAGGCCATGATTCTGGCACATGCGCGCTGGGATGCGCCGAACACGCGGAATCTGACCACATGGCTCGGCATGGCGGCGCACGGCCCGGACTCCCTGCCAGGCCTCATCGAAGAGCGGCTGAAGCGCTACCCCGAAGACGTTGCAGCGCTGCGACTGGAGCAGGACCTGCATATCGGCCAGGACCTTGGCGCGGCGTGCGAACGCCAGAAGCAGATGGCGGCGAGCAAGCCCGAATCGTCGTCGCTGGCCTATCTTGTCGTGCGTTGCATGGCTGATGGCCCGGAACAGGACGAGGCCTTCCTTGCCGGACAACGCCGCTGGCCGCAGGAGCCCTGGTTCGCCCATGCTGCCGGCTACGTGCTCGCTGGACGCAGCGACTGGGCGGGTGCCAGCGAAGCCTGGTCGAGGGCGGCGACCGCGCCGGCGACGTCGGAGTACGCGGCGCTGGAACTGGCACGCGTCAAGCGCATGCTGGGCGCCAGCAATGCGGAGATCAGGGCGCTGGCTGGCCAGTCGTCACTGCTGACCAACATGCTGGCCATCGACAGCGAGGAAGCCGTGTCTTCACCCTACGCAGCCTATCTGATGCTCGGCGAGGCCCAGTACGAAGTGGCACTGAAGCTGGCACAGCCATACGCCGACATGCTGCCGCGCATGATTCGCATGGTCGCCGCTTCCGACGGCGCGTCGAGCGAGTACGCCGATCAGGCACTGGCGATGACGGCAGACCAGGGGATCGACCCGGATTCGGTATGGGCCACATGGGCGCTGGCGCTGCGGCACGGCCGCGACGAGGCAACCTGGCGCAAGGCGGTGCTGCTGTCTACCGATCCCGAGGAAGCGGCACGCATGGTTGCATTCGTCTACGCCGTGCGCGCCAATGCGAGCGTGCAGCAAGCCGAGGAAGTGCTGGGTCGGGTCAGCCCGATCAATCGTGGCTATGCGTATACGGTTGCGGCCGTGGTACGCGGCAAGTCGTGCCCAGCGGTTTGGCGCGAGGGGGCCAAGCGGTTGCTGTTTGGCAGCGAGCGCCCGCACCTGATCTGAGGTACTTGGCACGGCGAGAGCGCGTCTCGCCGTGCCAAAGCGACCAAGGGCGATCCGCTCAGCGTTGATTGGCGCCTTGGCCATACGCACCAAAGCGTATCTGGACACTGCCATCGACCACATTGACCACGCCGATTTCGTTGGGCCCAAACTCCACGACGGCCGGCCAGGAGTGGCGGAAGCCGAGCGGCCACGCGGGCGGCTTGACGGTGGTCCACGTGTTGCCGCCGTCCTCGCTTGCGCTCACCTCGTTGAAGCAGGACGTCGCGAACATCGTGCCGCTGCGGGTAGTCATCACGTGGGGCCCGCAGCGCTGGTCCGCCATCGGCGTGCCCAGCCCCTCGGGCCAGGTGCGTCCATCCGGCGAGGTCTTGTAGGAGACAGGACACTGCGGATCCTCGCCGCACGTTTCCAGCACCATCAGGAAGCCGCCATCCGGGCGCCGCGCCATCACCGGCATGCCCGGGCGCAGCTTCCCCCCACCGGGTTGGCTGGCGATGGTCACCGCAGGGCTCCACGTCTGGCCCCCGTCGCTGGAAAGCTGCTGCGATACCACCTGGTTGAAGGAAGGCGTCTCGTCGGCCCGGGTTTCATCGGCGTACACCACCGACAACGTGCCATCATCCAGACGGGTGAACACCGGCTCCCACATGCCGCGGTCCTTGCGCCCGGCCGGCTTTTCGTTACGCGTGATGGTGCTCAGGAAGCGCCAGTTCGCCCCCTGGTCGTCACTGGCATACACGTTCAGCCGGTAGGACACCCCATCGATGAGAGAGCGCATCGCCAGCAGCACGCGCCCATCGGGCAGGACGAACAGTTCGCCGTTGTCGAGTTTGCGCTTGGGCTCTGCCACGCGCGACAACGGCGCCCAGGTCCGGGCGTTGTCGCTGCTCATCGACAACTGCAACGTGGTGGTGTCGCCGCCGGGATAGCGCGTGGTCACCGCCAGCCAGCGGCCGTCTGGCAGGCGTGCCAACCGGCCCCAGCCGGCCTTGGCCGCATCCACGGTGGCGGTGCCCGTCCAGGTGACGTCAGTGGCCATGGCGGGAGCCGCAGTGGCGAGCAGGAGCGCCAGCGTAACCGCACGGAGGGAAAGGGTCGGCTGCATGGTCATCACCAGTAGGTTGCGTACAGAGCCACCAGGATCGCCACCACGGCCAGCGAAGCCGCGTTGAACGACGGTGCGGTGGCATACACCACATCATCGGTACGGATGCGGTCACGGTCTCCGGTGGCACGGGTGGCCAGCGAGATCCCCACCGCCAGCGCCAACGTCGCCAGGAAGACCACCCCCATCCGGTCCATGAACGGCAACGACGGCCACAGCAGCTTGAACGCCAGCGAGAGCACGAACGAGCCCACTGCTGCGGCCAGCGCACCGGCTTCATTGGAGCGCTTCCAGAACAGGCCCAGCAGGAAGATCACCACGATGCCCGGAGTGAAGAAGCCGGTGAACTCCTGGATGTACTGGAAGCCCTGGTCGAATCCACCCAGCAGCGGGCGGGCGGTCAGCACCGCCACGATGATGGCCACCGACGCCGCGATCCGGCCCACGCGGACCAGCCGGGCCTGCGATGCATCGGGCGCGCGCTTGGCGTAGAAATCCAGGGTGAAGATGGTCGCCACCGAATTGATCTTCGAGGCCAGCGACGCCACGATCGCCGCCACCAGCGCCGCGAACACCAGCCCCAGGATGCCGCTGGGCAGCAGTGCCAGCATGGTCGGGTAGGCCGCATCCGGCCGCTCCAGGCCCGGCGCCAGCATCACCGCGGCAATGCCGGGCAGCACCACGATGGCCGGAATCAACAGCTTCAGGAACGCGGCAAACACCACGCCCTTCTGCGCCTCGCGCAGGTTCTTCGCGGCCAGCGCCCGCTGGATGATGTACTGGTTGAATCCCCAGTAGCTGAGGTTGGCGATCCACATGCCGCCCAGCAGCACCGACAGGCCCGGCAGGTCCTTGTAGAACGGGTTGTCCTTGCTGAGGATCATCTCGAACCGCTCCGGATGCTGCTGCCAGAGCTGCATGAAGCCATCGCTGACGCTGCCGTCGCCGATTTTGCTCAGGGTGATCACGGTGACCAGCAGGCCACCCAGCACCAGCAGGCACACCTGCACGATATCGGTCAGCGCTACCGCCTTCAGGCCGCCGTACAGCTGGTAGGCCAGCGCGAAGGCGCCCAGCAGCACCAGCGCCACATCCTGGTTCAGCCCGGCCACGCCGGCAATGGCGATCGAACCCAGCCACAGGATCGAGGTGAGGTTGACGAACACGTACAGGCCCAGCCAGAACACCGCCATGACCGTGCGGATCCGGTTGCCATAGCGCTCCTGCAGGAATTGCGGCATGGTGGTGATGCCGTTGCGCAGGAAGATGGGCAGGAACCACTTGCCCACGATCAGCAGCGTGATCGCCGCCATCCACTCATACGACGCGATGGCCAGGCCGATGGCATAGCCGGAGCCGGACATGCCGATGATCTGTTCGGCCGAAATGTTGGCCGCGATCAGCGATGCGCCGATGGCCCACCACGGCAGGCTGCGGCTGGCCAGGAAGTAATCCTGCGCCGATTTCTGCTGGCCGGCTTTCTCGCGCGACACCCACTGCGCAAGAATGAAAATGCCCGCCAGGTAGGCCAGCACGATGCTGATATCAAGGGTGGAAAGGCTCATGGAATCTCCGCGGAAGTCCCACGCGGTGCGCGGGGCGGCAAGCTGTTGGGGTCGCCGGCGAACCGGGCTTCGGGTAGGCCGGCGAACCCGGCGTCATCGAGGGAAAGCAGGTGGCCTGCAAGCGGGTCTTGTGCACGGGCCGCGGCATCCATGCCGTCATGCGCGCTGGTGATGAACAGCGTGCGGTAGGCAGGGCCGCCGAACGCAGGGCGGGTGGGCTGGCTGACCGGCGTGGCAATGGCGCGGTCCTCGGTGCCGTCCGGCAGGTAACGCACCACCCGGGCATCGCCCCAGCGGGCGTTCCAGAGGCCGCCGTCCGCGTCGACCGCGCTGCCGTCGGGCTCGCCGGGTTCGGCCTGCAGGTCAACGAACAATTGCGCAGGCCCGAGCGTGTCGCCGTAGTCGCAGCGCAGGATCTGCTTCTGCAGCGAGTCACAGAAGTACATCGTGTCGCCGGCAGGGCTGAAGGCGATGCTGTTGGAAATGGCGACGGTGGGTAACGGCAGGATTTCCAGCGTCAGATCTGCGTTGAGGCGCAGGAAGGGCGCTACTGCCTGTTTGGGCCCCTCGGCAGGTTCATGCAGCAGGCCAAATACAAATCGCCCTTGGCGGTCGCATGCGCCATCGTTTCCCCGCAACTCCGGTAGCGCCGGCCGTTGGCCGGCTCCGCGAGCTGCCGGAGACCCTGAGGGCCGGCCAACGGCCGGCGCTACCGTGTCTGCGAGGTCGCGGAATTCGTTGCGTTCGGGATGGAAGAACGCCAGCCGGGAAGCCAGCGCCAACAACAGCCAGCCATCGGCCTCGCACAGCGCCATCGCGGCCAACCGCTCCGGCATCGGCCAGCGCGCAATCGCGCCATCCTGCGGGCGGTAACGCCACAGCTGCGATTGCTGGATGTCGGTCCAGTACACCACCTGCTCGCGGTCGCACCACAGCACGCCTTCGCCCAGTGTATTGCCCGCCGGAACCGCCACGCGTACCGGGCCGGTCACACCCAGCCCCCGTCCACGATGAAGTCCTGGCCGGTGCACATGCGGCTGTCATCGGCGGCCAGGAACAGCGCCGCGCGGGCCAGGTCGTCCGCACGCAGGTAGCCCGGCAGGCATTGCGACCGCCGCAGCTGCGCCTCGCCCTCGGCATCCAGCCACAGCCGCTGCTGCTTCTCGGTCATCACCCAGCCGGGCACCAGCGCATTGATGCGGATCCGGTCGTGGCCTAGTTCGCGGGCCAGCCCGTTGACCAGCCCATGCACTGCGGATTTGGCCATGGCATACAACGGGTAGCCGCTGTTCTTGATCATCCAGCCGGTGGAGCCCAGGCAGATGATCGAGCCGCTGCCCAACGCGCGCATGTCCGGCGCCACGGCCTGGATCGCGAAGTACTGGTGGCGAAGGTTCACCGCCACGCTGCGTTCGAAATCGAGCACGCCGGTATCTGCCAGCGCGTGGCGCGCATCGTTGGCCGCGTTGTTGACCAGCACCGAGAACGGTCCGACCACTTCACGTGCTTCAACGATGGTCGCCTGGAAGGCGGCGATGTCGGTGATGTCGCAGCGCAGATAGCGCGGCAACGGTTCAACGTCGTGCAGGCTGTCCAGCAATGCCTGCGCACCACTGTCGTCGATGTCCAGGAACACCACCTTCGCACCTTGCCGGGCGAAGTGCTCAACGAAGGCGGCGCCGATACCGGTAGCGCCACCGGTGATCAGCACCGCACGACCTTCCAGACTGGGGTAACGGGTCATCGGCATCACCACTCGGCCACGCTGCCATCGGCATGGCGCCAGATGGGGTTGCGCCAGCGGTGTCCTTCGGCAGCGCGTTCGTCCACGTAGGCCTGGTTGATCTCGATGCCCAGCCCGGGACCATCCGGAATCCTGACGAAGCCTTCCTTGTAGTCGAACGGCGATCGGTCCACCAGGTAGTCGAGCAGGTCGTTGCTGGCGTTGTAGTGGATGCCCAGGCTTTGTTCCTGGATGAAGGCGTTGTAGCAGACCGCATCCAGCTGCAGGTTGGCGGCCAACGCAATCGGGCCCAGCGGGCAGTGCAGGGCGATGGCCACGTCGTAGGCCTCGGCCATGGCCGCGATCTTGCGGGTTTCGGTGATGCCGCCGGAGTGCGAAGGATCGGGCTGCAGGATGTCCACACCGCCTGTCTGCAGGACCCGCTTGAAATCGAACCGGGAATACAGGCGTTCACCCAGCGCGATCGGGGCGGGGGAGAGGGCCGCCAGTTCCGGAATCGCTTCAAGGTGTTCGGACAACACCGGTTCTTCAATGAACATCAACCCGAACGGGGTCAATTCACGCATCAACACCTTCGCCATCGGCTTGTGCACGCGGCCGTGGAAGTCCACGGCCAGGCCGATATCCGGACCCACCGCATCGCGCACCGCCTGCACGTTTTCCAGCACCCGCGTGACCTTGTCGTGGGTGTCCACGATCTGCATTTCTTCGGTGCCATTCATCTTCACCGCCGTAAAACCGCGTGCCACCGCTTCGCTGGCCGCACGTGCGGTATCGGCCGGGCGGTCACCGCCGATCCACGAATACACGCGGATGCGGTCACGTACCGGGCCGCCCAGCAGCGCATGCACGGGCACGCCCAGCGCCTTGCCGTGGATGTCCCACAGTGCCTGGTCGATGCCGGCCAGCGCGCTCATCAGGATCGGGCCGCCACGGTAGAAACCGCCGCGATAGAGCACGTTCCAGTGGTCCTCGATGTGCCGCGGATCCTTGCCGATCAGGTAATCGGAAAGCTCTTCCACTGCGGCGGCCACGGTATGCGCGCGGCCCTCCACGATGGGCTCGCCCCAGCCGACGATGCCTGCGTCGGTCTCGATGCGGACAAACAGCCAGCGCGGGGGCACCAGGTAGGTGGTGATGGCAGTGATCTTCATGCGTGGGGGTCCGTGTTGGTGCTGTTCCAGGCGTCGATGAACGCGCGCGCGCGGCGCGCCACTTCTGCGGGTGGGGTCTTGGGTGCGTACAGGGCCGAACCGATGCCGAACCCGGCCGCGCCCGCGCTGCGGTAGGCCGCCATGCGTTCGGGGGTGATGCCGCCTACGGGCAGCAGCGCGGTGCCGGCGGGCAGCACGCTGGACCAGGCTTTCAACACCTGTGGCGGCAGCTGCTCGGCGGGGAACAGCTTCAATGCATCGGCACCCGCACGCAGTGCGGCGAATGCCTCGGTGGGCGTGGCCACGCCGGGCGTGCAGCGCAGGCCTTTGGCGTGCGCGGCGGCGATGACCTCCACATCCGCGTGCGGCATCACGATGATGCGGCCGCCGGCATTGGCCACCTCATCCACCTGGGCGGTGGTGAGCACGGTGCCCGCGCCGATCAGGCAGCGGTCGCCGAGTTGTTTGGCCAGCAGCGCGATGCTCTCCAGTGGCTGTGGCGAGTTCAGCGGTACTTCCAGGATATGGAATCCGGCATCGGCCAGTGCGGCACCGACGGCGGGGGCCTCCTGCGGGGTGAGCCCGCGCAGGATGGCAACCAAGGGGAGGGGTTGCATCCAGGCGGTGCTCATGCGGAATCCTTCAGCGAGGGGGTTTGCGTGGGGTGCGGATTCCCTTCAGGTTGGCCCGGGAATCGGCAATCATGTCCAGCATGGCCGCGCGCGCCGCGTCCGGCTGCTTCAGCCGGATCGCGTCGTACACGTCGAAATGGCGCGGCAGCGAATACTTGAAGTCCTTGGCGGTCTGCGCCGAGAGCAGGAAGAACGTGCCCAGTGCGGCGTCGATCACCGAGAACAACGAGCCCAGCAGCTCGTTGTTGGTGGCCTCCAGCACACTTTCGTGGAAGCTCAGATCCGCCTTGGCCCACGCGTCCTGGTCGGTCGCGTCGGCCATCGCCTGGTACGCGGCCTTGATCTTCGCAAGCTGCGCGGGCGAACGCCGCTGCGCGGCCGAGGCGGCCGCCGCAGGCTCGATCACTTCGCGCATTTCCACCAGCTTGTCCACGAAGTCCTGGGTGGGCATCAGCGCGCAGCGCCAGGCCAGGATGTCGCTGTCCAGCTGCTTCCAGAACCGCGGTTCGCGCACCCGCGACCCGGTTTTCTGCTTGGTTTCGATCAGCCCCTTGGAGCCGAGCACCTTCAGCCCCTCGCGAAGCGCCGAGCGGCTTACCGACAAGGTCTGCGCCAACAGCTCTTCCTTGGGCAGGTACTCGCCCGGCTTGATCGTGCCGCTGATGATGCGCTGGCCGATCTCCTGGGTGACTTGGTCGTGGAGGTTGCGTACCTCGATCCGTTTCACAGGCGCCCCTTTGGCTTGGTGCTCCGCAGACTGCGGTCACTCCTATTATCCGACAAAAGGGTGGCATAAAGGGGGCGTGCATCGACATGGGGGAGGTCATCATCAGAGCTTGAACCGGAAGCCCATGCCCACGGTCTTGTCCTGGTAGCGGATGTCGCGCGGGCGGGTATCGCCGCTGCCCCAGAACTGGTGCAGGTTGTTGCCCAGCAGGTTGGTGGCCGAGAACACCACCGTGGCACGCGGGGTCACGTCGTAGCTGATCGAGAAGTCCAGCGAGCTGGCCGGTTCCACCTGGTCTTCGGTACCGGCCACGGTGGGCTGGGTGAAGAAGTCGATGTAGCGGCTGCGGTAGCCATAGGCCAGGCGCGCGGACAGGCCGAAGTTCTCGTAGAACAGCACGGCGTTGTAGTTGTTCTTCGACACGTTCTGCAGCGGTCGGGAAATGACCGGGCCGCCGATGAACTCCGGCGATTTCGTGTCGCCGTCGATGTAGGTGTAGTTCAACTGCGCGCCAAGGCCGCCCCACGCACCCGGCAGGAAATCGAAGGTCTGCTGGTAGGCCAGCTCCACGCCCTGCAGGTGGCCGCTGCCGGCGCTCTGCGGGGAGGACAGCTCGTAGTCTTCGCCGGCGATGACCACGTTGGTGATGTAGTTCTGGATGTAGCCGTCGATATCGCGGTAGAACACACCGGCGCTGGCGTAGCCCACCGGCGAGAAGTACCACTCCAGCGACAGGTCGTAGTTGGTCGACTCGATCGGGCTCAGGTCCGGGTTGCCGCTGCTGGCGACGCCGGCACGGTTCACCGTGCCCGGGTTCAAAGAGATCGACGGGTTCAACGCGCCGAAGTCCGGGTAGCTCAACGTCTTGGCCGCCAGCAGGCGCAGCTGCCACTCGTCGTTGAAGTGCAGGTTCATGCTCGCATTGGGCAGGGTGTTGGTGTCCTGCGTGTTGCGGGTGATGGCGCTGTACACCCCGGTGCTGGCATCGAAGGAGAAGGCATTGAGCTCACGCTTGATCTTCTCCGCACGCACGCCCACCAGGCCATCCACGCGCAGGCCGAACACATCGAAATCGTACTTGGCCTGCAGGTAGCCGGCCGACTTGCGTTCTTCGATGTCGAAGAAGCGGCCGGGGTTCTCCGCCGCCAGCCCATCGGGCAGGCCGTAGAAGTTGCGCAGCGCGTCGGCATTGCCGATCAGGTAGTCGTAGCACGGGGTCAGGAAGGACTGGCTGAGCGCCGAATTGCCGCGCTTGCTGCAGAAGAAGCTGCTGGCCGGGAACAGCCCCACCACCTGGTTGTCCGGGTTCGGGTTTGCGGTGATGTTGCCGGTGCCCGCGCCGCCCGGCGGCGGGGTGCTGATTTCCACGCTGCCCTTGGCGCTGGCGGTTCGGTCGGCGTAGCGCAGCCCGAACTGCAGGAAGGCGATGGGGCCATCGAGGAAATCGAACTTGCCATCGCCGCGCCAGCTGTTTTCTTCACCGCGCGATTCGCCCCAGGTCTGGAACAGGCCATTGAGATAGAAGCGCGACGGATCCATGGCCGGGTTGCCGGCCAGGTACCAGTTCTGGTGCTTGCCCGCCGTGCCATCCCACACGGTGGTGATCGGCCCGTTCATGAAGGTATCGATGATGAAGTTCTCATCCCGATAGTAGCCGGAGGTGCGGGTCACTTCGGTGGAGAGGTGCAGCTGGTCGCCGTTCCACTTGAAGCCCAGCGCGTTCTGGATGTCCTGGCCGCGCTGCTTGTGCGCCTGGGTGCTGCTGGCGGCATAGGTATCGCCGGTCCAGGAGCCGCTGGTGGCATCGCAGATGGTCTGCCCGGCCAGCGGGCCTTCCAGCTGGTTGGCGTAGCAGTTGTTGCCCACCTGCAGCCCCGTGGGCGGGACCACCCCGACCGGGAAGCTGAAGAGGAAGGCCTGGTCGTAGTCGTCGCGCACGTAGTCGTACAGCCCTTCGACGTAGACCTCGGTGTTCTCGGTGGGCTTCCACTGCAGCGCATAGTTGAACGAACTGCGCTTGCGGTCGCCGTGGTTGTAGTTGGTGCCCCAGCCGTTCGGCGCGGCGATCAGGTTGCCGTCGTCGGTGCGCATCGGCGTGCCGTCCGGGTTTTCGAGCACCTTCGGGAAATCGCCCCACACGGCATCGTAGGCGTAGCGCTTGCCGATGTAGCCGAAGTTGACCATCGCACCGATCTCACCGGCATCGGTATCCCAGCGGTTGCTCAACAGCAGGCTGGCGTTGGGGTCGATGTCGCCGGTGTACTTGCTGTGCGTGCCGGTCACGGTGCCGGCAATCTCGGCGCCGTCGAAGTCCAGCGGGCGGCGCAGCTGGATGTCCACCAGGCCGGCGATGCCGCCCAGCGGCAGGCTGGCCTCGCTGCTCTTGTACACGTTCAGGCTCTTGATCGCGGTGGCCGGCAGGTTCTGGAAGGCATAGCCGCGGCCGGAGCTGCTGAAGATCTCGCGGCCGTTGAGCGTGCTGATCACGTTGGGCAGGCCGCGGATCACCACGCCGGTTGTTTCACCCTGGTTGCCCTGGGCGATCTGCACACCGGTCACGCGCTGCAGCGCATCGGCCACGCTGTTGTCGGGCAGCTTGCCGATGTCTTCGGCCACCACCGAATCCACCACCATCGCCGCTTCCTGCTTGATCGTCTGTGCGGTCTGCAGGCTCTGGCGCAGGGCGGTCACGGTGACCGTATCGAGATCGACGGCGGTCGGTTGCGCCGCCGGGTCGGGGGTGGCCGCACCGGCATCCTGCGCCTGCGCCAGGGCGGGCAGGGCAAGGGCGGACAGGATGGCCAGGGAAAGCAGGGTGCGGGAAAAATGACGGTTCATGGCGGTATCTCCGGATTCCGGAAAGCGAGCGCGGTGGGTGGCCCGCCATCAGGCGATGGCGGGCGGATGGGTGTCAGAACGCGGGAACAGCGGTGCGCGGGGTCTTGGCAAGGCGGCGGAACAGCTCGGCCTCGCGCGGCCGGTACGGGGTGCCATCGGCCTTGACCAGGTCGTGGAACCACACGGTCGGCGGCTCCATCGTGTAGGGGCGCTGCCAGCTGTCCCACGGGAAGCGGGTCTGGATGGCACCGTCAACGAAGCCCCAGTTGATCATGCCGATGTTCTCGCGGCGGGCGATGGGCAGGATGGTGTCCACGTTGGAGCCTGCGCCGCGCGCCAGCCACTCGGTGCAGATCAGCGGGCGGCCATACTTCTTCAGCTGTGCCACCCGCGAAACGAAAGCTTCGGGCTGCTCGTAGTTGTGGAAGGTGATCACGTCCGAGCGCTCCAGCTGGGTGCGCTGGATCGCGGTGAGCGAGGCCGCGCCGGGCGACCAGTCGTCGCCGATCCACACACCGCTGGTGAGCGGCTGGGTCGGCTTCTTCGCGCGCGCCCAATCGAAGATCTGCGGCAGCAGTTCGGCGATGCGTTCCTGCTCGCCCTTCAGCTGCTTGTCCATGTAGTTGCCGCCACCGGGGTTGTCCGGCTCGTTCCACAGGTCCCAGGCCAGCACGCGCTTGTCGTTGGCGAATGCGCCCACCACGCCTTCCACGTAGTCACGGAAGTGCTTGTCGTTGGCCGGGTCCACCAGCATGTGGTGGCTCGGGCTCTGCACCCAGCCGGAGTTGTGCACGCCCGGAATGGGGCGGTGCTGCGGGCCCAGCTTCGGATCCGGGTCCCAGCAGCTGTCGAACAGCACCAGCATCGGGCGGATGCCGTTCTTTTCCGCAATGCTCAGGAAGGTGTCCACGCGCTTCAGGAAGCCCTGCGGGTCCTGCTGCCACAGCAGGTCGTGCAGGTACACGCGCATGGTGTTCATGCCGAACTGTTCGTGCGCCCAGCGCAGCTCACGGTCGATCGCTTCCGGGTCGAAGGTCTCGGCCTGGAACATCTCCAGCTGGTTGATCGCATTGGAGGTGGTGTAGTTCGCGCCCACCAGCCACTGCTGCTTCGCATACCAGGCATCGGCCTGGGCCGGCGTCCAGCGCGCAGCATCATCGGCATGCGCCATCGGCGCCACGGCGAGCAGGGTCGCCAGCAAGGGGGAAAGCCACTTTCGCATGGGATGCAACTCCTTCAGTCATGAGCTGCCCGTCCTGGCGTGAACCGGGAGGCGGGCGGTACGTGGTGGTAGCGGTGCCGGTGCGGTGACCGGCAGGTGCGCAGGGCGCGGGATCAGCGGCGCGGTGGGGCGCCGCGGTCCGTGGAGAAGTCGTAGACGATCCGGTTCAAGTAGGTCTCACCCGGTGCCAACCGCGCCGAGCCGAACGCCGGCTGGTTGGGCGTGTCCGGGAACAGCTGCGGCTCCAGCGCGATGGCATCGCCCTGGCGGTACACGCGGCCACTCTTGCCCACCGTGCTGCCATCCAGGAAGTTGCCCGAATAGAACTGCAGGCCCGGCTGGGTGGACAGCAGCGTCATCACCCGGCCCGAGCGCGGGTCGTGCACGCGCGCCACTTCGCGCAGCTCGCGCACCGGCGCCTTGCTGATCACCCAGTTGTGGTCGTAGCCCTGGCCGTGCAGCAGCTGCGGCTCATCGCCACGGCGCAGGTCGCGGCCGATCGGCTTGGCCTTGCGAAAATCGAACACCGTGCCTTCCACCGGCTGCAGTACACCGGTGGGAATCAGGGTCGCGTCGACCGGCGTGTACGCGCTGGCCGGAATGGTCAGCTCATGCTCCATCGCCGAACCGGAGCCCTCACCGGAGAGGTTCCAGTACGCGTGGTTGCTCAGGTTGACGATGGTCGGCGCGTCGGTGGTGGCGCGGTAGTCGATCTCGAGTCGGCCATTGCCCTTCAGCGCATAGGTGGCGGTCACGGTCAGCGTGCCGGGGAACCCCATGTCGCCATCGGGGCTCACGTGTTGCAGCGTGGCGTGGTCGGCGGTGGCTTCCACGATCTTCCAGACCACCTTGTCGAAGCCGCGGGTGCCACCGTGCAGGCTGTTGGCGCCGTTGTTGACCGGCACCTGGTAGGTCTTGCCGTCCAGCGTGAAGCGGCCCTTGGCGATACGGTTGGCGAAGCGCCCCACGATGGTGCCGAAGTACTGCGGCTTGTCCAGCGTGGCCTGCAGGTCCTTGTCGCCCAGCAACACGTCGGCGAACGTACCGTCGCGGTCGGGCACTTCCAGCGAGTGCAGTGCGGCGCCGAGTGTCAGCACCCGCGCCTGCATGCCGCTGCCGTCGCGCAGCAGGATCGATTCCACCTGCGTGCCGTCGGCGGTCCTGCCCACCACGGTGCGCTCCTGGGCGCCTGCGGCCCCCACCACGGACAGCGCCAACGCGCCGATCAATCCCGCCGTCTTCCCCTTGCCAGCACGCATTGCTCAAGACCCCTCTCGATGTCGTGGAGCGTACAAAAACATATAATCAGACAATAGGCACGTTGCGACGCAGCAAGCCCGTCGGGAGAGGGGCTCAGCGCGACGAACCGGCGAGGGCGTGGATGGCGGAAAAGCCTTGAATTACCGCGTCTGCGGACGCCACCGTGTGAGCATCGAGGCCCCGCTCGGCCAGCGCAGCCTGGTAGAGGCGGGTGACCGGACCGGAGCCCACCAAGGGCAACGACGCGTCCCCCAGCGCGGGGAACAGCGCCACGGCATCGGCAATCTCGGCACCCGCGAGCAGGCCGCGTAGATATGAACTGGTCTGGTCGCGGCGCAGTGCGCCACGGATCATGCGCGCACGTACGCCGAACAGCAGGGCCCCCAGCCCAAGCGTTCCCTCGGCTGCGTCACGGACACCCTCGGCGAACGCAGGGCCCGGCTCGCCCGGCCCCTCCAGCACCGAAGCGAGCAGGCCACCGCTGGCCAGGCGGTCGAACAGTTCACCCGACATGGAGGTCATGAAACTTTCAACGTGTCCCTGGCGCAGCTGGATCCACTTGGTGTGGGTGCCGGGCAGGGCGACGATGGCATCGGGGTCCACGTTTCCGGCCGCCAGCAGGCCCAGCAGTTCGGTTTCCTCGCCACGCATCACATCCGGCGCACCGTCGACCGCGCGCACGCAGGCCATGCCCGGCACGATGTGCAGCGCAAGCTCGCCAATGCGCGTGGGCACCAGATGCTGCGCCACCGTTTCCGCGCCTGCAGGGCAGTCCACATAGCCGGCATCCACCCACCCCACGTTGGAACCGATCATGCCGGCGGCATATGCGTGGCCAGCCTCGGGCCAGCGCGCCCGGATCGCATTTGCCGCCGCCACCATGCCCTCGCGCTGCAGCGTCGCCACGCCCGCAGGCGCTTCGTGCGAATCGAGCATCCGCCCATCCGTGCCGATCAGGTACGCGCGCAGATTCGAACTGCCCCAGTTGATGCCAATGATGCTGTCGGTGTCGTGCGGGTGCATGGCGGTTCCTTGGGCGGAAGAGGTGGCGGTTGCCTATTGTCCGATTATATGTTTTGGTTGCGCGGCACTGGCAAGCCCGCCAGCGCGGCATTCCACGGGAGGGGAACATGGTGAACGGCACACTGCGTGCGCTGGTGGTGGCGGCGCTCCTGCAGGCATCGACAGGCGCGTCCGCGCTCGATCCTGCCCACGACAATCCGCTGCTGGACTCCGGCCCCGATCCCTGGATCACCAAGGAAGGGCAGGTGTTCTACTACATGGGCACGCACGGCGATCGCCTCGCGATCCGCGCCACCCGCGATCTGTCGAAACTGGCCGAGGCAAAGGAAGTCACCGTGTGGCGTCCGCCGGCAACGGGGCCGAATGCCAGATCGATCTGGGCGCCGGAACTGCATCGCATCGACGGCAAGTGGTACATCTACTACACCGCTGCGGCCAGCGACGCCGCCGAAGGGCAGGAGGACGCGCATCGCGGCGTGTTCGTGCTGGAAAACAGCAGCGCCGACCCCACCCGGGGCACATGGCACGACCGTGGACGACTGGCCACCGCGCACCCCGGCATCGATGGCACCACCTTCACCAGCCAGGGCAAGCGCTATTTCGTGTACTCGCCGTATGTCGGCCCGGACAGCGTGCTGGCCATCGTGGAAATGTCCGACCCTTGGACACTGGTCGGCAATGAAACGATCATCGCGCGCCCCGACCAGGCCTGGGAGCGGCAGGGCGGCCGCCAGATCCTGGAAGGCCCGGAATTCCTGCAGGGTCCCAAGGGCGACCTGTTCCTGACCTACTCCGGCAGCGCCTGCTGGTCAGACGGTTACGCCATTGGCCTGCTGCGCGCCCCGGCAGGCGCCAACCCGCTGGATGCCAACGCCTGGTCAAAAGCAAAGCAACCCATCCTGGCCAAAAACCCGGCCGGCAACGTGTACGCCCCCGGCCACAACGGCTTCTTCCGCATGGCCGATGGCACACCGTGGATCATCTACCACGCCAACCCGGGCCCCGACATGGGCTGCACGGCAAAACGCTCGCCCCGGGTGCAGCCCGTGCGCTGGGACAAGGCGGGCAGGCCGGTGCTGGACCCGCCGCTGGGACGGGCGGCGGGAGTGGCACGATAGCGTTGCAATGCAACGCCAGTCGGGAAGGCGCTGGCCATGCTGCTGCACCGGCGGGGTGGCCATCATCCGAGCGTTCCGGCGGCAATGGCAAACGCTCCGATCATGAGCAACGTCCCCGCCAGCAGCGGCGTTGCAAAACGCCACCCACCGCGCACGCCAGCGATCACGCACTTCAACATCGAGTTTGCCGCCAGTGCGATGGTGATCGCCTGCATCGCCACTCCCGTGCTGATCCGGTCGCCAGCGACCATCTGCGCTGCGGACGCGGTCGCGGCGTGCACATCGCCGATACCGGATAACCCAAGAACCCAGGGCAGGCTGCCCTCACCAAGCCAGCGTCCCGCCAGGTTCGCGGCCAGCAGCAGGATGACGATAAGCGCGACAAAGACCAGCACGGCCTTGAGATTCACTGGCCGGGCGACGCCCAGCCTGTCCAGCCCGGAAGCAGCGCGCAGCGACCGCCAGCCAAGTGCCAGTGCCGCCCCCGTCGCTACCGTGGCAGCGCAGATCAGCGGCACCAGGCAGTAGGAAAGCAGTGCGGGCGACAGCATCCACATCACCAGGCCGAGCTGCAGGATCATGGCTACGTTGGAGAGCAGGGCCGCGCCGGACAGGCACAGCGCAGACGCCGTAGCCTCCCGCGCCCTGTCGGCCAGGGCCGCCACCGTGGCGGTGCTGGAGACGAAGCCGCCAGCAAATCCAGTCAATGCCAACGCCGACATGGGCCCCAGGTGTCGCAGGCCCAGGTTGGCGCCCACACTCACGGCCATCAACGCAACGGCAAGTGTTCCCAGCCGTCGTGGATTGATCGCCTCCAAGGGATCGACCGTGCGGTCTGGCAGCAGGGGCAGAAGCAGGACGCCCAAGGCCAGCACCGTTGCGATGTCGCGCAGGTCCCGACGGGTCAGCTGGGCCCACATCTTGCGGACCAGCGGAACCGCTGCCATTCCCAAAAGGACAGCCAGCACAAGCACTGCAATCACCAAAGTCCGCGGATTCATTGACATTGATCAACCTCCGTGACGCGATCGAGTGCACGCTGACGGCTCCGTCGACGCGGCAGCCGCGCACGCTGAAGATGCCGATACATCGGTCATCTGCAGCAGACGATGCGCCGCAACGTATCGGTCTTTCCAGGGAGATGCGTCGTGGCTTCCATTGTCTTTCGTGACCGCATCGAGGCAGCAATTGCACTTGGTGCCGCGCTCCTCACCTACAGGATGAAGCGCGCCTGCGTGCTGTGTGTTGACTGCGCGACGCTGCCGACAGGTCGAATCGTGGCCGACATGCTGGGGGCGGAACTTCGGCTGGTTGGCGTGCATTCCAACGTCTCCACGCCAGGCACGATGCAGGCGCTTCTGGCCTTGGCGGAGCAGCGCAGGGAACGCTGCGGAACGTGCAGCGCTGCGGGGATTGCACGACGCATCGTGATCGTGCTGGATGATGGCACGACGCCACCCGCGGTCACCGAGAGTGCCCTGCGGCTGGTGCGCGACTACCACCCCGCACGCGTGGTATACGCCGCGACGGTCGCCGTGACAACCACCCTGCAGCGCATTTCATCGCTGGCCGATGAGTGCGCCTACCTTGCCGCGACGGGCTCAGCAGGCGCTGTAGCTGCGAACTATCTCGATTATTCCATCCCGACTGAAAGCGAAGTGCTGCCGGCCCTGTTTCCCATCCCCCTCCGTTCCGGCCAGGGCGCAGGCACCTGCGCGGAATGCCTGCGGGGGTCCATGATGCGGCGTTGATGGGGCTTGCAACCATCATCCTCCTGCAACGAGATGGAGCTCATGGATGACCTGGCGCGTATCGAGTGTATCCACCCGGCTGGTGAAGCCGAGGTGCCTGGCCAGTTCGTGCATCTTCGTGTTGCGTGCGTCGTCGATCGAATACATGTACTTGATCCCCCTTGATCGTGCGATTGCAATGAGGTGGTTCATGAGCAGGGTTCCCACGCCCCGGCACTGCCAGTCCTCGGCTACCGTCACGGCGCACTCGCAGATACCGCCGGTAGCGTCGGTACTGAAGCGGCTTACACCAATCAGGGTCTCACCGCCGGCGCCGGCAACGACAGCGGCGAAGGCCACCTGGTGGACAGGGTCCAGGACAGTCAGCTGGGTCAAGAGTGCTTCGCTCGGCGAACGCATCTGCCCGAGGAAGCGGAAGCGGCGTGACTCGGGCGACAGGGCCTCGATGAACCCGCGCTCCATGTCGCGGTCGGCAGCCGTGATGGGACGGATCAGCACCTTGGTTTGGTCGCGCAGCGACTCCACCCAGCGCGGGAAGAGGTCAGTGCTCAGGGCAGGCGAGTGGTATTGAGTGTTCATGTTGGCCACGAGTGGGAGGGGCGGGTACAGGCTAGTCCGCAAGTGCGCCAACGAAACTGACGCAGATCAGCTTCCCTGGGATGCAGCGCGGTCAGTGCGCTGTATATCCCCCGTCGATGACGAGCGAGGAACCCGTTACAAATCGCGCCTCATCCGAGGCTAGGTAGACGACACCCCAGGCAACGTCATCCGGGGCGCCAACGTGCCCCAATGGATGCAGCTGATCGAGCGCGTGCCTCCCGGCCACGAGATCAGCCTGGCCACTGTCGCGCAGATGCTGCTCCACCAGCGGCGTCCAGATGAAGCCCGGGTGCACCGAATTGACGCGTATTCCATCGCAGGCGTAGAGCATGGCATCTGTCTTGGTCATCAAGGTCACCGCTCCCTTGGAAGCGTGATAGGCCGGCAGGTCCGCCGCCCCTACCAGTCCATAGATGGAGGACAGGTTGATGATGCTTCCGGCACGTTGCCTGCACATGTGGGGCAGGGCATGTTTGGTGCAGAAGAAAACGCCCTTCACGTTGATTGCCTGCACCTGATCCCAGTCCTCCTCGCTCAACTCATGCGTTGGACGGTTTGCGCCGGCGATGCCGGCGTTGTTGACCAGGACGTCAAGCCGACCGAAGCGATCGACCACTGCGTCAATGGCGTCCTGTACGTTGGCTTCGTGCCTCACATCCACATGCCAGTAGATGGCTGGGCTGCCCGCGCCAGCCAGCTGGTTGACGAGCGCGTTGCCCTCCCCATCATGGATGTCGAACAGCGCTACCGCTGCGCCTTCGTCGGCCATGCGGATCGCGCAGGCGCGCCCGATACCCGCTGAGGCGCCCGTGATGATGCAGACTTTCCCTTTCAATCGGTTCATGGTTGCGCTTCTCTGCAGGGCAATGTTGGGAGTGATGTAGCTCGATGACCTGGTCAAAAGTAGACAGCGCTCCGAACCCGGGCGCATTGATCTGCGTCAGCTCCAGAAGCACGACGCATGCGTTACAAATCTTCACAATTCGATGCCGTTCATACATCGGTAGCCCAAGCTTCGGGACTACGCTGGACATGGGTCAGTTGGAGCTGCCGACGTGCTGGATATCCTCGATCACACATCCCCTGCCACCTTCTTCCCGGATTCGTATCCCGGCCTGCAACGGCCGATTGACGCCAGCGCCGCGGGGGACTGGGAGTTGCTGCTTCAGGGCGTACCGCTGGTGCGTCGCCGTGTACGCAGGAAGCAGTATGTGTTTCGTGCCGGCCAGCCGATGCGCGCACTGTTCCTTGTGCAATCAGGCATTTTCAAGACGCGGCTCGGCAGCACGGATGGACGCGAGCGAGTGACCTCGTTCAGATTGCGGGGTGACCTGCTCGGTCAGGAGGCCATCGACCTTGCCACCTACCCCTGTGATGCCATCGCACTGGATGCGGGAGAGGTGTGGGAGCTTCACCCGGCACGGCTGGGGGCGTCCATTCCAGGCTTCCAGGACAAGCTTTCCCGCAGCATGGCTTTGGAGATCAGGAGCGATTGGCGCTGGATGCTGGAACTGGCCAGTCTCAATGCGGAGCAGCGCGTGACTGCCTTTCTGGTTGACTTCTCCGCGCGGCTTGCCGAGCGTGGACTCAGTGCAACCCAGCTGCTGCTGCGCATGACCCGTGCCGATCTGGGCAGCTTCCTCGCCATGCAGAATGAGACCGTGGTCCGGGCCCTGCATCGACTGCAGGACCTTGGTCTCATCGAGGTGCAGCGCTCCCGGATACGCATCCTGGATCTGTCGCGGCTCCGTGCACACACCCACAGATGGAACTGACGGGAAGTGTCATCCTGAAACCAGCCTATGGACGGCGAGCAGGAGCTCCTCACGCAGGTAGGGCTTGCGCAGCAAAGCGGGATGCGACTCCTGCTCCCCAGCAGGGTTCGATACATCGTCGTGGCCGGTGGTCAACAATACGGCGAGGCCAGGCATCTGCTCCTGCAGCGCCCTTGCAAGTGCGTGGCCGTTCAGCCCGGCACCGAGCATGACATCGCTGAACACGAGTGCGATCTCCGGATGATTCCCGGCCAGGGCAAGCGCTTCGGCTGCACTGCCTGCCTCCAGCGTCGCGTAGCCCGCGGCCTTGAGAAATGATACCGCCACCCGCCTGACGCCTGGATCGTCCTCTACCACCAGAACCGTGCTTTGCATGCCCGCTTCGCGATGGGGGGCGGTCGAGGGGGACTCCGGCACGGCGCTGGAGACAGGCAGGTACATGCTCACCGTGGTGCCCTGTCCCTTCGTTGTGTCTATTCGCAGCATGCCGCGGCTTTGTTTGACGAAGCCATACACCATGCTCAAACCAAGCCCACTGCCTTGTCCCATTGGCTTGGTGGTGAAGAAGGGCTCTACTGCGCGACGAGCGGTGCATGCAGACATTCCCATGCCGCGGTCCCTGACGCGGACAAGCAGGTAGTGCCCGGGGGGCAGCTCCTCCATCTCCTGCGGTTTGATCCATTGTTCGGCAACCGACAAGGTGATGTCGCCGCTCCCCGGCAGCGCATCCCGCGCGTTGAGAACCACGTTGACCAGCGCGGTTTCAAGCTGGCAGGGGTCTACATGGGCGGGCGGTAGTGCGCGCTGGCACTCTATTGTCAGTGTGAATGACTCTCCAAGGGTCCGTTGCAGCAGGGTCCCCAGGTCGTAGATCAGTCGATGCAGGTCGACGGATCGGGGCGCCAGCGGCTGCCGCCGCGCGAAGGCCAGCAGCTTGGACGTCAGCGACGCGCCCCGCGCCACGGAATGCAGCGCGCCGCTGATCAGCTCCTGTGCGCCGGCATTTCCTGCGTACTCGTCATCCAGCAGCTGCAGGCTGCCCGATATGATGGTGAGGAGATTGTTGAAGTCATGCGCTATCCCCCCCGTCAGTTGCCCGATGGAATCCAGTCGTTGCGCATGTGCCAACTGCTCGGCCGTCCTGTGCCGCTGCATGATCGAAGCGACCAGTACCGCAATGCCATGGATCAGGTGAAGGATGTCATGCTGCAACGGGCCGGCATCCTCATACAGAACCAGCAGCATGCCGCTGGGTTGTCCCCGTTCGCGGAGAAGCGTTGCAGCGCCACAGGAAAGTGTGGCTCCCGGCTGCGCAAGAAGCATCAACTGCTGGGCATCGAGCATCGTCGCCTTGTCCAGTGGCAATGCTCCCTCAAGCAGCATCCAGTGCGATGACATGGCCTGGCGGAAGGCCTCAACGTCGACGGTGCCGGCCAGGCGGAGATCCATCGCGTGGCCCTCTGTTTCGGGAAACACCAGCGCGACTACGGAGGCCTGGATTTCGGCGAGCAGCATTCCCGGAAGTAATGACACCACCTGCTGCTCGCTGTCCGTATCCAGGGCCATCTGGCCCACGCGCGCCATGAACTTGTCATACTTCGCGCGGACCAATGACTGCCGTACGCGCTGGGTTTCGGAAATGTCACGAACAGACGCCAGGTAGTAGCACCCCTGTCCGGTCTGGATGGGGCTCAGCGCTATCTCGACCGGAAACTGCTGACCGTCGGCCTTCTGCCCAACCAGCACCTGGTCCATGTGCCCCATGGGGCGGATGCGCGGCGCGGACATGTACGCCTGGCGATGCTGCACATGCCGTGCCCGCGCGGTTGGCGGCATCAGGGCTTCCACCCGGATGCCGGCCAGCGTGCCTGCGGGATACCTGAAAAGGGACTCGGCATTTGCATTGGCGCGGATCACCCAGCCACCTGCATCCACCAGCAGCAGGGCGTCCGGGACGATGTCAAACAGCTGTGGCAGCATCACCTCGGTCACGACGACACGACGGCAGCCAATCGGTAGCCGACCCCCCGCGCCGCCTGGATGAGCGGAGGCTGCGCGGGATCCCGCGCCAGCTTCCTTCTCAGCCGCCCCACATGCACGTCGATGGTTCGATCGAATGGACCGGCGTTGCGCCCGTGCAATGCGGTCATCAGCTGATCCCGGCTGACCACCTTGCCACCGGCCTGCACAAGCCGGAGCAGAAGATCGAACTCCGCCGACGTCAGATGGACTGGACTTCCGTTGCGGTCCGTGACCAAGCGCCGTGATCGGTCAAGGAGCATGCCGTCGAAGCGGAAAACATCGTCAACCGCAACAGGCGCGCGCGTGCGCCGAAGGACCGAGTGTATGCGTGCCAGCAACTCGCGATACTCGAACGGCTTGGCCACATAGTCGTCGGCGCCAAGCTCAAGTCCGACGATACGGTCCACCGATTCGCCACGGCCGGTGACAATGATGACCGGCGTCTTCGACGCCTGCGCCCGCAGCATCGTCAGCCCGTCCCCATCCGGCAGCCCAAGATCCAGCAGGATCAGGTCAACCCCACCACGCCGCAGGCACGCTTCCGCCTCCGAAACCCGCGCAGCGACCTCGCATTCCAGGCCGTGGTTCCCCAGGAAGCGCGCGGTCAGGCTTGCCACCGACGCATCGTCCTCTACCAGGAGGATGCGAGGCTGTTGGGTTGAGGCGTGATCCCGCGCTGGCATACGCATCATGGCGTCCTGGCGTTCGTTCGGGCAGGGATTCAGGGCAGGGCGGCCGTAGCCGCCGTCCACCCTGTTTCATGATCGTGGGCGTCCACTGGATTTACAAGCGGCACCGGCGCGCATTCAGACGAACGGTGCCCCGGCACCACACGCCCAACGCACATCGACATTCGTGCTTCGTTGACGGAATTCGGATAGCACCGCGGACGTCCGGGAGAGGTTGCGCCTCTGGATGTTGATCGAGATCAACAGACATATCTGCCGGAAGCCCAAGAATAGGTCGCCCTACAGAATGTACCGGCCGTACGCCCGCCCGGGCATGTCACAGATCATCGGCTGGGCACCGTCGACAGAACGGAGACGTCATGAAACCCACATTCTTGATCTACCCGCTGATTACGGTAATCCTCGGCTTGCCCCTGTCTGTCTGCGCACAGGACGCTGCCGACACGATCTACTCCGGCGGCCCGATCCTGACCATCAACGACGCCCAACCCAAGGCCGAGGCCGTGGCGGTGAAGAACGGCCGCATCGTGGCGGTCGGGGACATGGCAACCATCGACGGGTATCGGGGAAGTTCGACGGTCGAGTTCGATCTTGGTGGCCGGGCGTTGCTTCCAGGCTTCGTTGACAGCCATGGACATGTCGCATTGGGGGGCATGCAGGCGTACTCGGCAAATCTGCTCGCGCCTCCCGATGGAGGCGTAACGAACATTGCGGCGCTGCAGTCGACGTTGAGGGAATGGGCAAAGAAGAACGCGCAGATTGTCGCCGGAAGGAAGATCATCTTCGGATTCGGATACGACAATTCCCAGCTGGCCGAGCTGCGGCATCCGACGCGCTGGGAACTCGATGAAGTGTCCAACGACATCCCGGTCGTGATCATGCACCAGTCGGGGCATCTCGGCGTGGTCAACTCCAAGGCGCTTGAACTTCTCAAGATCGATGCCAGAACCCCCAACCCACCAGGCGGCGTCATCCAGCATGACAGCAATGGCGAACCTAACGGCCTGCTTGAGGAGACAGCCTTCTTCAGCGCCCAGAATGGCGTCATGAAAAGCCTGGGGCTTGACGGCTTGCGGGCAGTCATCCGTGGCGGCGCCGAGCTCTGGGCAAGCTATGGCTACACGACCGCGCAGGATGGTCTTTCCTCCGAAACCATTGTCACGCTGGCGCGCGAAATGGACGAGAAGCAGAAGCTCCCGATCGACATCGTCGCCTACCCGAACGTACTTGAGCAGGCCGACTACATCGCACGATCCGTGTCCCGGCAGTACATCCACCGGGTGCGCGTGGGCGGGGCGAAGCTGTCCATCGACGGCTCGCCGCAGGGTTTCACGGCGTTCCGGGACCGGCCGTACTACGCGCCGGTCGGAGACTACCCGAAGGACTATGCGGGGTATCCAAGGCTTCCCCAGGCGGAGGTGCAGCGCGTTGTCGACTTCTGCTTCCAGCATGACCTCCAGATCATCACCCACGCCAATGGCGAGGGGGCCTCGGACATGCTGATCACCGCGATCAGGAATGCCCGTGCGCAGTATGGTGACCCCGGAAACCGACCGGTCCTCATCCATGGTCAGTTCCTCCGCGAGGATCAGGTCGACAGCATCAAGGCCCTGGGGATTTTTCCTTCGCTTTTCCCCATGCATACCTATTATTGGGGCGACTGGCACTACGAGCACACGGTCGGGCCGGTGGCTGCGCAGAACATCTCGCCCACCGGCTGGCTGGCGCAGCGCCACATGACGTTTGGCACGCACCATGACGCGCCGGTCGCCTTCCCGGACAGCATGCGGGTGCTTTCCGCTACGGTCACGCGGCGCACCAGGTCGGGCCGGATCCTGGGACCCGACCAACGTGTTGATGTCAACACCGCATTGAAGGCCATGACCCTGTGGCCGGCCTGGCAGCATTTCGAGGAAGCCACGAAGGGGTCCATCGAAGTCGGGAAGGTGGCTGACCTGGTTGTTCTTTCGGCGGACCCGACAGCGGTGGATCCGGAAACGTTGTCCGATCTCAAGGTGATGTTCACCATCAAGGAGGGCGACGTCGTCTACGACGCATCCAGGAATCCGCAGGCACACACAAGCAGCATGCCGTTCCTCGGAGACCCGGAGGTCGCGCACCAGTTTCTGGATGCGCTGCCGGATTGACGCCTTTGCGATGAAAACGGTGATGGTCCCGGGTCGGCCCGTCATTCTGCTTGAGGGTGTCAGTGGGCATACAGGACCGGAACGGTTGCCCCCCGCAACAGCTCCAGGGTCATCCCTCCGATCGTCCACTCGCGGAGGCGGGAGTGTCCGTATCCGCCCACGACGATCAACGTGGCCTTGGTCGCGCGGGCGTGATCAAGCAGAACCTCACTGGAACGGTGGTGCCTGGACAGCAGGCGGGTGGTCGATGCCGCAATGTTCCAGCTGCGGAGGTGTTCGACGAGCGATGCCGCGACTCCGCCTGTACCGGCGCCATCCATCTCGTCCGAATGGCGGCAGATTTCCACCAGAACGACTGCCTGGGCCTGCTGGAGCAATGGAATGGCGCTGTGCACGGCGCGGCATGCGTTGGGGGTGTTCTTCCAGCCCACGATCGCACACGAGTGGTCACGCGGCCTCCAGTGCGGCGGTACCACCACGACGGGCCTTCCCGCCTCGAACAGCAGCGCATTGAACAGGGCCATGCCAACCGGGTCTGGCTCGGCGGATCCGGACCAGCCCCCGATAATGGCCAGGTCCGTCGAGAAGGCCAGTCGAGCGGCAAGCTCCGCAGGCGATTCGACTCCTGCCTCATGAACTTCCACGGAGACGCCGGCCTGCCCACCGATTTTGACCTCGATCCGTGAGGCCCTTTCCGCGGCCTCGCGGCGACGTGCGTCCTGGGCAGCCAGGAACGATGGGCGAGGCGTCGCATCCGCCGTCCCGATGGCGGGCGGCGGCAGGTCGACCGTTTCGATGATGCGCACCCGCGCCCCCTGCGCCGTGCCAAGCTCGACGGCGAAGCGTATGGCCGCCTCATCTGCAGGTGCGTCTGACAATGGCACGAGGATATCCTTCAACATGGCGATGTCCTCGCCGTGCAGCGCCACTCGCGCTCGCGAGCGGTCATGAGGACCTCTGACCGCTGCGTCATGGGAACGACAATATCCATCTTGGCTACTGGACACAGAAGGTGGCGTCGTCCACATCCTCCGCCACCGCGACAGTGAAACATTGACCTGGGTCAATCTTCAGGCGCGCTCGGATACCTAGGGACTTCCGTCGCGTGAATCAGCCTGCGGCCAGCGATTCGAACCACATGCCAATCGCATACGTGCTTCCCATTGCAATGGCGCCCCAGATCATCATGCGTACGGTCCCGCGCAGCTGTGATGCTCCGCCAAGCTTTGCTGCAAGTGCGCCCAAGATGCCCAAGATGAGCAATGTCATGATCACAACCGCAGCAGCCAAACCGCTGTCGTTCAGAAGTGCGATCAAAAGAACAGGCGGGAGCGCTCCGAGCACGAATGAAGCCGCAGAGGCGGCCGCGGCTTGCAGAGGCCGGGCCTTGGTGAGCTCATGTATCCCAAGCTCATCCCGCAGGTGGGCGGACAGGGGATCATGTGTAGTGAGCTCGCGCGCCACCTGTGCGGCCAATTGGGGGCTGAGCCCTCGCTTTTCGTAGATGGTGGTCAGTTCAAGCAACTCTGCATCGGGCTGGTTGGTCAGCTCGCCACGCTCTTTCTCGGTATCTGCGGTCTCCGCGTCTGCCTGAGAGCTGACGGAGACATATTCGCCAGCAGCCATTGAAAGCGCGCCGGCAAGGAGTCCCGACAGTCCAGTGATGAGAACGGTGTGCGTTGCCGCCCCGGCCCCGACCATCGCGACGATCAGGCTGCTGGTCGAAAGAAGCCCGTCATTCGCTCCCAGAACGCCGGCGCGCAGCCATCCGCCGCGCTGGCTTCGGTGAAGTTCTCTGTGCATCATCACGTATCCGTTCAGGGGTGGCGGGAGGTTGAATCGCTCGCGATGAGGATGCCTGCCAGCTTGGCGGCTGGGCCCGGGAGGGCAGTTCAACCGTCACCTTGAGCCCGTTAAGGCATTGCGAAGTGCCAAGCGTGATCGTTCCGTCGTGTGCTTCCATTGTCTCATGGACGATGGACAAGCCTGATCCGCCGCCCTCCGCGCCATGTTCGAATCGACGTGGGGGTCCAGGACATGGCAGGCATGCAGGCCGGCCTGGATCAAGGCTGAATTAGGCGGTGGTCAGGTAGCCATTAGAGTTTTGAAATGCTTTCGTGGTGGTTGGGACGCGAGCCGGCCGTCAACCGGACGGCCGGCAGCACCCGCCCACGCTTATTTGGGCATCAACACGCCATCAATCACGTGCACCACGCCGTTGGACTGCCCCACGTCCGCAGTCGTCACAGCCGCCTTACCGCCCTTGGCATCCACGACCCACACCTTGCCGTCGGCAAGCTTCACCGTAAGCTTCTCGCCTTCAACAGTAGTCAGCATGCTGGAGTCACCGCCTTTCTTGGCCGCTGCTGTGAGCTGCGCCGCGGTGTGAGTGCCGGGAACCACGTGATACGTCAGGATCTGGGTCAACTTGGCCTTGTTCTCCGGCTTCAGCAGCGTATCAACCGTGCCTTTGGGCAGCTTCGCGAACGCGTCGTTGGTCGGCGCGAAGACGGTGAACGGCCCCGTCCCGGACAAGGTATCGACCAGCCCAGCCGCCTTGACGGCCGCAACCAGCGTGGAGAGATTCTTTGCAGCCGACGCATTTTCGACAATCGTCTTGGTGGGGTACATGGCCGCGCCACCCACCATCGGGTTGTTGGCAGCCGATACGCTGGCGGTTGCGAAAACTGCTGCGATGCACGAAGCGATAGCGAGACGCCGAATGGAGTTGTACATGGGTAGGTCCTCTGATCTTGGCGCACAACGTTGTGCCTCTATACCTACGCAGCGGGACGGCGTTCGGATGCAGTCCCTGGCCTTTGCAGAACGCCTCGAAAGCAAACACGTTCAGTCAGGCACTCACGGCGCTTTCACAACGTTCTAGAATGGGCGCAAGCCTCCACCTCAGCGAGTTCCGGAATGCCGTGGATTGACCTGCGCAGCGACACCGTCACCCATCCAACCCCCGCCATGCGCCAGGCCATGGCCACCGCCGAAGTAGGGGATGACGTTTATCAGGACGACCCCACCGTCATCCAGCTCGAGCGCCTCGCCGCCGACATGCTGGGCAAGGAAGACGCGCTGTTCGTGCCAACGGGGGTGTTCGGCAACCAGCTGGCCGTATTCACCCATTGCCGCCGCGGCGATGAAGTGATCGCCGGCGACGACTCGCACCTGGTCTGGCACGAAAACGGCGCCGCCGCGGTGATCAGTGGCGTCCAGCTGCGCACGATTGCCAGCAGGCAGGGCCTGCTGGAGCCCAGCGAGATCGCGTCACGTATCCGGGTGGGGGAGGACATCCACATTCCCCGGACCGGGCTGATCTGCCTGGAGAACGCCCACGGCAACGGTCGCGTGATCCCGCTGGCCACGATGGAAGCCACCGCCGGCATCGCCCGGAAGCACGGCGTTCCCATTCACTTGGACGGTGCACGCGTGTTCAATGCCGCCACCTACCTGGGGTGTGACGTGAAGGCCATCACCCAGCATGTGGATACGGTGATGTGCTGCCTCTCCAAGGGCCTGGCCGCCCCCGTCGGCTCGATCCTCGCGGGGCCCGCGGCTTTCATCAAGCGCGCCCGTTACAACCGCAAGCTGCTGGGAGGAGGGTGGCGGCAAGCGGGGGTCATTGCCGCGCCGGGCATTCTCGCGCTCAACGAGATGACGCAGCGACTGGATGTGGATCACGAAAATGCCACGTACCTGGCGCAGCAGTTGGCCGAAGTGCCGGGCATCGAGGTCGACATGGAAGATGTCCACATCAACATGGTGTGGTTCGCGCTACCGGATGGGGTGGATATGCCTCGCCTGATGCAGGCCTTTGAAGCTGCAGGCATACGAGCCAACGGTGCCTACGGCGGCAAGATGCGACTGGTGACCCATTGGCAGATCGATCGAGAAGCGATCGACAGGACCGTCGCGGTGATCCGGAGCGTAGTGGCTGGGTGATCCAGCAGCTCGCAGGTACGGACTGGCAAGGACCCGGTAGGGTCGGTCGCAAGACGACCGCCCTGAAACCTACAACACCCGGTGACGCATGACCTCGAAGCGAAGACGTACAAAGAAGCTCACGAACTTCCACCGCTTCTTACCTGGGTAGGCGCACGTCACGTTCGCTCACCGCCGCAGCGGCGACGTCGGCCTTGGTCGCGAAGCAGCGGTAGATGCTTTCGCGGGCAACACCCGAGGTGCGCACCAACAGGTCCATGCCCATACCCATAGCGGCTATTGGTGCGGCAGCCGAGCCTACCGCTGGGTCCGGGTATAACCTGGCTTGTTTGCCGGACCCAGCCACCCTAAGATCGAGCTGTATCAGGGGAAAAGCCCGCCATACGGTGCTTTGTGGATAAGTCGTGCACCCGGACCCACGGGTCCGTCTACCAGGTAGTTGGACCGCTAAGGATTGCTCAGTGAACTCTTTAGTCTTTGCTTTTCAGATTGAGATTTTCGTGGGAGCGCTATGTGCATTTGTAATTTTTTACATGCAGGTTCGTGGCTATCGCAGGCACAGGAAGCAGTTCTTCGTTACTTTGGCAATCTCAACTGTATTTGCGGTAGCCGCTACCCTTATGAGGGCGCTCCCATACTTCGTTCAAGTGCCTGAAAGCCAATCGGTCATGGTGTACTGGCTATCTATCCCGCTAGCTATTCTTGCCACTGCACTTGCCACATGGGGCAGCGTCCAATTCTTCCAGGCATTCGATGATAAAAAGTACGCTGGCATCGCGGTCTAACAAACGCTCTTGAACTACCTTCGTAGCGCCATCGAGCTGGAGACAAGGGACGCCTATCTCGCTTTGGAGTACGGCCGGCGCGCCACCCAGCCCCGGAAGCTGAGCGCGGCGTAGAACAGCTCCACGTCTGCGAACCCGGCCGCTTCCATCAGCGCAACCTCATCCGCTTCGGAAATGGCCGGGAGCTTGTCCGCCATGACCGCAACCGACGCTTCGTCGCGCTCGTCCAGAACACCTTCTATCGACGCGAACGCGGCTGAGCGCCGCAACCAGCGCATGCGGGCTTCAGGGGCGTAGCTGTGATGGGCTACCACGAGCACGCCGCCAGGCCGAAGGCGCTGGAACAGCCCACGCAGGGTCTGCAGCCGCGTATCAGGGTCAAGGAAGTGAAGCGTCAGGAGGCAAGCGGCGCCATCGAACTCCCGCACCGGCGCATCCTCGATGAGGCCCTCCACCAGCAATGCGCGCGAGTCGTTCGCACCCAGGGTCTCCCGTGCAAGCTCGAGCATCGGAAGTGAGGGGTCTACACCGACAAATCGCCAGCCTGGCTGCGCCTTGGCAAAGGCATCGAGCTCCAACCCGCCGCCGGCACCCAGCACCAGCACCTCGCCCGTGGGCGGAACGGATTCCGCCAGCAGGATGTGGGTCATGCGGTGGAGGGCCGCCATACCAGGCACCTTGGCCTGGGCGGTCTGCTGATAGCTGCTGACTGCGGAGGGGTCCTTGAACGTCGACATGAATACTCAGCCCGAGTGGTCGCTTAATATGTAATCCAAATTGTTACATATAAGGAACACGCAGCGCAGCCGGGTAGGGTCGGTCGCCAGACGACCGCCCGGTGCTGCCTCTCCAAGGGACTGGCTGCTCCGGTCGGCTCGATCCTCGCGGGGCCGGCGGCCTTCATCAAGCGCGCCCGCTACAACCGCAAGCTGCTGGGAGGAGGGTGGCGGCAAGCGGGGGTCATCACAGCGCCGGGCATTCTCGCGCTCACCGAGATGACGCAGCGGCTGGATGTGGACCATGACAATGCAACGTACCTGCCGCAGCAGTTGGCCGAAGTGCCGGGCATCGCGGTCGACATGGAAGACGTCCATATCAACATGGTGTGGTTCGCGCTACCCGATGGGGTAGATGTGCCTCGCCTGATGCAAGCCCTTGAAGCAGCAAGCATACGAGCCAACGGTGCGTACGGCGGCAAGGTGCGATTGGTGACACATTGGCAGATCGATCGAGAAGCGATTGACAGGACCGTCGCGGTGATCCGGAGCGTAGTGGTCGGGTGAGCCCGGGAGACGACGACCATTGCCTCGGCACGCCGTTCGTTGACTGCGGAATATTGAGGCTCTCTGCCCTAGCGTCGCGCACTTCCGTTCGGCACGACCTGTAGGGCAGCGATGACGCGTTCGGCCTCACGCAGCACAGCATTGCGCATGAACACAGAAACGGGTACGCCTTGCAACTTCGCGGCGTGGGTAACAAGTGCCTTGTCCGAAGGACTCAGGCGCAGGGCGAGACGAATGGCAGCAGTGGTCATGGCGATTCTCCTAAATCGAGTAATCTCCGCACATCGGCAGCGTGTCAACCATAGACCTCGGCTGCTTCGCCCGGGCCGCCGCAGAATCGACGATTGGACAGGTCGAGAAAGGGGAGGCAATCTCCTCCTCGAATCTTCTGCGCGTCCTCCTGGGCCCCCGAGAAGAAGGATCCGATTGCGGGCCGCTTGCGGGACATCAATGAATCAATTGAACCGCGCCCGAGTCGCTGAATGACCTTGATTCAGTTGCCCCTGGCGGATGGGCAACTGGCTGGCGTTGGAACCGTGAACACCCTGTAGCGCCTGACCTGACCCACAACGGCGAGAACGAGCTTACTAGTCTCCGCCGCAATGCCCCGCGACATTTCCACGACACCCCCCCGCCATCCTCGCCGCAGACGCATCGAGGATCGCTCCAGCAATGAAACGAAATCGGATTGCCCTTGCGGGGGGCTTCTCCTTGGCCGCTGTACTGATCGGCGCCGCCTGGGTGGGCAGTGACGAGGACGACGCGGCGCCCGTTGCGCCGCCGACGCCGGTGATGTCCGTGCGACTGGTGCGGCCGCTGGTCACCCGGCTGCCGCTGCGCGTGCCGGCCACGGGCAGCGTTGCCGCCTGGGAGGAAGCCAGCATCGGCGCCGAAGCCGACGGCCTGCGCCTGACCGCCGTGCAGGTCAACGTGGGCGACCAGGTACAGCGCGGCCAAGTGTTGGCGCGCTTCACCCCGGAGCTCATCCAGGCCGAGTTGGCCGAGGCCACTGCCGCAGTAGCACTGGCGGACGCCGAAGCGAAAGAAGCCGCCGCCAACCTGCAGCGCGCCCAGGTGCTGGAGGCGTCGGGCGCGATCGCGCGGCAACAGTTCAACCAGTACCAAGCCGTGGCACTGACCACCCGGGCGCGCCTGGATTCGGCCCAGGCAGCGGCCAACAAGGCGCGGCTGCGGCTGGTGCAGACCCAGGTGCGGGCGCCCAGCGACGGGGTGATCAGTGCGCGCACGGCCACCGTCGGCGCGGTGGTGCCGGCAGGCCAGGAGCTGTTCCGGCTGATCCGCGATGGAAGGCTGGAGTGGCGCGCGGTGGTGGCATCCACTGACCTGCGCGCCCTGCAGCCTGGCCAGATGGCCGTCATCAACATGCCGGGAGCTGGTCCTGTGGAGGGGCGCGTACGCATGCTGGGTCCGGTGATTGATGCCGCCACGCGCAGCGGGCTGGTCTACGTCGACCTGCCCGCCGGGGTACCGCTGCGTGCAGGTGCCTTCGTACAGGGCCACGTTGCCGTAGGCAGCGTAAGCATGCCGACCCTGCCACAGAGCGCGGTGCTGCTTCGCGACGGCTTCCACCATGTAATGCAGGTCGGCCAGGACGGCAAGGTGCGTACCCGCCGGGTAGAGGTGGGCCGGCGCAGCGATGACCGGGTGGAAGTCGTGGCTGGCCTGGGCGCTGACGATGCCGTGGTGGCGTCTGGCCTCGGCTTCCTCGACGACGGCGACCAGGTGCAGGTGATCAGCGTGGCGGCAGCCGCCAAGGCAGGTCGCCCATGAACCTCAACGTGTCGGGGTGGTCCATCCGCAACCCGGTAGCGGTGACGCTGTTGTTCGTCACGCTGGCACTGGCCGGCGCGTTCGGCTTCGCGGCAATGAAGGTGCAGAACTTCCCGGATATCGACTTTCCCATCATCACCGTCACCGCGACACTGCCCGGCGCATCACCCGCACAACTGGAAAATGATGTCGCGCGCAGGATCGAGGATGCGCTGGCAAACCGCCAGGGCATCAAGCACATCACGACAACGCTGAGCGACAGCGTGGCGACCATCAGCGCCGAGTTCCATATCGGCAAGCCTGTCCAGGAAGCAATGGACGATGTGCGCGACGCAGTGGCAAGCGTGCGCGCGGACCTGCCCGCCGACATGCAGGACCCGGTGGTGCAGAAGGTGGAACTGGCCAGTCAGCCGGTGGTGACCTATGCACTGAGCTCCAATACGCTGGACATGGAAGCGCTGTCCTGGTTCGTGGACAATCAGGGAAGCCGGCGCTTGCTGGGCGAGAGCGGCGTGGGTGCAGTGTCGCGGGTGGGCGGGGAGGACAGGGAAGTGCGGGTGGCGCTGGACCCGGACCGGCTGCTGGCGTTGAACGCTACCGCTGCGGAGATCTCAGAGCAATTGCGCCAACTGCAGTTGGAAGCCTCGGGCGGGCGCGTGGCGCTTGGGAACGCGGAACAGTCGGTACGCACCCTGGCAACAGTGGAGTCGGCCGAGCGCATCGCCGACATGGACGTCGTGCTTGCCGATGGCCGCCGCGTCCGGCTGGCTGACGTAGCGGAGGTGTCCGACACCACCGCCGAACCGCGGACCGCAGCGCGAATGGACGGCTGGCCGGTGGTGTCGTTCGATGTGCTGCGTGCGCGCGGCGCCAGCGAGCTGGAAGTCGCCAACGCCGCAGAGGCCGTGGTCGAAGGGCTGCGCCACGAATTCCCACAGATCCAGTTCGAACGGGCGGTGGACTACGTAGCCCCGGTTGCGGAGAACTACCACGGCTCCATGATGCTGCTGCTGGAAGGGGCAGTGCTGGCAGTGATCGTGGTCTTCTGCTTCCTGCGCGACTGGCGGGCGACCCTCATCGCCGCTGTTGCGTTGCCACTCTCGGCCATTCCCACTTTTGCGGTGATGCACCTGATGGGCTTCTCGCTCAACACGGTCTCGCTGCTTTCGCTGTCGCTGATTGTTGGCGTGCTGGTCGACGATGCCATCGTCGAGATCGAGAACATCGAACGCCATCTGCTGATGGGGAAGACGCCGTTCCGCGCCGCCGACGAGGCAGCCAGCGAGATTGGCCTGGCGGTGATTGCCACCACCCTCACGCTGGTTGCGGTGTTCCTGCCCACCTCCCTCATGGGCGGCGTGGTAGGGCAGTACTTCGTACAGTTTGGCTGGACCGCAGCCATCGCCGTGCTCTTCTCCCTGCTGGTGGCGCGCATGCTGACTCCGACCATGGCGGCCTACCTGTTGAAGGCACCCACCCGGCGGCACAAAGCGCCGCGGTGGGTGCTGCGCTACCTGCAGGCGGTGCGCGCGTGCATCCAGCGCCCGCTGCTGACGCTGTCTGTTGCGTCAGCGCTGGTGGCCCTGGGCGTACTGACAGCCGCGCAGCTGCCCGGCGAATTCATGCCGCCCGATGACGGCAACCAGGTGCAAGTGAGCCTTACCCTACCGCCTGGCGGCACGCTTGCCGAGACGCTTGAGCTGGCAGAGTCCGCCCGCGCCATTGTTGCGCGCAGTCCGTTCGTTGCGTCGATCCATACCGCGGTGGGCGCTGCAGGCGGTGGGTCAGGCGACCCTGATGAGGCCGCACCGTCGGCCAGCGTGGGCACCGCCGTGCTGACCGCCAACCTGGTGGCGCGAGGCGAGCGCAGCGGCTTCAGCCGGTCCACCATCGAAGGGCAGCTGCGCACGCAGCTTCACCAGGTGGCGGGCGCGCGGGTCAGCGTGGGCAGCGACAGCGAAGGTCTGGAGCTGGTGCTGGGCGGGGACGATGGCGACCGCCTGGCCAGCCATGCGCGCCGGGTGGAACAAGAGCTGCGCAGCATTCCGGGCATCGGCGCGGTGGTGTCATCCGCCGCCCTGGTGCGGCCCGAACTGGTCGTCCGCCCCGACTTCGCCCGCGCTGCCGACCTCGGGGTTACCTCCAGCGCCATCGCCGACACCCTGCGCATCGCCACGTTGGGCGACTACGTCCAACGCCTGGCGAAATTGAACCTGAGCGAGCGCCAGGTCCCCGTTGTAGTGCGCCTGGCCGACAGCGGTCGCAGCGACCTGGACACGCTACGGCGCCTGCCGGTGCCCGGGGCACGCGGCCCGGTGCCGCTGGAGAGCGTGGCCGACCTGTCCCTGGCGACCGGTCCCGCAGAGCTGACGCGGCATGACCGGCAACGCAACATCAGCCTGAAGGTGGCACTCAATGGCCTGCCGCTTGGGCAGGTGGAAAGCGCTGCGATGCGCCTGCCCAGCTTGGCAACGCTGCCGAAAGGCATCAGCGTCGCCCCCGCCGGCGACGCCGAGGCCATGGGCGAACTTGTATTGGGGTTCGGGCTGGCGATGGGCGCCGGCGTGCTGTGCGTGTACATGGTGCTGGTGCTGCTGCTGAAGGATTTCGCGCAGCCGCTGACGGTGCTGTTGGCGCTGTGCCTGTCCATACCGGGTGCATTCCTGGCGCTGCTCGTAGCCGGCCAGAGCCTGTCGATGCCCTCGATGATCGGGCTGATCATGCTGATGGGCATCACCACCAAGAACGCGATCCTGCTGGTGGACTACATCGTCATCGCCCGGCGCGAGCTCGGCATGAATCGTCACCGCGCCGTGGTGGATGCCTGCCGCAAACGCGCGCGACCCATCGTGATGACCACCATCGCGATGGGAGCCGGGATGTTGCCGGTTGCGTTGGGGCTGGGCGCAGACCCCAGCTTCCGTGCACCGATGGCCATCGTGGTGATCGGCGGCCTGGTGACCTCCACCGTGCTGTGCCTGCTGGTCATACCCGTGGCCTACAGCGTGATGGACGACCTGGTGCAGGCCCTGCAACGGCGCTGGTTTGCTCGCCCGCGCGACAGCGTGCCTGCATCCCGGGAGGCAAACGCATGAACCTGGTCACGCTCTCAATGGCTGCGCTGCTGGCCTATGTGGCCGCCAGCATCGTGTACGTCTACCGGTTCCGTGGTCGCCAACGCTACGCCAGCTTCTCCCAGTACCTGCGCAAGAGCTGGCCCGTATTCGCGCCGCTGAACTGCCTGCTCTACCTGACCACCGCACGCGCGGCGCGGCAGCCGGTGCTGGAGCCGCATTACATCGAGGGCATCCACCGCCTGCGCCGCAACTGGCGACGGATCCGTGACGAGGCCATGCAGCTGCACGCCTCGGGCGCCTTCGAGGCCGCATCCGCGCCTGGTTCGGCCGGCCACCACGATGTCGGCTTCCGAACCTTCTACAAACGCGGTTGGCGCAAGTTCTACCTGATGTGGTACGCCGGCCCGCACCGTTCGGCGCAGCGCCTGTGCCCAACCACCGTTCGCCTGCTGGACGGCATCCCGGGGGTGCGCGCCGCCATGTTCTCGGTACTGCCGCCCGGCAGCGAGCTGAGCCTGCATTCGGACCCATTGGCCTGCTCGCTGCGCTATCACCTCGGGCTGGACACACCAGGAACGGCAGACTGCTATATCTGCGTCGATGGCCAGGCGGTTACATGGCGCAACGGCGAGGATTTCGTGTTCGACGAAACCTACCCGCACTACGCCCGCAACGACAGCGACGCCCTCCGGGTGATCCTGATGTGCGATGTGGAGCGGCCGATGAACCTGCTGGGGCGCACGTTCAATCGCATGTACGCCGGGTTGGCCTGGGCCATGACCGTACCTAACACGGCAGAGGACCGGCAGGGCCCCATCAGCTGGCTGTTCGCACGCCTCGCACCGCTGCGCGAACGTGGGTTGCGGCTGAAGCGCACGCATCGCCCGGTGTACACGGGGCTGAAGGTCCTGCTCAACACCAGCCTGCTGTTGCTGGTTCTTGCGGCTGTGGGTGGCGTGCTAGAGTTTCTCTCGCGGCTATTCAACCAGGTGGGGATGCCATGAGCAGGGGAGCGCTTTCGATCCTGATCATCGAAGACAACGCGCAGCTGGCCGCCAACCTGTACGACTTCCTCGAGGCCTGCGGGCATACCCTGGACGCCGCACCGGACGGGCTTTCCGGCCTGCACCTGGCTTCGTCGAAGGATTACGACGCGATCGTGCTGGACTGGAACCTCCCGCGGCTGGATGGCCTGACCGTGCTGCGGCGGCTGCGCGGCGAAGCAAAGAAGCAGGTGCCGGTCATCATGCTGACCGCGCGTGACCAGGTGGCCGACAAGATCGATGGTTTTGAAGCCGGGCTCGACGACTACCTGGTCAAGCCCGTTGCGCTGCCCGAAATCGAAGTGCGGCTGCGCTCACTGGTGGCTCGCCGCCGCAACGCCGGCGCCGCCGACAACATTCTTCGGGTGGGCGACCTGGCCTTCGACCTGGGTACCTTGAAGGCACAGCGGGCGGGCAGGGCGATCACCCTCACCCGTACCGGTCGCCGCCTGCTGGAACTACTCATGCGCGAAAGCCCGCAGGTGGTGACCCGGGCCAAACTGGAACGCGTGGCGTGGGGCGAAGCCTCCCCGGGAACCGACCTGCTGCGCTCGCACATGTACGTGTTGCGCCGGGCCCTTGAACAGGACACGGAAACGCCGCTGCTGCATACCGTGGCCGGTTCCGGCTATCGGCTGAGCGCAAGTGGATAGGGCGCTGCGCCGGCGCGGCGTGCACTGGTGGACCAGCGTGGCCCTGATCCTGATCGGTCTGCTGGTGCTGTTGGCCATCGCAGTGCAGAGCTTCAGCGGCCAGTTGCTGATGGAAGGCCGCTATTGGGCCGACCTCACGCGAGCAATCTCCAACGACCACGCCGAACGGGTGCGCCAAGGCCGCGCTGGGGAACTGCCACGCGAAGGGCTGGTCCGCTCCTGGTACCTGCCGGGCGGCGTGACGCCACCGGACCTGCCGCGTCCACTGGCCAACCTGCCACCGGGCAACTACAGCTCCGAGGCCTCGTTGCTGGATGACGCGGTGAACCTTGAAGCGGGCACGACCTATCACGCGGTAGTAGCGGATCTTCCCCGGGGCAGGCTGGTGACGCTGGTGGACATCGAGCCCCTGGAACAGCAGCAGAACCGCTACGCACGCCTGAGCCTGCTCTGGATAGTGTGCTTCGCCGCGGTGATTGGCGGTTTCATCGCCTGGCTGCACGCCAACCTGGTGCGACCGGTACGTGACCTGGCCGCGCGCATGCAGGCCATCGACCCCAGCGACACCGACGCGCGCCTGCCGACCGACTACCAGCGCGAAGAAATCCAGGTCATCGCGCAGGCCAGCAACGCGCACCTGGACCGGGTAGCGCAGTTCATCCAGCGCGAGCGCAGCCTGCTGGACCAGGCCAGTCACGAATTCCGCACGCCCATCGCCGTGATTGCCGGCGCCGCGGACGTGCTGCGCCAATTGCCGCTGCCGGATGCCTCGCAGCCGGCGCTGGCGCGGATCGAACACGCCGTGGAAGACCTTTCCGAAACAATGGTGGCGCTGCTGTACCTGGCACGCGAAGCGCCACCGGATGACGAGGTCACGGATGTTACCGCCCTGCATGACTTCCTGCCCCACGTGGCACGCGACCACGAACACCTGCTGCGCGGCAAGGACGCAAGGCTGCACTGCGGCGCGCTGGAACCCACGTTCATCGCCGCACCGGAGGCGATGGTCCGCATTGCGGTGAGCAACCTGGTCCGCAACGCAGTCGAGAATACCGAGGTGGGCTTGGTGGAGATCACCTTGGCGCAGGGCAGGGTGACCGTCACCGATTCAGGCAGTGGCTTCAACCCGGTAGAGGCAGCGCGGCGCTACCGCGACAGCCTGCGTCAGTCCGTGCCCGCGCGCGGGCAGGGGCTGGGACTGTTCCTGATCGGCCGCATCTGCGACCGCTTCCGCTGGACGCTCGACATCGACTCCGGCACCCACGGCACCCGCGCAACGCTGGATGTCTCAGCCAGCGTAGTGGACGTTCCGTAACAGCCCACCCACGACATTCCGCCGACATCGCCACTTCATCCTCACCTGGAACCGACCCGCACCGCGCGGGTCTCCTTCCCGATGAGGTCTGTCGTCTTATGTTCAAGTTCATTTGGCCTTTGCTGGCTTGCGGTTTGTCGTCCACTGCCTTGGCGCAGGAGGGGCCTGGCGGTGATCCGGGTGAGCAGGGTCCGCCGCGATGGGGGCTGGGGATCGCGGCCATGGTGAGCGAGAGCCCCTACGCCGGCGAAGGCACCAAGGTACTGCCCATTCCACTGGTCACCTACCACGGCGAGCGGTTCTACCTGGAAGGGCTGAGCGCCGGCTGGGTGGTTGCAAAAGGCGACTCCTTCGAGCTGGCCGCGGTCGCCAAAGGGCGCATGGACGGGTTCGATGTAAAGGACCTCGGGCGCTCCGAGCTGGCAGGAAACGGCGTGGATTACCGCCTGCTTGAAGACCGTGACATGGGTCTGGACCTGGGGACGAAGTTCAAATGGAGCAACGGCAACAGCGAACTGGAAGTTGAACTGCTCGCCGACGCCACCGACACCAGTGGCGGCCAGGAATTCTCACTGCAGTACGGCTATGGGTTCGACGTGGGAATGGGCCGTATCACTCCCAACGTCGGGGTCACGTGGCAGTCCAAAAACATGGCCAACTATTACTACGGCACCCTGAAGGAAGAAGTGGCGCGCGGCGTGGTGGATTACAAACCCGGCGCGGTGACCATCCCACACGTAGGCGTTGGCTACTTCCGGCCCCTGGGTGAGAAGTGGATGCTGCTGGGCTTTGCCCAATACAAGCTGCTGCCGGACAAGATCACCGACAGCCCGCTCATCGAGCGGGACACGAACGGCAGCGCCTCCGTGTTCGTGGGTTTCTCGCGCGGCTTCTGAGCAAGAGGGCCGCACTGCGCGCTGGCTGACGCATGCCGCGGCATCGCCAGCGGGCAGGCCCGCCGGCCCAAGGCAACGAAAGCTCGGAGCTAGCCTTGCGGCTAAGGCCAACCGCAGCGCGGCCGGGTAGGGTCGGTCGCCAGACGACCGCCCGGAACCCATCAACACCCGCTAACGCATGACCCCGAACAAGCACGAGCTCAACCGAGAGGTGTCACGTAACGGTGCCTTGGCATTTCTGCGCCTACCGAAGCGCGGAATCGAACAGCTCCTTGGCCTGCCGGATAGCCGCCTGATGCGTAGAGCCCTTGTCAGCTCCGACCTCGCACAGCTTGCCCACCCGCTCACGGCCCAGCGCCGTGCAATCGGCCAGGAAGTCGTAGTGGCGCACAGAAGGCAACACCTGCAGGCGCGCCTCGCCATTCGCACCAGCAATGACCTTGCTGTTGGTAGCGGGCGAGGCGATGCCATCGGCCTCACCCACAACCACCGACACCGGGACCTCCAACCGCCCCAGCTCACCCGGCTCGAACGCCTGGACAATCGCCGGCGCCATCAGGAATACCGCGCGAACGTTGGGAATGCTGCGATCCTCCGCTGACTTGGCGACCCAGGGTGCCAGTTCCGGCGTAGTAACCGCTGCCATCCGCCGTTCAAAGGCCATCTCCGGATTCTCGGCCTGCGGCATGCAGACCCCATCCTTCGGCGACGCCTTGCAGAAGGCGACCAGCCTGCCCATCTCAGGACGCGCACCGGCAGCCACCAGCGCCGTGAACCCACCAGCCGAATACCCCACCAGGCCCAACCGGTCCGCATCCACATGCGGAGACAGCACGGGATCGGCCTGCACCGCAGCCAGCGCGGCCGCAAGGTCGTCTGCCCGGTTCCACATCAGAATGCTGCCCGCGTCCGTCATCGGGTCCACGCCGTTGTTCCCGGGATGGTCCACCGCCACCACCACATACCCCGCGCGCGCCAAGGCAGTACCAAACCAGCCCATCATGCGGGCACTGCCGCCATTGCCGTGCGACACCAGCAGCAGCGGCCAGCGGCCCGGCGCAACCGGGGCATCCACGGCAGAAGCTCCCTCCTCGAACAGCGGCGCGCCCGGCGGCCCAATCGTGAGTGGCTGCTCCTTCGCACCTGGCTGGGCCGGGTACCACACCGTATAGCGCACGCGGTCGCTGTGGCCGGCATCGCGCACCGCTGCACTGGCTGTGTGCGCTACGCCATGGGCTTCCCCAACAGCAGGGGAGGGCTGAGCCGACCATGCCACTGGCGCGAACAGACAAGACAACAGGACGAAGGCGTGTGGCAGTACTCGCACGGAAGAATCTCCTTGGGTCAACCCGGGTTGGACAGCGGCAGCCAGATCTCAACGCCACCGTGTCCGGTGCGGTCGTCGAAGCGGGCGTCATAGCGTTCGAAATCAGGTGCGTCTGCCAAGGTCAGGCCGGAGCCGGGCAGGTGGTCGTTCAACAGCCAGAACCAGGTGGAGCGGATCGTAGAGATGTGGCCCGCATGCCACGCCACCAGATAGTCCCCGGCCGGGATGGAAACGGCCTGCCAGGCCGACGGCACGGCGGCGCTCGCACCGATCTCCATGCCGGCGATGTAGTCGAAGGCGCCCTCGCCATCGCGGTTGCAACAGACCCCGAAGGCGACATCCTTGCCCAGCTCCCGGGTCAACGCCAGCTGCTGCCACTGCGAGGGAATGGACGCCACGGTGGCGGCGGTATGACGGGCGCGGATGCCGGCCACGCGTAGCGGGCCAAGCCGCCGGCATTCCGGCTCCACCTCGCAGGGCAGGGGTGGGGCGTCGAGCTTGATGGCCTCTACCAACGCCAGTCCCTGCAGACCTTCCCGCCGCACCTGCTCCGGCGCCTGCTTGAACTGCTCCGTAAAGGCATGGGTGAAGGCGGCATGCGAGGCATAGCCGGCAGCCAGGGCGACATCCAGGATGGGTACGTTGCCAGCAGCCAGGGTGCGAGCCGCCTCGGTCAGGCGGCGCGCGCGGAGGTAGCGCGCCATCGAGGTGCCGGTGCTGACCTGGAACAGGCGAGAGAGGTGGAACGGCGAGAGCTCGACCGCCTCGGCGATCTGGCCCAGCGACGGATTCTCGGCAAAGTGGCTCTCGATGTACCACAAGGCCTTGCGTGCCGCTCCCATGACGCCTGCTCCGTGCCAGTGACTGGGTGGCAGCGTAGCGCAGGGCGCGGGAGGGCGTTTGCGGGATCTTGCTGTGGGTGCGCGGTGTGGGTTGGGAGCGACAGGGTTGGAGGTTGTTCGGCGAACATATTTGCTAGCGCCAGCAAGTCCGGAAGTGCGACCTGGTGCCTTGGTAAATGCGTGACTGCGCACGGAATCGCACGAAATGATTTGCCCGCCACATGCCGTTTCGCGGTTCCATTGATGCCGTTAACCGCGACCGGACGACATCGAGTTCCAGTACTCTCAAGTCTGTCGCATGGTGTGCCTTGGGTGTCAGAACCCGTAGCGAGCATTGCAAGTTGCACGACCTGTGTCGGGAGGGTGGCCGAATACAACACCCTCGCGGAAATACGTCGCACCGTTCTAGCTCGTTCGCGGTTCTGAACCTCCCGACTCCCTCGCCATCCCGGCGAGGGAGAACACAGAGGAGAACCATCATGCACGACGACTGGACGAACTTGACCCCCGAGCAACGCGCCCTTCTCAGGGGCTTCTGGCGCGCGCCGAAGAGCGTAATGATCAATGCGCTTCATCACGACGGGCTCGAAACCTATCCCGGCTGCCCGACGATTCCCTGTCTGAAGGCGCGGGGGCTATGGATGCGTGGACTGGGCGTCGAGCCCGGAACACGGATGTACCTGGGCATCGGGCGTGATCTGTTTGTCCTCGCGAAAGACCCGTCGCCAGAAGCGCTGTCCAAGGCGATGGTGCGGTTTGAGAAGACGGGTGGCAGCTGGAAGCTGGGGCCGGTTGGATAGGTGAGCGTCGAGGCGGGGCGGCGGAAGCGTCGCCCCGGACCCGCAAGGGCGCAAGCAAGCGGGATGTCGCTTTGCAGATAATGGAACCGGGCACGTGGCTGCAGTGGCCCGAACCCGGCCCATAGGGGACGTTGCATGAATCAACTATAGAAACTCGCTGCTTGCGTTCAAGGTCATGCCCCAAAGAAATGATCACCAGCCGGGCGGTTGATCGGGATACAACCCCACCGCTGGCCGACCCCGGCACAGATGGCTATAGTCGACCGCGGGGATCCGCCCAATCGACGCATGGAAGCCCGATGAACCTGTTATCCCGTCCGCCGAATCGCCCTTATCGCAACCTGTTCGTCGCGGCATTGGTTGGTGTCCCCGCCGGATATCTCATGGGGTCACTTCCAATCGTCCTGATCGACCTGTTCGAGTACGCCTCACTTTCGCGGACATTGGCGCTGATCGCCAGTGCTGTGCAATTCTCATTACTCGGTTACATAGTCATGGTGCCGCTGCTTCTGGTGTATGGACTTCCTGCACTCTGGCTGGCCCTGAAAGTCCGCCTCGCCGGGCCGGCGACAGCGTTCGCAACCTCCATGCTACCTGGGCTGTACATATGGTTCAGCGACTGGCCCGACTCGAGTATCTACATGATACCGTTGGCCGTATCTGCAGCCACGGGCCTGGCATTTGTAGCATTGGCGTATCGGGGCGCTGAAGACGCAAAGATGCCTGACCGGGCGCCAGGCGTTCGCGACCACGGCGAATCCAAGGCAACCAAGAGCAATCCAGAGCGTCCCCGTTAGCAGGATGAGCGCCATGAAGGAGTATCTGATCTTCGCGGCAGTGTGTCTGCTGGCCGGCTGCACCACGATGCCGCCGCTCACCGACGGCGTCACGGTTTCGCTTCGCTCGTACGATAACGCTACAGGTGACTACGTCTTGGAGCTGCGCAACGAGACGAAGCGGTCGATCCTGCATCTGAATCCATAGGTGGCATTCGACACCATTCGCTCACCAGACCCGGAGCCGTTCCTGGAGTCGCCGGAGGGAATGGTGCTGATGGTGCACGACACAAAGCTTGTGGCGGGCGGCTCTGCTGTCATTTCGGGCAAGTGCACAGCCGAAGGTGCTTGCTCCAGACCGGGAACCTACGCGGCCGTCTGGGCCTGTCGGCCGGCCAAAGAATGGAGTTGTGAGCAGCACCTCCCAATCTGGTCGAAGACGCCGTTGAATGGCGTCTAGCGTTGTATGATGCGGTGCCCGCCAACGGCATTTCGTCCCCCGGGCAGGTGTCGGACTCCTGTCAATCGGGGAGACGATCGTCCACGTTGCGCAGATCGCATGTGTCGTGCTGCGTTTGTTGGCGCGTGGGCCGGAAGACGTCTCTGTCAGAAGAATGCAAAAGCGAGGGCCGCAAGAATAACTGGCCATTCTTTAGCTGCCATGTACGAACGGTCTCATCAAGGCTCTGCGAGGGGGAGTGGATGGCGGTTAATCAGGAAGAGCGTGCATATCGGGCGTGGAAGATACTTGCAACTGTGGCATCGAACTCCAATGGACTGATCACCTACGGAGAGTTGGCCAAGGAAATCGGTGTCCACCCACGCGCGGTTCGTTATGTGCTGGGGGTCATTCAGGCATACTGCCTCGACCAGAAGCTTCCGCCTCTAACGATCCTGGTCGTAAATGCGCAGAATGGCGCGCCAAGCTCAGGGTTCATCGCGTGGGATGTAGAAGACCTGCCCGAAGGGCTGCGCAAGGTCCGTAAGTACGCATGGAACGAGGACGAGAATCCGTTTCTGTATGCAGCCCAAGGCGAAACTCAACGAGTGCTGGCCGCGGAGCTGGATTCCGACCCCGGAAAGGCTGCCGACATCTATGCGCAAGTAAAGGTGCGCGGTACGGCGCAATCGATCTTCCGAAAGGCGCTGCTGCTCGCGTACCAGGGTCGGTGCGCAATCTGTGGACTGACTTTCGAGGATGCCCTTCAGGCGGCCCACCTGATCGAATGGAACTCCTGCAGCGCCGCGCAGAGGATGGCTATTCACAACGGTCTGTTGCTTTGCGCAACCCACCATCGCCTGTTCGATTGCGGTTACATTACCGTCGCGCCAGATTACACCGTGTATTACGTCGATCCGAAGGGTAGGGATGGGGCGTACTCCAGCGCGGACAGCCAGGTCTCTACGGCGCTCCATGGCAAAAGCGCCTTCATGCCCAAGGACCGTCGCCACTGGCCTTCGGAAGAGTGCCTCCGCTGGCACTACACGGCACACGAGTGGAAATTCAACGCCATGTAGCTGCATTGCCAGGCAATTTGGATGCCAGTTGCGTGCATAGTGTCCGCAGGTTGCCGGCTATTCTGCCGGTCGACTCATGTTTTCCACATCAGAGCTCGGTAGGTCGCCATCGACGGCACCCCCTGTGAGGCGACGTGGACATCTGCGTGGCCCGGGACTTCTCCACGGGCCAGCGCAAGCGAATCGGGCCGGACCGGGGAGGCGTCCAAGGAAGTGCTTTGCCGCCCCCGGCGACACCAAGAGCACCGTTACAACTGCTTGTCCAGGCTGATCTGCACGCCGTGGTCGCGGTCCTCGCCGCTGCCTACCAGGCCACGGTAGTCAACCCGCAGGCCCCAGTTGCGCCGGAAGTCGAACATCAAGCCGGCGCCGAACATCCAGCGGTTGCGGTCGAAGCCGTCCAGCGAGGTGCGGTAGAACGGTACGCCCACCAGATCGGCGTATTGCATGGTCGCCACACCGCTGCCCTTGAAGTCGTGCTGATACTCCACCCGCAGCTGCGGCGTCCACGCTCCCCACACCGCCGTGTTACGGAATTCCATGCGGAAGCCCGCGTTGCCGGTGCTGGTATCCACATCCTGATCACCGTAGCGCAGTGCGAAGAGCTCGCTACCGCTTTCCGCATACGGGTCGAGGGTGCCCTGCGAAGCATCCAGCCGTGCGTACGGCGTCAGCATCCAGTTGCCGCGCACCACGTCGGCACCCAGCGAAAGCGATCCGAACCACTGGCTGCCGTCGCGCAGGGCATGCACGAAGCTGCCGTCGCTGGTGACATAGCGCCGCAGGTCGTAGTCCAGCAGCTGGTGGCCCACCAAGGCATCCACGAACAGATGCTCACCGGGGGTGTAGCTGGCATACAGAGCCAACGTGTACGCCTGGCCATCGCTGCGGCTGCCGTTCTCGCCCACGTCGGTGCGGTCGCGGCCGTAGCCCAATGCCACGCCCAATGCGAGGTCGCGCCCGACCTGCAGGTCGCTGCCCAGCGTCACGCCGTCCGTGTTGAAGTCACCGCCCGCGCTGCCACGCCCATTGCTGCGTCCGCTGCGCACGCTGCCGCCCACCCACAGCCCGAGCGGGGCCTGGGACTCGTTTGCAGTGGTGGCCGGCGCATCCAGGCCGGGTTCGCGGTCGAACGGCTGGCGCCGCTGTGCATCGCAGCCGGTGCCGGGCAGGGTGCCCACCGCCGGCTCGCACCGCTGCGCGCCGTAGCCCAGGCTCACGTTGTTGCTGAAGCCGTTGTTGCCGCCGGCCCCGTGCAGGCGCTGCATGCGTTGCTGGATGTTCTCGATCTGCGAGGTGGCAAACCGGCGCGCGGTATCGGCCTGGGCCGACAGCAGTCCACGCACTTCGGGGTCACGGGTCGGATCAGGACGCTGGGTGACCTGCAACGTGTAATCCCGTGTGCCGGTGAAGCCCAGTGCATCCGTGGAGGTGATGGTGAAGGCAAACCCACCTGAAGCGGTCGGGGTGCCCGTAAGCGCACCGGAACTGGCCAGCGACAGACCGCCCGGCAGCGCGCCGCCCGTGACAGCATAACGGTACGGTGCGGTGCCACCCGTGGTGGACAGCTGCTGCTGGTAGCCATTGGCGAACAGGCCAGCCGGCAGCGTTTCCGGCGTAAGCGTGAGCACCGGTGCGGCCACGGTCAGCGTGTAGGCCTGGGTGAGGGTGCCCGCGGTGCCGGTGGTGCTGTCCGTAGCGGTGACGCTGAAGCTGTAGGTGCCGGCCGCGGTCGGCGTGCCCGCCAGCCGGCCGCTCGCCGCATCCAGTACCAGGCCCGCAGGCAGGCTGCCTGCGCTGCTGGCAAAGGTGTACGGCGCCACGCCGTTTCCAGCGCTGAAGTCCACCTGGTACGCGCTGCCTGCCGTGGTAGCGGGCAAGGCACCGGCGACCGGGGTCAGGCTCAAGGCCGGGCGCGCCACTTCCAGCGTGTAGTTCTGCACCACGCTGCCCGCGGCGCCACCGGTGCTGTCGGTGGCGGTAATCGTCAGCGCAAAACTGCCGGCCTGGGTCGGCGTGCCGGACAGCACGCCGGTGCCGCCATCGAAGACCACGCCGCTGGGCAGTGCACCGCTCAACGCATAGCTGTACGGGGCTACGCCGCCGGCGGTGGTGACCACCTGCTGGTAGGCCGTGCCCGCAGTGGCGGGTGCCAGGGTGGGCGGGGTTACCATCAGCGTGGGACTGGCCACGGCGAGGGTGAACGTCTGGCCGCTGGTGAAGGGCCCGGCGCCGGTGCTGCTGTCGGTGGCCGTCACCTCCAGCATGAAGCTGCCAGCCTGGGTCGGCGAACCGCTGATGGTGACACTGTCCGCCGTGCTACTAACGATGGCAACGCCAGCGGGCAGGTGGGTCACCTGGTAGCCGGTGTACGGGGCCGTACCACCGGCCCAGCTGAAGGTCTGGCTGTAGGTCGATCCGGCCACCGCCGAGAGCGCGCCCGCAGTGCTCACGGTGATGCTGGGCATGCCCACGGTGATGCTGACCGTCGCCGGTGCGGAGGCGCCGCTGCCGTTTCGGGCGAGGTAGGTAAAGCTGTCGCTGCCTGCAAATCCAGCAGCCGGCTGATAGCTGATCGTCGTCGCCCCGGTCACCGTTGCGGTGCCGTGCGAAGGCGCGCTACCCACCTCAACGGAGGTGGCGGCGCCGCCGGACAGCGCAAGCGTTACCGGAGCAGCGGGCGCCCCGTAAGCGAACGTGGCGCTGACATTGCCCGCCACCGGCAGGCTGTCGGCCACGGTGATCGAACGGGTTGAGCCGACGCTGTACGGGCCGGAACCGCCCGAGCTGTCGGTGGCAGTGACGGTGAAGGTGAACGTTCCCAACGCGGCCGGGGTGCCGGTGATGGCGCCGGCACCGTTCATGCTCAATCCCTGGGGCAGGGCACCGGCGGTGACCGCATAGGTATACGGCGCGGTACCACCACTGGCCGGGTCGATCGTGGCGGTATACGCCTCCGATCGCGTTGCATCCGGCAGCGGTCCGCCCGGCAGCTGGAGGACAGGCGCCCCCAACGTCATCGTGTAGGCCTGGCTGCCCGTGTACGGGCCAGGGGCGGCACTGGTATCGGTGGCGGTGATGGTGAAAGCGTACGAGCCGCCGGCCGTGGGCGTGCCGATCAGCGCGCCCGTCGCACTCAGAAGAAGGCCAGGCGGCAGCGCACCGGCTGTCACTGCAAAGGTGTAGCTGCCACTACCCCCCGTGGCGGTGATGGCCTGGTTGTATGCCACACCGACGACAGGGGACGGCAGCGTCGCGGGTGCTACGGTCACCGGCTGGTCATCGTTGACGATGGTGACCGTGCCGGAGGCCTTGCCGATGATGGCACTGCTGGCACCGGACAAGGTGACGGCGAAGGTCTCGTTCGGTTCCGGGGTGGTGTCTCCGTTGACCTGGACCACGATGTCGCGGGAGAGGACGCCCGGCGCGAACGACAGGGTACCGCTGCTGCTCACATAGTCCGTGGGCGATACCGCGGTGGTGTCCGAAGTCGCGTAATTGACGGTGACTGCCTGGCCGCTGGCCGCGGACAGCACCACCGTGAGCGTGGCGGACGACGTACCGGAATTGCCCTCGGTCAAGGAGATATCGTTGATCGAAAGCGTCGGCACGGCATCGTCATTGACAATGGTGCCCAGCGCCTGGCCGTCGGAGACGGTGGCACCGCTGACGTTGCTCACGTTGACGAAGAAGGTTTCATTGGGCTCGTTCAACGTATCGCCGAGCACCAGCACAGTGAAGGTGGCGCTGCTGCTCCCTGCAGGAATGACCTGCCCACTCAGCGAGGCGGCAGTGTAGTCACTGCCGGCGGTGGCGGTGCCATCGGCGGTGGCAATGTCGAACGCGACTCCACCCGGGCCTGCCGGCCCGCTGAGCGAAACCGTGAAGGTCATGGCGGTGGTGCCGGTGTTGCCCTCGTTGATGCTGACGTCGTTGATGGACAGCGCGGGTGCGTCGTCGTCGATGATCGTACCCGTCGCCGAGCTCGGCGCGGCGAGGGTGTAGCCGGAACCGGCGCTCAGGGTGAGCTGGACCGTTTCATTGGCTTCAGGGCTGGCGTCCGCCACAGGCGTGATGGTGATGGTGCCGGTGGTGGCGCCGGCGGCGATCGTCAGCGGCGCAGTTGGCGCTGCATAGTCGGTTCCGGCAGTGGCAGTCCCCGACAGACCGAAGCTGATCGAGAGCGGCGTCAACGCAGGCTGATCCAGCGTGACGGTATAGACCAGCGGGGTGCCGCTGTCCTCGTTCACCGTGGCAGGCGCTACCGAAATGGACGCCGCAGGCACGTCGTCATTGAGGATCGTGCCGGTGGCGCTGGCGGGCGCGCCCACGGTGTAGCCGCTGCCGCCGGCCACCGTGAGGATGACAGTCTCGTTCGCCTCAACCACGTTGTCTGCAGTGGGATTGATGACCACGGTGGCGGTGGTCGCACCGGCGGGAATGGTCACCGTTGCGACCGCGCCGGTGTAATCGATGGCGCTGTCCGCCGTGCCACTGGTGGTGAGGTTGACGACGGTGGCCGAAGACAGATTCAGGCTGCGGGTTACCGTGTAGACCAGATTCGTCCCGCCATCTTCAGAGACGCTGGCCGGCGCCACCGCAATGGACACGCTGGGCGGAGGACTGACAGTGAGGGTGAAATTCTCAACCTCGAAATACGTACCCGGACCGGTGCTGCTGTCGGTAACGCGGATGGTGACCGGGTAGTTGCCCGGGGCCGAGGACGCGTTGCCACTGATCACCCCGTTGCCGGCCAGCACCAGGCCGATCGGCAGGGCGCCCGTTTCCAGCTGGTAGGTAAGCGGTGCAACGCCGCCCGTAGCAGAAAGCGCTTGGTTGAAGGGCACGCCCTGGATCGCGGTGGCCGAGGCCGGCGCCATGGCAATGCTGGGATTCTGTACCGTGCCGCTGTAGCTCTTGTCGACCGATGCAGACGTGCCATCGGTGGCGCGCACGCTGAAGGAATACGCGCCGCGCTGCGTGGGCGTGCCGCTGAGGGTGTCGCCGGCAAGCGAGACGCCGAGGGGCAGGGTGCCGCCCACAAGGCTGTAGGTGTAGGGATCCGTGCCGCCGGTGGCGCTCAGGGTCTGCGTGAATGCCGCACCGGCGCGCAGCGTGGGAAGCGTAGCCGGCGCGACCACGATGGCGGAATTGGCAGGGGTGACGGTGATGTTGACCCGCACTGCGCCGCCATTACCTTGCGCTTCGCCGTCGGTAAACTCGAAGGCGTCGGAGGTGGTGTTGCTGCCGTCATGGCCGTAGTCGACGAACCAGCGGCTGCCGTCGACGCGAAGGTTCGCCGTGCCGTTCTGGGGGAACGCAGGGCCATCGACCTGGCCATAGCCGAAGTTCTCCGCCCCCTGCGAGCAGTCTGTGATCTCTATCGTGACGGTGCCGCCGTTGGCTACGGTGGCGAACTTTTCCGCGCACACCGGTGAGGTGTGCGCCGCCCGCGCGGCACCGGGCCAGCACAGTGCGGCGAAGGATAGAAACATCGAGATCGCGAACAAACGCGCGAAGCGCGCGCGGTCATTAAGGTACGCCATGACCTTTCCCCCTTGGAAAGATTTCACCTGGATGCAGAACAACATCGAGGTGCGCGTCCTTTGCTGGCTGCCCCGAGAGCGTTTCTCGCTCCCGTCGTTCCTTGACGTTGCCAGCGGCAGGCATCCACGCCTCCCCCCTGGCCGCAATTGGAACAGAGTCCGAGGGCCGAAGGAAGTGCCCGTCCTATGGGGCTTGTGAACAGCCTGAATGGCGTTCAGAGTAAGTGCGCGTCACTCCGGCGCCGCCGCTCAGCATCCAAGGGGGATCAGATGAGCGAATTTTTCGTCGGTCAGATCATGATGACCGGTTTCAACTTCGCGCCCAAGGATTGGGCGCAATGCAATGGGCAGATCCTGCCGATCCAGCAGAACCAGGCGCTTTTTTCGTTGCTCGGCACCCGTTACGGCGGTAATGGCAGCCAGAACTTCGCACTGCCGGATCTGCGCGGTCGCGCCCCGGTTGGCTCCGGGCCGTCCGCAGACCCGAATTGGCAGCCACCGCCGGTGCAGCCGGGGCAGAGTGCCGGTACCGAAACGGTGACGCTGCTGAGCAATCAGCTGCCCCCGCATGGCCACCAGGTCAGCGGCGTGGCCACCGCCGGCGACAATCGCAATCCGAGCAGCCGCACCTTTGCCGGAACCAATGGCGGGGTGAAGTTCTATGCAGCGCAGGGCGGTGCGGAAGTCATGCAGGCACCCACTTCTGTGGCTCCCGCAGGCGCCAATTCGCCACATCCGAACATGCAGCCGTACACCGCGCTGAACTTCTGCGTTGCCCTCAGCGGCATCTACCCGTCCCGCAGCTGAGCCCCGGCCCCACACAAGGAGTACAACCACATGAGTGTTCCCTACGTCGGCGAGATTCGCATGTTCGGGTTTTCGCGGGTACCCACGGGATGGTTTGCCTGCGACGGTTCGCTGCTTTCCATTGCCGAAAACGATGTCCTGTACACCCTGCTCGGCACCACGTACGGCGGCGACGGGGTGACCACCTTTGGCATCCCCGACCTGCGCGGCGCCGTGCCCCTTCACCAGGGCCAGGGCCCCGGACTGACGTTGCGCCCGCTTGGCCAGCGCAGCGGCAGCGAGACGGTCACGCTGACCCTCCCGCAGATGCCCAGCCACACCCACGGGCTGGTTGCCAGCAGCGTCGCCGCCTCCCTGGACACCCCCGGTGCAACGGCACTGCCGGGTGTAGTCAGCGGTGAAACCTTCTACGTCAGTGACGTGGCTAACGCGACCGCCGTGCAGATGGAACCCACTGCCGTGTCGAACGCCGGCGGCAACCAGCCGCACGAAAACTGCATGCCCACGCTGACCGTGCAGTACTGCATTGCGTCCGCCGGCATCTTCCCTACGCAGTCCTGACCCACGCCCCCGCACAGAGAGACGACCATGACCACACCCTTTGTCGGTGAGATCCAGATGTTCGGCTTCGACTACAACCCCTACGGCTGGGCGTTCTGCAATGGCGCCACGCTGCCCGTGACGCAGAACAGTGTTCTGTACTCGTTGCTGGGCATCACTTACGGCGGCAACGGCAGCAGCACGTTCCAGCTTCCCAACCTGGTGACGCGTGCGGCCTGTGCCCAAGGCGCCGGGCCGGGCCTGACCCCGCGCAGGGCCGGCGATACCTTCGGGGTCACCGCGGTTACCCTGACCGAACAGCAGATGCCGTCGCATCAACACGTGCTCACCGCCTTCCAGCAAAGTGACCCTGCCAAGCGCAGCAGCGCGCCTGTGGCAGGCGGCGGTCTCTCGCAGCCGGGGTCCAATGCGGTGAAGCCCTTCAGCACCAGCCCGCCGACCACGCCGATGTCGCCGACCATGCTCAAGCCCACGTCAGGCGCTGCCCAGCCGCATGCCAACCAGCAGCCCTACCTAGCGGTGAACTTCTGCATCGCACTGACTGGCGACTATCCCGTCTTCCCGTGATGGGCTTGCCGCCCTTGGCATCGTTTCCACCGCCGCGCTCGACCGCGCTGGCGGCCACCTCGGGCTTGCGCTGGCGCTGTCGTCCGCTGGGTGACCACGACCTGACGTGGTTGCCGGCGCTGTACGCCAGCACGCGTGAGCAGGAACTGCAGGCGGTGCCATGGCCCGCCGATGCCAAACAGCAGTTTCTTGCGCAGCAGTTCGTCGCGCAGCACCAGCACTACCTGGCCCACTACCCTCAGGCGCATTACCTGGCCGTCGAGTGCGAAGGGGAAACGGTGGGGCGCTTTTACCTGGATGAGACCGGCGCGGACGACCGCTTGGTCGACATCAGCCTGTTCCCAGCGTGGCGGGGGCAAGGCATCGGTGCCGCGCTGATCGAGCGCCAGCAGCAGTCATCGGCCGCACGCGGACGCGGGCTTGCGCTGCATGTGATGGTGCACAACATCGGAGCCCGACGCCTGTATGCGCGGCTGGGCTTCGTAGGAAGTGGTGCCTCGGAAGATGGGGTTTACCTGCCGCTGCGGTGGCAGCCTAGTTGAAGACGGCCTGGTAGAGGAAACCGGCGCGCTCCTGCGCGATGGGGACCAGGAAGATGCCGACTTCACCCACGCGACCGTGGCGCAGGGGGTAGATCTTCTGCGGGAATACAATCGGTGCGGTATTGCGGAACAGCAGCGAGAACGGTGCACGCGTTGCACCCGGATGGGAGGCGGGCAGGGGACGGGCCTCCACCAGCACGAATTCCATCGCCATGCCGTCGTATTCGGCAGCGAATGTCTCGTTCACGCACCCGGCGAAGTGTTCCAGCGTCAACAGTTCCATGTCCGTCCCCCCGTCAGGCAGGCCGCAGAAAGGCGGCTGCGGGTATCGTCGCCGCAATGGGTTACTTGCGCAAGCTGCCCTATGCAAGATGCCTATGTATCCAGGTTGATATCGCCAGGCTTCTCGACCAGTATTCTCGCGGCTACAACCGGCAGACCGACGGCAAGCTCACGCCAAGCTCCGATCAGCTGCCATGGCGGGGAACGCTGGTCTGCTGCAGTCCCATGAGTGAGTCATGGAAAGAGGAAGTACGGTTGTCCGACGGCCGGCTGATCGTGGTCAAACGCACCGCGAAAGGGCGTATCACGCGCGATATGGCAATGCGTGCAACCGGCTGGATACCCAGCGAGACCACTGTGCGAATGGGGCAGGTGGATGGGGCTGCCAAGCCGCCGGTCTGGCGATCGGACCTTATTCCGGTCGTCATGGACTACGACCCGGCTGCATCGACGTGGTCGGTCGTAGCCACTTACTTGTGGTGCAGCTCCCTACTGCGACCTGATCGAAGCTCGAACCCTGCAGGATGAAGCCCGGCGTGCAGGTCGCCCCGGACCGTCCGACGATGTCATTTCTCTACCTGCACTGGGATCTGATGAGGCAGCGCGATCAGGGCGCGCCTGCGTAGGCGGGCAGGGGATGCGGAAGCTTCCTGACGGATGGGAGCAAGTCTCGTCCACATCCGGCGGCTGGCAGCGATGCAGATCGCGCTAGCTGGGTCGTAGCGCCGAATTTCGTTGAATGTGGACCAGAGAGCCCGCCTGCCAGCACGCTGTGTCTGCTGCAGGGCTGGTGTCATGAGGGGACTTACAGGTAGGTGGCAACTGGCCTCGAATTTTGACGCAGCCTTGGCACGCGCTGAGGATACTTTGCGCCCATTGCTCTTGAGGAGAACGGGAGTGGGCAAGTCATCACACATTTTGTCGATTCCGAAGGTCCTGAGGCTCGAGGTGATGCAGCTGGACTTCGGCGAAGCTGCGGTGGTGGTGGAGCTGGCGTCTGAGCCGCCCAAGCGTTGGCTTGAGGCGCTCAAGCGCGAAATGGCCAACACGGAAGGGCTTGAGTCTGCGTCTGCCAAGTTCGACGGTTGCTTTGTCTACGTCCTGGGACTGGAACCAGGTATCGGAGGCGCTGTCCGCCAAGTCAGCCGCCTGCTTGCCGCAGTCCACGAAAGGCGGGTACCCGGCAGTGGTGATTCCCCGGAGACGGAGATGGCTACAACACGCCTTCCAACCCCATCAAACCCGACCTGGCTGCCCGCGTAATCAGCGGTGCCTGAAGGACCAGGTGCGACGCTTGCGGGAATGATTCATCCAGTCCCCAGTCGGCGCAGGTAGCTCGCAAGCTTGAGAACGGTTGCTGCCTTGGACCCTTCCAGCAATCGGAGTGCCGTGGTCTTTCGAGAGCCGATGCCGGCGACCGCGTCCTGCACCACGATCATGTCATATTCCCTGGCGTTGCCATCGAAACATGTGGCAGTGATACACGACTCCGCCGTCATTCCAGCAACGACGAGCTCCCTTACACCAAGCTTGGCAAGCAGCACGGCCAGCGGGGTGGCGAGAAATGCGGAGTGCTTGGGTTTGAGCACGAAATAGTCACCGTGCTCCGGTTCCAGGATCTTCGCGATCGCCGAGGACTCACCCTCGGTGCCCAAGCAGAGCCTCACCAACCCCTTGAAATCCATCTGCCAGTTGGCGAAGTTGTCGTTGGCGTAGATGACCGGATGGCCGAGCGCCCGGAAGCGCTGGGCGAGCGTCGAGATGTGCCGAGCGGCTTCCAGCGCCTTCGGCTTCACCTGGCCGGCATCCGGGAAGTCGAACAAGGTGAACATGTCAATGATCAGGAGCGCTGGGCCGGAATTATTCATAGCTGCTCTTGCCCCTCAATCGCCCGTTTGGCTGTGAGGCGCCGCCAGTGGTTTGGATTGGGGCGAGTCCTTCTGACGAAGAAATATAGTCAGAATCACGAGGGCAAACACGGCCAGGAACTCACTCTGCCAGTTCTGGAAGGATTCGAACCAGAAGCCGCTGCTCCACAGGTGTTGCCAGCAGGTGGGGGCGGGCAGTCCTTTCGCAAGCTGCTCCTCGACCTCCGCACGCCAGCTGCCCGCAAGATGCAGCGAGAAGCTCAACAGAAACAATGTCGTGAACGCGATCGCCAAGGAGTGACCGTAGAGCATTTTCCAGATCCCGCCTCTCCGGACGGCCCAAGGCGTTGGACCCGGCTCAATCCGCTCTTGTTCCTGCGCGTCATCCAGTGGGCGCGATTCGGCTGAACCCTTCTGGCGGAGGCTGACGGTCAGCAGGACATACATGCCCATCTGAAGGAACTCGCTTTCCCAGTTCTCGAAGGTTGCGCTGACGAAATGGCCGCTATGCAGGTAGTCAAACAGGCTCAGTGCAGCGCGGTGCGTTTGAGCAAGTTCCTCGTTGTGGGTCAAAAAGCCAGTCCATATCTGGCCTCCCAGGAAGACCAGGAGTAAAGCCAGAAGCACGATCGATAAACCGTTTCTCTTCCACATGCCAACACGGCCTACAGTTGAACGAACGTTTTGACAGTAGTCTTTCCACTAGCGAATTGCAGTGAAGGAGCGGCGATCTACGCCGCTCCTCGGTTCAGCCCCTCCGCAGAACGTCTCTTCCAGTCGTCTCCGCTCATAGGCATCCGCCTCAAGCGGCCTTCGCGGCCTTGGCGTTGCCACCGGACTTGGCCAGGATGGTCAACTTCTCGTCGGTTGCCTTTTCTTCTTCCAGGGTTTCCAGCAGGAGCGGGAGCGCGTCCTTGTAACCCAACTGCTTGGCAAGGGCCGCGATGGTGCCGTAGGAAGCGATTTCGTAGTGCTCGACCTTCTGGGCACCGCCAATAAGAGCGGCATCCCGCACCGGGCCTTCCTCGATGCTGTCGATGGCTTCCTTACCCTCCTCAACCAACCCCTCCATGGCGGCGCACTTGATGCGCTTGAGGCGGATGCCCAGCAGCTCGACAACCTGGTCGATGCGTTCTATCTGACCCTGGGTCTCTTCCAGGTGGGTTTCGAAGGCGGCGGCCAGGTCCGGATTGGAGGCGGCGCGCGCGAGGCGCGGCAGCGCCTTGGTCAGCTGCTTTTCCGCGCTGTAAATGTCCGACAGTTCGTGGACGAACAGGTCTTCAGCGGTCTTGATCGCCATGTCGATTCTCCGGGTGGGTGGTGGGTGGAGCGCTGACGCTAAGCGCCCTCTCGTTAGGTCGGTGCGCAAATCTGTGAAGGGCTGCTACACACCCGCGACGACTTCAAACAGATGAAAAGCCCGTGGTCTGGGTGGCCCAGCGGGGCTTCAAAGCTGCGTGAAGGGACGTGCAATCCAGTTCACGGCAATCCTACGGTGGCCGGATTAGAAACAGGCTACCTGTCCCGGAGTAGATCCCATGAGTGACGACAAGAACAAGACCGCTTCCCCAGATCGCGACCGAATCAATGTCAATGAAGATTATGAGGTCCAGTACTGGACCAAGGCATTGGGGGTCAGCGCTGCCCAGCTGAAGGAGGCGGTCAAGGCCGTAGGCCCCACCTCGGCGGCTGTTCGCAAGCACCTGGGCAAGTGACGGGCGCGGGGCATGTCCCTCACCGAATACCGCCGCAAGCGCACGTTCAGCAAGACCAAAGAGCCCGAACCCGGCAAGGTGCTTCCTGCCGGGCAGCGAGCCATCTTTGTCGTTCAATTGCATCATGCCAGCCGTCGCCATTACGACTTCCGGCTCCAGGTCGGCGACGCGCTGAAGAGTTGGGCCGTGCCCAAAGGGCCAAGCTACGACCCGAAGGTCAAGCGGATGGCGGTTGAGGTGGAAGATCATCCCGTCGACTACGCCAGCTTCGAAGGCGAAATCCCCAAGGGCGAATATGGCGGGGGACACGTCGCCCAGTTTGACCACGGGGTCTGGGCCACCGAAGGGGATCCCGAGGCTCAACTCGCCAAAGGGCACCTGCGCTTCGAGCTGTTCGGATCCAAGCTTAAAGGCGGGTGGCACCTGGTCCGCTCGGGCAAGCCGGCGCGCCAGCCGCAGTGGCTTCTCTTCAAGGAGGACGATGCCTACGCCAGCCAGGTCGAGGCCGATGATTTGTTGGGGGATGTCGCCGCGCCACCTGCCGCAGACCTCAAACGGGCCGGCAGTGGGAAGCCCGACAAGAAGCGACTCAAGGCGATCCCCCTCGCAAAACCCGCTCGACGCGTGGATTGGGCCAAGAGGGCGTTGGCGCTGACTGGTGGTAAAAGGGCCGAGGCCCCCCAAGGCCCGTTCGAACCCCAGTTGGCCAAGCTGGGCGAATCGCCACCCAAGGGCGATCAGTGGGTTCATGAGATCAAATGGGACGGCTACCGGATCCTGGCCACGGTGGCGGAAGGCGAGGTTCGCTTGTGGTCGCGCAACGCGCTGGAATGGACCAGCAAGATCCCGGAGATCCGTGACGCCATTGCTGCCTTGGGGTTGAAGTCCGCGGCGCTGGACGGGGAGCTGATTGCAGGGCGCGGGACGAAGGAAGACTTCAACCTGCTTCAAGCGACCCTATCTGGTGAACGTCAGGGGGCACTGTCGTATGCGCTCTTTGACCTTCTGCATATCAACGGCGTGGACATCGCGGATGCGCCGCTGCTGGAAAGAAAGGCGCTGTTGGAGGACGTCCTGAAGGGAGCCCCGCCCCATTTGGCCTTGAGCTCGCACATCGCCGGCGACGGGGAGGCGGCCTACCGTTTGGCGGGCGAGCAGCATTTCGAGGGCATCATCTCCAAGCGCGCCGATCGCGGCTACCACGGCGGCCGAGGCGAGGATTGGAGGAAGACCAAGCAGTTGGCCAGCGACGAATTTGCTGTGGTCGGCTACACGGCACCCAAAGGAAGCCGCACTGGTTTCGGATCGTTGCTACTGGCCAAGCCCGACCCCGAGCATGGGTGGCTTTACGTGGGGCGCGTCGGCTCGGGGTTTTCGGACACCCTGATCGGGGAGCTGACGGCGCTGATCGGCACCGCCGGCGGGAAGAAGCCCACCGCACATGTCCCAACGACAGAGACCGACTTGCGGGCCGCCACCTGGTTTGCGCCCCGGTTTGTCGTCGAGGTCTTTTACCGAGGCATTGGCGGGCAACAATTGCTGCGCCAAGCGTCGCTGAAAGCGGTGCGGCCCGACAAAGACGTGGCCGATCTGAAGGACTCAGATCGGAGCAACGATTCCGGCGGCAAGGGCAGGGCGGATGCTGGAGAGCGGGTTCCCCCAAAGCTCTCAAGCCCGTCCAAGGTCATCTTCCCCGACATCAACGCCACCAAGCAGGATGTGTGGGACTACTACAGCGCGGTTATGGACCATCTGCTGCCTGAGATCGTTGGGCGACCACTGTCGATCATCCGCTGCCCAGCTGGCACCGGCCGGCCGTGCTTCTTCCAGAAACACCACACTGCGGGTTTGGAGTTGGTCAGTTCGGTGAAGCTCAAGGAAGACAGTGGGGTCAATGCCTACTACCTGGTGGTCGAAGACGCCGCCAGTCTCTTGGAGCTTGTGCAGTTCAACGCCTTGGAGTTCCACCCTTGGGGCAGCCACGCCGATTCGCCCGACCGCGCCGACCGTGTGGTGTTCGATCTTGACCCGGGCCCAGACGTGCCGTTCTCCGAGGTCAAGAATGCTGCAACCGACATTCGGAAGCTCCTTCAGCAGTTGGAGCTGGAGTCCTTCCTGCGCGTTTCCGGAGGCAAAGGCTTGCACGTGGTGGTGCCGTTGAATCCGGGATGCGATTGGGATCTGACCAAGCGGTTTGCCCATGGATTCGCAGACGCTTTGGCACAGTCCGAGCCGGAGCGATTCTTGGCAACGTCGACCAAAAGCCTGCGCAACAAACGCATCTTCGTCGACTACCTGCGCAACGGCCGAGGGGCTACCGCCGTGGCGTCCTATTCCCTGCGAGGCAGGCCCGGCGCGCCGGTGGCAATGCCCATCGCGTGGAGCGAGCTGTCGAAGCTCACCCGGGCCGATAGCTTCACCATGAAAGACGTTCCCGCCAAGCTCAAACGCAGGCGCAAGGATCCTTGGGAAGGTATCGAATCAATCCAACAGAACTTGGCACGGTGGGCACAGGACGACTGATCCCACTTACCAGCTGCCGTTGCTTTTCAGGAGGAATCACCATGCGTCGATCCATCGTTTGCGCCGCCGTCGCGCTTGTTCTGTCTGCGTGCGGCGGTGGGAACACAGAGTCCAGCGTCCAAGCGCCCGGGGCCGAAGAAAGTGCGAAGACCAAAGTGCTGGAGACCGGGGCGGCCGTGCTGCAGGACCGGCCTCCGGTCGACGCCATCAACGCCTATCTGGACGGGTTCCATTTCTACAACGGCCAGATGAAGGTCCAGATGGAAGCCCATCACTATTGCTCCATCCTCAACGAGGATGTCATCCAGTGCACGATCTACGACGGCAATGTGAAAGACGCCAAGCTGATGGGGGTGGAATACATCATCAGTGAGAAGCTGTTTGCAGGCCTTCCTGAGCAGGAAAAAGCGCTGTGGCACAGCCATGTTCAAGAGGTGAAATCGGGTCAGCTCATTGCGCCGGGGATTCCCGAGGTGGCCGAGCATGCGCTGATGGAGAAGCTCATCCACACGTATGGCAAGACATGGCACACAGACCTGGACAAGGACCTGCCCCGAGGCATGCCGCAGCTGATGATGGGGTTCACCGCAGACGGCCAAGCGGACCCAGCCATGGTCGCTGCCCGTGACGCCCGGCTCGGGGTCAGTAGTGAGGACAAGCGGAAGCGTCGTGCCGATATCGCCGCGCCCCCCATCGATGCAGGGGCGGATGCGTGGCAAAAGGGGAAGGTCATCCAGATCGAGGACCCGATCGGCGGGCATGCTCACGCAGGGAAAGAAGAACCAGACGCGCCGTCCGACGGGGACAAGAACGCGACGTCCAAGGGCAGCTCCGGAATGTGATGGCGGGCGTCGAGGTCAAGACCAAGACGTCCGTGGGCTGTTACCGGGTTTCGATGACCAGAGCCCGATGGACACGGCAGCATGTGTCCGCCGTCCGCCTTAGTCGCCAGCTATCGCATAAGCGGCGTGCACCAAGGCTAAGTGACTCAGGCCCTGCGGCGTATTGCCCAGCCCTTCATCGGCTTGGGGATCCCACATCTCTGGCATAAGGCCCACGTCGTTCTGGACGCGGGCCAGCAACGATCCGAACAAGCGATCCGCTTCTTCTGCCTCCCCCAGCAGGCCGTAGGCTTCCACCATCCAAAACGCGCAACTGATGAACGTGCCTTCGCAGTCCTGCATGCCGCTGTAGCGCCACAGCAGATCGCCGCTTTCATCCGACAGTTCGCGCCGAATGGCCTCCCGAGTAGCGATGAAACGCTCCCGGCGCAGTTCGCCCAAGCCGAAGCGCGAAGCGAGCATCAGGCTCGCGTCCAGCCGGTCGCTGCCGGCATGCATCACGTAGCTCTGCTTTGCTTTATCCCAGCAGTGCTCGTCGATCCAGTCCAGGATGCGCTCTTTCTCGCGCTGCCAGCGCGGCAGACGGGCAGTGGTGATGTGGCCAGCCTCGGCGAGTTCGCAGGCTCGGCGGAGCGCCATCCAGCATTCCACCTTGGACATCGTGTAGTGCTGCGCCTCGCCCAGTTCCCAGAAGCCGCTGTCCTTGCGCATCCAGTTGTCGGCGCATTCGTCAGCCAGTTCGAACAAGAGCCGGGCAGTTGTGGGGTCGAGGATGTGGCCGGCTTTGATCATCCGGCTGGCCATTTCCAATACGTCGCCGTAGGCGCAGGTCTGCAACTGCCCAGAGGCCGCATTACCCACGCGCACTGGTTGGCTGTTGCGGTAGCCCGGCACATCGATACAGCGTTCCTCTTCGACCCGCTCGCCGCGAAGGGTGTAGCACGGCGCAAGCCCGGGACGGTGTCGACCGATGGTGGTCATCAGCCAGCTGAAGCCGGCCTTGGCGTCGGGCAGGGCACCCACGCGCAGGAAGGACTTGATGACGTATGCGGCATCGCGAACCCAGGCGTAGCGGTAGTCCCAGTTCTTGTCGCCGCCGATGCGCTCGGGCAACGAAGCGCTCACCGCTGCGGCGATGGCCCCGGTGGGCGCGAACCAAAGGAATTTGAGCGCAAGCGCCGATCGGATGACTTCAGCGCGGCGGCTTGCGTCGCAGTGCAGGTCGTCCACCCACTGGCGCCACTCCCGATCGGAGCGGTCGATGCGGGTATCGATATCCACTAAAGGCGGAACTGGGAGCACTTCGTCCTGAGAGGCGAGCAGCGCGATGATCTCCTTGTCACCGGGCCGAAGGGTCACGGTGCCGCGGAGTTCCCGGTCATCGCAATTGCCAATCTGCACGCGTTCGGAGTAGCGCAGCATCGTCATCACGGGGCCGGCGTGATGCACGCATCCGTTTGGGGTATCGCTCATCCAGGGCGCGCAGGCCCCAGCCCGGGTGCCCGGCTGGTAGAGCAGATCGAAGGTGAGCTCTCCCTCCAAGCCTTCCAACCGGCGGCCCAGCTCGGACCAAGGCAGCCGCCCGGCCGGGCCGCTGTTGAGCGACTCCGTCACCCGGGCCAGTCCGGTGGCGGTGCGGACGTGCGTTTCCAACACGTTGCTGTTGTCGCGGTAGCGCCGCTGCACCTGCTGAACGTCGCGGGCCTGGAGCACAAAACGACCGCCGGCCGGGGCATCGAGCAGGCGGTCGAGCAGGGGCGGTGCGTCCATGCACGGGGCGCACCACCAGTCGATGCTGCCGTCCGGCGCGATGAGCGCACTGGAGCGCCCGTCGCCAATGGCGGCGTAGGAGTGGATGGGCGCATACCCGTCCGCGTCGCGCTCGCCAGGCACGCTCTCGGCATCGCTGGAGCCAGCGGTCACGGCAGCAGCATGCCGCCGGTGGCGCCGATGCGACCCTTCATGGCCCCAGGCCCACGGAGCTTTTCTCGCCATGGTCGGCCACCGGCTTGAGCTCATGAACAGTGCCGGGCGGGGTTTGAACCTGAGCCGGGTAGGTCGGCTGTGGGAACTGGGTCAGCGGGTTCTTCATGTCGTATTGGTTGCGAGAAGGCATTGGAATCCTTCGGGGAGGAGGGGAGAACAGGCCTTACAGGGTGACCGCGCCGCCGGAGACGGTAAGCAGTGCGCCGGAGGTGTAGCTCGCACTGTCGGCAGCGAGCATCACGTAGGCCGAGGCGAGTTCGGCCGGCTGGCCCGGACGAGCGAACGGGGTCTGGCTGCCGAACTGCTCAACTTCCTCCGCGGCCATGCCGGCGGGAATGAAGGGCGTCCAGATCGGACCGGGCAATACTGCGTTGACACGGATGCCTTTCTCGGCGAGAAGACCGGCCAGACCGATGGTGAGGTTGGCCACCGCGCCCTTAGTGGCCGAGTAGGGCAGGATGTTGGGGGTGGGCTTCTTGGAGTTCACGGAGGCGGTGTTGATGACCGAGCCGCCGTCCTGCAGGTGGGGCACGCACAGACGGGTCAGGTTGAAGACGGCATGCACATTGGTATCGAACGTTTTTCGCCAGTCGTCCAGGGTGATGTCGTCGAAGGATTCGTAGTAGCGCTGATACGCGGCGTTGTTGACCAGGATGTCCAGGCCCCCAAGTTCGCGGGTGACCTGCTCGATGAGCGCTTCAGCCTGGGCGTCGTCGCTTATGTCGCAGGGGCACAGGACGGCCTTCTGGCCCGCCTCTTCTACGAGCGCCCCAATGCTGGCGGCGTCCTTCTCTTCACCCTCCAGGAACGCGATAGCCACATCGGCGCCTTCCCGGGCGTAGGCAATGGCTACTGCCGCACCAATACCGCTGTCGCCGCCGGTAATCAGCGCTTTCTTGCCTTTCAGCAAGCCGTGACCAACATAGCTTTCCTCACCGTGGTCTGGCCGAGGGTCGAGCTTGTCGGTTTTGCCGGGAAACGACTGCTGCTGCGCCTTGAACGGCGGCTTCGGGTAGTTGGGCACGGGCATTGGCTGAGCCTCTATGGGGTTTGAGGAAAAGGTAGTGTGCGCGCGCCCTGGTAAACGTCGCGGCCCAGTGGTGTCGATGCGATGTGTAGGGGCCTGATCGACCGGAGGGTCAGATCGGGTAGGCGATGGTCGTCATGATGCTGTTCTCGGCTTGGCGCGAATCGAGCCGGGTGTGCTGGACGCACCGCCGACCGAGGGACGTGGGCTCATTTAGGTTCATCCGCGACGTCCTCTCGGTTTGGCGCCGCCGGCAGCCCATTGTGTGATCAGGGCAGCACTGCCGACGGCAATGGCGTCTTCCACGGCTCCGGTACTGCTTTGGCCGTAGCGGACGATCGCCCGCATGCGCAGGTTGAAGGTGACGTAAGCCATACCAACGGCGGCGCCAGCACCCAGAAGCGCGCCAAGCTTTCGCTGCCGATGGGGAGCAAGCGCCGCGCCTGCGATGAGCCCGGTAGCGACGCGCGCAACCATGCCTGCCGGAACGATGCGGTCGGGGGCCGTTTTCATCTTGTCACCGATGAGCTCTCCGCCTGCCAATGCGAGCATCCCTGCGGAGGCGAGCTTGTTGGCCAGAAGGCGAGGGGCACCGTTGTCGGCGGGCAAGTTGCCGCTCCGCGCGGCGTTGGTCACTGCGGCCAAAGGGGTCATCGCGCGCATTCCCGCGACGGCTCCCATCAAAATCGAATGGATCAAGGCCATCTGGCTCTCCTGAATGGGGTGGAATTGCCGAAGCCGGCCTTCATGGCTTTGCCGGACGCTCGTAATCTTCCGGTTTGGCGGTGTGCTCCGCGTCAGGCATGTCCTTGTCTTTCCACGTGGCGTCATCGTTCCGGAGCTTGTCCGGGGTGTGCGCTTTATCCTGGTCATCCACGTCGGCGCCAGGATTAAGGGGCAGTTTGCTCATGGGTCGCTCCGTGTTGGTGTCAGCCTCTATGCTGCTCCCGCCGCCATGAGAACGGCGCTTGGGCGGGCTCCACATTTTCACCACGCTTAGGAACGGGATTCCACGAGCCGCCATTTGCGTCTCACCCCTCAACTGGGCGATCGCTTCGATGCCATCGGATGCGGGAGTGACCGCAAAGCCTTGATCGGACAACGCGTGGGTCACCACCGATCTCAAGTCGGCTTCGTCTTCAACGAACAGCAAATTAATGGGCATTTCAAGGCTCGTGGATAGGAAAGCAAAGTACAATCCGGGTGCCTTCTCCCGGAACGCTGCTGAGTTGGGGAAAGCCGCCTGATTGTTTGGTGAAACCAAACACCTGGCTGAGCCCTAGACCGCTACCCCGTCCCACGGGCTTTGTAGTGAAAAATGGTTCGAAGACGCGCGCCTGTTGGGCGATTGGAATGCCCTCGCCATCGTCCGCAACGGTCACGCATACGTGAGGCTCAGGGACATGACTCTCTGAAGCGGGATCCAGGGTTTCTTTGGCGCAGGCCGAGATGGTGATAGTGCCGCCATCGGGCATCGCATCGCGGCTGTTGCACACCAAATTCAGGACCGCTGCCTCAAGTTGTGCCTTGTCAACGAATACCAAGGGAAGATGTTGGTCGAGGTCGAAGGTAACCTCAATCGCGTCTCCCGCCGAACGCTGCAGGAGTTCCTGGGATTCACGCAGCGCGGCAGCGACGTTCAAGGGTTCAGGAAACAATTTCTGGCCTCGGCCAAACGTCAGTAATTGACGCGAGAGCAACGTCCCACGCTCCGCCGCACGAAGGGCCGTCTCGATCAGCTTGGCCGCCGGGCCGTCCTTGACCCTCAAGCTGATGAGGTCAAGGCAGTTGACAATGATAGTCAGGAGGTTATTGAAGTCATGGGCCAACCCAAGCGTCAGCTTGCCGATGGCTTCCATCTTCTGCGCCTGCAGGAGGCTGTGCTGGACCTTTTCCAACCGCTCTTGAGCATCATGACGCTCAGTGATGTCTCGGGTTACTTTGGCGTATCCCACCAATACGCCGTCGACCCGGATGGGATCGATCACGACGCTTGCCAAGAAGCGTGAACCGTCTTGCCGGACCCGCCACCCCTCCTCGATACACCGTCCCTCCGCGGCTGCTGTCCTCAGGTTACGCTGCGGCACGCCCGCAGCTGCATCCTCGGGGAGGTAAAACCGGGAGAAATTCGTTCCAATGACATCTTGGGCGGTGTAGCCCTTGATGCGCTGCCCACCAGGGTTCCAAGTCCGAATTACGCCATGCTCGTCAAGCATGTAAATTGCATAGTCGGTGACGGAGTTGACCAAGAGAGCGAACTGCCGGGACTCGTCATTCAACACGTCTTTGGGGTGTTCCAACTGTGTCACGTCCATCCTCCCCGGGATTGCATTACCCTAAGGGACGATTTGTAAAGAAACCGTAAAAAAGTGCGTTCCTTTGCTCATTTTGATGTGGGCTTTACACAAAGATGCCGCGCCGACCTCAAACTTTTCTTGCACCGATAAACGCGAAGCGCTGGAGGGTGGCCGTATGGCAGACGGAGTTGGAGCAGTGAGCGTGTTCTTGGTCGAGGATGAGCCGGGTTTGATGTATGTGCTCGAGGAATCGATCAAGACCCTTGGCTACGCAGTCGTTGAGAAGGCGGAGTATCTCCCAGACGCTCTAGAGCGTGCGAAAAGCGATGCGTTCGATGTAGCAATGCTGGACGTCAATCTACATGGTCAAGAGTCCTTCCCCGTTGCAGACGTTTTGATGCAGCGCGGAATTCCGTTTGTCTTTACAACGGGGTTTGGTAAAACCACTTTGCCTGAGCGCTTCAAGCGCGCCCAAGTGATGGAGAAGCCATTTCGCCTCAAAGACATCCATCGTGCGATCACGGAGCTTGAAGGGGAGCTATCGGCCTGACCGGGTCTTATGACTTCGGCTGGTTTTCGTCAAAACATCGCTTCGTTATCCTGTACGCCGATAGCTCAAGCACCGACGAAGTTCGACGAGGGCCGGCAAGACCACCAGAAGCATCGCGGGCAGAAGCGCAAAGGCCCATGCGGGGGCGGGGGCCGGGTCAAACGCCAAGACTGATCCGACACCGGCGTTGGGCAGTGACCAGTAAACGGCACCTGTCGCGACCCACGGCGCCAAGTCCAGAATGCTGTGAACATGCTGCTCCAAGGGGCGAATCGCGCGCTTGGGATAGGCCACCCGCGTGTCCCAATAGCCAGTTATTGCGTGCAGGCACACCAATGCCAGGAGGATGGCAACAAGCCCAGTCGAGGCTCGCAATCCCAGCCAAAGAACCGTCGCCAACCCAAGGATCGCAATCTGAGCCACGTGCAGTCTTGACTCCGCAATGCCCGAGGTGGATTCAATACTGCTGGCCCTGTGCAGCGCGAAGTCCATGGCGCCCGCAGCCAACCAGACAATATAGAGGACATGCCAAGCGGTTACGTCCATGGCGTGATCGGATTTTCGATGTTGAAGGTCTGGCTGCGCCTGTAGCTCATAGCGATTCCTCCCGACAGGCCAGGCGTCGGCTGGCCAGGGAATTCTAGAAGAGCTGGCTGCAAGGCAATGTGTTTTCGGAATTGTCTGTTTACCCGCTGCGCTCGGCGGACCGAGGAACTGACCGGTTTGACGGACCATTGACGCTAAGCTGACATCCCGTCCGCTCTGTGCAGCGGATATTTGCTTCCAACCATGTCAGGAGAGACTTATGAGCGCCTATCCGCAATTCAGGGCAGCAACGCCGCGTGTAATTCGAATGGAGATGGCCGATCTGTACGTGGGCGATGGCACCATCGTGGTCCAGTTGGATGCGCTGCCTTGCGAGACCTGGATCCAGAACCTTCGAGCATTTGTGAGTCAGTGCCCAGAGCTCGCCGCAGCAAAGGTTGAGGTGGAGGGTTCATGGGTCCACTTCCTCGGAGTAAGGAAGGCTATTGGCCCGGTTGCGCCGCGCCTTTTGGAAGTCATAGCGGCGGCAGGCGAGATGGCGTATGCCCCCAACACTGCTCGGCCGTCGATGTTTGCCTCGAGCGAGGACCTGGCGATGCTGTGATACGGTTTCTAATGACGCCGGGCCTGATCTCCGCTACCCCTGCAGCGCGGGAATTGGCTTCACCCCAGGAAGTGCTCTCCGGTTCGACGATTTTTGCGCTGCACCAGCGTGCTGCCGCATCCGCGATTGCGCCGGAACAACTGGTCGCTCAACCCACCGTTTACAGCGGCATGGCGTCATCGGACCTGCGACTGCATCTTGAAGGCGAGAAGGAATTCGTCGCGCTGTGTTTCAGTACAGCGCCTGACGACGCAACGTTCCAGCGCACGATCGCCGCTGCGGCCATGGCATCAAGCGAGATGCAGAGGGCCGTCCACGGCATGTCGATCGATGCTGCCAAAGGACTTGGTTCGATGCATAAGCCGCTACTGCTCATCTACGGTGAGCAGGATGCGCTTGTTCAGCCTGGCACCTCCGCAGCGCGGGCGAAGGAGCTTTATCCGAGGACCGCTGTTGAACTGTACGCAAGGTCAGGCCATTCGCCCTTCTTCGAGGAGTCCGCACGATTCAACCAAGATCTCTCTGCATTCGTTGATGCAGCGAGCGCGCACTAAGCAAGGTTGCTACCGACCCGAATGCGTTCAGGCCCAACACGCCAATGGGAGCGGCAGGCTTACGCAAGTTCAATGCTTGCCTTGGTCGTATCGTGTGCACGCGGCTTCAAGCTCACCGCCGTTCTTCAAGGCCCAGCTACACAGCGCTTCAAAGGGCTGCTTCAGGGAGTGACCAAGAGGGGTGATCGCATACTCGACGCCAATTGGTGCGGTTGGCAGTACGGTCCGCGTTACCAGGCCATGTCGCTCGAGGCGCTTAAGCGCGTCTGCGAGAGACTTGTGCGTGATTCCGTCCAATCGGCGCTTGATCTCGTTGAAGCGGGACGGTTTCGGGCAGATCACGGTAAGAATCATGATCGTCCATTTGTCCGCGATCTTCTCCAGCATCGGTCGTACCTGCGCCATGTCAGAGAGGACTTTCGCAGAGCTCTCAGCCGAACAGGTATCACCGGGTATATCTAGGCTAGCCATGGTGCGTTCTTGATACTTGATATCCAGCGTATATCTTAGCAGCACTCTTGGTTTTTACAGGTGCTCTCGAATGAAGAAGATGGACGGAAAAGTTGCCCTGGTCGTTGGCGGTGCAAGGGGCATTGGCTTGGCCGTGGCTGCTCGGATCGCTGCGGAAGGCGCAACGGTGTTCATCACCGGGCGTGACCGCAAACAGGTGGAGGAGGGCGTCGCAGCGATAGGTCCAGGTGGCCGTGGAATCGTTGCCGATGCAAGCGTCCGTGAAGACATCGATCGGGTAATGAGAGAGGTTGGCAGCCAGTTCACTCGTCTCGACGCCCTCGTACTGAATGCAGGCCTGAGTGAGCCGGCATCACTTGCCGAAGTGACCGAAGAACACTTTGATCGACACTTCTCGGTGAACGTGCGCGCCCAGATCTTTGGCCTTCAGAAGGCCCTTGGCTTGCTTCAAGAAGGTGCAGCCGTGGTGCTGATGGGGTCGGTAGCAAGCTCACTCGGCATCGCAAACTACGGAACCTACGCCGCAACGAAGGCTGCCCTTCGCTCGTATGCACGCACCTGGGCGGCAGAACTGGCCCCCCGCGGCATCCGCATCAACGTGGTGGCCCCAGGGCCTACAGATACCGAGATGATGGAGCGAGTCCCTGATGAGATGCGTAGATCAATCGTCGCCCCGATTCTTCTCGGTCGAATGGCCAAGCCCGCCGAAGTCGCTTCTGCGACATTGTTCCTTCTCAGCGACGAGTCGAGCTTCATAACGGGCGTGGAGTTGTGCGTGGATGGAGGCATGGGCCAAGTGTAGGCATCAAGCGGTTAGCTGTGGATGCGCGGGCTGGGCATTGAGCGTGGGGGCCGGGCGGGTGAGAGGGCAACAAGCGGGGCGCCGGCAGCGACGCCCCGGCTGCCGTAATGGCGTTCCGTGTGAAACGCTAAGATGAGGGACGATCGACGGACGAACCTGGGTTCATGGCAGCAAAGCACATTTTCCTGGCACTGGCGGCAGCATCCCTGGCCTTGGTCGTGTGGCTGACATGGAAGCCCACCTCATTCCCCACCCATGCCGCCCAAGCGGAGACGCCGGCCCACGAGCCCGCACCGCCAATTAAAGCCGGTTCCTCGCAAAGGCCTGACTCCACCAAGACCAGTCCCCAGCGCGCCTGGTTCCTGGCCCTGAAGCAGCGCGCCGACGCGGGCGACCCAGCCTCTCAGCGTCTGCTCGCGCAGGCCTACGACAGGTGCATGTACATCAATCCAAACGTCGGACAGTACAAGGAGCGGATCCAGCGCAGCATCCGGAGCGCGGAGACCGAAGAAAAGGCGACCGTGTTGGGGTACCTGCTGGAACACGCTCTGCAGGAGTGCGCTGCCGTGGAGGACGGGGCACCGATCGAATGGGAAGACATGCGCCTACTGTATGCGCAGGCGGCACAAGGCGGCGATCTGCCTGCACGGGTCGCGGAGACCGTCTTCAATCCACAGCCACCACTGAGTAAGTTCCAAGCGGCTGCCCTGCTGGAAGAGGTGCTGGCGTCCAACGATCCTGCGGCGATGTTCGCCTTGGGTGATGCCATGGGTGAGTTCTTCGGCATGCAAGTTGCCGAGCCCTACACGGCTCTAGCCGACGGCGAGCTCGCGGGGCGCGCCTGGCAGGTCGCGGCATGCCGCATGGGCCTTGAGTGCGGACCAGAGAGCCCGCCTGCCAGCAGGCTGTGTCTGCTGCAGGGCTGGTGTTATGAGGGCACTTTCGAGCAGGCCACACGTAGACGGTTGGGAACCGATGCCGAACGCGAAGCGTTGGACCGCCAGGTCGAGGCGATCCTGCGCGCGATGCCACCCGGCGCAGCGTAGAGCCGGGCTCTCCCCTTCGAAGCTTGGGGGTGAGGCCATCCCGAGCTTGTCGCCAGGATCAGGCCTCCCATAGGGGATATACTCCCCCTCAACCATGATCCAGGATGGATTTGCCCTATGCGTTTCACTGCAGCAGCCAGTTCGCTCGTCGTTCTACTGTCCATGGCGTCTACCGTCCCGGTCTCTGCGGCGGAACCTGACATATTCGGTATCAAATTAGGGGCACCATTGGCGCTGCCCCTTTGCCAGCTATCCATTCCCGCCCCAGCTGCCCCCAGAAGCAACAAAGGGATAGGGGCCAGGGCGTTCAACAAGCTGATGACCCCGCCGCCGGAACCGCCGAAGGCCACCCCACCGGCAACAGGGTTGTGCGTCGCGCCCGGCACGACAAACATGGCTGTAGGCAATACCGAATTCGCGGCAGGCGAGTACGGTTACCTGGTCTTCGCCACGGATGAGTTCCCGGCGTGGGTTGCGCCCATCGGCATGGCGATCGGCGCGGGCGCGGATGACGCTTTTTCTCTGGAAGGTGCGGGCGGCCTGGTTCTACTGCGCAACGGGCGAGTGATCGCCCTGCGCTTCAACACCACCGGGTTCGAGGCGCAGCCGCGTGTGATGGAGTTGCTCAAGCGCAAGTTCGGTTCACCCAGTGCGGAAAAAGCGGTGACCTGGAACAACGCTCTGGGCGGCAATCGCGAATCGATTTCCGCCCAATGGCGCAAGCCTGATTTCTTTGCGGATTATTCTTCGGTCGTGCAATCGCAGCCCATGCGAGCACAAGGGCTGTCGGGCGGAATCGGGTTCCTGAGCATCGGCAATGATCTTGGGCAGCAAGTTCTGCAGCCTGCTGCCAGCAAGGAAGCGGAGTTCTAGGTCGCGCAATCCCGAGTCCTGACCGTGAACCCTGCGGTCCGCAATGGCCAGATGAGGGATCTCTGACAATCCAAGGAGGCTTCAGGATGAAGATTGCAAGGGCAACCGCCGCGAAGGTCCAAGCCTTGCGCGTGATCCTGCTATGCACGCTGGTGCTGACAATGCTCGGCTGCAGTCGCATGAGTGAGTCGTGGAAAGAGGAAGTGCGGCTGTCCGACGGCCGGCTGATCGTGGTGAAGCGCACTGCGAAGGGCACCATCACGCGGGATATCGCGATGCGTGCAACGGGCTGGAAGCCAAAGGAGACGACACTGCGGATCGCGCAGGTGGATGGCGCTGCCAAGCCTCCTGTGTGGCGATCGTTCCTGATCCCGGTCGTCATGGACTACGACCCGGCTTCATCGACGTGGTCGGTCGTAGCCACTTACATGTGGTGCAGCACCTGGTACGACATGGGCCGCCCAACCTCGCCATACGTGCAGTACATCTCGGTTGGCGGGGAAGCGTGGCGAGTCGTGCCCCTGCAACCGGGCTGGGTTGGCAGGCGCGCGAATCTGCTGACCCACATTCGACCGACAGGCGAATCGGGCCTGGTCCGGGAGCAGTACAAAGAAATGCATTGGCGCACGAGTTCCGACCAGTATAAGTCGATCTCGACGTCCTGGAAAACCAACTGCTAGTGCGTCTATACGTGTCGGGGAACACCCTATAGGACCGTCGCCCGAATCCGTGAAGAATCGGTATGGGAGAAACGAGGAGGTAACATGGACGTTCGTTTGCTGGCGCTCACGGCTGGGGTGTTGATGTCGTCGATTGCGGCTGCACAGATTCACACGGCCACGGGTCATGCACCCCGGCCACAACCCGGTGCCAAGAAGCCGGCGCACAACTCGATGGCGAAGACGACCACGCCGTTCAACTGCCAACAGTACCGGTGGCCGAACCACCCGCACCCGGGTGTGAAGCCTTACTGCGACCGGATCGAAGCTCGAACCCTGCAGGATGAAGCCCGGCGTGCAGGTCGCCCCGGACCGTCCGACGATGTCATATCTCTACCGGCACTCGGATCTAATGAGGCAGCGCGATCAGGGCGCGCCTGCGTGGGCGGGCAGGCGATGCGGAAGCTTCCTAACGGATGGGAGCAAGTTTCGTCCACATCCGGCGGCTGGCAGCGGTGCAGAACGCGATAGCTGGGGCGTAGCCCCGAATTTCCTTACGCCCCTGGACGCAGGATTGGAACACCACTTGCTGTAGGGACTTTCCCGAGTGCACTTTCCGTTCCGTCAGGAGAAGATCGACAGGTTGCCTCAATTGGACTGACAATGGATTGGCTCAAGGGTCTTCTCGAAAGCATGCCGGGTTTGACGTTCGTAGTACCGGTCTCCGCAGCCGCATTGGCAATACTCCGATGGTGTCTTTCCAGGCATGATGTGCAGTTCGTCCGCAGGAAGGACTTTCTCAGCCATTGGACGGACCCGAGCAAACTTGATGACCTGTCGGTCGAGGTTCTTATCCGGCAGTTGACCGGGACCTATCTACCTGCGGTAGTGGTGCGGCGTGTTTGCCAGCAATCGAATCGGGAGTCGGCCCAAACCCTACTTAGGCTTTCTACAATGTGGCCTCTGGTGCAGTGGGATCATCTAACAGGCACAGCTTGCTGGAAGCCGATGGCGAACACTTCGCTTGCTCGTTCCACTCGGCGCGCCCTAGTATGGCTGTGCTACTTTGCCAGCTTCATCGTCGGGGGCGGACTTCTTCTCTCTGTGGCAACTCAGAAGCTAACCGATACCCTTGCCATAACGGCTTCCGCCTGGGGTGTGATGTTGGTCTTTGCCTCCGTTGCCGCACTCATTAGGACAGATGTCTGGGGTGCGGCGAGCGAGTACGGCGAATGCATGATTCGCGCAGCAAATGGCGAAGAAGATTAATCTACTCCAATTACTTGGCGGTCTATCGCCCCTGCAACCCAATAGCGTGACTCTGATCGCGAGGTAGAGTAATGCCAATACACAATTCAAGCGTCAGCGCCAGTAAAGCCATTGCCGGTCAACACGCCAGCATATTTCTGAAGGTCAGATTATCCCTACATCATGAAGGGGCGGCATTCCGGCACAATCTTACCCATGGGTTGCGACGTTTCCAAGACGTTACCAGGTAGACGCAGCCACACTACATGGCTAATGCGCATGGTGCGCGCGACAGTGGCACGACTGAGGGGAGTCAATCGGATGAGCTACAAGAATAAGACCTACATCGCTTTTGCAAGCGAGGACATCAAGTATTACCGCATGATGGAAGCTTGGCGGGACAATGACAAGATCGAATTTGGCTTCTTTGATGCGCATGACCTGTTTGTTTCCCGGGATAGTAGTACATCTGAAACGATCAAAAGAAACTTGCGCGAGCGTCTCAAAAACGCCAAGCAAGTCGTGCTGCTCGGAAGTGCAGACGCTAAGAGGAAGGGCGGGAATGGCAGTTCATTTTTGGCGCACGAAATCGAAGTGATCAAAGAATTCGACCTACCGGTCATCGTGGCCAATCTAGATGGTGATCGCTCGGTCGATCGTAACTTCATCCCAAAGCCGTTGCTTGATGTCGACTACTACACTATGTCCGTCTCGTTTCAGATGAAGATCATTAAGTACGCCCTCGATCATCATCCGGCAGCCTATCCTGCCAATAAGGGGAAGGGTCCGCATCAGTACAAGCCATCAGTCTATGAAGGCCTTGAACTTTAAGGGATTGATCGGCATGAAAGAACTTCTGCAAGACATGCAGACCCGTCGGTTTTGGCTGAAATTTCTGACCAAGACTTTCGCGCTACTCGGCACGGTAACCGTCGTCGTGAAAGGCGTAGTGGCATTGCTGCCAGAGCGCGCAGACTGGTTCGGTGGCGGGACCGTTTTTGTGATCGTCTTGATTTGCTGCACTCTGTTAGGGTTGGCACTGAGTTGGCCACGTCCAGTCCAATGCGAGTATGCATCACCTCAGACCAAGATCAGCATTGTCAAAGGAGATCTATTCGAGCAAGACGGGGATATCGTTGTTGGAATCGCCAACTCCTTTGACACCGAGATTCCTCATATAATCGAGCAGAAAAGTCTACTCGGGCAGACAATCGCGCGTTTGTATCGCAACGACTGGAAACGCTTGGATGCCGATCTCGAGACCGCGCTTAGTACGAAGCCGGTGATTGGCACCATCGAGAAGCCAGGTAAGCGAAATCTCTACGAACTGGGCACCGTTGCCACCGTAGCTAATGGCCCCCGCCGGATCTTTTTCTCGGCCTACTCGGAGATGTCGGGCAATAATAATGCCAGCACAAATATTGAGGTAGTAACTAAGAGTCTTTACATGCTTTGGGACGAAGTGGGCCGCAGAGGCAACGGTCAGCCGGTATCGATCGTGCCTTGGGGTGGCGGACTGTCAAGAATATCGCGCGTTCTGCCAGCACAAGACTCAATTCGTTTGATCATACTCACCTTCATGTTCGCCTCTCGACACCAGAAAATCAGTGATGAGCTGACGGTGGTAGTGCCTGAGCCGTTCTTCAATAGCTTGGATCGGCTAGAGTTACAGGCGTTCCTGAATTCGCTGAGGAGTTCCTGATGAGTGAAGGCCTCGTGCTTCCGAACAATGGCGGGTGCGCGTTTTGCGATTACCTAAGCGGTAGGCGCCCCTACACTGTGCTGAGGCGAGATGATCTAACCGCAACGCTGGTCACGCGTGAACAGCGCGGAGAGCCGCACTTGCTGGTGATCCCAATTGCTCACCGCCCCACCTTGCTTGAGCTGCCGGACAATGAGGCTCTCGCGCTTATGATTGCAGTTCGTGACGCGGCACGACTGATTGATCGCGCATACAAGCGTCCAGGCATCGCGGTATGGCAGAACAATGGCGTGGACGCAGATCAAACCATCCGGCATCTGCACTTCCATGTTGCCGGAACCCTGGACGGGGGAGGGACCGAGCGCGGGAAGGTGGCAGAGCTGTCGGTGGAAGAGACCAATGCAATTGCTGAGAGATTACGCCAAGGCATTGCTTTACTTCCAATGTAGAGATCAAGCGCCAGATTCCGGTAGAGCAGGGCGCCACGAAGAGCCATCATGGACGACTTAGGTAAGAGATGCAGCCTGCGGCGCGGCGGCAGTGTCGCCCCTGGTGCGGCCGTGGAGTTCCGGCAAGATATGGTCATCCAAGGTGTGGCTTGACAGGATGAGTTGTCGCGACAGTCCAAAACGAACCAGGTGTGACGCATTAGGTATGCAGAAGCGCTTCCCACTTCTGACAGTTCCGGAACAACTCCACGGCAGACGATCAGCCGTCAACCTTGCTCCCCAGAATCAGTCGCGCGCGCATTCGCCGCCTGTTCGGCCTCTTCGTTAGCCAACGGAACAGTATCAAAACGGACAAACTTTTCACCCGGATAAAGCTCCTTCGCAGCCTCGCGCAGTCTATCTTGCAGGCTCGGAATGCTCACGTTGCTGCCGTCAATTTGCTCACGCATCGAGATCGCACCCTGAATGGCGCCTCCGTATAGGTACTCCCCTAGTGCAGCCTCCACTTCACCGCCCGAGACGCGCTTCCCATTGCCAATCAAACGTGCAAATGCAGGCTGAACCTTCTCCACATAAAACTCGTTTCTGTGCCGTATCATCGCCATCACCTGATCGAATCGTTCTTGTTCAATTATCAATTCAAACAAGATCTGCGGCCTCTTGGAGTCAAGTAGAAAATCCAAGTCATCGAATCGCTGTCGCATATCCACATGGTCGGGAGGCTGCGATGCTGGGAAGTTAAAAGCTAACTCGATGTCCAACTTGTACGGAAGCATCAAGTCCCGATATGTCCGCACTTCGTTGTGTTGATAGCCAAGTACGACCAGTGCCCGATTGATTGCCGACTTCTGCATCCGCACTTCCTTCGCTTTGTCGCGCGACTCCTCTAGCCGAAACGCAAGTAAGGCGCCAGCGAACGTTCCGAATAGAGCAAATAAGCCGGCGGCTAGATCCTTTCGTTCAAAGGAGCCATCAGCAGCGAACAGAACTACGGCGATCGACGCGGCAGTGATGATCGCGGCATAAGAAATCCATGGCGGGAGCTTTGGATACTTTGGCATGACCGAAGGATACATCTTCTTGGACTCTCAGCGGCGCGTTGTTTCAATACACGAACACCGCACTGCTGCGGGGGCTAAGTGGCCAAAAATGATTTACTTTGAGGTTCGCCACCGGGCTTGCGGCCACGCAGAACCTAAAGGTGGCGGGCGACCGAGGTAAATTTGAGTCCAGCCACTCGCAGCGGGTCCCTCATACCAATTGACGCAAGGAAAGGCAATGGAGCACTACCAATTCTTAGGAATTCCGGAGTTCCATCAGCCGAGCGTGAGATTGAGATGTGCGATTGTCACTATTCTTGGGAATGGCTCACCGCCAAGGCAGCACGTCAACTTCTCGATCGTCAACATCGGCGACCGCCCAATACGCGTAACTAACATTGGATGGAGGTGGGGGTTGCTCAGAAGGCGCTTCGCGGTGCAAATACCGGGAGACGCACCACACATCAATAGTGTGCTCCCGGTCGACTTGACTCACAGCCAAACTGCAAATTGGATTGTAAGCGCCGAGGATTCGCATAACGGAGAAACCTGGGCGCAGGACTTCAGCGGGAAGATGATCGCGGGCCGTTGGTCTTGGATAAACCTGCTCACGATGTGAGCGCAGGGATATACATCAACCGAACATGTCTTTTCTGTTCGACCTTCCGGTGATTTGATAACGCTCCTTCGCAAGTCCGCGCTCGATGCGGTCGTCCCTACATAGCTTGCGGGTGAGAGGGGACTGCCCGAAGCTGATTCATGACCGTTGTTCCATATGGCGTAAGTGTCCAGTATCCACCACGATCCTTTACGCTGCGACTCTTTGTACTGTGTGTGATGTAGCCGAGAGCGAGGAATTGCACGACGATCGTCTCGAGGTCGGTAGGCGATACATTGATCTCAGCCTTCCTCCAAACCTTATGACCTGCGCGCGCCTCATCAAACGACGTGTTTTCCTGTCCGTCGTTGGCAGCCTCGAATAGCGCGAGCACTCGCTCGCGTATCTCACTAGTAAGCCTCGCCTGCAGTTGATCAGAGGTCGCCTCGTGGAGCAGGAGAGGGCTGATGACAAAGAAGAGGTCATTCCAGGTCAAAGGGATAGTATGATCCCAGGAATAGTCCACGTACTCATGGGCATTCCACTTCCGCGTGTCGTATTTGACGTTGATCTCCATCACTTCTTCATGCTGCGCCAAGCCAGCGGCACCCTTTGGTGGCTCTGTGCGTGATTTACTAAGCTCTGCTTCTAGCTCCTCAATCCGCTTGCGGAGCTTTAGCATCTCAGCGGTGGCTTCGGTGCTAGGAACCTTGTCACCTCGAACCCAGCCCACGCCCGGATGCTTCTTCTTCAGCGCAATCAAGCTGCGACTCACGACCGACCCCAGTTCATGGGCCGTGGTCCAAGACTTGCACATCCTTTTTTGAGCTAACTCTCGGAACGCAGTGAGCTTCTGGCGGCCATCGTCGCTCGTCTCGCAGCGCCCTGCAGCTATCCCAGCGGGATCTCCATGCAGGAAGGCGATCACAGGCTTGCCGGTTTGAACCGCATACCGATACTCCATCTCTGTATAGCTGAGACCGTCGGGGCCAATGCTGCCGTAGCGACCGCCAAGGACGGCGATGTAGTAGTCGCAGTCATCTATCACACCCTTGATAAGCGACCATTGATCTTCATTGGCCGCAGGGAACAGCTCCATGCCCGAAGGAATGCAGTCGAGCTCAAGCAATGCGTGCATCACTTCTTGGCGCTCTGCTTGCAGGTCGTGGTAGGTCGAGCTAACAAATACCTGAAATTTTCTGTCGTCCGTAGACATAGTGCCTCTCGAGAAAACCCGAATGCTGAGTCTACCGACTGGAAAGACCGTGCGGCGCCCGAGGTTCGTTGGAAAGGCTGTGACCCCAAACTTGGCGGTCCCGAGGGGAAATGACTTGGGCGCCCTCTATTTCGCATAATGTATATTATGTAAGACGCAAGTTGTGTTCATAGGGAACGCGCATTGCAGCCAGAGGCTCCCAGCAATCCCCATGCTCGCCGCACGCCCTGGCTACTTCTCCTCTCCCGCCGGCGTGCGATCCAAGGGGCGTTTCCATGGCCAGAACCCTTCGACTTCCAGGACCACCGACCAGCTGAGGAAAGTGCGGATGATGACAAGCAGGCCCAGGGAAAGAATTGCGCGCATCGTGCTGTCCAGCGCAACCGTACGGATGATGTCCGCCGCCACCAGTATTTCCAGACCCAGCAACAGCGCCCGTCCGAGCCTGCGACGGAACCGTTCGTAGCTTTCCACGCGGTCCTTGTGCTGCACGGCCAAGGCGATCACGTAAACCGCTGTCGACACCATGATGGTCACGACGATCAACGCGATTGCCAGCAACTCTATCGCCAGAGCCGACCATTCGACCCAATGGATCGCAGCCTCTTCGCTCAGCATGAAAATGCTCCGGAAGGTCAGTGTTCCCATTCCAACTGGACGCCCTCAGCGAGCGCCAAATCGGCAAGCGTCTGCAATCCAGCCGCAGCTTGCGAGTGTCTAGCCTGAGGAGGTTCGGACAGGGCAACCAGCGTTTAAATACCTAGCCCAGGCCAGTAAAATTACGTGGCTTGTCATTGGGGTGGCATGGGTGACATTGTGGTGAAATCTGCAGCTACCGGCGGTCAATCTATCCCTTTGTACGCGTTCAGCAGGCGGTCGATCCCGGCTCGCGTGATGCGTCACGCAAATGGGCGGGAACTGCAGGTCAGGGGCTGACCTCGTCGCGTTGCCGCTCGATCTGGAGCAGCACGTCGGCCTTGCCCTCTTCCGCCGGCATCCTCCGGACCAGGTTCCGCAGCATCTGCAGGTCCTGAAGCCAGCCCAGCCCGTCACTGGTCTTGTGCAGTGCCTTCGCCTTCCTGTTGCTGGCAACATTGCCCGTGGCATCTCCGCCCAACGCACCGAGCGCCTGCCCGGCATCGAGTTGCATGCGCAGTCGTCGCACACGTCTTCGCCAACGGTGGATGGCTTCGGCGTCACCGTCCGAAGCCGCGCAGGAGGCCGCCCGCTTCACCCGTCGCTCGCTGCGTGCGAGCGCGGCCCGAACGTGCCGCCGTCGCAGGCGCTCCCATGGCTGGGCCTCAAGCCGCTGCAGAACGCGCTCGATCGTGCTTCGCCTGCGTGCAAATTGCGGGTCGATGGCCGCAGCCTGCTGCAGAATGCCCGCGCGCCTCTCCTCAAGCGTGCTCACTACCGCTGCCCACGCGGGACCGGGGTGCAAGGCCTGAAGCCGTTTGGCCGCCTCGACCACCACATGAGCATCCCGAAGCGCTGAAAGGCTTTTGCCGAGCCGTCTGAGCGAGCGATCCTCCCCCTCTAGCTCGAATTCATCCTCATCCAGCAGCGCCAGCACCGCCCGCATGCGCCGGATGGCTTTGCGTGCCGCATGGATGCCTTCGTTCTGGTCGTCCGGCGCAGCCAACGCTGCCACGACACGGGCGCCGTCCTGCGCCAGGAGCTCCCGCGCTACCGCACCAGGTGCATCTGCCAGCATGGGTGACTCCGCGCCATGACGTCGCCAGAGTGTATCGAATCCGCTCAGCCCGGCCCCGGCGTGTCGGGCTGCTCAGGATCCAGCTGGGCATCCAGGACACGTTCGACAAACGCCACCGCATTGCGCAGCACCTCGTCGAAGTCGGCCGCTTCGGCCACATCGGGCTGGATCCAGCGCTGGTCCCGCAACGCGACCACGAACACGAAGGCGGGCTTGCCCTGCGGCTGCCACGCGGTCACATGGAAATCCTGTGCACGATACGACGCATCCAAGGTGGCGCTGGCGACAGTAGCCTGCCCGGCCTGCCGCGACGCGTCGCCCCATACGTCGCCTGCCTGGGCTGCCTGCTCCTGATCCCGCACCTCAGCCCCGAAGCGTACCAGCCGGGCGGCTGGCAGGCGGCTGTACCTGCCGCAGGACACATCGGAGATGCCGCACAGCTCGGGCGGGCGCGGGCCACGCAGCTGCACCATGCCGGCGGAGGTACGGTTGGAAGTCAGTCTGGACATCGGGCCTGCCCCACTAGCGATCACCTGGCCTGAGTCTGGCGGCGGGCCCGCTCCGGCGCATCAGTAAAGCCGCGGGACCTTCGTGCGTACTCTTACTTAGCTCACCATCGATAGCGTGCGCCAATCCGCAGAATGGTCTCCGCGTAGTGCTGGCCGCCTTGCTGGTAGCCCACGTTCGCCCATGTGCTCCAGTCGCGCCCCAGCCATGCGTTCACGCCGAGCTTCAGCTCGTAGCGGTCTCCCGGGTACAGGTCTCCCAGTTGCACGCCATTGAACGCCAGCCGGTCCGGGACACGGTCATGCCACCAGTTCAAGGTCAGGTAGGGCTGGAACCGGTGGTCGCCGGACACCCACGTGCGGTGCGTACGGACGCCAAGCCGCGAGACCCATCCGGTGCCATCGGTGCCGGAGACGCGGGTGCCATTGACCTCGACGGGGTCGTCGTCGTTGTACTCAAGGCGCACCAGTTGCAGTTGCGGCTCCAGGAGCCACTCGCTGCCCTGCCCCAGCCGCAACGCATAGCCCGCTTCTGCGGAAAGGGCCCACGTGCGCGCGTCGTACCTCACCTCAGGCAGGCCGTCGCCCTGCACCCTGTTGCGATGACGGCCATGGATCACCCAACCATCCAGGTACGGCCCGGTCTCCCCCGGTGCGTTCGCATACCAGGTGCCGTAGGCCCCCACACTCCATCCCTCGGTCTTGCCGCGTGACCGCGCGGGATTGCCGGCGGCGGTCGCGTCGGTGTCTGCCGTGCCATGGCCCAGCATCCCGCCAAGGTGGAACGTGCCCCGCCCGGTGCCGGTCTGCCAGCGTCCTACGTCACTGCCCACCTGCACCAGCGTGGCGTCGGTATCGATATCGAAGGCGCCGTCGCGGCTGCGACTGCGGCCATCGCGGCCGACTACGCGCAGCCATGCCGAGGCATGGGTCGTGTCACTCTCGTCATCGTTCCGACCAGGCCATCCGTTCTCGCCCACGCGGTCGTGGAGGCCGTGTACGAACAGGGCAGCGGCCTGCCGCTGGTTCGCCAGGTACGCTCCCACTTCGGGGCGATACAAGGGCTCGATTTCCTGTGAGGGGGCTTCCGGGACGACCGGCGGCGATGGCGGCGCAGGCGGTGTTGGCGGCAACGGCAGCTCGGGTGGCACGGGCGGGTCCGGTGGCACCGGAGGCGTCGGCGGAACGGGAGGACCTGGCGGCGGTTCGGGCGGCGGCTCCGGCGGCGGCTCGGTAGGCAAGCGCTGCGAGGTCAGGAACCATGCCTGCGGGCGTGACGCGTCACGGCTTCCTCGAACCAGCTGGTATTCGTATGGTCCTTCCACCACACGCTGCAGCAGCGCGAACGCATCCACGCTGGTGGCCGCACCATTCCGGGTGTCGACCAGCAGAATGCCGTCGCCGCCGGTCAGTGCACCCTCGCCGCCGCTGCGAAGCACGCGCAACCCGGTCTGGCCGCTGGCGGTGCCGCCCGCGATCACCAGGCGATCCGACGGTGAGCCGTCGCCCGCCAACCAGGTGTTGAGCGTGACCGCCCCGCCCTCGCCCACATACCCGGTCACCGTGAGGGTCTTATAGCTCGCAAGGCTGGCGGCAGAACCAACGGGCATGCCAAACACGATGTCAGCTGTCCGGTTGGCCAGCCGGGATACCACCGAGGAACCGGTCATTGCCCAGCGTGTCCCGGCCTGCAACTGCATCTCCGAATAGCTCCCGGGCTCGGTCAGCGCAGCCCCGTCCAGCGATGCGCCGGTGGCGGTCAGGCCGAGACTGCCGCTGCGCGCGCCGACCGCGGCCACGCTGAAGAGGGTGCCGCTGCCACTTCCCACCTCCACGCCCTCTGCCAGCGTCAGATCCAACCGCGAACCGGCCACCTGGATGGCGGGCGCCTGCGCACTCACCAGACGGCCGCCGGACAACGAGGCAACGTTGGAACGGGTGGCGCTGGTCGTGCTGGAATACAGCCCTGCAGCGTCCGCGCCCTGCGTACGGATCACGCTGTCAACGGCAGTGATGCTGCCGCCGGAGACAACCGCGAGGCCGTGCGCCATGGCATTGAGGGTCGTCACCCTCGCGCCCTGCAACGTCACCGTGGGGGTTCCATCTACGAACGGGCTGCCAGCCGCCACGGCACCGTAGGCGCCACTGCCGGACGTGATGATCGTTCCGTTGACGAAGCGCAGGTTGCCCATGGTCGCCGGTGCAAGAATGGAGTGCGAAGCGAATACACCGTAGACGCCATCGGCGGGAACCTGGACGCTGACCTGGTCAGCCACCAGTACGCCGCCCAGCGCGAACAGCCCCGCGCCCTGGCGCAGGAATGTCGTGCCAAACGTCGCGCCGCTGGGCTCGATGGTCCTGACAATGCCGCCATGCGAGTCGCTGATGGTGAAAGCAGCGTTGCTGATCGCCACACGCGACTGCGTGTCCGCCACCACCCCCATGCCGGCCCCCTGTACCGTCAGGCCGCTGGCTGTGATGTCCGCCCCGCGTGTGGCGGTGATGCCGGTGCCGGCAATCCCGGTGAAGGTGATCGATGTGCCATCCAGGGTGCCTGCGGGCACGAGGGTGTTGTCGGCGACGATGCCGGCGGAGCCGGCGTTCACCGTGGCCGGGTTACCCAGCGTGAGCTGCGTGGTTGCATCGGCGTACACCCGTCCGCCGTTGGACAGATACAGGCCCGTGACATCGTGGCCGCTGTTGGCAATGCGCGTTCCGTTGCGCGCGTCGATCACGCTGCCCGCATCCACCGCCATCAGTGCGGCACCACCCGGGGCGCTGTCCGCGCCGGTGAGTGCGATGCTGCTGCCGTCGACCAACACCACGCGGCTCAGACTGTCGGCACGAACTCCGTATGCGCTGCGGGAAAAATTGGCGGTGAGCGTCAGTCCCAGCGTGATGTCGCTGTTCTGCACGGCCCGCACGCCATAGCCGGAGACGTTGTTGCCCGTGGTGGCGTTGTTCATTTCCAGTACGATGCCGCTGCCGAGTGACTCGGTAAACCGGCTGTTGCTGACGCTGATGCCCAGCACCCCCAGCCCGCTCGCATTGAGTTGGATGAGGGTCTGCGGGCCCATCACCACCTGCCCGCCGTTGATCATGTCGATAGCATGGCGGGTGGAGGACGTGGAGGTGATGATCGTCGCGCCCGGACGCAGATCGATCCGCGTGCCGGGGTTCGTTGCCGACACTGCTGCATTCGTATTGGTGGCGCGCAGCTCGGTGCCGGGTGGGATCTCGCAGGTACCGGAGGAAAGGGCGACGCGGGCGGAAACCACCACGCAGGGATCGGCGCGGACTGGCGGCGCCACCCCGAGGGATGCACCCAGTGCAATCGCACAGCTGGCGCCGTACGCAGCCCTGCTTGGCATGACGGTCCTCTGCCGCCGCGCAACCCGGCGCGGCTACCTTGACCCCCATGGTCCTCCTGCGCCTGGCCGGCGACCATCCCATTGCCGCCCGGCACGCTCAGTAAATCTACTGGCCCGTTCTTCCACGCGCTTTTCATGCGCCCGGTACAACCCTGTGCGGAGTCCGGTTCACGCCGCGAGGAATGCCCCATGCTGCCCGCCCTGCTCCGACGTATCGCCGTACAGCTGTTCGACAATGGTGTGCTGCGGCTGATCTTCGAGAACACGCGCAACATGGCGGTGTCCTCGCTGATTACTGCCGCCGGGCTGGAAGTTGTCCGCGCGGGGCCGGGCGACCTCGACCTGGTCAATCCCACCGTGGCCGGCTACGTGGTGGTCACCATCGGGGTCAGCCTGCTGCTGCTGAACCTGGGCGACGGGCTGTGGCGGCTGAGCCGCATGAAGTCGCACCTGCTCCTGCAGATCCTGCTGTGCGGCGCCTACGCCTTCATCTTCTGGCGCGTGGTGTACCTGGTGCTGTACTTCAAGGCGGGCGGCGGGATGAGCATGAACACCGGTGGCTGACCCGCTCAGCGCGCATCCTTGTAGATCTTGCCGTCCTTCATGATCACGTTGAAGTTGGCGTCTGGATCGGTGATCACGTTGATGTCGGCCAGCGGATCGCCTTCGACCAGCAGCAGGTCCGCCAGCGCCCCCTCCTCCACCACCCCCACGCGCCCGGCATAAGGGCTGCGTTTGCCCGACAACGCCAGCAGCTGGGCGTTGGTGCCGGTGGCCATCACCAGCGCTTCGGCCGGCGTGTACCAGCGGGTCAGGCTGGCCAGGATGCGGTTCTGCTGCGAGGCCAACGCACTGGAAAACAGCACGTCGGTGCCGAAGGCGGTCTTGAGCTTGTACTTGATGGCGAAGCGATAGGTCTGGTCGGTGCCGGCGAACACCTCCTGCGCCTTCTCCCACTGCTCTGAGCCCTTCGGGAAGGCGTTGGCCAGCTCCGGGGGGAACGGCTGCGTGCTGAGCCAGGTGCCGGTATCGCGGATGCGGCGGGCAGTGGCGTCGTCCATCAGGCTGCCGTGCTCGATGCACTTCACCCCGGCACGGATGGCGCGCTGGATCGCTTCCGGGGTGTAGGCGTGCACCGTCACGTAGGTGCCCCAGTCGGTGGCTGCTTCCACCGCCGCGCGGACTTCCGGTTCGGTGAAGGTCACCACGTCCAGCGGGCTGTGCGGGGAAGAGACGCCGCCGCCGGCGGTGAGCTTGATCTGGCTGGCGCCCCGCATCAGCTGCTCACGTACCCGCACCCGCAGCTCGTCGGGCGTATCGGCAATGGCGCTGTCACCCAGCACGTCATGGCGCGAGCCGGGCTGGCCTACGGTGCGCGGCAGGTCGGAGGCCTCACGGAAATCGCCGTGGCCGCTGGTCACGGTGATCATCGCGCCGGAGGGCCAGATGCGCGGCCCGTCGGCATGGCCGGCGTCGATGGCCGCTTTCAGACCCCACACCGCGCCGCCAACGTCACGCACCGTGGTGAAGCCGCGCAGCAGCGTCTTGCGGGACTCTGCCCCGGCCACAATGTTGATGTAGCCGGTATCGGCCGTCATCAACGTCTGGATCGGGATACCGGCGAACATGCTGTGCCAGTGCATGTCGATCAGCCCGGGCATGAGGGTGCGGCCGCGCCCGTCGATACGGCGCGCGCCGGGCGCGTCGATCGCACCGGCCGAGATGCGCGCGATGGTGTTGCCCTGCACCAGCACGTTGCTGGGTGCGGAGAGGCGGCCGTGGGTGCCATCGAAGATGCGCACGTTGGTGAACAGCGTGGCGGCAGGTGCCACGCCGGTCGCCGGCGGCGGGGAGGCATCGCCCTCCGGTGCCTGCTGCAATGCCGAATGCGCGCCTGCCGACGCGGCAAGGCCGATCGAAACCAAGGCACCCAGAATCCGGACAGTCAGTCGTTGCGACATGGCACTGCGCCCCCGTGGCGGTTGTTGCGCTGGTATAGGAGCGGGCACGTTAGGGCCATGTGTTTGCGGAAAATACTGGTGCGGGTTTCACTGCTGCATAACCCTGCCGGGCGGGTAATTGGACGATCTCCCAGGAGTGGCCTGTCATGACCGTGTTCTCCCGACTTGGCAAGGACCCCGGCTCCATCGGCGTGGCAATGAAGTCCAGCTGGCAGCGCCTGTTGATCGTGGGCGTGCTGTTGCTGGTGCTGGGCGCGTTCGGCATTTACGCCTCCTCCTTCATGGTCCGCACCATGACGGTACTGGTGGCCGGCCTGCTGGTGATTGCCGGTGCGTTGCAGCTGACCGAGGCCTTCCTGCTGCACGGCCTGCCCAGTTTTGCGATGACCATCCTGCTGGGGGCGGCGCAGATCATCGGCGGCATCGCCATCTACACGCACCCCGAGTGGGCCGCGTACGCCGTGGCGACCACGGTGGCCGCGGTACTGGTGGTGCAGGCCATCGCGCAGATCAGCCTGGCATTCCGGTTTGCACCAGGCGGCAAGCGCTGGATCTCCCTGGTGTCGGGGCTGGTAGCGCTGGTCGCTGCGGTGGTGTGCGTGAGCGGCGTGGCCTGGGCCGGGCGCGCCTCCGCGTCCTGGGGCGTGGGGTTGGCGCTGCTGGCCATGGGCGTGGCGTACATCGCCATCGCCCTCCTGTTCCGGCAGGACCGGGATCCTGCGGCCTCCCCTGCGCGGCGCTAGAACGCGCCTTCCAGGTAGGTGTAGATGTAGTTGGAGCCGCCATCGACGGTGCCCAGCATCTGCGCCGAACCGAAGATGCCGGAGCGGTGCGATACCCCGAAGCCGAAATACAGCTCGTGCCAGCGCTCGCTGCCGAAGATGTCGCCCAGGCTCACATCGATGCTGGGATCCAGGTAGTTGAGCACCTTGGACGTGTTGCGCTCGCGCCGCGCCTGCGACTGCACTTCCGCATACGGCACGCGCTCGGCGTAGGACACGCCGAAGCCGAAGCCCAGCCGGGTCTTGACCCGGTGCGACCACGGGAACCCGTAATAGAAGCCCTTCATGTAGGCATCGATCTGCCACGAATCCGGCTGGTGCCCCTTCTCGTCGTGGCGCAGCACGCCCACGTAGCCGACCAGGTCAAGCGGCCAGCCGTTGAGGCCTGACACGAACGGGCGGCCCACGTGTATGCCCCAGATGTCGGTGGGATCGTCATCGTTGAGGCTGACGCAGCTGAAGGTCATGATCTTGACCAGGTGGCAGCCGTCGTCCGAATCACGCCCGTAGAACACCTTCACGTAGGTGGGGGTGCCCTCCTTGTCCCAGCGCACCTGGCCGTTGCCGAAGTCGTAGGCGGCGCCGACCATCGCGCCCCACTGCATGTCGCTGTCCACCAGCGGGCTGTTGCGGATGGTGCTGGAATAGCGCTTGGCGAACACGCCGCCGACCAGGCTCCAGTTCTGCAGGATGCGGTAGCGGCCGTACAGGCCGGCGGTGATGTCCAACCCGCTGCCGGCCGAATACTCGGTGCGCTCCGGAGTCACCTCATAGGACTCCACGCCGAAGTAGTAGTCGTTGAGCTTGGCGCTGCGCCAGCCCAGGGTGAGCACCGGCTGCAGCGCCCAGCGGTCGCCGCGCAGGGTATACCCGTATCCGGCGCGCACTTCGGTGCCGTTGGAGTTGTTGGAGATGTCCTGGCGGACCGTAAAATCCAGTGCGTGGTTGTCGTGCCTGAAGTAATAGCGCGCACCGATGTCGGCCTCGCTGTTGCGGGTGTCCATGCCCTCGAGGATGTCGGGGGTTTCGTCTTCCGGGTAGCCTTCCAGCCGCCGTTCGACGAACAGTTCCAGGCCCTGGTCCTCACGCGGGGTGAAGCGCACGCCGGCCGCGTTGGAGCGCAGGAAGAAGCGCTCGCCCTCGTAAAGGTACAGCGGCATGATATCGACCCGGTCGTCGGCGCCCTTGTACGGTGACGATTCGATCCTGCCGAGGAAGCCCAGCCCGGCGCTGCCGGGCTCTTCCAGGATGGTGCCGAGCATGGCGTCCTGCGCGGCCACCGGGGGGGCGGCGGCCAGTGCGCTGACCAGCAGCATTCTTCGTAGTCTGCGCGTAGCCATGACGTCTCCTATTTCACGAAGTCGTACTTGAGCGCGGTCTGCAGGCGGAACACATCGCCGCTGGCACCACTCTGCTCCTGCAGCTTGCCGTACAGCAGTTCGGCGCCCCAGCTCCAGCTCGGCGCCGGCTGCCAGATGATGTTGGCGGCGGCGTAGTCGCTGCGGCGGAACACGGTCGGGTCGAGCAGCTGGTCACGTTCCAGGTACAGCCGGCTGTAGGTCACTGTGGTGCGCCAGCGCTGCGACCAATGGTGCGTGTAGCCCAGCCATCCGCCGTACTGCTGCAGCACCTGCAGGTCACCCTCGGGGTCGACCACACCGTCAAGGTTCAACCCCCCAAGATCGCCGATGAAGGCCGAGATGCCCTGCCCGCCCAGCGCACCGAACACCATGTAGTCGCCGTTGTCGCCCCAGCCCCAGGTGCCACTGAGGGCCAACCCGCCGGCGGTGGCGCTGTCGCTGCCCTCATTGCTGTCCTGCGCCGAATCGTAGGCCAGGTACCGCAACAGGCCGGACGCCTGCAGGCTGCCCCAGTCCGCTTCGTGGCGGGCGGCCAGCACCAGGTTGGGGGCGGCCGTGCGCGAGCGTTGGGTGGCGCCGTAGAACTGCAGCTCGGGGGCGCGATGCTCGGCCGCGAGGATGAACTGGTTGCCGTTGCCCAGCGGGAAGTACTGGCGGATGCTGGCCACGCGCGCCGACGGCGACGCGCCAGGGCCGGCGAAATCCAGCGTGTCCGGGCCCGAGTCCAGGTCCATGAAGGCCGACCAGCCAAAGCCGACGTAGGTGTTGCCAAGCTGCCCCCACGCATGCCGCAGGCGGTAGCCGTAGCTGCCGCCGGAGCCGAAGAAGTCGTTCTGGATCAGGAAGCGCAATTGGCCGGCGCCGGTATCGCGGCGGCCCTCGAGGGTGAGCCGGGTCTGGCGGGCGTGCATGTTGAAGCGGGTGCTGTCGCGGCCGCCATCCACCGGAATGTCGGAGGTGATGAACTGGTCGCTGTCGCCGGCATCGCCGCTGTCGAACATCGCATCCAGCTTGGCGTAGCCACCCAGCCGCAGCCACGTGCCGGTGCCGGGGATGAGGAAGAAGCCCTCCAGTTCATCGCCGGGGGGCACTTCGTTGTCCACGCGGGCCGACGCCTGTTCGTCCTCGTCGAAGGTGTCGCGCGCCGGCAGCGGCGACGGCGGCACGTTCAACGCCGCGGGCGACGCCGCGACCAGCGGTGCGGCGGGCACCGATACCGCGTCCGGCGCAGCCGCCGCGGCAGGAACTGGCGCGGTGGGCGTGGCCGTGGCGGGCGCCGTGTGCGGCGCATTGGTCTGCCCGGATTCGAGTGCCTGGATCCGCGCGGTGAGCATGTCCACGGTCTGGCGCAGCCGCTGGATCTCCGCGTCCTGGGAAGCGTCGCGGGTCTGGGCGACGACGGCGCCCGGCAGCAGCACGGCGGCCAGGCAGAGCGTTCGGGTGGGAATGCGCATGGAAAACGGCCTCGCTGGGATATCGGGAACATGAAAAGAATCAGTCGACGGGGATCTCCCGCTGGCCCTGGCCGCCGCCCAGTGCGGCGTACAGGTTCACCGCGTCCTGCAGCGCGGCGGCGCGCAGCTGCAGCAGGTTCTGTTCGGCGGCGAAATGGTTGCGCTCGGCATCCAACACTTCCAGGTACGGGGTCAGGCCGACGTCGTAGCGGTCGTGCGCGGTGACCACCAGCGCCTGCTGCACTTCCACCGCACGGATCTGCGCCTGGATCTGCCGGTCGTTCTGTTCGGCGGCCACCAGCCCGCTGGCCACTTCGCGGAAGGCGTTCTGCACGGTGGACTGGTAGGCCGTCTCCCGCTCGTCGCGGACGGCGTTGGCTCCGTCCACGCGCGCACGTCGGGCACCCCAGTCGAGCAGCGGCAACACCGCGCCGGCACCGAACGACCATACCCGGTTGCTGTCCGACACCAGCCCGGACAACTCGTTGGAGGCGTAGCCGCCCGCGCCGGTCAAGGCGATGATGGGAAAGTACAGCGCCCGCGCCACGCCGATGTTGGCGTTCGCGGCACGCAGCTGGTGTTCGGCCAGGCGCACATCGGGGCGCGCTACCAGCAGCACCGAAGGCAACCCGGGGTCGAGCCGGGTGAGCTGCGCGTCGGGATCCAGCGGCAGCCCGGGCGGCAGTGCCGGCGGCAGCGGCGCGCCGACCAGGAACTGCAGCAGCTGCAGCGCCTGGCCCTGGGTGCGCCGTAGTTGCGCCAGCTGCAGTTCGGTCTGGGTCACCAGCGCATAGGACTGGTTGAAGTCGATGGAGGACGTGAGCCCGGCGTCCATGCGCAGCTGGGCCAGTTCCAGGGTTTCGTTACGGCTGGCCAGCGAGCGCTCGGCCAGCACGATGCCTTCGTCGCTCGCGCGCACCGCGTAGTAGCTGGCCGCGACGTTGGCGACCAGCGACAGTTCCGCCGTGTTCCGGGCTTCCTCGGTGGCCACGTACTGGCGGCGCGCCACTTCGTTGAGGTTGGCTACGCGGCCCCAGAAATCCAGCTCGAATGATGGGATACCGACCTGCAGCCCATAGCTGTCCACGGTGACCCGGGGCGCGCCGTCGGCGGCGCTGAGCGGTGTGCGCAGGCGCTGGCCGGAGGCGCTGGCATCCAACCCGGGCAGGCGCTGGCTGCGCTGGATGCGGAACTGGGCGCGCGCCTGTTCGATCCGCGCAGCCGCGCCGGCGAGGTCGCGGTTGTACACCAGCGCCTTGCCGATCAGGTCGCGCAGTACCGGGTCGTGGAAGAAGTCCTGCCAGGGAATGGCCGGCGCGGCGGCACCGCCCGTCGTCGACGCCGGGAACCGCGCGGGAACCGGCGCCTCCGGGCGCACGTAGTCCGGCGCGAAGTTGCAGCCGGCCAGCTGGCAGAGTGCCAGCACCGCCCCCGCACGCCAGAACAGGCCGCTACGCATCAGCGTCCTCTTTCGGTACGGGCGCGGCGGGATCGAGCGTGGGCGGACGTGCACGCCGGCGCAGCAGGAAGTAGAACAGCGGGGTGAAGAAGATGCCGAACAGCGTGGCGCTGAGCATGCTGCCCAGCACGCCGGTGCCCACCGCCTGGCGGCTGGCCGCGCCGGCGCCGGTGGCGATCACCAGCGGCACCATGCCCACGATGAAGGTCAGGCTGGTCATCAGGATCGGCCGCAGGCGCTGCTGCGCGGCCTGCAGGATCGCATCGCGCACCGGCACGCCGCGCGCTTCCTCGTCCAGCCCGAACTGCACGATCAGGATCGCGTTCTTGGCGGCCAGGCCGATGATGGTGACCAGGCCCACGGTGAAGTACACATCGGCCGACATGCCGCGTGCGGCGGTGAACACCACCGCGCCGAGGATGCCCAGCGGCACCACCAGCAGCACGATCACCGGGGTAACCCAGCTTTCGTACAGCGCGGCCAGCAGCAGGAACGCCACGATGAAGGCCAGGCCGAGCAGCATGCCCACCTGTCCCGACGCTTCGCGCTCCTCACGCGCCGTACCGGTCCATTCGTGGCGCATGCCCGGTGGCAGCACCTCGTCGGCGATGCGCTCCATCTCCACCAGCGCCGCGCCACTGGAGACGCCTGGCGCGCCCTGCCCCGACACCGTGGCCGAGAGGAAGCCGTTGTAGCGCTCCACCTGCTGCTCGCCGACCGTCCAGCGCGTGGTCGCGAAGGCGGAGAACGGCACCGACTGGCCATTGCTGCCGATCACCCGCAGGTCGGACACATCTTCGGCGCGCATGCGCTGTTCGGCATCACCCTGGATGAACACCCTCAGCACGTTGCCCTGGCGCACGAAGTCGTTGACGTAGGCCGAGCCGAACATGATGCCCAGCGCCTGGTTGACCTGCGACAACTGCACACCCAGCGCACGCGCCTGGGTGCGGTCGATATCCACGAACAGCTGCGGCGCGCGCGGCATGCCTTCCGGGCGTACGCCAGCAAGGCGGTCGTTGGCGGCGGCGCGGGCGGCAATGCCCATGGCGGCCGCGCTCAAGCCGGCACCGCCTACGCCGCTGCGGTCTTCAATCTTCATGCTGAAGCCCGAGGCGTTGCCCAGCGACTGGATCGCCGGCGGGTTGAGCGCGAACACCTGCGCCTGCGGGATGCGGGTAAACGCCGCGCTCATGCGTGCGGCCAGCGACATGGCGCTGCGCTCGCTGCCGCTGCGTTCGGCCCACGGGTGCAGGTCCACGAAAGACATGCCCACCGCCTGGCCCTGGCCAAAGAAGCTGAAGCCGATCACCGTGGCCACGTTGCGCACTTCCGGCTGCTGGCGCAGGATCGCCTCGGCCTGCTCGGCCGCTGCGCGGGTGCGCTCCATGGTCGCGCCGGGCGCGGCGTTGTAGGCCACGAAGATGTAGCCCTGGTCTTCGGTGGGCAGGAAGCCACCCGGCAGGCGCGCATACAGCAGGCCGGTCATCAGCGTGACCACCACGAACACCCCGATCCACAGCCACGGGCGCACCAGCATGCTGCCCACCCAGCCAGCGTAGCTGCGGCTGCTCTTATCCAGCCCGGTGTTGATGGCGCTGAACAAGCGCCGGCCGGGTCCGCCCTTCCCCACCTGTTCCTTGGCCGGGCGCAGCATCGCGCCGCAGATGGCCGGGGCCAGGGTCAGGGACAGGATCGTGGAGACCACCAGCGACACGCTCAGGGTCACCGCGAACTGCCGGTAGATGCCGCCGGCCGAACCGGGGAAGAAGCCCATCGGAATGAACACCGCCAGCAGCACCAGCGTAGTGGCGATGATCGCGCCGGACAGCTGCCCCATGGCCTTGGCGGTGGCTTCGCGGGGTGGCAGGTCCTCCTCGCGCATGATCCGCTCGACGCTCTCGACGATCACGATGGCGTCGTCGTTGAGGATGCCGATCGCCACCACCATCGCGAACAGCGACAGCAGGTTGATCGAAACCCCGAACGCCAGCAGGCCGAGGCACGCCCCCAGCAGCGAGACCGGCACCACGATGGTGGGCAGGAACACGGCGCGCCAGCTCTGCAGGAACAACAGCACCACGATGGACACCAGCACCAGCGACTGCAGCATGGTCACCGCCACGCCGTTGACCGATTCGGTGATGAAGGGCGTGGTGTCGAACGGGGTGGTCCACTGCATGCCGTCCGGGAAGCTGGTTTCCAGGTCCTGCATGCGCTGGCGCACGGCGGTGGCGGTGGACAGCGCATTGGCGCCGGTGGCCAGCGAAACCGCCAGGCCGGCGGTTTCCTGGCCATTCAAACGCAGGTTGAAGGCGTAGTTGTCGTTGCCCAGTTCCACCCGCGCCACATCGCCCAGCCGCACGGTGGCAGCGCCCGGGGTGGCGCGGATGATCACCTGGCGGAACTGTTCGGGGGTGCTGAAACGCCCGCGCATGACGATCTGCGCGGTGGTTTCGGTGGACGGCGTGGTCGGCTGCAGGCCCAGGCCACCACCGGCGGTCTGCGCGTTCTGCTCACGCACCGCCGCCATCACTTCGCCGGGCGAGATGCCATAACTGACCAGCTTCTCGCGGTCCAGCCAGATCCGCATCGCGTAACTGGAGCCGAACAGGGTTACATCGCCCACCCCGTGCACGCGGCGCAGTTCGTCGGCGATGTTGCTGTTGGCGTAGTCGCCCAGCTCCAGCGCCGAATAGCGGCCCTTGTCCGACTGCAGCGAGATCAGCATCAGGAAGCCGTTGCTGGCCTGGGTGACGCGCACGCCCATCTGCCGCACTTCATCGGGCAGCCGCGGCTCGACCCGGGCCAGGCGGTCCTGCACCTGCGACCGGGCGATATCCAGGTCGGTACCGCTGCGGAACGTCACCCGGATCTGCGCCGTGCCGTTGGCACGGCTGGTGGAGGTCATGAACAGGAAATCGTCCACGCCGCTGAGTTCGTTCTCGATGACCGAGGTCACGGTGCGGTCCAGCGTCTGCGCGTCGGCACCGACGAAGGTGGCCGAAATGCTCAGCGAGGGTGGCGCCACGTCGGGGTACTGCTCCACCGGCAGGCTGACCAGGGCGATGCCACCGAACAGGATGGCGAACAGCGCGATCACCCACGCCAGCACCGGCCGGTAGACGAAATAGCCACTCATGGGGCTTTGGCCTTCGCCCTGGGGTCTGCATCGGGCTGGATCGCCACGGGCTGGCCGGGCTGGATCTTGTGCCAGCCGTCGACAATCACCTTGTCGCCGGGGGTGAGGCCCGACTGCACCACCCAGCGTCCGCCGGCCTGCCCGGCCAGCGTCACCGCGCGACGCACGGCGACGTTCTCGTCATTGACCAGCATCACCGTGGCTTCGTCCTCGCCCACCTGGATGGCGCGCTCGGGCAGGCTGGTACCGTTACGGATGCTGCCGATGGCCAGGATGCCGCGCACGAACTGGCCCGGCAGCAGCCGGCCATCGGGGTTGGCGAAGCGTGCGCGCAGCGTGCGGCTGCCGGTGGCCGGATCGATCGCGGTTTCGCTGAAGTCGACGACGCCTGCTTCGGGCAGCCGGACATTGCCGTCGAGCAGGATGGTCACCTGCACCCGGTGGTCGTCGCCCACGTCGATGCGGCCGTCGGCCACGCCGCGCTCGAGTTCGTTCATGGCGATGTTGGACGGATTGAAGATCACGAACGCCGGGTCGACCTGGTCGATCCGGGTCAGCAGCGTGGCCGCGGCCGCGCTGACCAGCGCGCCTTCGCTGACCTGGGCCCGACCGGTGCGCCCTTTGATCGGCGCGCGTACGGTGGCGTGGTCCAGCTGCAGCGTGGCGCGGTCCACCGCCGCCTGTGCTTCCATCAGCGCGGCATCTGCCTGGCGGAACGAGGCCTGCGCCGATTCGTATTCCTGCACGCTCACTGCCTTGCGCTGTACCAGGGTTGACAGCCGCGCACGCAGCGAAGACGTCTGCGCCTTGGCGGCGCGGGCCGAGGCCAGTGACGCACGCGCCTGCTGCAGGCGTGCCTGCAGGTCGCGAGGATCGATCTGGAACAGCGGCGCGTTGGCCTCGACCTCGGTGCCATCCACATACAGCTGGCGCTCGACGATGCCATCGGCGCGCGCACGCACTTCGGCCGAGCGGCTGGCTTCGACCCGCCCCGGCAGTTCCACCAGGTTCGGCACGGCCTGTGCCTTGACCACTTCCACGGCCACCAGCGTGGGCGGTCGCTCGCCGCCGTCAGGCCCACCACCCCGCCCACAGCCGGCGGCCAGCGCAACCGCCGCCAACAGCCATGCACGCGCCATCCTTCCAGGGGATTGCATCCTTCCGGCCTCCGCGGTTCGCACGGCAGCGGCGCAGGGCCGGCCGCCGTGACGGGAAATGTCGGCGCAGCGTCTAGAAACTCACCGCGTCGCGGATCAACGGACAGGTCATGCAGTGGCCACCACCGCGGCCACGCCCCAGCTCGGCCCCGACGATGCTGATCACTTCGATGCCCTGCTTGCGCAGGTCGGTGTTGGTCTGGGTGCTGCGGTCGTAGGCCACCACCACGCCCGGCGCCATCGCCACCAGGTTGTTGCCGCTGTCCCATTGCGAGCGCTCGGCCGCATAGCGGTCGCCGCCGGACTCGACGATGCGCAGCTGCTTGAAGCCCAGCGCTTCGGCCACCACGTCGTTGAAGTGCTTCTTCTCGAACACGATCTCGAAGCCCGGCGCCTTGTCGCTGGGATGCAGCGAGACGGTGTGGATCTGGTCGACGATGCCCGGGAACACGGTCACCACGTCGCGGTCGGCGAAGGTGAACACCGTATCCAGGTGCATGGCCGAGCGCAGTTTGGGCATCACCGCCACGATCACCCGCTTGGCCGCGCCGTTCTTGAACAGCGACTGGGCCAGCTGGGTAATGGCGGTGCGCGAGGTGCGCTCGCTCATGCCGATGAGCACGATGCCGTTGCCCGGAATCAGCACATCGCCGCCTTCCAGCGTGGCATTGCCGTGGTCCACGGTGGGGTCACCGAACCAGATCGGGAACCTGGCCTTGGTGAAATCCGGATGGAACTTGTAGATCGCGGTGGTCAGGATGGTTTCTTCATGCCGCGCCGGCCAGTACAGCGGATTGAGGGTCACGCCCTGGTAGATCCAGCAGGTGGTGTCGCGGGTGTACAGCGTGTTGGGCAGCGGCGGCAGCAGGTAACCGACGATGTCCGGCTGGGCGCGCGCGGCCTGCAGCGTGGGGCCGGCGAAGTCGTCCGGCAGGTCGAACACGCTCAGGCCGCCGATCAGGGTTTCGGCCAGCTGCCGCGCCGACAGCGATTGCAGGTAGGCGCGCACTTCAGTCATGAATTCCACGCCCACTTCGTTGGCGTTGATCTGGTGGTCCAGGATCCAGTTGCGGGCCTCGTCCAGCTCCAGCGTCTCGGTCAGCAGATCGTGCATCTCCACCACGTCCACGCCACGGGCGCGCATCTTGGACATGAAATCGAAATGATCGCGCTTGGCGTTGTCTACCCAGATCACGTCATCGAACAGCAGGTCGTCCTTGTTGCGGGGCGTCAGCCGGCTGTGCGCCATGCCGGGGGCACAGACCATCACCTTCTTGAGGACGCCGACTTCGGAATGAACGCCATAGACAGTTGCACTGGACATTGCAGGCCTCTCCATTTCGCGAAAACAAACAGGGAAAGCGAAGCCTCCGCCTGTCATCGCGGCGGCCACGGGATGTGCTCTCGTTGCGTGCAGAACTAGTCCCGAAAAGGTAAAGCTCACGTGAGCGTCGGAATCTGGATAGTGCGCAGAAAGCCCTGTAAATGCGGGATGTGTTGCTGTGTTTGGCGCGGCGATTTCTTTCACGTCGCCGTTACCGGTCGCGTAGTTAATCGCTGCTCCATGGAGCACATTCCAGGGCCAGGACGGCTGGCCACTTCGCAGTCCCGCGCATTCATTTGATGGAGACACACGATGAAACTTTCCCAGGCAGGCGCCGCGACGGCGCTGTTGGCATCGGCCCTGTTCATGACCGCCTGCGCCACCCACACCACGCCCAGCACCTTCAACCGCTCCGAGGTCGGGCGTGCCCAGGACGTGCAGATGGGCACTGTCCAGTCCATCCGGGCGGTGCAGATCCAGAATGACTCACGTGGCGTGGCCACCATCGTCGGCGCCGGCATCGGCGGCGTGGCGGGCAGCTCCATCGGTGGTGGCAGCCGTGCCAACACCATCGGCGCCATTGCAGGTGCGGCAGCAGGCGGGGCCGCAGGCAACGCGCTCGCCCGCAGTGCACGCAATGGCGTGGAGATCACCGTGCAGCTGGAGAACGGCCGGACCGTCGCCGTGGTCCAGGATGGCAACCCCAACGACTACCGCGTGGGCGACCGCGTGCGGGTCTCCAGCGACGGCGCCACGACCCGCGTCACCCGCTGACACGAAAGGAACCGTCATGCGCCACCTGCTGATGACACTGCTCGCCGTGGCCGCCCTCAGCGGGTGTGCCACCACACCCACGATGACCACCCAGGAGCGCTTCAACCTCTACGTGCAGCATGCCGGGCCACCGGTGGCGTCGTTCCAGCTGGCCCGCTTCGTCCGCCAGACGCAGTGGACGCCGCTGGGTGACCGGGCGCTGGCGGTATGGACCAGCTCCAGCCGGGGTCACCTGCTGGAGCTGCGCGGCCGCTGTACCGGGCTGTCCATCGCCCACACGGTGCAGATCACCAATTCGTTCGGCACCGTCAACGCCCGCTGGGACAGCGTGATCCCGCGGACCGCGAGCGTGGCGATGCCGCAGTCCTGCCGCATCATCCGGATCCGCCCGCTGGATGGCACCGCGATCCGCGATGCGCGCCGCGAGATGCGCAACACGATCTACGGTGACCGCCCGGCCGACCTGGTGGAAGACACCGGTCCGGACGTGTCCGATCGGTTCGACGACTGAGGACGGAGTGCCATGCCGATGGAGCGCCTGCGCGGCCTGTTCCGCCGCAACGTATCGCGCAGTCTGTTCGATGCGCGATGGATCATGGCGCCGTTCTATTTCGGGCTGGTGGTGGCCCTGTTGCTGCTGCTGTTCGTGTTCCTGCGCCAGCTGGCCAATTACGTACTGAACATCGCCAGTATTGGTCCAGCTGACGCGGTGTTGCTGGCGCTGTCGCTGATCGACATGTCGCTGGTGGCCAACCTGCTGCTGATCGTCACCCTGGCCGGTTACGAGAACTTCGTGACCCGGATCGATTCCGGCCAGGAACGCCGGCCGGCATGGATGGGCACGGTCGACTTCGGCGCAATGAAGACCAAGCTGATGGGTTCGATCATCGCGATCTCGGCCATCGCGCTGCTGCGGATCTTCATGAAGCTGGAAGAAGGCCTGGTGGTCGAGCCGGAGGTGCTGCGCTGGATGTCGGTCATCCACGGCATGCTGCTGCTGTCGGCGCTCATCCTCGCAATCATCGAACGCCTGTCCCAACAGACCCGCATGCCGCACCCACCCCGCGAGCCCTGAGCGCTGCTCAGCCGCCGGCGGCACTGCGCCGCTGTTCGATCTGCTGGCGACGGCGCGGGTCCAGCAGGAACTGAAGCCGACGGATGTCGCCCGCGCTCCAGCCCTGCGTGCCCAATACCGCCTGCCACCCGGCAATATAGTGCGAGGGCGCGAAGACGTGCCCGTAGCCCATCGGCGTACGGTCGGCCAGCAGCATGTCCAGCGCCAGCTGCAGCATGCTCACCAGCGGGTACCAGCGCACCGCCGGTGACACGTCCGGTGCGCGTGGTTCGGCCATCCAGTCCGGTTGCCGCCACGCGTCATACGGGGTGAAGAAGGTAATCGGGTCGCTGGCGTACTGCAGGTACACCACCCGCATCCGCCCCCAGGGCGCGTCCGCCGGTACCGGGCTGCCGCCCTGGTTCATGAAGCGCACCGAGCGGCTGTCACGGAACACCGGCAGCCATTCGGGCGAGCCGGCGTTGCGCTGGTTCGTAGTCTGCCGCCAGGTGCGGGTGGCGAAGGGCGGGCCGCTCCACAGCGCGCCATCGATCGGCGTGTCGATCATGTCGAACAGGTTCACCGAACGCTCGGAATTCATCGCGCCCAGGCTCAATCCGTGCACGAACAACCGCGGCCGGGTTTCCACCGGCAAGGTACGCCAGTACGCGTAGATCTCGGCGAACAGCAGCCGCGACGTCTCCTCGCCGTACTCCGGCTCGACCAGCAGTGACAGCGGGCTGGAAAGATAGGAGTACTGCACCGCCACGCTGGCTACGTTTCCATGCAGCAGGTATTCCAGGCTGTCTGCCGCCGCCGGGTCGACCCAGCCGGTGCCGGTGGGGGTGATCACCACCAGGTTGGCGCGCTCGAAACCGCCCTGGCGCTGCAGCTCGCGCAGGGCCAGCTGCGCACGGGCACGGGCATCGGCGGCCGCCGGCAACCCGGCATAGACCCGGATCGGCTGCAGCGCGGGTGTTCCGGTGAACGCGGCAATGTCCGCCGCATCGGGGCCGGCAGTGACGTAATCACGCCCTGCCCGGCCCATCTGTTCCCAGGCCACCAGCGAGCCCGGTCCACCCGTCGCACCCGGGCGTGTCGGCGCGATGGCATCGGGCGGAATCAACGCGTCGGCTTTGCGGAACGAAGCGTCGGCCGCATGCAACGCACCGCGCAGCAGCACGCCATTGGCAATGTTGAAGAACAGCACCGCCGCCACCACGATGCCCAGCAGGCGCGCCACCGGCGCCGGCATCACCCGCCGCGACAACGCCCCCACCCGGCGCGCCACCCAGGCGAACGCGCGGCCCAGCACCAGCAGCACACCGAACACGGCCAGCGCGATCACCAGCAGCCGCAGCGAGAAGCTTTCGTCCATCGGCGGCAGGCCCATCACCGCGCGCACCGAATCCTGCCAGGGGCGCACCCACCACACGGTGAGCGTGCAGGCCAGCAGGCTCACCCACGGCAGCCAGCGCAGGACCTGCTGCAACCGTCCACGGCCCAGCTCGGGCAGCATCAGGCGCCGCCACAGGGCCGCCAGCGCCACGCCGATGAGGTAGCCCACGCCGAAGCAAACACCCGACAACAGGCCCTGCGCCACGTAACCGCGGGGCACCAGGCTGGGGGTGAGCGAGGCAATGAACAACAGCGCGCCCAGCACCTGCCCGGTACGGCACAGCGGGCCGCGATACGGCGCGGTCAGGCGCGCCAGCACGCTGCGGGACGGGCTGGCCGGTGGTCCGGTCACAGGCGCAGCCAGCCGCTGGCCAGGCCGACGATCGCCGCCACCGCCATCGCGCACAGCAGCAACAGCACCCCCATTTCCAGCGGCCGGAAAGCGATGCCGCGGTGGCGCTGCCAGGCCCAGAACAGCAGCGACCCGGGCACGTACAACAGGCTGGACAGCAGCAGATAGCGGCTGCCGCCGGCCAGCAGCATGGACGCGGCGTAGACCGTGGCGATGCCGGCAATCCAGCGCATCCGTGCATGGGCAGGCGCATCCACGCCGCCCTCGGCGCCCAACGACAGCTTCAGCTGGTACGCGGCGACCAGCAGGTACGGCACCAGTGTCATCGCGCTGGTCATCTTCAGCGCCAGGGTAAAGGCGTAGTCGGCGAACCAGCTGACCAGCAGGAAGGTCTGGATCACGCCGTTGGTGAGCCACAGCGCGGCGTCCGGCACCCCTGCACGGTTCTCGCGGGCAAGCGCACGCGGCATCGCATCGTTGAGCGCGGCCGAGTGCAGCACTTCGGCGGCCAGCAGCGACCAGGACAGGTAGTTGCCCAGCACCGAGATCAACAACCCGATGCTGATGAACAGCGCGCCCCAGCGCCCGGCGATGGCTTCCATCACCCCCGCCATGGACGGGGTACGCAGTGCGGCCAGGTCGGGGCGCAGCAGGATGCCATAGGACAGGATGGTGACCATCACCAGCAGGCAGAGCACGCCCAGGAAGCCGGCCACGGTGGCAATACCCACATCCTCGCGGCGGCGCGCATGGCGTGAGTACACGCTGGCGCCTTCGATGCCCACGAACACGAACACGGTCAGCAGCAGCGTGCCGCGGGTCTGCTCCCACAGCGTGCCGGCGCCCGGCGGCTCGCCGCCCCACAGGTTCAGCGCGAACACATCAGCACGGAAGCCCAGCACCAGGAACACGATGAACACCGCCAGCGGCACCAGCTTGGCCACCGTGGCAATGGTGTTGATCAGCGCCGCTTCCTTGATGCCGCGCAGGATCAGGAAGTGGAAGCCCCACAGCAGCAGCGAGGCGGACAGGATCGCCACCACCGTGGTGCCGTCGCCGAACACCGGGAAGAACTGGCCCAGGGTGGCCTTGATCAGGATCAGGCAGGCCACGTCGGCCAGGCAGCAGCCCAGCCAGTAGCCCACCGCCGAAAGCAGGCCGGCGTAGTCGCCGAACCCTGCTTTTGCATACGCATAGATGCCGGTGTCCAGCTCCGGTTTCAGCCGCGACAGCGACTGGAACACGAAGGCCAGCATCAGCATGCCGGTGCCGGCGATCGCCCAGGCCAGCAGCGCACCGTTCACCCCGGTGTTGGCGGCGAACGCAGCGGGCAATGCGAAGATGCCCGAACCGATCATGGACCCGACCACCAGCGCGGTCAGCTCCAGCAGCGACAGCTTGCGGCTACCCACGGCGGGGCTCATCGCGGCGTGGTCCTTAGATTTGGATGTAGCCCGTTGCGATCCAGTACACGCCCACGATGGCAGCGATCACCGCCACGGCCAGGATGATGAAATCCGATGCCTTGGTGAAGATCTTCTCGCCCTGCTCGCGCCGCGCCCAGAAGTACAGCAGGCTGCCCGGTGCATACAGCACCGCCGAGAGCACGATGAACTTGATGCCGCCGGCGTATAGCAGGAACGCGGTATAGATCGTGGCCAGGATCGCCAGGGTCAGGTCACGCCCGCGTTCGTTGGGGCGCTCGTTGTAGGTCTCTCCGCGCCGGGTGATCTTCAACCCGTACGCGGCCACCAGCAGGAACGGAATCAGCGACATCGCGCTGGTCAGGTTGAGCATCAGCGAGAACGCATCGCGCGACCAGTAGGTGGTGATCACGATCAGCTGGATGATGATGTTGGTCGCCCACAGTGCCGCCGACGGCACCCCGTTGGCGTTCTCACGGGCGAAGATGGCCGGCATGTCCTTGGTGCGCGCCGCGGCCGACAACACTTCGGCGCAGATCAGCGACCACGCCAGGTAGGCGCCCAGCACCGACACCATCAGCCCGACGCTGACGAACACCGCGCCCCAATGGCCCACCACCGCTTCCAGCACGGTGGCCATCGAGGGCTGGCGCATGCCCGCGATGTCGGCCCGCTCCAGCACCGCGAACGGCAGCAGGGTCACCAGCACCATCAACGTGGTGACCACCAGGAAGCCGGTGATGGTGGCCGCGCCCACGTCCTTGCGTTCCTTGGCGTAGCGCGAGTACACGCTGGCGCCTTCGATGCCGAGGAACACGAACACCGTGACCAGCATGGTCGCGCGCACCTGTTCGAAGATGCCGCCTTCCAGCCCTCCGCCGTAGAAATTGAACTGGAACACGTCCATCTTCATGGCAAAGGCCATGATCACCAGGAACACCACGATGGGGATGACCTTGGCGATGGTGACGATCTTGTTGATCGCCGCGGCCTGCTGCACACCGCGCAGGATCATGAAGTGGAACAACCAGATGCCGGCCGAGGCCACCAGGATCGCAACGACGGTATTGCCATCCCCGAAGATCGGGAAGAACGCGCCCAGGGTGGATTTGATCAGCACCCAATACGACACGTTGCCGATGCAGCTGCCGATCCAGTAGCCGAACGCGGAAAGGAACCCGGGGTAGTCGCCGAAGCCCTCCTTCGCATAGGCGAACACACCGGCGTCCAGATCCGGCTTGCGCTCGGCCAGCAGCTGGAACACGCGGGCCAGGGTGTACATGCCCAGGCCGGCGATCAGCCACGCCACCACCGCACCCAGTGGGCCGGTGGCACCGGCGAAGGTTCGCGGGAGGGAGAAAATACCTGCGCCGATCATGCCGCCGACCACCATGGCGGTAAGTTGCGTGCGCGTCATCTTCACGACGTTCGAGGACATGGCAGGCGTCCACTGGCAGGCTGGAGCATTCAGGATGGAGAGCAAATCGTCAATTCGACGTGAGTGCTTTGCCACTATCCGGAAACCGTCATCGGAGCGTGTTTTCAGCGGTATTCAGCGGTGTTTTGCCTGTCCGTCGACCAGCTCCACCACCTGCTGGCCGAACATCGCCACGTCCACCGGGTCATGGCTGATCAGCAGCAGCGGAATGTCGGTGGCCTCCAGAACGCCCTGCAGTTCCTGGCGCAGGTGATCGCGCAACGCGTGGTCCAGTGCGGCAAACGGCTCGTCCAGCAGCAGCGCCTGCGGGCGTGTCACCAGCGCCCGTGCCAACGCCGTGCGCTGGCGCTGTCCGCCCGACAGCTGGGCCGGCACCATCTGCGCCAGGTGCTCGATGCGCAGTGCCGCCATCCAGCGTTCCACCTCGGGGTCGGCCTCGCGTCGCCGGGGATTGAACCAGCCGCGACGCAGGCCGAACGCGATGTTCTGGCGCACGGTCAGGTGCGGGAACAGAGCGTAGTCCTGGAACACGTAACCCAACCGGCGCTGCTGGGGTGGCAGGTAAACGCCCTGCGCGGCGTCGAACAGCGTCGCACCGCCCAGCCGCACATGGCCATCGTGCGGCCGCAGCAGGCCGGCGATGGCCTTCAGGGTCAGGCTCTTGCCCGCGCCGGAGGGGCCGAACAGCACCACCTGCCGCTGGCTGCACTGCAGCTGCACGTCCAGCGTGAACTGCTGGCCGGGTGCTTCCAGCGTGCGGCGAATGTCCAGCTCAAGCCACATCGCGTATCTCCCGGCGGCGCCCGCCGACCAGCCGCGCCGCCGCCAGCAGGATGAGGATGCACACCACCGAGGTGAGGATCACCAGCCCGTTGGCGGTGTCGTCATGCCCGGCCTGCACGGCTTCGTAGATCGCGATGGACAGGGTCTGGGTGCGCCCGGGAATGCTGCCGGCCACCATCAAGGTGGCACCGAACTCTCCCATCGACCGCGCGAATGCCAGCAGCAGCCCCGCCAGGATGCCGCGCCAGGCCAGCGGCAGGCTGACCCGCAGGAACAGTGCGAACTCGGAGACACCGAGCGTGCGCGCAGCCTGCTCCAGCTGCCCGTCCACGTCCTCGAACGCCGCGCGTGCCGGCTTGAACACCAGCGGCAGCGAGGCAACAGCAGAGGCGATGACCGCTGCCTGCCAGGTAAACACCAGGTTGATGCCGAAGCTGGACTGCAACCATGCGCCAAGTGGTCCGTTGCGCCCGATCACCACCAGCAGGTAATACCCCAGCACGGTCGGGGGCAGCACCATCGGCAGGGTCAGCAGCGTGTCCAGCAGCTCACGCCCGGGGAAACGGCGCCGCGCCAGCAGCGCGCCCAGCGCAATGCCCAATACCAGGTTGATCGCCGTGGCCCAGCCGGCGACCTTCAGCGACAACCAGAGCGCGGACCAGTCCAGCGCCATCGATCAGGGCGCGCCGAAACCGTGGCGGCGCAGGATCGCCTGACCCTGCGGCGAGACCACGAAGGCCACGAAACGGCGCGCTTCCGCCGCACGGGCGCTGTCCTTGATCACCGCCACCGGGTAGTTGATCGGGGTCTTCAGCGGCACGTCGAAGGCACGCACCACGCGGCCGGGCGTGGCCTGGTAATCGCTGGCGTAGACAAAACCGGCGTCCACTTCGCCGCGCGCCACGTAATCGAGGGACTGGCGCACGTTCTGGGTGGTGATGGTCTTGCCTGCCATCGCCTCCCACAACCCGGCGTCCCGAAGCGCGGCGCGTGCATAGCGGCCCACCGGCACGCTGTCCGGATTGCCGATCGCCACCCGCTGCACGCCCTTCCCTGCCAGCGCGGCCAAGGATGTGGGTGCATCCCTGCGGCCCGGCGGCACCACCACCACCAGCTGGTTGGTGGCGAAGATCTGGCGGGAATCGGTTTCCAGAAGTCCGGCCCTCGCCGCCTGCACCATCGTTTCGGTATCGGCAGTGGCCAGTACATCCACCGGCGCACCGCGCGAAACCTGCTGCAGCAGCACGCCCGATGCGGCGAAGTTCAGATCGACCTTCGTTCCTGGATGCGCCGCCTCGTACGCGCTGGCGATGTCACGGAAGCTTTCGGTCAGGCTGGACGCGGCCGACACGGTCAGTTCGGCGGCAGTGGCCGGCAACGCGGCCACCATCAGCAACAGGCACAGCAATCGTTTCATCGGTCAGGTCCCGGAGGGTTGCGCCGATGATAGCCACGGCGGGATGCCCGCCGCGCGAAGACCGTTACCCTGCCTGCAGCGCGAAGTCCAACCCGGCGCGCACGGCAGCCACCTGTGCGGCGTTGCACTCCGCCGACGTGGTCCGCGGGCTGTCCGGGTACACCTCGGTGGTGGTGGCGAAGCGGGCACTGGTGAACCCCGCGCAGGCACCGATCGAGCGCGATTCGCCCCACACCACGCCCGGCGACTGCAGCGGCAGCCCGACCAGGTTGCCCTGCGCGTCGGCGGGGGCGATGTGGGTAATGGGGGCCACGGCGGCGATCAGGGCACGCTGGAAGGCCGGTTCCGGATTCTCGCTGTTGCCGATCACATAGAAGCCGTCGGGAATGGTTTCCGGGTGCCACGGCTTGCCATCGCGCGAGGCCAGCGCCGGGTCGAACTCATGCGCGTCGCTGTCGGTGGTTTCGTGCAGGTCCAGGTGCACCAGCAGGTCGTCGTTGCGGGCGGCGACCCAGTGCATGAGCGAGGCCGTTTCAACAATGCGGCCACCGTCGCGGAAGCTGCGGTTGGGATCGATCGCATCGCGGTTCCAGCGCTGGATGCGTTCGTAGCCCCAGGGGCACACGCAGGGGGCGACGATCAGGTTGATGCGGCCGGCATACTCCTGCGCGTGGTCGCGCAGGAACTGCAGTGCACCGTGCACGCCGCTGGTTTCGTAACCGTGCACACCGCCGGTGACCAGTGCGGTGGGGAGCGCCGGGTTCCAGTTGCGGGTCTTGGCCAGCAGCAGCGGGTAGGTGTCGGTGATGGATTCAAGCTGGCCGTACTGGACGATTTCCAGTGCATCGGGCAGCGCATTCAAGGCGGCGACCACGTCGTTGGCGTAGTGGCGCTGCACGACCTGGCGCGCGCGCCATGCCGCACGTTCGGCATCGCCCCAGGGTTGGCCGGGGGTACCGACGGGGTAGAAATGGGGGGTGGTCATGGGGCGCTCCTGAAACGGTTGCGCCTATTATCACGCATGGCTGTTTTACGTGCGCAGGGTCATGGCTTTGACACGCATGGCGTGTCACTACGATCCTTGGTCGCCTGGTTGGGGCCGGCGTTGCCGGCCCCTTTCCTTTTGACATTCAGGCGGCTTGTACTTCTTCGTAGCCGTTGAAGCGCATGTCGCTGGATGCGCGGCCCTGGGTCAGCGAGCGCAGCGAGGTGGTGTAGCCGGATAACTGCGCCAGCGGCGCGTAGCCCACCACTTCCGCACGCCCCCCCTGGTCCTCGATGGACGCGATGCGGCCACTGCGGCGGTTGAGGTCGCCCACCACGTCACCGACATTCACCGACGGCACGTGGATGGCCACTTCCATCACCGGCTCCAGCAGGCGTGTTCCAGCCTGCAGCAGCGCGGCCTTCACCGCTTCGGCACCGGCCCGATGGAACGCCATGTCGGACGAATCCTTGGCATGGGTCTGCCCATCGACCAGCGCCACCTCGATGCCCACCACCGGATGGCCACGCGGCCCTTCCGACAGCGCGCTCCGCACGCCCTTCTCCACCGCCGCCACGAAACCGCGCGGGATCACCCCGCCTACGGTGCGGTCGACGAAATGCACCTCGCCGTCCCCGCGTGGGCTGACATCCAGCACCACCCGGGCGTACTGGCCCTGGCCGCCGGTCTGCTTGACCACCTTGCCTTCGATGCCACGCACCGCCTGCTTCAGCGTTTCCTGGTAGGCCACGCGCGGCGCGCCGGTGCGGACGTTGACGTTCCACTCGGTGCGCAGCCGTTCCACCATCACCTCCAGGTGCAGCTCGCCCATGCCCCAGACCAGGGTTTCGCCGCTGTCCGCTTCGGTTTCGACGCGGAACGACGGGTCTTCCTGGGCCAGGCTGGACAGGCCCTGCGCGATGCGGATCAGGTCGGCCGACTTTTCCGCAGTCAACCGCCACGCCAGCACCGCGTGCTGCGCCTGGATGGTGTCCAGCAACAGCGGGCGCGAGGGTGCACTGAGCGTTTCACCGCTCACCGCATCCTTCCAGCCCAGCACCGCCACGATGTCACCGGCCACCGCCTGCTTGATGTCGTGGGTCTGGTCGGCCTGCACTCGCACCAGCCGGCTGACCCGGCGTCCCTGCGCATGCTGCGAACTGGCCAACGCATCGCCCACCTTCAGCGTGCCCGAATACACCCGTACGAAGCTCAACGCCCCATGGTGCTGGTGCGTGATCTTGAACAGCAGCGCCGCCAGCGGCCCATTCGGATCCGGCGGCAGGCTGACCTCGCCCGCTTCCTCCGTGGCCACCACGGCCGGCCGGTCTTCCGGCGCGGGCAGGTAGTCCACGATGGCATCGAGCAGGGTTTCAATGCCCTTGCTCTTGAACGCCGCACCCGCCAGTACCGGCACGCCGGCACCGGCCAGCGTGGCCCGGCGCAGCGCAGCGCGCAGCGCGGCGGGTTCCACCGCACTTCCGTCCAGCCAGGCTTCGGCCAGCAGTTCGTCGTGGTCGGCCACCGCTTCCACCAGTTCCGCACGCCGCGGCTCCCACTCGCTGTGCTCAGCGGTGGTCCACGCGGTGCGGGTCGGCGTGCCGGCGTCGTCCCACTGCACGGTGCTGCGGTCGACCAGGTCAACCCAGCCGTGGAAGGCGTTCTCGGCGCCCAACGGCCAGCCGAGCGCCCACGGCCGCGCCTGCAGCTTGTCCTGCAGCTGCGCCAGCACGCGCTCGAACGAGGCGCCGATGCGGTCCATCTTGTTGACGAACGCGATCAGCGGCACGCCATGGCGACGGGCCTGGTGCCACACGGTTTCCGATTGCGGTTGCACGCCATCCACGGCGGAGAACACCGCCACCGCACCGTCGAGCACGCGCAGCGAACGTTCGACTTCAATGGCGAAGTCGATATGCCCGGGCGTGTCGATCAGGGTCAGGTGATGGGTGGGTTCGCCACGCGGCGCCCAATGCGCCTGCACGGCGGCCGCGCCGATGGTGATGCCGCGCTCGCGCTCGATCGCCGAGAAGTCGGTGGTGGCCGCGCCATCGTGGACTTCACCGACGCGATGGATCTCGCCGGTTTTCCACAGCAGGCGTTCGGTGAGCGTGGTTTTACCGGCGTCGATGTGGGCAATGATGCCGAGGTTGCGCCGGAGGTTCTGGGTCTGGGTGTTCATAAAAGGGGTCTCGCTGCTGCCAACATCAGGGAGCCGCACGCCGCCGTTGGCTAACGGGCGTGCGGCCAGGTTTGGGGCTCGGCGATCTGGTGCATGGCACGTTCTCCTTGATGCGTGGTGTTACGGAACACTGAAACGAAAAAAGCGCCCAATGGGCGCTCTGTCTGGGGTCCTGCGGTGATCGAATCCGATCAGCCGCCAGAGGAGCCGCGAGGCAGACGCGCCCGTCCCGCGAAAGCGCGGGTGCGAGTAAAAAACGTCAGGAGCGGCATCGAGTTCATGGCGGCGGTTGAGAGGATCTGCGGCGAATTCTAGACCTCTGCGTACGGGTTGCAAGCGGTTTTTGCTGCCACGGGTAGAACACTGACGGCTATGTCGAGCGGATTATCACGCGGGCGCGGAGTTAACTCCCTCCGCCCCCGCTAGTACATGCGAATAGGTCGCAATTGCATTGCGTGTCGGAATCCTTAAAATGGCGGGTCAACGTCGCTCTGCGACGACCTTGACGCTGGCAGTACATGACCCCCTCCCCCGCTTCGTTCCGCCGGTTGCGCCCCAACCTGCTTGCCCTCGCCTGCTGCATCGCCAGCGCCGCCGCTCCTGTCGCCTTTGCGCAGAACGCCACCGATCTGGATGCCGTCCAGGTCAATGCCTACCGCGCGGCCAACAGCACCAGTGGCGCCACGAAGACCACCACCAGCATTGCGGAAACGCCACAGTCCGTCGCCGTGATCGAACGCGCCGAACTCGATGCGCGTGGCGTGCAGTCTCTCAACGACGCCATGCGCTACGTAGCGGGCGTGAGCCTGGAAAGCAGCGGCATCGACAACCGCGTGGACGACTTCCGCATCCGTGGGTTCGATGCCGGCAGCTGGGCCAACAACGTAACCCTCGATGGCATGCGCGCGCCGCAGGGCAGCCAGTGGAACCGCAGCATGTTCGACAGCTGGAACCTGGAACGCGTGGAAGTGCTCAAGGGACCGTCCGCGGTGATGTACGGGCAGGTCGCACCCGGCGGCATGGTCAACCAGGTCAGCAAGACCCCCACCCCGGACCCGCAGCAGCTGCTGCGCCTGGGCGTGGATGCCAACGGCCAGTACAGCGCGGCCTTCGACGTCGGCACCGGCAGCGACGACAACACGCACCTGCTGCGTCTGGTCGGCCTGTACCGGGATGGCGACACCCAGATCAAGCACACGGCGCAGGAACACTGGTTCCTCGCGCCCAGCTACACCTGGCAGATCGCCGAACGCACCCGCCTCACCCTGCTCGGCATGTACCAGAAGGACGACGGCGGCTCCACCTACCAGTTCCTGCCAATGGCCGGCACCCTCAACGCCACGCCCCATGGCCACATGAAGAACAGCACCTTCATCGGCCAGCCGGACTGGAATACCTTCGACCGCACGCTGTGGACGGCCGGCTGGATGTTCGAACACCAGTTCAACGACCACCTTACCCTGACCCAGAACGCACGCCGCACCCATGTGGATTCGCTGTACCGCGGCGTGGTCACCTTCGGCGCGCTCAATGCCGATGGCCGCACCCAGAACCGGCGCGGCGTACAGGGCACCGGCGATTCCGACGGCGACACCTTCGATACCCGCCTGCAGGCCCGCTTCAGCACGGGCGCGGTGGACCACACCGTACTGCTCGGCTGGGATTGGCAACGGGCAGACTGGGAAGGCGTGCGCAGCGCGATGACCAACCCGCGCGCGATCGACATCTTCGATCCCGTCTACTACCCGTACCAGCCCACCGTCACCACCGAAACACCCACCGCCGGCATCAACCGGCAGAGCGGCGTGTACCTGCAGGACCAGCTGGCCGCCGGCCACTGGCGCCTGACCCTGGGCGGCCGGTATGACTGGACCAAGGACGACACGCTGAGCGCCACCCGCAACATCGCCACCGGCATCTCGCAACCGGGTGCGCACAACGTGATCAAGAACGAAGCGTTCACCGGTCGTGCCGGCGTGCTGTATGTGTTCGACAGCGGTCTGACCCCGTATGTCAGCTATGCCGAATCGTTCCAGCCCTCCAACAAGTCGCCATTGGACAGCTTCACCCAGACCGCGTTCGACCCGGTGACCGGCTCGCAATGGGAAGCCGGTCTGAAGTACCAGCCGGCCAGCGTCGATGGGCTGGTCACCCTGGCCGTGTACGACCTGCGCCAGCAGGACATGATTGTCGATGACCCCGTGGCCAGCCACCGCAACTGCGGCGCCACCGGCACGGCGGTCTGCTCGATCCAGGGCGACGAAGGCCGCGTGCGCGGCATCGAACTGGAAGGCCGCATCACGCCGATCGAGGGCCTGAGCCTGATCGGTGCGGCCTCGCGTATGGACTCGGAAATGCTGACGTCAGCGGCCTACAAGGGCAAGCAGCTGGCCATGGTGCCCGACTACAGCGCTTCATTCTGGGCCGACTACACCTTCCAGGCCGGTGCGCTGCGTGGCGTGAGCCTGGCGGCTGGCGCGCGCTACAACGGCGTGAGCTACGGCGACAGCGCCAACCTGTACCGCATTCCGTCCTACACCCTGTTCGATGCTGCGCTGCGCTATGACCTGGGCCAGCATGGCAACACGCACGTGCAGCTCGCGCTCAACGCCAGCAACCTGGCGGACAAGCGGTATGTGTCTACCTGTACCGGCGTGTCGTCCTGCTATTACGGCAGCGGCCGTACGGTGATGGCTACGGCGACGTTTGGCTGGTAATCCCAGCCACGCAGGGCGTGGCGCTATGCGGGGGATCGGCGACTACCACCAACGGCACATCGCGTTGCGGGTGCCGCAGCACCAGCACCGGCTGCTGGTACACCCGCTCGATGTGCTCGCGCGTCAGCACCTGGTCCGGCGTTCCATCAGCCGCCACCCTGCCCTGCTCCAGCAACACGATCCGGTCGGCATACCCCGCCGCCAGGTTCAGGTCGTGCAGCACGACGATCACGCACGCGCCGCTGTCGGCCAGCTGCCGCACCGCACGCAGCGTCCGCTCCTGGTGACGGAGGTCCAGCGCCGCGGTCGGCTCATCGAGCAGCAGCAACGGCGTGTCCTGGGTGAGCACCCGCGCGAACGTGGCCCGCGCCGCCTCACCGCCGGACAACGTCTGCACCTCGCGCCGCCGCAACCCCACCATCTCGGCCTGGCCCAGCGACTGTTCCACCCGCGCCGCATCGCGCAACGCATCGGCCGGGTGCGGCAACCGCCCCATCGCCACCACCTCGTCCACCGTGAACGCAAAGCGCACTGCATGGTCCTGCGGCATCACCGCCCGCTCGCGCGCCAACGCCATCGCTTTCCAGTGCGCGATCGGCTTGTCGTGCAGGATCACCTGCCCGGCATCGGCCTCGACGTCGCCACTGGCCACCGCCAGCAGCGTCGACTTGCCCGCCCCGTTCGGTCCGACCAGCGCCGTCACCGTGCCCGGCACGAACCCCAGGTGGATGTCGTGCAGGATGGACCGCTCACCGAAACGAACGCCCACGCCGTCCAATTGCAGGAACGGCGCGCTCATACCGTGCCGCTCCGGCGCTGGTGCAGCACCAGCCACAGGAAGAACGGTGCACCCAATGCTGCCGAGAACAAACCCAGCGGAATCTCCGCGGGCGGGTCCAGCGTACGTGCGGCGGTATCGGCGACCACGATCAACACCGCACCAGTCACTGCAGACACCGGCAGCAACCAGCGGTGCCCGGGGCCCACCAGCATGCGCACCACGTGCGGCACCACCAGCCCCACGAAGCCGATGGAACCGGCGAACGCCACGGCCGCGCCGACCAGCAGCGCGCTGAACGCAATCAGCTTCAGCCGTGTGCGCTTCACGTCCAGACCCAGGTGCTGCGCCTGGCGCTCCCCCAGCGCCAGCATGTCCAGCGGCGTGGACAGCCGCAGCAGCGCGAACGTCCCCAGCACGAACACCGGCAGCGCCGCCGCCAGGTCAGTCCAGTCGGCCTGTGCCAGCGAGCCCATCTGCCAGAACACCAGCGACTGCAGCTCGCTTTCGCTGGCGATGTAGGTCAGGAACCCGATCGCCGCCGAACAGAACGCCGCCATCGCAATGCCTACCAGCAGCAAGGTCGCCGTGCCCGTGTTACGCCCGGGTCGCGCCAGCGCATAGGTGAGGCTGATCGCCGCCGCACCCCCGGCAAAGGCCGCCAGCGGCAGCGTCCAGCCGCCCACACTGCCGGCGCCCAGCACGATGGCCGCCACCGCGCCCAGCGCCGCGCCCTGGGTCACCCCCACGATGCCCGGATCGGCCAGTGGATTGCCGAACAGCCCCTGCAGGCTGGCCCCGGCCATCGCCAGTGATGCCCCCACCAGCGCGCCCAGCAGCGCACGCGGAATGCGCAGGTTCCAGACCACCGCCATGTCGCGCTGGCTGACCTGCGCGGGGTCGAGCATGCCCAGCTTGACCGCCACCGCCTGCACCACCTCCAGCGGTGGCAGGCGCAACGGCCCGACCGCGAACGAAGCCAGGATCGCACCGAGCAGGGCCAGCGCCATCATCGCCAGCACCCATCCGCCTGCACGTCTGCGTGTAGCGCGTTCCATCACAGCGTCCTGCTCACGGCGACGGCAGTGCGGCCAGCGCCTTGGCCAAGGCCACCGCACCGCTGCCGGAGCCCACGCTGGCCGCCTTCAACTGCACGTCCGGCATCACCCACACCCGGTTGGCCGCGCCGGCCGGGGTCTGTTTCAACGTCGGGTAGGCCTTCCACAGGCCCGCCTCGCCACCGAACAGCTGCAGATCGTTTTCGGTCACCAGGATGACCTCGGGCGCTGCGGCCACCACGCCTTCATTGCTCAGCGCGGAATAGTTGGCCACGCCCGCTTCGGTGCCGATGTTCACGCCACCGGCCAACCCGATCAGCTTGCCCGAGGCACTGTCGGCGCCCGCCACGGTCGGCGCGCCGCCAGCCCCGGTCGCGGAAAGATGGATCACCCGCGGGTGCACCTTGCTGCTCGACGCGATCGCGGCGGCTTCCTCCAGTTGCGCCTGCACCTGCGCTGCCAGCGCGTTGCCGGCCTCGGCCACGCCCAGCGCGGCCGCCACCTTGCGCACCTTGTCCGGCGCCGGCTGCAGGTCATCGATCACCACGGCCGCCTCTCCGGCACCGCGCAGTTTCTTCGCCAGCTCGGTATGCCGGCGCAGGCTGTTGCCCAGGAACAGCGTCCCCTCCAGACTCAGCACGCCTTCCACGCCGGTGGTGCGGTTGAACAGGAACTGCTTGGGGGCCTTGCGCCCTGCTTCGGTGGCCGAACGCAGCGGCGCGGCATACACCTGGCCGCCGAGGCCCAGCGCTTCGATCACCGCGATGACATCGTCACCGCCAGCCACGATGCGCGAGGCGTCTTTCACCGTGACCTGTTCGCCGTCGTCGGACGTCACCGTCACCGGAAGCACCGGCATCAGGTTGGTGCTGGAGGGCACATTGGCGCCGGCCAGGTGCAGCCAGCCCTGCGGCAGCGCGGCAGGCGATGATGCGTTTGCGTTGGCCGCCTTCGGCGCGGCTGCGGCAGGCGCTGCGGTTTCCGCGGGCTTGCCGCCGCAGGCAGTCAGTGCGGCTGCCAAGGCCAGCACCAGCAGATGCCGGCGCGCGGTCAGGGAACTGGACATGTCATAACTCCGTCAGGTGCGCGCAGGACCGCAGCCCCGCGCGCGGAATGCATCAGCGGCGGGTCGGGGTGATGCGGGTGATGCGGTCGCCCTTCGGGTCTTCCGCAGCGCGCGATTTGTTGACCGCGAACACGTTGCCCTTGCCGTCTTCGCGGACGTGGTTCGGGAACGTGCCGCCGTCCAGGTTGCCGACCACCTTGCCGTCGCCATCCACCACGGTCACCGTGCCGGCACCACGATTGGTGACGTAGGCCAGGCCGGACACCGGTTCGAACGCCACGTTCAGCGCACCCGCGCCCACCGGCACATCGTGCAGGACCTTGCCACTGGCTACGTCGACGATGAGCAGGTTGTCGGTGCCCTGCGAGGCCACGAACAGGCGGTTGCGCTTCGCATCGAAGGCTACGCCGGAGGCGCTGATCGAATTGCCCAGGTCGATCACCTTGTCCACTTTGCCGCTGGCCACGTCGATCACTGCCGCTTCCGGTGTCCCGATGCTCACCGTGAACAGCTTGCCGCTGGCTTCATCCAGCACCAGGCTCATCGGCACGAACTTCTCGTCGTCCACGCCGGATGCCAGCGTGATCGGCTCCAGCGCCTTGAAGGTTCTGGCATCGAACACCGACAGATGGTCTTCGCCAGCCGCCGACGCGAACACCTTGCCACGCTTGGCATCCACCACCACGTCACGCGCATGCGGCACCGCGCCCACCGGGAACTGGTGCACCAGCGAAAGATCCGACTGGCGGTACACCGCCACCGTGTCCTGGCGGGTGTTGCTGACCCACACGTTGCCGTTGGCATCGTCCACGCCCACGCCATACACCGCAAACACGCTGCCGCCCTTGGCATCGGGCACCTGTGCCGGCGTGATCGCCTTGACCACCTTAAGCGTCTTCGGGTCCACCTTGAGCAGCTGCGACTGGGTCACCGGCGGGCTGCCCACCGCCGAGGTCACGAACAGCGCGTTGCTGCCCGCGCTGTAGGCGCTCTGGTACAGCCCCTGCACCAGCTTGCCGGAACTCTGCTGGAATGCCTGCTGGCCGCTCAGCGGCAGGTTCGGCGACACCCGCAGGGCCACCACGGTCGCAGCAGCCGGCTGGCTGGCGCGCACCACCACCGGGTGCTGGCCGGGCACGGCGTCGGCCGGGATCTGCACGCTGGCCTTGAAGTTGCCCTGTTCGTCCACCACCACCGGCGTGGCGTTGAGCACGGTCTCGCCGCGCAGCAGCGTCACCTGCTGGCCGGGTACGAACGCGCGCCCGGTCACTTCAGCGGTGCTGCCGGGAATCACGTTCTCGTTGCGGGCGCTGACCTTGCCACGGAAGCCGTTGGCCGGCGCATCGAACACCGGCTGTGCGGACACCGCGCCGTTGGCCAGCGACAAGGCCAGGGCCAACGCGGCAACGCGCGGGAGGGAAATCAATCGGGACATAGCAGACTCCTTCTGTAGGGGCGCGCCAGCGGCGCGTGTCACAAGGGTTGCCTTGGCAGGGCCGGATCGGCGCAGCCTGGGTAAGGAAAAATCAATCGGCGCTCTTGTCGGCCACGCCGTACAGCGCCGCCAGCGTTGCTTTCAGCGAAGCCGGCAGCATCGGGCCGTGGCCCAGGCCAGGAAATTCGCGGTAGGTCACCTGCAGCCCGGGCACCTTGGCCAGGCGCCCGCTCAGGGCATGCGCGGCATCGGGGGTGGCACCGGCGATGCGGCGCAGGTGCGCCACCACGCGCGGGTTGCTCATGTCACGCACGCCGCGGTTGCCGCTGCGCTCGTCACCGCCGAGCATCAGCCACAGCTTCGCCGGCGCGGGGTGGGCGATGAACTCCTGCTCCATCGCGCCCTGCGGCGCGCCCTGGCTCCACCACAAGGAGGGGCTGGCGCTCACGTACTGCTGGAATGCGGTCGGCTGGGTGTACAGCGTGCTGAGCACGAACAGCCCGCCCAACGAGTGGCCCCAGAGCGACTGCTGCTGCGTGTCCACCCGGGCGCGGCGCTCCACCTCGGGCTTGATCCGCTGCTGGATGACCTCCAGGAACGCCTTGGCGCCGCCGCCGCTGGACTGGGACATGCCGTTCTCATCATCGGCCGTATCCACCCACGCGGTGTAGTCGAGCGTGCGGGCGGGTGAATCGATGCGCAGGTCGTTGTCGTACCCGATGAACACCAGCACCGGCGCGGCATGTGCGGCCAGGTCGCTCAGCATCGCCTGGTCGAACACCATGGCCGCTGCGTTGCCATCCAGCATGTACAGCACCGGCGCAGGCGCGTCTGCCTTGCGCACAGGCACGCCGACGTTGACGCGCCAGCGCCGTGCAGGCTCGCCGCTTTCAATCACGAAACGCTCGAACCGATAGCTCTGCGGCGGTTGGTCCAGTACGGTCTCGCCGACCTTCTGCAGCGGGTTGCGTTGCTGGGCGGCAACCGGCGCCATCGCGACCACGCCGAGTACTGCGGCAACGCCAGCGTTGCGCAACCACGGAGAGAAAACGGGGATCAGACGTGAAAACACGGCGGGCACGACCCAGGGCAAGGCGATCGCCCCAGTGTACCCGAAATGCGAATGGGTATCACTTGCTTCGTGAACACCCTGCAACGGCACCCGATTGTTGATCGTGACTCAACCGCAACGGTAGGTCACGACGGTTTGTCTCAGCGGCAACGGTAGGTCACGACCGTTGGTCGTGACCCAACAAACGGAAAGTCCGGCCCAAAGGCCGGACTCCGGTCATAGCGTTGCTGCTGCAGCTTATTCTTCTTCTTCCTGCTGGCCGCCCTGCTGGTTGCGCTCGCCCTTCTGGTTCTGGTCCTGCTGTTGCTGCTGGCCCTGGCGCTGCTGGTCCTTCTGGTTCTGCTGGTTCTGCTGGCCCTGCTGCGGATTCTGCTGGCCCTGCTGCGGATTCTGTTGGTTGCCCATCATGCTTCTCCGGTAGACGGCGTCGAAAGCGATGCCGGTGAGCCAAGACTAGGGACCGCCGCGTTACCGCCGCGTGCGCTGACGATGCCGCGCGTCAACGGATCACGCATGTACGTAAACAGTTCAGAACTGGGCGAGTTCGTCGTCACGCCGTTGTCGCACAACAGGTGATTCAAGGATCCGCATCGAAGATCACGGTCACATCACCACGATAGCGGCTGCCAGCATGGTCCAGCATGTTGCGGACGGCGTCACCGTTCACCGCGAAATAAAGCTGCGAGGGTCTGCGGATCGCCAGCGACTGCGTGGTGAAGATCGGCGGCGCCATCGTCGTGGTCAACGCCAGTCCCACCGCATCTGCACCGGTGGATGCCACGCGGAAGCCCGGCAAGGTCAGCTGGACGTCCAAGGGCGCATCGTCAGCCTGCTTCGTCGTGTTCCGCATCGCGCACCGGCCATCCGGCAGCGGGTACTCGCATTGCAGCGATACACTGAACTGGCCAGAGCTGCTGATGGTGAACGGAAGTTCCCGCTCAAGCGATTTCGGCACGATGCCGTGGTCACTCCACTGCGTCCAGCCGCCCTTGGGCGCCAGCACCGCGCGCTCACTCCCGGGTGGCAGCTCGAGTTCGAAGGGATGGTGGACGTCCAACTCGAAGTGGATGTTCACCACCCTGTCATCAAGCGCTACGCCGTTACCCAGGTCGAAGTCGGTGCCCTCACCCGTACCACCCACGGTGAACGTGGTGACACCGTGATACACCCCGCTGGGCATCCCAAGCGGCTCCGGCGTGGTGAGTTTGTAGGTGAAGTCAAGCTCGGTAATGAGGTAGTTGTTCGTCGCCTGCCAGTGCAATGCACAGGCCACGACACCATGTCCCCCATCGCGGCGCAGGAACATTCGCATTGTGGAGCGGTTCTGCGCACTGGCATTTGACAGTCCCCTGTTGCAGTTGGACGGATTTCCCACCGACGCGGGCTCCCATGGCCCATCCCGATCCTCATCCACCAGTCGCATGGCTGCGCCGATGATGTTGAACCCAAGGTCAAAGGTATGCAGGCCGTCATCGGAGGTGACGCGTACGGTTCGTGCGTCTGGCATACCGATATAGAACCCGTTGGGCCCGTAGTTCGGCTCGTAGACCGCCTGCTTGGTACCGCGGATCTTGGTATCGATGCTCCACCAGTTGTTGTTGATGCATGCCTGCAGGTGCGTGCTGTTGCACACGCCGGACCAGGGCGTGGTATTGACGAACTCGCGCTTGTCCGGATTCAGGGTGCTCGGCTTGAACTCGGCCGAGATGTAGATGTCGGCCGCGGCCGCGTTACCTGTGCCCGCGAGCAGCGCCAGCGCGCACACCGCCCAGCGCAGGCGTTGGAATATTGTGTCTGCGTGGGTACCAAGGGTCATGGCATTGCTCCAGCAGCCGATCCGGTTGCACCGGGCTGCGCTTGTGTGAGGTCGGAAGGCGGGCACTCCAGTATCCCGGCCAGCCAGGTATCGCCTTGCGGGCGGGTGGCCTGGCCGTCGAGCTGGAAACTGCAGCCGGCCACTTTCGGATGGCGGACTATCAGCGTCGGGGTCCCTGCGCTCATTTCCAGTGCGAAGAACCCGTCGGCCTCGGCCACACTGCGCCCGGCCTGGTTGATGACGTGGGCGCCCGCCAGAGGTTGGCCGGCGGCGTCCTTGAGATGACCCATCACAGTGAACGTGCTCAGCACCTCCACCTTGCCGTAGGCCACCCCACCCTTGTTGAGGTGATAGTCGAGCGTGGCCGGCTGGATGCTCGCGGCCGGTGCGGCGCGCCCGTGGAAATCGATCTGCAGCGCCCCGGTACGGTAGGCGGTGACCGGCAGGAAATTGCGGCCCGGGTGCAGTACGTACGAACCGCCACGGCTGTCGTGCGCGCGCAGCTCCACATCGGGCATCTCGGAGCTCACGTCCACGATCATGCCGGTGTCGACGCTACTCACCTGGCCCGCACCTGCGATGGCAAGCTTGCCGCCGCCCATGGCCGTGGTGCTTTCCAGGTTCAGGCCGCCACTGACGGTGCGGCCCAGCGAGGAGCGCTGCGCATGCACGTCGCCGCGCAGTGCAGGATGCTCGAACAGCGCGTTGCTGCTCAGGCCCAGCCCATCGCTGTCCAGCGTGGCCTGGCCGGCGACACTGCGCAGCAGCCCCTCTTCATAGGTCTGCTGTACCCCCGCGCTGGCGTACAGGCTGCGCCCGCCATCGGTGGCGGTGCGGCTACCAAGGCTGCCGCTGTAGCGACGCCCCTCCTGGCCCAGCGCGATGTTCAGGGTGAAGTCGACACCACGGTTGCGGCGCGTGCCGCTGCTGGCACTGGCCGGGCGGTCGAACACCGCAGCGCGCCAGGTTGCGTCGCTGCCGAACAGGGTCTGGCGACGGCTGAAGGACAGGTCGAGCCCAACGCCGTTGCTGGTGCCACTGTGATGCGACACGCGCGCCGCAACGTAGCTGCTGTCACCGAGGCGATGGTTCATGCTCAGCGCACTGGTCTGCAGCCAGCCCGAGCGGGTCTGCGGCAGCTCGGCACCGGGCGGCAACGGCGGGTAGGCATCGTCACCGGGGCGGCGACGCTCCTGCCAGCTGCGGTTGTGCGAGGCGATCACGGTGCCTTTGCCATGGCGCCACATGCCTTGGAGATCGACGCCATTGCCGTGGTCGCCGCTGTAGGCGTTGGTATGGATATTGGCACGGTCGTTGACCTGCCAGTCCAGCGATCCAGCGACGGCATTCCCGCCATCCAGGTGCTGGGCAGACACGCCGAGGATCGCACGCGGATGGGCCAGGTAATTGAGGATGCCGCCAGCGGCGAAGGCGCCGGCATTGGGGTCCTCCACGGTGTCCAGCAGGCTGTGCTGGACACCGGCGAACGCGCTGTAGCGCCAGCGGCGGCTCGGGTCGCGCCAGTTGCCCGGCTTGTGGATCACCGCGGTTTCACGCGAGCTTTCGCGTCCCTCCTCGATGACCCGCAGTTCGACCTCGTAGATGCCGCCCGGCAGGCGACGGGTATCCAGCTCCTGCAGGCCCGGCTGCAATGGCTGGGTCTGGATCAGGCTGCCGTCGCGGAACACCTCCACGGTGCCCTCGCGGTTGGCGGTCACGTACACCGGATACAGGCTCGGTGCGCGCGAATCAATGGCCAGGCTGTCCGATGAGCCGGCCATCATGCCCACGGTGGTGTGGCTGAACGAGCCGGGCGCACGCGGCTGGCGGGTGACGCCCTGGAAGTTGGGCAGGAAGTAACCCACGCGCAGGAAGTTGTCGCGGAATTCGCGTTGTGCGTAGAGGCTCTGCACCGACTGGCGCAGCTGCCCGGCTTCATCACTGCTGCGGTCGACCTGGTAGTTGCCGACCAGCGTCCAGTGTCCCAGGCTGCCCTGTGCGTCGAGCGCGTAGCGGCCGGCCGTACCCACGCCCTGCCCTGCATAGGCGTTGAGCTGGTGGCGCAGGATCAGGCCGCGACTGCCGTCTTCAGGCAACGCGAGGTGGCGCTGCGGCATGGCGGCGCGCCCACCGTTCTCGGTGGCGATGGAAAGCAGCGAGCTCTCCAGGCTGTAGTGAAGCCGCACCAGGCTGTCATTGCAGGCCTGTTCGCAGGCGCCTAACGGACGCGGTGCAGCCAACGCCTTCAACCAGCGCTCGCGTTCGGCGGCCGGTTCGGTGCTGTCGTGGCTGTCGGTAAACTCCAACAGCGACAGGGTATTGTCGCGGGTCAGCACGGCACGGGCATCGCCCAGGTACTGACCATCGCGTTCGACCCGTACCACCAGGGGTACGTCGAAGAAATGGTCACGGAAGTCATCGGGCAGCCCCCCCGCCTGGTCAAGCAGGGTGAGGCTTTCCAGTGCCGCAGGCGCAGCCTGCACTGCTGCAACGCTGCAATGGAGCATGACGGCGGTGGCGAGGGGAAGCAGACGCGGTGACATGGTCATTCCTGTGCATGAAGAAGGGGCGCGAGCGCGCCCCTCCTGTGGCAGCCGGAGCTGCCGGGGTGAAACATGCGCAGCTGCGCGATTACGGGGTGCCGCTCTCGAACATCATGAAAACGTTGCCCTGGTAGGTGCCCTGCACGTAGCTCTCGCCGGTCCGCGCAGCGGCGGTGATGGCAACCGCAGCGCGCTTGCTCGCGGCGGCTTCGGTCGCGGTGGCCACTTCGACCGCGTTGGCGGCACCGACCTGCAGGTCCTGGCCGGCGACGGCCACGGTCAGGTCGATGGCGTTGCCCGCGCTGGTCAGCATGGCTTCGGTGGTCAGGTAGGCGTTGATGGCGCCCAGGCCGCTCTTCATGTCGACCTGCTGCTGGATCGGATCCAGGCGCTGGGTCGCGATGTTCCAGCGCATGTTCTGGGTCTGGCCGGCCCAGTCGCCGACCGGCGAGATCTGCAGGCCGGTGGCGGACGGCACCGTGGCTTCAACCGTCACCTGGATGGGGAACTGCTCGGTGGCGGCCATGGCGGCAGCCGGGGTCAGGATCAGGGCTGCCGCAGCGGCCAGGACGGTGGTCTTGAGGTTCATTTTTCCTGCATCTCCAACGGAAAGGTGTCGCCTGGAGTCCGGCGACGGGACGGCGGTTCCGGGCGGAACCTAGCGGGTGAGCAGGACGTCCTTGCGGCTGTCCCCCTCAACGATCTGGAAGCGGTGCAGATGCCCGGCACTGCGAGCGAAGCGTTCGGTGCGCCCGGGCAGCAGGTGCACCTTGCGCGACGGGGAGCACTTGGCCGCCTTGTCCTGCGCACTGCACTGGCGGATGTCGTCGAGCACCACCGTGGTGTTGCCGGCATTGCGCAGCTGCACGTGGCTGTCGTGCGTTTCGGTCTGCACGTCGTAGCGGGGCTGGTCGGGATGCACGATCACGAATACGCCATAGCCGGTCAGCACGTTGACGCCGGCCGAGAGCTCGTTGCGGTAGTCATCACGCTGCGCGTCGGTCAGCGCGAATTCGTCTTCGGACTGTGGCAGCACCGGCACGAAGCGCACGCGGTAGTAGCGTTCGGTGCTGCGATCCCCCTGCACCAGCAGGCGCGTGGCCTGTTGCCCCTGCGCCGGCACGATCAACCGCGACGGGCTGGCAATCAGCCCGGCGGCGGCAGCGGTGCCGGAGGTATCCACCGGGATCTCCTGATGGGTGCCGTCCGCGGCGTAGCGCACTTCGCTGATCTGCACACGGACGAACGCCGTGGCATCGCCGGTGTTGCGCACGCGCTTCAGCAGCGCCCCCTTGCCCGGCTCCGCATATTCGTACATCGCGCCTACGTGGATGCTGGGTGCGGCCGCCCAGGCCGGATGAGGCGATGCCGACATCGCCATCGCCATGGCTGCCGCCAGCGCGGTGATCAGACGCTTCATCGAAGGAACTCCTGTTGTTGACGCGTCGATTGCATCGCCGCGTTGAATGGGGGCAGCTTAAAGTTCTGCTGCGCCGCGCCACATTCAATATTCCTCAATGCGCTACTGCAATTTGTTGTAGCGGCGCCCAAACGAAAACGCCCCGCTGTTGAGCGGGGCGCCTGCTGCTTCTCTTCACTCTGCTGCGCGCATATCGCTACTGGGCAGCGTCCTGCTGCCACTTGGCGACCTTGGCCCGTGTCTGCGCCAGCAACGCATCCAGCGCCTTGCGGTCATACACGTGACCACGCAGCACCACGGTGTTGATCGCGCGCGTGGCCTGGATATCCTGCAGCGGGTTGGCATCCAGCAGCACCAGGTCGGCGGCCTTGCCTTCGGCGATGCCGCCGTAGCGGTCCAGCGTACCGAACCACGACGGACCCGCACGGGTTGCCGACGACAGCGCCTGCGCGGGAGTCAGGCCTTCCTTGACGAACAGGGCCAGCTCGTCATGCAGGCCGATACCGGGATAGTTGAAGGAATTGAGGAACCCCGCGTCGGTGCCGGCCATGACGGTCACGCCCGCCTGCTGCAGCATCGGCAGCACGGCCGCCACCTGGTGGTACTGCTGGTGGCGCTCGGCGATCTGCTCTGGACCCGCCTTGGCAGCACGTTCCACCCGCCACTGGTAAGTCGCCTGCAGCTTCGGGCCAATGTAGGCCAGGTACGGATCGTTGGCGTGGTCATCCTGGTCCAGGAAGTCGAGGATGCGGCCGCCGTTGAGGGTGGGCGTGACATACACGCCCTTCGCCGCAAAGCCACGGTAGGCGGCCATGGCAGTGTCACGATCAAAGCCGGCATCAAGCCGGCGATTGGCCTCGGCGCGATCAATGCGCTTGGCGGCGAAATCGGCGGCAATGGCCGCCTCGTCCCTGACCCCGGCCTTGTAGGCATAGTCCAGATGCTCGATCGAGCTGATGCCGGCATCCACCGCCTGCTGCACGGTCAGCGCCATCGGGATGTGCCCGGACGCGCGCAGGCCATTGGCACGGGCGCCACGCACTGCCGCCAGGAACAGGGGCGGGGTCAGGGTGCTGTCGGTGATCTTGACGAAGTCGACGCGGTCGCGCTTGAGCTGGGCCAGCGCGGCATCGAGGTCGGCCTGGCTGCCGACCTCCAGCGTTCCCTTCCAGACCGGCTTGATGCCTTCGATCTTGGCGCCCGAACTGAACAGCTGCGGGCCTTCCAGGCTGCCGTCGGCAATCTGGCCACGCCACTGCAGCACCTGCGTGGGCAGGTCGCCGGAACAATCACGGATGGTGGTGATGCCATGGGCGATGTACAGCGGCAGCAGCGCCTTGTTCTCTTCGACCAGCTCCGGTCCGCCGCCGAAATGCACGTGCATGTCCCACAGGCCGGGAATCAGGAAGCGGCCGTTGCCATCGATGCGCTGCGGCGCCTTCCAGGCCTTGGCAATGCTGCGGTCGTCACCCACGGCGACGATGTCATTGCCGCGTACCACCACCGCCTGGTCGGCATGGGTGGTGGCATGTTCGACATCCACCACGGTGGCATGCCGGATGATCAGGTCGGCCTGTTCGGCGGCGAGGACGCAGGGCGCCAGTGCAAGCAGCACCGGGAAGGCAGACAGCACAATGGGTTTCATGGCAACGTGGCAAAAAGGAGTACCTCCGCACCATACGGCGCGAAGGCATCCATTCACCAGTTAAATTTCGTCATGACGCGCATTACGGAATCGAATGCGCTCAGACCTCGCCCTGCATGGCCGGACGCGCCTGCACCTGCGCCAACCAGGCCGCCACGGCGGGATACGCGTCCACGCCGGCACCGACGTAGGTGCCATAGCCGACCACCTGCGCCACCACCAGGTCCACCAGCGAGTAATCGCCGCCCAGCATCCAGGGCTGCGATCCCAGGCGATCTTCCAGCAATCCCAGCAGCTCGGCCGCGCCCTGTCCTGCGGCGGTAGCCTGCACACTGTCGCGCAACGGACCTTCGCGGGTGGCCAGCATCAGCCGGTTGATCATCGCCGCGTAGGTCACATAGGCCCACGCGCACCACGACAACGCCTGCAGCCGCTCCGGGGTGTCGGCCGCCGGCCACAGCCCGCGCGCCACGCCGAAGCGGTCACCCAGCCACAGATGGATGGCCAGGCCCTCGAAGATCGGCGTGCCATCCACCACCAGGCACGGCACCTTGCCGTTGGGATTGATCGCCAGGTACTCCGGGGTGCGCTGCTCGCCATTCCGGATGTCGATCCGCACCCGGTCATGGGCAACCCCCAGTTCGGCAAGCGCGCAGGCGACGGGGGTGGCACTGGACATGGGATGCCAATAGAAGACGACGGACATGTGGAACTCCTTGTGGGTTGTCGGTGTGGAAAGGTGCGCCGCCAGGGGCCTTGCACCGTGGCCACAGGCTAGCCACCATTGCGGACAGATCCTGTCCTCGACAGGCGCGATGCTGCCGCCCATGCTGACCACCTCCGCTCGACTGCTGCGCCTGCTCTCGCTGCTGCAATCCCGTCCGCATTGGCCGGGCAACACGCTGGCCGCGGATATTGGCGTACATCCGCGCACGCTGCGCCGCGACATCGACCGCCTGCGCGAGCTGGGCTACCCGATCCAGGCCAGCAGTGGCGTGGCCGGCGGCTACGCGTTCCGCGCCGGGCGCGCATTGCCGCCGCTGCTGCTCGACGATGAAGAAGCGTTGGCCGCTGCGCTGGCCCTGCGCACTGCAGTGACCGGCACCATCAGCGGCATCGAGCAGACCGCGATCACCGCACTGGTCAAACTCGAACAGGTGATGCCGGCCCGGCTGCGACGCCGGCTGGATGCATTACGTACCGCGATCCTGCCGATCGACCAGGCCGGGCCCATGGTCGATGCCGGGCTGCTGGCCACCTTGGCCGGCGCCTGCCGCGACCAGCTGCAGCTTCGCTTCGACTATGCCGACCGCCAGGGACAGCCCAGCCAGCGTCTGGTGGAACCGCAGGGCGTGGTGCATGCCGAACGGCGCTGGTACCTGGTGGCCTGGGACACGCTGCGCGTGGACTGGCGTACGTTCCGCATCGACCGGATGACCAGTGCGGCAGAGGTGGGCGCGCACTTCCGCCCGCGCCCCTCGCCCGCCAATGGCGACCTGCGCGCGTTCGTGAGCCAGTCGCTGTCGCTGGGGCCCTACGGGGACGAAGCGCGGGTGATCCTGCACGCGCCCATCGACATCGTGCGCGAACGCATACCGGCCTCGGCGGGCATGCTCGAAGCGGTGGATGCACAGCGCTGCCTGCTGCGGTGTGGCGCGCACCCGCAGGGCGCGGTGGTGTACTGGCTGCTCGCGCTGGAGCTCGAATTCGAGGTACTGGGCCCGCCTGCGCTGCACGCGATGATGCAGGCCGCGGGCGCTCGCGTGGCGCGCAGCCTTGCACGCAGCGGTAGTGCCGCCAACGGATGAGGGGCAGCAGCTGGCTTGGCACCGGCGTGCATGCTAGAACAGGCACCATTGGTTTTCTGGATACCGCCATGCCGCCCAGTGCACAATCGCATCGCACCCTGTTCGAACTGGACCTGCTGCGGGCGATGGTGATGGTGGCTGACTGCGGCAGCTTCACCACCGCCGCTACGCGCCTGCATTCCACCCAGTCCACCATCAGCCAGATGATCCGGCGGCTGGAGCAGTTGGCCGGGCACCCGCTGCTGGTGCGCGGCAACCGCGATGTGCACCCCACCGATGCCGGGCAGACACTACTCGGCATCGCGCGCCAGATGCTGGCCCTCAACGACCAGATGGGCGAAGCACTGGCCGGCGCCACGGTGGCGGTGACCGTGCGACTGGGCGTGCCCGAAGACTTCGTCAGCCCCCGCACCACCGCCCTGCTGGGCCGCTTCACCCGCCGCCACCGGCAGGTGAAGCTGGAAGTCACCAGCGGCCTCAGCCGCGACCTGGCCAACGCCTACGACCACGGCGAGCTGGACCTGGTGCTGATCAAACAGCGCCGCAACAGCCGCCAGGGCGTGGCCTGCTGGCATGAGCCGATGCGCTGGGTGGACAGTGCACGCAGCCCCTGCATCGGCATGGACCCGATTCCGCTGGTGACGTTTCCGCCGCGCGGGCTGTATCGCGATGAGTTGATCGCTGCCGTGGAAAGCATGGGCCGGCGCTGGCGGATCGGCTTCACCAGCTCCAGCCTCAGCGGTATCCAGGGCGCGGTGGCCGACGGCATGGGCATCAGCCTGCTGCCAGCGCGTGCGATGACCCGCGAACACCGCGCGCTCACCGCGCGCCAAGGTTTGCCGCCCATGGACGGCATCGAAATCGCGATGCTGCACCGTGACAATGCCGATCCGCTGGTTGTGGATCTGGCGTCGCAGTTCGCGCGACTGCTCGATCGCGAAAAACGTTGACGCGGATGCGCGCAGAGAGTGACGCACCTCTCGTACCGAGCATAGGAATAGTCCTAATCTGACATCAGACTATCTCCGCTGCGCGTGTAAGCGGTAAGAATGGCGCAAATCCCACGATTGCGTGCCTCCTTTGTCTCGACGCCATCCAGGCCCCGCATATGGACCGCTGCTGCCGTCCGTACTCAACATCGCCCTGCTGGATGACCACGATGTGGTCCGGCATGGCAGTTATGTACACCTGTCCACCGACCCGCGCTTCCATGTGGTCGGCAACCACGCCCACACCAGCTCCCTGATCAGCACCTTGCAACACCACCTGGTGGACGTGGCGGTGGTGGACTACACGCTGGGCGAAGGCGACCTGCAGGGCATGGAGCTGCTGCGCATGCTGCGACGCCGGTTCCCGCGCGTGCGGGTGCTGATGTTCTCGGCCAACGTACATCACGTGATGATCTCCAACACCATGGCCGCCGGCGCCGCGGGCGTGGTCTCCAAGGGCGAGTCACTGGAAGCGCTGGCGCGCGCGGTCACCCGCGTGGCGGCCGGGCACACCCATGTGCCGGTCAACTACCGCGACGAACACGCCGAACACCGGTTGTCGCAAAGCGAGCGCGAAGTGCTGCAGCTGTGCCTGAGCGGCATGACCGTGACCGACATTGCCCTGCAGCGCAACCGCAGCATCAAGACCATCAGCACCCAGAAGCACGCGGCGTTCCGCAAACTCGGCCTGCGCACGGACCGCGACCTGTTCACCCTCCGCCACCAGCTGGCGGTGTGGTGAGCGGCAACTGGACCTGGGCCGGCGCCTTGACCGGGGTGCTGGTCGGGCTGCTGCTGCCTGTCACCGCGGGCAGCAGTGCCGAACCGCGGCTGGTCCGGGTGGCTGCCGACCCCTCCCAGCATGGCCTGCTCGCCAACGACAACCGCGCGGCGCGCGACACCAACCTGATCACCGGCTATGCGCAGCTGGTCGCCGAACAGGCCGGACTGGAATTCCGCGAGCAGCCGGTGGAATCGGCCACCGCCGCGCTGCAGGCGATCTGCGACGGGCGCGCCGATCTGATGCTGCTGCTGGGTCCGCTGGACAACGCGCCCTGCACGGCGTTGGCCGCATCACCGGCGTATTACCGCGGCCAGACCCTGATGGCCAGCCGCCACGCCCAGGCGCACCCGCCGGAGTTCGCACACCTGCGCCGGGTGGCGGTGGTGCGCGGCACCCGCCTGGCCGAATGGCTGGGTGCCTACCACCCCCACCTGCAGGTGGTGGACCTGCCCAGCCTGCGTGAAGCGCTGTCCGCCGTGGAAGCCGGCGTGGTGGACGCGGCACTGGACCTGGATGTGGCAATGCGCCCCGTGGTGCGCCGCGACTTCGGCAACAGCCTGCTCCTGCATGGCGGGCCTGCCACCTTGCCAGGCAGCCTGCACCTCGTGGTGCGCCACCGCGACCGCGCCCTGCTCGATCAGATCCATCAGGCGATGCGCTCGATCAGCCCGCAGGAACACGCGATGCTGATGCAGCGCTGGACCAAAGCCACGTACCTGAGCGGACCGTCGCTGCAGGTGATGTCGCAGCACTTCCGCTGGGAACTGCTCGCCGGCGCGCTGATCCTGCTGGCCCTGCTCACCGCCGGGGTGTGGATGCGCGTGGCGCAGCAGTCGGCGCGGCGCAGCGAGCGCCAGCAGGCGCGCTTCATCGCCGTGATGAGCCACGAAGTGCGCAACGCCGCGCAGGCACTGGTCACCTCGGTGGATCTGCTGCACCAGTCGGGCCTGGACCAGGGCCAGCGGCAACTGGTGAACGCCGCACGCAATGCGGGGGCCGGCCTGCGTCATCTGCTCGGCCACGCGCTGGACTATTCACGCCTGGCCACCGGCGAGTACCACCCCACCCCCGGCTGGCAGGACGTGCGCCAGCTGGCGCGTGACTGCCTGGCGGTGGCCCGTCCTGCGGCCGAGGCCAAGGGCCTGGCCATCACCCTGCTGCAGGACACCGACCCGCTGCCCCGGATGTGGCTGGATGGTGACGCGCTGCGCCAGGTGCTCAGCAACCTGCTGGGCAACGCGGTGAAGTTCACCGACCTGGGGCACGTCGACGTCACCCTGTCGCTGCACCTGGACCAGGACAGCGCACACCTGGGGCTTGCGGTCCGCGATACCGGCATCGGCATCCCGGCCGCGCTGCACGACACCGTGTTCAAGCCTTTCGCGCAGGCGCACGACAGTCATTCGCGGCAGATGGGCGGTGCCGGGCTCGGCCTCTCCATCTGCCAGGATCTGGTGCGGGGCATGGGAGGCACGGTGCAGCTGCGCAGCGCTCCCGGCGAGGGCAGCTGCTTCGAGGTGCGCTTGCCGGTGGTGATCGAAGCCACCGGCCCCTGCGCGGGGGAGCAGCCGCTGGCCGGGCGTACCCTGTTGCTGGTTGAAGACCACGCATTGAATCGCACGGTGGTCTGTCGGCAGCTGGAGACGCTGGGCGCCTCGGTGAGCAGCTGCGCCGACGGCGCCAGCGCACTGCACTGCCAGGCCGCCGAGCCCTGCGGCATCGTGCTGCTCGATTGCGTGCTCGACGACATGAGCGGTTACGAGCTGGCCGTCCAACTGCGACAACTGGAGCGCCGCCACGGGCGTACGCCGGCCGTACTGGTGGCGGTGTCTGCCAATGATTCGGCCGCGCATGTGGAACGCTGCCTCGCCTGCGGCATGGACGCGGTGCTGTGCAAGCCGCTGGATATCGGCCAGCTGCTCCGGGCATTGCAGGTGGAGACACAGGGGAACGCAGAGCGGCTGGCAAGCGCGAGCAGCGGCCCAACCGACCCCATCTGGACCGAGATCCTGCAATCGCTGCAGGAAGAGCAGATGGCGCTGCATGACGCCCTGCGCGACCGGGCCGCAACCGCGCTGCGGCACCACGCGCATCGGCTGGCCGGCGTGCTGCAGATGCTGGGACAACCGGATCTGGCCGCGATTGCCGGCGACCTGCACGAACTGGACCTGGACGAGCCCGGCGACTGGCTGGATGCCGGGCGGCTGCTGGGTTACCTGCGCCCGGCCCTCGCCGGCCTGGCAGGCGGGACGATCATTTCAGCTGCAGGGGATAGCGCTGCCACAGCACGTGCACCAGGAACCCGGTGAGCTCGGCATCCTTTGCGCTGATCGCCGCACGGATCTTGTCCAGCAGCACCATGTCGCTGCAGGTGCGCACATCGGCGTGGTCAGCCTGTCCGGCACGGCGGGCCCGGTAGCGGGCCGCACGCTGCGCATCGGTCATGGCGTAGCCGAACGTGGGCGGACGGCCGCGCTTGCGCGGCAGCATCAGCTCCAGGGTGCCGGGGTCTTCTTCATCACGCATGACGGACGGGGAACGCAAACGGGGCGCGAACAATATCGTGAGATGTAACGGAAATCCAGCAGAAATACGCAGAATCGATCACCGCGCGAGCGTGGACTCCGCCAACCGCGCACCCAACCACACCAAGGCAACTCCCGCCACCAGACTGATGCCCAGATACGTCGGCATCACCCACCCGCGTCCGTTGCGGACCAGCAGCACCGCCTCGAGCATCATCGACGAGAACGTGGTCAGCCCGCCAATGATGCCGACGATGGCGAACGCGCGCCAATACAATGCCGCGCTGCCGCGGGTCTGCAGCCAGACCGCTACGTAGCCGACCGCGAAGGCGCCCACCAGGTTCACCGTCAGCGTGCCCCAGGGGAAGCCGTTGCCGAACTGGCGCAGCATGGCGTCGCCGATGATGAAACGCAGCGCCGCGCCCAGCGCGCCGCCAGCCATCACCAGCCCCAGCTGCTGCCACCAGGTAATGAAGCCCCCCATCAGTCGCTGCCCTTGCGCGCCCGCGCCTGCTCGCGCTCGGCACGCAGCCGGTCGAGCTTTTCCTTCAGCTTGATTTCCAGGCCGCGCGCCACCGGTTGGTAATACACCCGTTCGCCCATCGCATCCGGGAAGCCGGTCTGGTCCAGCGCGATGCCACCTTCGGCGTCATGGTCGTACTGGTAGGTCTTGCCGTAGCCCAGCTCCTTCATCAGCCTGGTCGGCGCGTTGCGCAGGTGCAGCGGCACCTCCTGGGTGCCGGTCTCGCGCACTTCCTGCTTGGCCAGGTTGAAGGCGGCATAGCCGGCGTTGGATTTGGCGGTGCTGGCCAGGTACAGCACCAGCTGGGCGAAGGCCAGCTCGCCCTCGGGGCTGCCCAGCCGTTCGTAGATGTCCCAGGCTTCCAACGCCATCGACTGCGCGCGTGGATCGGCCAGGCCGATGTCCTCGATCGCCATGCGGGTCAGGCGCCGGGCCAGGTAGGAGGGATCACAGCCGCCATCGAGCATGCGCGTCAGCCAGTACAGCGCCGCATCCGGATTGGAGCTGCGCACCGACTTGTGCAGGGCCGAGATCTGGTCGTAGAACTGCTCGCCCCCCTTGTCGAAGCGACGGGTGCGGTCGGCCAGCACCTGCACCAGCATCTCCGGGCTGATCCGCCCGCCTTCACCGCCAGCCAGTTCCGCGGCGATCTCCAGCAGGGTCAGACCGCGCCGCACATCGCCGTCGGCGGCGGTCGCGATCTCCAGCAGCGCTTCGGGGGAGACCTGCAGCGCCTCGGCGCCGAGCCCGCGCTCCTTGTCCTGCAGCGCCCGCTCCAGCGCCTCGACGATGTCGGCCGGCGACACCGCTTCCAGCACGTGCACGCGGCAGCGCGACAGCAACGCCGAATTGAGCTCGAACGAAGGGTTCTCCGTGGTGGCACCGACGAACACGATGGTGCCGCGCTCGATATGCGGCAGGAACGCATCCTGCTGGGCCTTGTTGAAGCGGTGCACTTCGTCCACGAACAGCACCGTGCGGCGGCCTTCGGCGAAGCGCTGGGCGGCCTCGGCCAGCACCACCCGGACCTCGGGCAGGCCCGAAAGCACGGCGGAGATGGCACGGAATTCGGCGTCGGCGTAGTGCGCCAGCAGCAGGGACAACGTGGTCTTGCCGCAGCCTGGCGGCCCCCACAGGATCATCGAGTGCACATGCCCGGACTCGACTGCCCGGCGCAGCGCGCTACCCGGGGCGAGCAGGCGTTTCTGCCCCACCATCTCATCGAGGGTCTGCGGGCGCATGCGCTCGGCAAGCGGGCGCATGCTGTCCCGATCCACCGTCAGCAGATCGGGTTCATTGAATGTCGTTCGGTTTCTGGCCACGCCACTATTGTATGACCGAATGACGCAGCGCCGGGCCCTGCCCGGCTACGCTCAGTTGCCGATGACGTCGGTGCCCTTCGGCGGCGTGAACGTGAAGGTGGTTTTCGGGAACGCCGGGTTCCGCTTCCAGTCCTTGAACGAGATCACCGTGCGCTGGTTTACCGCATCGGTCACTTCCATGCGGGCCAGGCCCTGCGCGTTGAAGCCCAGCGCGGCGTACTGGAATGACGTTTCGGTTTCACGCTTCGGGGTCAGCGACAGCCACTGCAGGCCATCGCGCGGCGCGGCCTCTTCGCTGACGTCGTACTGCTTTTCCAGCAGCGCCGGGGTGATCAGCGCGATCAACGGGCTGTTCTGTTCCTCGGCGCCCTGCACCCGCTTGGTCGCCTGCTGCAGGTCCGGCTCGTACACCCACACATTCCTGCCGTCGGCAATGATCAGCTGCTCGTGCGGCACCTTGTACTCCCAGCGGAACTGGTTCGGCACCGACAACGCCACGCTGCCACTGGTGGTTTCCTTCACCTTGCCCTTGCTGTCGAACACCTTCTGCTCGAACTTGCCGTCCAGGCCTTTCAGGCCCTTGGTGAACGTGGTCAGCTCATCGCGGGCGCCGGCCCAGGCAGACACCGACCCGACACTGGCGCAGACCAGCGTGGCGGCGACAAGACAGCGGCGGAAAGTGCTCTGCATACTGGTATCCAATGAAGGTGGTAAGGATGGCCGGCAGTGTGCCGAGGTCATCCTGAATGGGGGGTCAGGGGACGGATTGCACCGTGCGCAGGTCGCCGTAGACCACCTGCCCACGGAAGCCGCGCCGCACCTGCTGGTACAGCTCGCGGAACGCAGCATAGTCGTCCGGCTGGCACAGCGCATCCGCGCCGCGCACCGCGTTCTGGTGCAGGCGGTGGCGGGCGACGATGGCCTGCCCTTCGCGGCGCCACTCAAGCGCGTACTCCCCGGCCGCATTACGGAACTGCTGGTTGCGGGGCATCGCCACGATCGGCACCCCGGCCGGGAACTCCAGCCGGTAGGTTTCCTGGCGCAGGGTGTCGTTGCAGTAGAACGGGGTGGCGTTGTCCGGCGCCGACGTGGTGGTGTAGATGTCACGGAACGACTCACCACCGGGCGGGTCCGGCAGCACCATGCCACCGACCACGCCGAAATCGACGTAATCACGGGCGTGGAAATCGTAGCGGTAGTTGAACGGCCGGGTCAGGTCCTGCGGGTCGCCCAACAGGGTCAGCGTGCCGCTGCCGTCGAAGCCGGACGAGGCCATGATCGATTCCTCCACCCGCGCCCGGTTCTGCGCGTTGAGCCGGGCGAACGCGCCGCGCATACCGATCTCGCCCACTTCGCGGGTCTGGGGCACGGTCTGGCCCTGCAGGTTGCCGTCAGGGTCGAAGCGGAAGGTCACCTCGAAGCCGCTGCCGTTGCGCGCGGCATCGTTGGCCGGGGTGCGTGCCACCCTGGCCTGGCGCGTATGCAGCACCGGCGCGCCGAGGTCGGCGTCGGGCAGCTGGCCAAAGCGCGCATAGGCGCTGGTGGAATCCAGGTACAGGTCGAACTCGGGGATGTAGGTGATGGCGTGGTTGAACCGCCCCAGCAGGGGAATGTCCGGCAGGGTCGGGCCGCCGCCAGCACCAATCAGCACCGGGGTGCTGTCGATGCCGCGCGCGGCCAGCAACGCTTCCAGGATCACCACATGGTCCTTGCAGTCGCCGTAGTGGTTGTCGAGGATGCTCTGCGCCGGGTTCGGCTCCAGCCCGCCGTTACCCAGGTACACCGCCACGTAGCGGATGTTCTGCGACACCCAGCGGTACAGCGCGGCAGCCTGTTCACGGCGGTCCACGATGCCGCGGGTGACCTCGTCGGCCAGCGCCTGGACCCCCGGGGTCACCCGTGCCGCCTCGCCGCCCTTGAGCTGGTAGGCCTGCGCCACCTGCGCCCAGTCGCGGTACGTGCTGGCCATGATGGTCGGGCTGAACTCCCACGGCGCCGCGGTCCAGATCTGCACCGGCATCGGGTCCGGCCGGCGGTAGCGCCAGGCCCAGCTCGCCTGCCCGTTCCGGATGACGGGTTTCTGGCTGCCCTGGACGCCCCGTTGCTGCACGTACATCGGCAGGGAGGCCGGCGCGCTCAGGGTGACCTGCGCATCGTCGTACTGCGAGAACCCGCTGAAGGTTTCCCACAGGCTGAAGTAGCCCGGGAAGTACGGCTGGGTCTGGGTGCGGCGGGTCTGGTAGACCACCCGGGTACCCGGCGCCAGGTTGGGGAACACCACCACCCGCACCTTGCGGTCGGCGTACATGGCCGCCGCGGCGCTGGAGTAGCTCTCCTGGGTGTAGATGCGGTCGGCCGGCACGTCACGGCGCTGGCCGTCGGCGGTCAGCGTGTAGGCCGACAGCACCTCCAGCGTTTCCATCTTCTCGCTGTAGCTCAGCCGCACCTGGCTGAACTGCTCCACCGCCGCCTTGGTCTTGAGCAGGATGTCGTAGGACTCGGTCTGCACGTTGCCCGCGTCAGCGCGCACCACGTAATCGGCGCGGTAGCTGACGAAGCTGAAGTTGTTGCTGGCCTGGGTATCGCTGGGGGCGGCCGGCGGGGCCGGTGCCGGCGCCATCGCAGGCGCCGGAACCCCGGCCGGGGCGACCGCCTGGGCCGACACCAGCAGGGGCGCCAACGCCAGCGCGCACGCGGTCATCCATGTCATGCGGATCATTGCGGTTCCGGCGTTACTTCGGCGGGGGCGGCGCAAGCACGCTGCGGTCGCCGTTGTGTTCGGGTGGGCTGACCACGCCGGCCATCTCCATGGCTTCGATCAGGCGCGCGGCGCGGTTGTAGCCGATCTTCAGCCGGCGCTGCACGCCGGAAATCGAGGCACGCCGGGTTTCGGTCACGATCCGCACTGCTTCGTCGTACAGCGGATCCGATTCATCCCCCGCCGCGCCGCTGGACTCGGGCAGGCCACCGGCACCCACCACCACGCCATCGCCCATCATCTGCACTTCGTCCAGCACGCCGCTGATGTAGTCGGCCGGGCCGCTGGCCTTGAGGTGTTCGACCACGCGGTGCACTTCCTCGTCGGAAACGAACGCACCGTGCACACGGTCAGGCAATGCGGTGCCGGGCGGCAGGTACAGCATGTCGCCGTGGCCCAGCAGCGTTTCGGCGCCGGACTGGTCCAGGATGGTGCGCGAATCGATCTTGGAGCTGACCTGGAAGCCGATGCGGGTCGGGATGTTGGCCTTGATCAGGCCGGTGATCACATCCACCGACGGACGCTGGGTGGCCAGGATCAGGTGGATGCCGGCCGCACGCGCTTTCTGTGCCAGGCGCGCGATCAGCTCTTCGACCTTCTTGCCGACGATCATCATCATGTCGGCGAATTCGTCGATGAAGATGACGATGAACGGCAGCGTCTCCAGCGGGCGCGGGGCTTCGCCCAGCTCCGGGTTCGGCTTGAACAGCGGGTCCATCAACGGCTGGCCGGCGTCTTCGGCGTCCTTGACCTTCTTGTTGAAGCCGGCCAGGTTGCGCACGCCCACCGCGCTCATCAGCTTGTAGCGCCGTTCCATTTCGGCCACGCACCAGCGCAGGCCGTTGGCGGCTTCCTTCATGTCGGTGACCACCGGCGCCAGCAGGTGCGGAATGCCCTGGTAGACACTCAGTTCGAGCATCTTCGGGTCGATCATCAACATCCGCAGGTCTTTGGGCGAGGCCTTGTACAGCAGGCTCAGCACCATGGCGTTGACCGCCACCGACTTGCCCGAGCCGGTGGTACCGGCCACCAGCAGGTGGGGCATGCGCGCCAGGTCGGCCACGGTCGGGCGGCCGGCGATGTCCTTGCCGAGCGCCAGGGTGAGCGGACTGGCCGACTTGTCGTACTCCTTGGAGCGCAGCAGTTCGGACAGGTAGATCATTTCGCGGGTGACGTTGGGGATCTCAAGACCCACCACCGACTTGCCCGGAATCACATCCACCACGCGCACCGACTTGACCGACAGGCCGCGGGCGATGTCCTTGTCCAGCGAGCTGATCTGGCTGACCTTGATGCCCGGTGCCGGCTCGATCTCGAAGCGGGTGATCACCGGGCCGGGATATGCGCCGACCACCTGCGCGTCGATGCGGAAGTCCTTGAGCTTGAACTCGATCTGGCGCGACAGCGTTTCCAGCGTCTCCTCGTCGTAACCCTTGGGCTGCGGCTTGGGATCATCCAGCAGTGCCAGCGGAGGCAGGTCCGAGCCATCGCCATTGACGCCGCGGAACATCGGAATCTGGGTTTCGCGCTTGGCGCGGTCGCTCTTTTCCAGCACCGGCTCCGGACGCGGTTCGATCTTGACCGGCTCGCGCTTGGCGCGCACCTCGGCGTCCACCTTTCGCACTTCCTGGCGTTCTTCGCGCATGGCGCGGGTCTGCTGCCACTCGGTGGCCTGTTCCTTCTTCTTGCTGAGCAGCGGCGGCAGCGCCAGCACCGCGCGGCCGATCTTCTCCATCACCACGAACCACGAAATGCCGGTGGCCAAGGTGATCGAAGCCAGCAGCAGCACCAGCACGAACAGGTTCGCGCCGAGCGCGCCGAACCCGGCACTGAGCGAATTGCCCACCAGCCGGCCGAGGATGCCGCCGGCATGGCCCACATCGCCACTGAACAGCCGCAGGTGCAGGAAGCCGGTGCCGGCAATCAGGAAGCCGACCAGGCCGACCAGCCGCAGCGCCGGGTCCAGGTCGTGCTCGCCCTTGCTCTCACGCTTGAGCCCGAACATGGCGAACCACGCCAGCGCGCCCAGCACGATCGGCAGCAGGAACGCCATGTAACCGAACAGCTGCAGCAGCACATCGGCCACCCAGGCGCCGACCCGGCCGCCCATGTTGTGGATGGGCGCCACCACGCTGCCGGTGTGCGACCAGCCCGGGTCGCTTGCCGAATAGGTGAACAGGCTGGCGACCAGATACAGCAACGCCGGGGCGATCGCGATCAGGCCGAGGTCGCGCCACAGGCGCTGCCGACGGGGATTTTCGACCGGCGCCGCAGCCGCAGCACGGCGCGACGCCGCTTTGCCGTCGGGAGACTTGGATCGTTCCGGGACCTGTTTCGCCACCTTAGACCAGACCTTGGGAATGCACTGTTAGTGCTTGATAATAAACGACTGACGGCACGCCAACCACCACCGGCTGGGTTGCGCCGTTCCACCGCTCGCCTTGAATCGGGCGACCCCTGCCGCCACTCTATGACCTGTCTTGGACGCCGGGCAATCTTTCCCCAGCGCCCCGCCCCATCATCTCTTTGCGAGTCTACATGAGCAATTCCAAGCCTTCCCGCCACCAGAAGCTCGTCATCCTCGGTTCCGGCCCGGCCGGCTGGACGGCCGCGGTCTACGCCGCCCGCGCCAACCTGAACCCGGTGGTGATCACCGGCCTGCAGCAGGGCGGCCAGCTCATGACCACCACCGAAGTGGACAACTGGCCGGGCGACGCCCATGGCCTGATGGGCCCGGATCTGATGGCGCGCATGCAGGCCCACGCCGAGCGCTTCGAGACCGAAGTGATCTTCGACCACATCCACACCGCCGATGTGACCCAGCGCCCGTTCAAGCTGATCGGCGACAGCGCCGAGTACACTTGCGACGCCCTGATCATCGCCACCGGCGCCACCGCCAAGTACCTGGGCATTCCCACCGAAGAGGCCTTCAAGGGCCGCGGCGTGTCGGCCTGCGCCACCTGCGACGGCTTCTTCTACCGTGACCAGGACGTGGTCGTGGTCGGCGGCGGCAACACCGCCGTGGAAGAGGCGCTGTACCTCTCCAACATCGCCCGCAAGGTCTACCTGGTCCACCGCCGCGACACCCTGAAGGCGGAAAAGATCATGCAGGACAAGCTGTTCGCCAAGGTCGCCTCGGGCAAGATCGAGACCGTGTGGCACCACCAGGTGGACGAAGTGCTGGGTAACGAAGCCGGCGTCACCGGCGTGCGCGTGAAGTCCACCCTGGACGGCAGCACCCGCGACATCGACGCCCACGGCTTCTTCGTGGCCATCGGCCACCACCCGAACACCAGCCTGTTCGAAGGCCAGCTGACCATGAACAACGGTTACCTGGACATCCGCTCCGGCCTGGGCGGCAACGCCACCCAGACCTCGGTGGAAGGCGTGTTCGCCGCCGGCGACGTGGCCGACCAGCACTACCGCCAGGCCATCTCCTCGGCCGGCTTCGGCTGCATGGCCGCGCTGGACGCGGAGCGCTACCTGGACGCGAAGGGCGAGCTGAGCTGATCGGCGGCGCCTGAAGCACCCCAGGAAGGCCGGCGCCCAGCGCCGGCCTTCTTCGTTTTGAGATCGCAGGACGTGGGGAGATGGACATTGTGTAGCCCGCAGGCTACACTTTTACGATGGAGCTACAGCGAACCGACCAATTCGCAGCATGGATGGATGCCCTCAAGGACGTCGCAGGTCGTGCAAGGATCCTCGCCCGCATTCGCCGGCTTGCCAACGGCAATCCCGGCGACCACCGCAATCTAAGCGGCGGAATAGCTGAGCTGCGCGTAGATGCAGGCCCCGGTTATCGCGTCTACTACACACAGCGAGGCAACCGGCTCATTATTCTTCTGGTCGGCGGCGATAAGGGCTCCCAGCAGCAAGACATTGAAAAAGCGAAGGAGCTGGCTCGCAATTTATGACGCCATACGGAAGAAGAAGAGAACCGCGCAACGAAACTACCGGAGCTACAGCGACATGACAGCCAAGAAGAAGACAAAGGTAGAAAGGTTCGACGTTGCGGAGCACCTGCGCACCCCAGAGGAAATGGCCGCGTACCTGGATGCCTGCATCATGGAAAGTGACGGCGACTCCGCATTCATCGCCAAGGCGCTCGGTGATATTGCCCGCGCCCAAGGCATGAGCAAGGTCGCGCGCGACGCGGGCGTTTCACGTGAGAGCCTCTACCGCGCCCTCTCCGGCGATCGCAGCCCGGATTTCGCCACGATCCTGAAGGTGACGCGCGCCCTCGGCGTGCAGTTGCATGCTACGGCTGCCTGAACTTCAATCTGTTTCCGAAGGCCGGCGCAATGCGCCGGCCTTTTTGCACCCAACCGTCCTGATGCGCTGGCGGATCAACCACCGCCCTGGCATGTCATCCAGTGCTCGACGGGGCCGGAAGTGACGCCATCGGCATCGCGCATGACCGTGCTCCAGTTGACCATGCCATAGCCGCTCCCTTCGCAGGTCATCCTCGCCTTGATGGGCGACGCGGAGGCTTCCGTGACCGTCTTCACTTCCGCCCTGCAGGCGCCCGGCTCGGTGCAGTACACCGGCGTGAAGCTGAGTGTCACCGGGAACTGTGGATTGCCTTCGAAATGAACGTCGGTCTCCGCCGCACCGCTGGCTGGGACGGTAACGCGATCGATCTTCCTCAAGGCTAAAGGCGTGCAGTCCTTGCCCTCGCGAAACAGCCTGTAGCCTTTCTCGACTCCCTTCATGGAAGCTTCGCGGAACACGGGATCCTGCAGTGCAGCCGAGTCATCGGGATTGGAGTGATACGCGATCTCGACCAGCACAGACGGCATGGTGCCAATTCTGTTCTCACCATGCCGGCCCGGAGTGGCGGCCTGCCGGACAGGAAAGTCTTCATAGCCGGGTTGCGCCCGAATCACCTCCCGCATCCCGCACAGGACGCGCTCAGCCAATGGCCGGTCGTCCGGCTTGTCGCCGTGGTAGAACACCTCTACGCCCCGAACGTCACTGCGTTCGTGGCCATTGGTATGCAGGCTAATCATCCCGGCAACACCCAGATCATTGGCATAGAGCGGGCGGACCCGAATGTCTTCCTTAACCTCTCGGTCGCTGTCCGTGTTGTCCGGGAGTGAGTTCCAGATATCCCCACGATCAGGCAACAACGCTTTGAGATGATATCGGGAGGACATCTGCTCCCACGGCTGGCTGGATTCGGAATGCAGCTCCAGCGATCGACTCCGCGCACGGCTGACTGCCAACCCACTCCGCTCCTGAAGCAGCCGCGCCAGTGCATCTCCGTACGGCGGGGTGATCATGTCTTCCCGGAATCCGAACGCGTCGGGGCGCTGAAACTCCCACCGTTGCGACGGATGCACGCGAATCAATCCATGGCTTGCGGAAACCAGTACGGACTGGTTCCGGGCACTGGCACGCGCACGTGGCGGAACGGCTAGCTCTTCCGGGTAATAGTGCTTGAGCGGTTTTCCTTGAAAGTGGAAGTCTACGCCAATGATGGATAAACCTGTCTGCTCCGCAAGGTAACGGAGCGTTACCGCCAGCTCCTGGAAGAACATCTCACCCTCATCGGGTTTGGGCAGGAATCCTTTACCAATGTCGGCAATGATCATCCTGTCTTTCATGTTGATGGACACCTTGACATCAACCACGCTCAGCCGACCTTTTGCCTGGATGTACGCAGATACCTTCCTCGAGGCCTCCTTCTCCAGCAGGTGGATCAGCTCGGCATCGACGTACCAGGTAGTCTGCGTAGCCTCATCTTTCGATTCGATTGGGTGGCCATTGCCGCCAGGCACGGGCGCAGCCTGTGAATCAACGACACCAGCAGCAAGCAGAATCCCGCAACCCACCGCGAACAACTGTAGGCCCTTACTTACCATTTCCGTTTCTCCTTGAAGGTAGTTGACGCATCTCCGGATGCGCCAGCGAAATCTCCTCCCTTCAAGGCCACACGAACGCGCGCCAACGCACGCTTCCCGGCGTTTACTGAACGACTTTCTTATCGGTTACCGCAAGCCGATCAACGCTGCCTAAAACACCCCGTTTTCCATCGGCCTGCCCTATCCTTCAGCCATGCCCGATATACGCTTCCTTCATCGCCTCACCGACCTGCCCGCCGCCGACTGGGATGCGCTGCACGACGGCCGCAACCCGTTCGTCAGTCATGCGTTCCTGCAGGGGCTGGAGGAACACGGCTGCCTGCGTGCGGAATGGGGCTGGCGGCCACGCCACTTCACCCTGTGGGAGAGCGGCCAGCTGATCGGGGCGGTACCGGGTTACCTGAAGGACAACTCGCATGGCGAGTTCGTGTTCGATCACGCCTGGGCCAACGCCTATGCCCGCCACGGGCTGGCGTATTTCCCGAAGTGGCTGGGCGCAGTTCCGTATTCGCCGGTGAGCGGGCCGCGCCTGCTGGCGAAGGATGCGGAAACCGCTCGCACGCTGGTGGAGACCCTGCGCGCCGAGGTCGCCCGCATGGGCTGGTCGTCGGCGCACGTGAACTTCCACCTGGCTGAAGACGACGCCGCGTTCGGGCCGGACTGGCTGCTGCGCGAAGACATCCAGTTCCAGTGGCACAACCCGGGCGACTGGACCGACTTCAGCAGCTTCCTGGCGGCGATGGACCACAAGCACCGCAAGAACATCCGCCAGGAGCGCGCCAAGCTGGCCCGCACCGGGGTGAGCTACCGGATCGTGCACGGCGATGAAGCCACCGACGCCGACCTGCAGGCCATGCACGACTTCTACCTGCAGACCTTCACTGAGTACGGCAACTCGCCAGCACTGACCCTGCCCTTCCTGCAGCACCTGGCCACGGCAATGCCGCGCCAGCTGGTGATCTTCCTGGCCATGCTGGAGGGCCAGCCGATCGCCGGCGCGCTGTGCCTGCGCGGTGGCGACACCCTGTACGGGCGCTACTGGGGCGGCGCCACCCTGCCCGGCCTGCACTTTGAAACCTGCTACTACCAGGGTATCGAGTACTGCCTGCGCGAAGGGCTCACCCGTTTCGAGCCCGGCGCGCAGGGTGAGCACAAGCTGGCGCGCGGGTTCCTGCCGCACCCGGTGCGCAGCCGGCACTGGCTGGCCGAGCCCGCGTTCGCCGCCGCTCTCGCAGGCTGGTGCGCGCAGGAGCGCGAGGAAGTGCAGCGCTATGCGCAGCTGCTGGCCGAACACACCCCCTTCAAGGCCGTCGAGTCCGCATGAGCCGGCACCTGCCCTGGCGACTGGACGACCGGCCGGACGCCCCCTTCCCGCCGGGCGAAACCGCGCTGCGCGATCCCGATGGCCTGCTGGCACTTGGCGGCGACCTCTCGCCGGTGCGCCTGCTCAATGCCTACGCCGGCGGCATCTTTCCGTGGTTCTCGCAGGGCCAGCCGCTGCTGTGGTGGTCACCGGACCCGCGCATGGTGTTCCGCACCGAGGGCGTCCACCTGTCCTCGCGCTTCCGCCGCAGCCTGCGCGCCAGCAGCTGGGTGCTGCGTGCCGATACCCGCTTCCGCGAGGTGATCGAGGCCTGCGCGGCCAGCCCGCGCCCCGGGCAGGACGGGACCTGGATTACCCGTGACATGATCGAGGCCTATGTGGCGCTGCATGCCCTCGGCTTCGCCCACTCGATCGAGGTGCTGGACGGCGACCGGCTGGTGGGCGGGATCTACGGGGTGGCCATCGGCCGGATGTTCTTCGGCGAAAGCATGTTCAGCGCGGCCAGCGGCGGCTCCAAGGTGGCGCTGGCCGGGTTGGCCCACCGGCTGTCGTCGTGGGGGTGGCCATTGATCGATGCACAGGTGGAAAACGACCACCTGCTGCGGATGGGCGCCGAACATTGGCCGCGGGAGCGGTTTCTGGGGGTGGTGCGGGAGCAGGTGCAGGTCGCAGCGCCGCCCGGGGGGTGGACGGAGCGGTTTGGCGACGTTTCCGCCGCATCATTGGCCTGAGGCGGACGGTTAACGCAATCTTTGCATCCCGGGGGAGATGCGCGTAAAATGCCCGCTCTTAAGGCCAGCTCGGCCGTTTATAGAACTGCACAGGACTACATGTCGAAAGACGACTCCATCGAGTTCGAAGGCACCGTCAGCGAGACGCTGCCGAACACCACTTTCCGCGTTCGACTGGAAAATGGGCATGAAATCATCGCCCACATCTCCGGCCGCATGCGCAAGAACTACATCCGCATCCTGACGGGCGACCGTGTCAAGGTTGAAATGACGCCCTACGACCTGACCAAGGGTCGCATTACCTACCGCATGAAGTAAGCGGCAGGGCGGCTTCTCCGGAAGACGCGATCAAAGGCCGGCCCTGCGCTGGCCTTTTTGCGTGGGCGCCATTCAGCTGCGCCCACCGTGCCGGCAGTCACCCTGCCCCACGGCACCCTGACATCAGTCAGCCTGCCTTGATGCAGATTCGCCACCGACCGAACGCAGGCACTGTGGTCTACGGTCCACTCCGGATCGTGACCCACTGGCCCCCGCCATGAAGACCCTGATCGCGCTTTGCCTGTTGGTTGTTTCCAGCGCAGCCGCTACGGCATCGGCGCAGACTGCGCCAGCTGCCGCCACCCCGGCGGCCTCCGATTGCATCACCCTGTCCAGCGACCAGCAGCTGGTCCGCAAGGGCGCCGATCGCAGCATCCTGCTGCGCAACGGCACCGATCACTACATCGTCCATTTCCAGAACAGCTGCAGCCAGGCCAGCTTCTCGCGAAAGCTGGAGTTTGCCACCCCCAGCAACGAGGGCCAGCTGTGCGGGGCACGCGCCAGCAAGCTGCGCACCGACACCGGCAGCTGCGATGTCGCCCGGCTTGAGCCGATCAGCGCAGAGGCGTTCGCATCCCGCGCCAAGCGCTGAGCGGGGCCCAACAAAAACGCCCCATCCGGGGCGTTTTTGCGTTCAAGGAGCCACGGCCAACGGTCGTGGCCTGCCGGTCATTCGACCGTTGCCGGCAGCAGCCGCTCCGGCTCGGCCTGCGCTTCGACGAACAGCTCGTCGTCGCGCACATCGATGCTGACCCGGCCGCCATTGACCAGCTTGCCGAACAGCAGCTCGTCGGCCAGCGGACGCTTGACCTTGTCCTGGATCACCCGCGCCATCGGGCGGGCACCCATCAGCGGGTCGAAGCCGTGGCGGGCCAGCCAGTCGCGCGCGGTCGGGGTGGCCGACAGGCTGACGTGCTTTTCCTGCAGCAGCATTTCCAGCTCGATCAGGAACTTGTCCACCACGCGCAGGATGTGCTCGAAGCCCAGCGGCTGGAACTGCACCACCGCATCGAGGCGGTTGCGGAATTCCGGCGTGAAGCTCTTGCGGATGATCTCCATCGCATCGGTGGCGTGGTCCTGCCGGGTGAAGCCGATCGACCGCCGCGAGGCCTGCGCCGCGCCGGCGTTGGTGGTCATCACCAGCACCACGTTCTTGAAGTTGGCTTCGCGCCCGTTGGTGTCGGTGAGCACGCCACGGTCCATGACCTGCAGCAGGATGTTGAAGATGTCCGGGTGGGCCTTTTCCACCTCGTCCAGCAACAGCACGCAGTGCGGGGTCTTGACGATTTTTTCGGTGAGCAGGCCACCCTGGTCGAAGCCGACATAGCCCGGGGGCGCACCGATCAGGCGGCTGATCGAATGCGGCTCCATGTACTCGCTCATGTCAAAGCGCACCAGCTCGATGCCCAGCTGCAGCGCCAGCTGCTTGGTCACCTCGGTCTTGCCCACGCCGGTGGGGCCGGCGAACAGGAAGTTGCCGATCGGCTTTTCCGGATTGGCCAGGCCCGAACGGGCCAGCTTGATCGCCGAGGACAGGGTCTCGATGGCCGGGTCCTGGCCGAAGATCACCATCTTCAGGTTGCGCTCCAGGTGCTGCAGCACGTCCTTGTCGGTGGCGCTGACCTGCTTGGCCGGAATGCGCGCCATCTTGGCCACGATCGTTTCGATTTCCTCGATGTCGATCAGCTCCTTGCGCTCGCCCTCCGGCAGCAGGCGCTGGCGGGCACCGGCTTCGTCGATCACGTCGATGGCCTTGTCCGGCAGCAGGCGGTCGCCGATGTGCTTCACCGACAGGTCCACCGCCGCCTGCAGCGCGTCATCGGCATAGGTCACGCCGTGGTGCGCCTCGTACTTGGGCTTGAGGCCCTGCAGGATCTCGTAGGTTTCACCGACGGTCGGCTCGACGATGTCGATCTTCTGGAAGCGCCGGGCCAGCGCACGGTCCTTCTCGAAGATGCCGCGGTATTCCTGGAAGGTGGTGGAGCCGATGCAGCGCAGCTCACCGGAGGCCAGCGCCGGCTTGATCAGGTTGGAGGCGTCCATGGTGCCGCCCGACGCCGACCCGGCACCGATGATGGTGTGGATCTCGTCGATGAACAGCACCGCGTTGGGCATCTTCTTCAGCGCGGTCAGCACGCCCTTCAGGCGCTTCTCGAAATCGCCGCGGTACTTGGTGCCGGCCACCAGCGCGCCCAGGTCGAGCGAGTAGATGACCGCATCGGCCAGCACGTCGGGCACCGTACCTTCCACGATGCGCTTGGCCAGGCCTTCGGCAATGGCGGTCTTGCCCACGCCGGCCTCGCCCACGTAGAGCGGGTTGTTCTTGCGGCGGCGGCACAACACCTGGATGGTGCGCTCGATTTCGTCGCGGCGGCCGACCAGCGGGTCGATCCGGCCGTTGCGCGCCGCTTCGTTGAGGTTGCTGGCGAACTCGGCCAGGGCATCGCCCTTGCCTTCGCCATCGGCACCCTCGGCGCGCCCTTCAGCGTCCGACGACGGCGGCACTTCGCCCTCCTCGCCCAGCTTGGCGATGCCGTGGGAGAGGTAATTGACGATATCCAGCCGGGTCACGTCCTGCTGGTTGAGGTAATAGACCGCATGGGAGTCCTTTTCGCCGAAGATCGCCACCAGCACGTTGGCGCCGGTGACCTCCTTCTTGCCCGAGGACTGCACGTGGTACACGGCCCGCTGCAGCACGCGCTGGAAGCCCAGGGTGGGCTGGGTGTCGCGGCCGTCATCTTCGGCCAGGCGCGAGACGGAGGCCTCGATGGCCTGCTCCAGCTCCTGGCGCAGGCGGTCGGCGTCGGCCCCGCATGCCTTGAGCACGGCCTGGGCGGACGGGTTGTCGAGCAGTGCCAGCAGCAGGTGTTCCACCGTCATGAACTCATGGCGGGCCTCACGGGCGCGCTTGTAGCACTGACCGATGGTGTGTTCGAGGTCTTTACTGAACATGTTCTACTCCGGCGGCAGTTGAGAACAATATGCGGCCTACCTGCACAATTTCCATCACCCTACTGGATCGGTGCGTTCAGATGGCGTTATCACTTGCGCGATCATGCCCCAGACACCACCAGCATTGGCTGCCGACCCGTGATGGCGACGTCATCGACCCGTTGCAAGGCGCCCCGCCCCCTTGGCGGTCCCCGGCGCTCTTTCCTTCATGGACGGGCATGGGGCCCGAAAACGGCCATGCGTGGGCCGGCCAACGGCCGGCGCTACGAATCGTGATGGGCCCATTGGGGCCTGGATCAATCAACCGGGGCGGCGGGAACGCCTTGTTATCCGGCTTTTTCCATCGTGCACAGCAGCGGATGCTGGTTCATGCGCGAGAACTCATTGACCTGGGCCACCTTCGATTCGGCGACCTCGCGGGTGAACACACCGCACACGCCACGGCCACGGGTGTGCACGTTGAGCATCACCTGGGTGGCTTTTTCCAGATCCATCGAGAAGAAGTGCTGCAGCACGGTCACCACGAAGTCCATCGGGGTGTAGTCGTCGTTCAGCAGCATCACCTGGTAGAACGGCGGCGGCGCGACCTCCGGGCGGGCTGGTTCCAGCGCTACGCCGTGGTCGTGATGGGGTTCTTGGGAGGGCTCGCGGGGCATCGGGACATTATAGACGCCGCACCGCCCGGATTGGACGTTGGCCCCCTGCCCCCGTCACAATCCACTCATGGATACATACTTTCACAGGGATTTCATGAAAAGGATCGCCACCGCGCTGCTGCTGACCGCCACCGTGTTCGGGGCCCAGGCCGCAACGCCCGACAAGGCCGTCGGCCGCGTACTGGATACGCTGAAGTACCCCTACGAGGTCGACGAGGACGGCGACTACAAGCTGGTGTTCGACGTCGAAGGCGACCGCACCCAGCTGGTGTTCGTGCGCTCGGCCGTGGAAGAGTACGGCAAGCACCGCATCCGCGAGATCTGGTCGCCGGGCTACAACGCGCCGGGCAAGCAGTTCTCCGCCGCGGTGGCCAACCGCCTGCTGGAAGACTCCCAGGATGCCAAGCTGGGCGGCTGGGTGAAGCAGGAGCAGCTGGCCATGTTCGTGGTGAAGGTGGATGCCAACGCCAGCGCGGACGCCCTGAGCGAGGCCATCGAAGCGGCGATGAACACCGCCGATGCGATGGAACTTGAACTGACTGGAACGGACGAATACTGACGTGAACGAAGTGCAGGACCTGCGCTGGGCGCCGCACGTGACCGTGGCCACCGTGGTGGTGCGGGACGGGCGCCTGTTGCTGGTGGAAGAAGCCATCGACGGCCGCGCGGTGCTCAACCAGCCGGCCGGGCACCTGGAGCCGGGCGAAAGCCTGGCCGCCGCCGCCGTGCGCGAGACCCTGGAAGAATCGGGCTGGACGGTGCGGCTGACCGCCTTCATCGGCACCTACCAGTGGACCGCGCCCGACGGCACGCCGTTCCTGCGCTTCGCCTACGCGGCCGAGCCGATCTCGCATGACCCGGCCCGACCGCTGGACACCGGCATCCTGCGCGCGCTGTGGCTGGACCCGGCCGAGCTGCAGGCCGAGCCCTCGCGGCTGCGCAGTCCGCTGGTCTGGGAGGTCGTTGCCGACTTCCTGGCCGGCCAGCGCCACCCGTTGTTGATCGTGAAGGAGGTTGCATGAGCACCCCGCGCATCATGGTCGGCGTTTCCGGCGGCGTGGATTCGTCCGTGGCCGCCTGGCGGCTGGTCCAGCAGGGCGAGCCGGTGGCCGGGCTGTTCATGCAGAACTGGGCCGACGACGGCAGCGGCGATTGCCGCGCCGAAGACGACCGCCGCGATGCGGTCGCCGTGTGCGGCCTGCTCGACATTCCGTTCCACTTCCGCGACTTCTCCAGCGAATACTGGCAGGGCGTGTTCGAACACTTCCTGGCCGAATACGCGGCCGGGCGCACCCCCAACCCGGACGTGCTGTGCAACCGCGAAGTGAAGTTCAAGCACTTCCTGGACGCGGCCCGCGAGCTGGGCGCCGAACGCATCGCCACCGGCCACTACGCCCGCGTGGCCCAGGTGGGCGGGCGCTGGGCACTGCTGCGCGGTGCCGACCGCAGCAAGGACCAGAGCTACTTCCTGCACCAGCTGGGCCAGGCCCAGCTGGCCGCCACCCTGTTCCCGATCGGCGACCTGCAGAAGAACGACCTGCGCCGCATTGCCCGCGATGCGCGCCTGCCGACCCACGCCAAGAAGGACTCCACCGGCATCTGCTTCATCGGCGAGCGGGACTTCCGCGAGTTCCTGGGCCGTTACCTGCCGGCGCGTACCGGTGAGATCCAGGACCCGGACGGCAACCGCATCGCCGAGCACCCCGGGGTGTTCTATTTCACCCTGGGCCAGCGCGAAGGCCTGAACATCGGCGGCGTGCGGGGCCGCCCAGCGGCCCCGTGGTACGTGGTGGGCAAGGACGTGGCCAGCAACGTGCTGTACGTGGACCAGGACCGGGAAAGCCCGTGGCTGCAGTCGACCCGCCTGCATTCGGAAATTGCCCACTGGATCGCCGGCGCACCGCCTGCGCGCGAATTCGAGTGCACCGCGCAGACCCGCTACCGCCAGCCGGACGAGCCCTGCACGGTGCGGGTGCGCGACGATGGCAGCGTGGACGTGCGTTTCGCGCGGCCACAGCGTGCCGTCACCCCCGGGCAATCCCTGGTGTTGTATGACGACGAGGTCTGCCTGGGTGGCGCGGTGATCGCCGCCACCGATGCGCCGCTGGAGCAGCGCCTGCGCACCGCCCCTTCCCCCTTCGAGGTATCTGCTGCATGAGTTTTTCCGTCGACGACCGCGTCCTTGCCCTGGCTGGCATCGCCCAGGCGCTGCAGCAGGTGCGCCGCATCGCCGAAACCGGCCATTCCGAGGCCAGCGTGGTCCGCACCGCCATCGACAGCGTGTTCCGGATCGACGCTGACAGCCCGCAGGCCATCTACGGCAGCGCCGCCAACCTGGCCCCGGGCCTGCGCCTGCTGCACAACTATTTCCGCAACCAGGGCCAGGACGAGATCCTGCCGCGGCTGGCATTGGCCGTGCTGCAGCTGGAGCGCCGCTTCGTGCGCGAGGACGCCGTGGTCGAGCAGGTCAGCCAGGGCATCGCCCGTGCCCAGCGCCAGGCCGCCGAGCTGAACGACAGCGCCCACCCGGACGTGCTGTCCAGCCTGGGCGGACTGTATGCCGACACCATCAGCCACCTCAAACCGCGGGTGATGGTCCAGGGCAACCCGCACTACCTGGGCCAGGCCGGGGTGGTGGCCGAGATCCGCGCGCTGCTGCTGGCGGCGGTGCGTTCGGCGGTGCTGTGGCGCCAGACCGGCGGCCAGTACTGGGATTTCCTGATCTCGCGCAAGGCGATGATTGACGCTGTTGACCGTCAGCTTCGCTGACGGAAAGGAGTGACGACCAACGGTCGTCACCTACCGGGACGGGCTCACGACCAACGGTCGTCACCTGCCGGCGCACAAAAAAGTGCGCCATGCCTAAAGCAAACGGGGGTACGGCCGATACATCATCCGTGCACCTCCCCGAGAACGTCCATGTACTCACGCCTCTTCACTAGTCTGGCCGCCCCCCTGGTCCTGACCCTGCTGCTTCCCTTCGCCATCGGCTTTGAATGGCCGGCCGCCCTGCGCTGGGCGATCCTGACCACGATGACGCTCAGCTGGCTGGGGTTCGCGTGGTGGACCGCCCGCGCCCAGACCCAGCGCTCGCCCGAGCATGCCCGCATGATGCGGGAACAGGACCAGCTGCTGACCGAGCTGCGCTCGTTCGTCGGCAACGAAATCGACGGTTCGCGTGGCGAAATCGAACGCGCCCGTGACCTGATCCGCCAGGCCGTGGCCGGCCTGGGTGGCAGCTTCGATGCCATGAACCGCAAGTCCCGCCAGCAGAGCCAGGCACTGGCCCGGATCGTCGACCGCGCCGGTGAAGACGGCGGCGCCGGCGTCGACGTGGCCCGCTTCGCCCAGCACGCCAGCCACCGCATGGAACAGCTGGTGGAAGCGCTGGAACAGGTCAGCGGCCAGAGCAGCAACACCGTGCAGCACATCGACCAGATGGCGCAGCACCTGGATGGCATCTTCGCGCTGCTGGAAGACGTCAAGTCGATCGCCGACCAGACCAACCTGCTGGCGCTGAACGCGGCCATCGAAGCAGCCCGTGCCGGTGAAGCCGGTCGCGGCTTCGCAGTGGTGGCCGACGAGGTGCGCAACCTCTCCGAGCGTTCCACCACCTTCAACGAGCAGATCCGCAAGCTGGCGCACAGCTCCAAGGACGCCATCGCCAAGGTCCGCGAGACGGTGTCCAACATGGCCTCGCGGGACATGGACCGCTCCCGCGAAGCGCGTCACGAAGCGGCGGCCATGCTCGACAACGTGGCGCAGATCAATGCGTCGCTGGGCGAAGGCATGCGCGAGATCTCCGAGTGCGGCCGTGCCATCGACAGCAGCGTGGCCGAAGCCGTGCGCGCCCTGCAGTTCGAGGACATCGCCACCCAGGCCCTGGGCGGCGTGCACACCCACCTGGACCGCCTGACCTCGATCAACCGTGAAGCGGTCGGCCTGCAGGAGCTGCTGCACCGTAACGGCGGCGTGTTCGATGCCGAAGTGGCCACCGCGCTGCAGCGTACCGGCAACCGCCTGCGCGAAATGCGCAGCGAATGGGAACGCCCGCCGCACAAGCCAGTGAGCCAGCAGAGCATGGCAGCCGGTGCGGTTGAACTGTTCTGACCCGCCATTCGTGCCGGCAACGGCATTCCACGAGGGCCCCGGCATTGCCGGGGCTTTCGTGCGTGTAGCGCCCTGACCCATCTGCTGAAGACTGCCGCATGTTGTTGAACGCCGCCCCCTCCCAATTGATTCCTGCCGGTAACGGCGCGTCGCCCGACGCTGCGGGCGACGTCATGCCCCCTGCTCTGGCGCCCGTAGTGCCGAAGAGCGGGCGTGCGCTGTTGGCGGCGCTGGAACAACAGGCGCAACGGGAACTGGCGGGAATGATGGCGACGGCACCGGCGGCAACGCCGCTGGATCCCGCATTGGCGGGATTGGCGTGGGACCTGGGATGGAGCGGAGAAAGGATTGGTTGATACGGGTCCCGATGAGCCCGTAACAATCCGTGGATCGGAATCAACCCACCACAGGCCGGTCAACGGTCATGGACACGACGGCATCGGGATCATCAACGGGCAACGGACAGCGGTAGCGCCGGCCGTTGGCCGGCCCACGCCCCTTCAGGGGGCGACCGGAATCCGCAACGCGTCACCCGCCTGGGCGGGAATCGCCTGCATCTGTCCGCCACCGTGCTTCAGCCACTGGGCCAGGTCACGCGGGGTCAGCGGGCGCGAATACAGGTAGCCCTGGATCTCATCGCAGCCCTGGCGGCGCAGCATCGCTTCTTCCTGCTCGGTTTCCACGCCTTCGGCCACCACTTTCATGCCCAGGGCGTGGCCCAGGTGCACGATGGCCTGGGTCACCTCGGCGGTACCGGCATCGTGGAGCATGCCCTGCACGAAGCTGCGGTCGATCTTCAGGCGGCCCACCGGGAAACGGTTGAGGTAGTGCAGGTTGGAGAAGCCGGTACCGAAGTCGTCCACCGCCAGCGGCACGCCGTGCCGCTCCAGCACATCAAAACAATGCCGCAGCACGTCGGTGTCGCGGATCAGCGCCGATTCGGTCAGCTCCAGTTCCAGCCGCTGCGGTGCCCAGCCATGGGCGTGGCAGATGTCGATCACCCGCTCGGCGAAGCCGCGGTCGCGCAGCTGCACGGCCGATACGTTCACCGCTATCCGGTCGAACACCAGCCCTGCCCGGTCCCAGGCGGCTGCCTGGCGGCAGGCTTCGGCCAGCACCCAGTCGCCGATGCGCACGATCTCGCCGCACTTCTCGGCAATGGGAATGAACTCGGCCGGACTGCAGTAGCCAATCCCCGGGCGGTGCCAGCGCAGCAGCGCCTCGATGGCCGGCGGCTGGTCCTGCGCCGCATGCAGCAGCGGCTGGTAGGCCAGGCTGAATTCTTCGCGCTCGATGGCGCCCAGCAGCGCGTGCTCGATCTCCAGCTTGCGCTGGATCCGCAGCAGCGCGTCCTGGCTGTAGTACTGGTAGGTATTGCGGCCCGCTTCCTTGGCGGCATACATGGCCGCATCGGCTGCGCGCAGTAGGGAATCGAAATCGGTGCGTCCTTCGTCGAGCATCGCAATGCCCACGCTGGCGCCCACCTTCAAGGTGGTGTCACCGCGCTGCAGTGGCTCGGCCAGCGATGCGATCAGCTTGCGCGCCACGTGCCCGGCATCTTCCGGGTCGGCCAGGTCGCGCAGCACCACGATGAACTCATCGCCGCTGAAGCGCCCGAACAGGTCGGCGTTGCGCAGGTTCTGGTGCAGCCGCGCCGCCGCTGCCTTGAGCAGCGCATCGCCGGTGGCGTGGCCGAAGGTGTCGTTGATGGTCTTGAAACCATCCAGGTCGATGAACAGCATCGCCAACGGCGCGCCGCGATCGCGCGCTTCCTCGATGGCGTCGGCGGTCTGCTCGCGCAGCAGCATGCGGTTGGGCAGGCCGGTGAGCAGGTCATAATGGGCCAGCAGCTCGATCCGCTCGTTGGCTTCGCGTTCGCGGGTGATGTCACGGAACAGCACCACGAAGCGGGTTGGCAGGCCGTCGCGATGGTCCAGCTCGACCAGCACCTGCACCCAGACGCGCAGCCCGGACTGGCGGTAGAAACACAGGTCCAGCTGTTCGGGCAGGCCGCCGGCGGCAATGCGCGCCAGTGCGGCCTCGAAGGCATCGCGCGAATCCTGCGTGTACAGCGCCAGCGCCTGGTCCAGGGTGATCGGTTCCTTGCGCAGCCCGTGGATGCGGTAGCACTCCTCGGTCCACTGCATGTGGCGGGTGGCCACGTCGATCTCGCAACCGCCAATCCTGCCCAGCGCCGATACCCGGTTCAGCAGCTCGGTCCGCCAGCGGATGAGCGCATCGGTCTGGTGCTGTTCGGTGATGTTCTGGACCTGGCCGAGCAGGCGCTGGATGCGCCCGTCCGGGCCCAGCAGCGGCTGCATCCACAATCGCAGGTGCAGCGCGCTGTCGTTCCCGCGCGGCAGCTCCAGCGCCAGCGTGCTGGGCTTGCCATCGCGCAGCATGCGCCGCCAGGCCTGCCGCAGCAGGCCGCGCGAACGCGGTTCCAGCAGGCGCAGCCAGTGCCGGCGACTGCTCAACGGGGCATCGCCCACGCCGAGCAGCGCCCGGAACTCCGGCGACCACCAGAACTGGCGGCTGTCCGGGTCCCACGACCAGCTGCCCATGCTGGCGATGCGCTGCGCCTCGCGCAGGTGCACCTGCTGCTCCAGCAGCAGGGCTTCCATCTGTTTCTGTGCCTGGATGTCGGTGTGGGTGCCGACCATGCGCAGCGGCTGTCCGTCGACGGTACGGGCCACCACGCGGCCGCGATCGAGCACCCAGCGCCACTCGCCTTCGGGATGGCGCAGGCGGTACTGGGCGGTGTACACCTCGCCTTCGCCGCGCAGGTGCGCGTCGAGCGCCGCGCGCACCGCGGCCTGGTCATCGGGATGCACCGGCGCCAGCAGCGCCTGGCCGGCGTCCGCCGCCGCGTGTTCGTCCACGCCGGCCGGCACGTCATGCCAGCGCTGCGAACGGGTCACCGCGTCGCTGGGCAGGTCCCAGTCCCACAAACCGTGGCCGGCGTGGTCCAGCGCCACTTCCCAGCGGCTGCCCGCGTAGGCGGCCACCGGTTCGGGCACGCTCAGGGTGAAGGCCAGCAGGTTGCCATCGGCGTCGTGCACGGCGCGCATCCAGCCATCGAAGCGTCCACGGGGCCCACCCGGCAGCTGGCACGGCACCAGGCCGCCATCGGCGGCCAGCAGCCGCAGGTCTTCCAGCAGCTCGCCGTAGGCCGCCACGGTAGCCGGCAACCCATGTTCGCGCGCGGCCGGATTGGCGGCAAGCGGGCGCCCGGTCCGGTCCAGGATGACCAGGGCCGAGGCCAGGGGGTGCTGCAGCAGACTCGCGATGATGCCTTGGTCCACGCGGTATGACTCCGATAACGCACCCGACAGCCGGGAACGCAATCGTTAGCGGCTGTTCTGGTCGATAGTTGAGCCTCGCGTGCGCCCGGGGTGTCCCAGCCACTACTATGGACCGCCCACCCAACCCCTTCCCGTCGCGCCCCATGCCTGTCGTCCCGCCCGGCCCGCCCGCACCGCACCGTCGTGACCACCCGCTCGCCCAGGCCCTGCGCCGCGATCGCTGGCGGGTGGTGCTCGGCTATCTGGTGCTGGCGCTGGTCTGGATCCTGTGCAGCGACGCCGCCGTGCAGGTGCTCACCGCCGACCTGGCCACGGCCGCGCGCTGGCAGACCGCCAAAGGGGCGTTCTTCGTCATCCTCAGCGGCGCGCTGATCTACCTGCTGCTGCGCCCGCTGGCCCACCACGTGCTGCAGACCCACGCGAAGCTGGAGCACTCCGAGCAGCGCCACCGGCAGCTGTTCGAGGGCAACCCCGGGCCGATCCTGGTGTACGACCTGGACACGCTGGAGATCCTGGACGTGAACCCGGCCGCGTGCAGCCTGTTCGGCTGGACGCGCGAGGAGTTCACTGCCCTGCCGATGACCGCGCTGTGGCCACCGGGCGACGAAGCAGTCCTGGCCGCCAAGCTTGAGCAGATCCGGGCCCAGCCGGACCAGCTGTGCGTGCTTACCGCCGACCTGCTGTTGAAGGACGGCAGCCCGCGGCGGATCGAAATGCGCAGCAACTACCTCGATTACGCCGGTCGCCCGGCACGGCTGCTGATCGCCATCGACCGGACCCGTGAAGACCAGGCACTGCGCCGCCGCGACCAGGCCCTGGCCCGTGTCGAGGAAGCCCATGAAATGGCCCGGATCGGCGCGTGGGAAGTCGACCCCGCCACGGGTATGGGCCAGTACTCCAACCAGGTCTACCACCTGCTGGGCCGGCGCCCACCGGAAGCGCGGCGCTGGCACCGCTTCGACGAGCTGCTGGTGCCGGCCGATCCGTCCACCGCCGCACTGAGCGAACAGCTGCTGCAGGACATGCGGGGTGAGCAGGTGCAGATCGACGTACTGCTGCCGCTGCTGGCCATGGACGGTCGCGCCTTGATGGTCCACCTGCGCGCCGAGAGCGGCACCGACGACGCCGGGCGCCCGCGCGTGCTGGGCACCCTGCAGGATGTCACCGAGCGCGAACACTCGCGGCGCCTGCTGCGCGAGCGTGAGGAGCAGTTCCGCGAACTGGTCCGGGTGCTGCCCGACGGCGTGGTGATCCTCTCCGACGAACACGTGCTGTATGCCAATGCCTGCGCCGCGGCCCAGTTCGGCTACGGGCAACATACGCTGCTGGGCGAGCCGCTGTCGGCGCTGGTGGCTGCCACCGACCTGTCCCGGGTCCGCGCGCAGCTGTTCGCCACCATTCCCCTGCCCAGCAGCGGCAGTGAAGTCATCGGCATGCGCCGGCTGGACGGCGAAGGTTTCCAGGCCGGCCTGGCGGTGGGCGAGGTCCGTTACGGCGGGCGCAACTGCAAGCTGTTGATCGTGCGCGACCTGAGCGAGCCCGAGCGCATCCGCGAGGCGCTGGAAACCAGCAACCGCGAGCTGCAGGCCATGGCCGGGCGCCTGTTCTCGCTGCAGGAAGACGAGCGCCGCGCGATCTCGCGCGACCTCCACGACGATATCGGCCAGGCCATCACCGCCATGAAGCTGTCGGCGTATGCGGCACAGGATGAAGCCGATCCGCAACGGCGCGGCGAGGACCTGGAGCAGATCATCCAGCTGGCCGACACCACGGTGGGCAAGCTGCGCGACATCTCCACCCTGCTGCGCCCGCCGCAGCTGGATGCACTGGGCCTGGAGGCGGCGTTGCGCTGGCAGGCCGGGGTGCTGTTCCGTTCCTCGCCGATCGAACTGCTGGCCGACATCGCGGCGCTGCCGCGACGGCCGCAGGGTGAGATCGAGCAGGCCTGTTTCCGCATTGCCCAGGAAAGCCTGACCAATGTGCTGCGCCATGCGCGCGCCAGCCAGGTGCACCTGAGGCTGCAGGACGTGCAGGACCATGGCCTGCACCTGCAGGTGCGCGATGACGGCGAGGGTTTCGACCCCGACGGCCCGCGCGGGCTGGGCCTGATCGTCATGCGCGAGCGCGCGCAGAGCGCCGGCGGCACCCTCAAGATCGAGTCGGCGCATGGCGCCGGCACCCTGGTCGACCTGTTCCTGCCTTACCGCAGCGATGGCGTGGCCACCCCCGATACCGTGGAATATTGAGTGATGTGGAACCCTTCCCTGCCCCTGGTCAGCATCGAGGACGCGCCGCCCCGGCTGGGTGCCGGCAATCCTGCGCTGCAGGCGATGGTGGCCGAGGCCGCCTCCGGTGGCACGCCGTTGATGCTGATGCACGTGGATATCGACCACTTCGCGTCGGTCAACGAGAACATGAGCGCCGAGGTCGGCGATCAGGCGCTGGTGCTGGTGGCCCAGCGCCTGCAGCACCACCTGCGCGGGCGGGGCAAGCTGTGGCGGCATGGCAGCGATGAGTTCCTGATCGCGGTACCGCGCACGGCCGACCTGCCGCTGCCGGACGACCTGGCCGAAGAGATCCGGCAGCAGCTGGAGCTGCCGCTCTCGGTGCTGCCGTATACGCTGTTCATGACCGGCAAACTCGGCGTCAGCCTGTGTCCGGAACATGCGACAGAGACCTCGCGCCTGCTCGACCATGCCGAGGACGCGCTGTACCAGGCCGCCCGCGAGGGCGGCAATGCCGTGCGCATCCACGCGGTCAACACCCCGTCCAGCGCGCACAGCGAGAGCATCATCGCGCGCCAGATCGTGGACGCCATTCCCAATGGCGAGCTGAAGCTGCGCTACCAGCCGCTGGTGAGCGCCCGCGATGGCCACGTGGTCGGGATGGAGGCGCTGCTGCGCTGGCAGTCACCGACACTGGGCATGCTGGTGCCGGAGCGTTTCATGCGCACCGCCGAGCGGCTGGGCATCATCGTTCAGATCGGCACGTGGGTGCTGGAGGGCGCACTGAAGCAGGCCAGGCTCTGGCGGGACCTGGGCTTCGATGACTTCACCATCGCGGTGAACGTGTCGACGCTGCAGCTGCTGCGTCCGAACTTCTTCGGTGAGGTGATGGCGCTGATGCAGACCGCCGGGGTGCCGGCGCACATGCTCACGCTGGAAATCAACGAAAGTGCGCTGACCAACAACGTCAACTTCGTGCACGAAACGCTGGTGAACCTGCGCAACGAAGGCATCAGCCTGAGCCTGGACAACTTCGGTACTGGCGATTCCAGCCTGAGCGCGCTGGTGCGCTACCCGGTGGACAAGCTGAAGATCGACCGCAGCTTCATCAAGAGCGCGCCGGCCGGCAACCGCGAGGCGGCCATTGCGCGCGCGATCATCGCCATGGGCCACCAGCTCGGCATGACAGTGATCGCCAACGGGGTGGAGTCGCAGGCGCAGCTGGGCTTCCTGCGCCGCAATGACTGCGACGTGTTCCAGGGGTACCTGTTCGGCGAGCCGATGTCGGCCGACGCGGCGGGCATGACCCTGCGCCGGCGCTACCTGCGCCCGGAAGCGTTCGCCGAAACCCGCCCGGACCGCACGCTGCTGCTGCTGGATGATGAGGAGAACGTGCTGCGTTCGCTGGTGCGCCTGTTCCGCCGCGATGGTTACCGGATCCTGGCGGCGGGCAACGTGCGCGATGCGTTCGACCTGCTGGCGATCAACGATGTGCAGGTGATCCTGTCGGACCAGCGCATGAGCGACATGAGCGGCACGGAGTTCCTGGGCCGGGTGAAGATGCTGTACCCGGACACGATCCGGCTGGTGCTGTCGGGCTACACGGACCTCAACACGGTCACCGACGCGATCAACCGCGGCGCGATCTACCGCTTCCTGACCAAGCCCTGGAACGACGACGAGCTGCGCAAGCACATCCACCAGGCATTCCGCACGCACGAAGAGCAACGGCGCGCCAATACATCACAGCCCGTTGCGATACCGGCGCCGGAAGGCGATTGAGAGCAGCGTTTCCGTAGCTACGTGATGGGGAGGGCGCCGGGCAGCCCTCCCCTCACAGTTTGTCGCGGGCGGAAACGAACGGCAGGCACACCCTGCGCTGGTAGAGTCGGTTCCCAAACGACTGCCGTGAACCCAGCAACGCGCGGTAACGCATGAAAATGATCGGGACTGCGCTTTACCGCGGTTGCTTGATCGGCAACACCAAGCGGAATCGCGAACCCACGCCCGGGGTGCTGTCCAGGTCGATCCGCCCGTGGTGTTTGTTGATGATGCTGTAGGAGATCGACAGCCCCAGCCCGGTGCCGCTACCCACCGGCTTGGTGGTGAAGAACGGATCGAAGATGCGCTGGCGCAGGTCCGGCGAAATGCCGCCACCGGTGTCTTCGAATTCCACCCAGACGTAGTCGCCGTCCACGCCGGTGCGCACGGTGATGGTGCCGCGCTCGGCGATGGCGTGGCCGGCATTGAGCAGCAGGTTCATGTAGACCTGGTTGAGCTCGGACGGCAGGCATTCCACCAGCGGCAGCTGGCCGAACTCGCGGTGCAGCGTCACCTTGTACTTGAGCTCGTTCCAGATGATGTTGATCGTGGACTCAAGACCCGAGTGCAGGTCGACCAGCTTCCACGATTCGTCGCGTCCGGAATAGGAGAAGTCCTTCAGGTCACGCACGATCCGGGTGACCCGCTCGATGCCTTCGCGTGATTCGGCCATCAGCTGCGGCAGGTCGCGGCTGATGAAATCGATGTCGAAGCGGTTGCGGATATCGTCGATTTCGGGAATCAGCGCCTTCGGGTCCGGCGCGCGCAGTGCCCGCTCATAGGCTTCGATCACGGTGAACAGGCTGCGCAGGTATTCCTGCAGGCTGCCCAGGTTGGAGTGCACGTAGCCGATGGGATTGTTGATCTCGTGCGCGACGCCGGCGGCGAGCTGGCCGATGGAGGCCATCTTTTCCGACTGCAGCAGTTTTTCCTGGGTGCCGTTGAGGCGCAGGTAGGCCTGGCGCAGCTCGGCGTGGCGCTGCTGCAGCTCGCGTTCGTAGTCTTCCTGGCCTTCGATGCGACGGAACAGCGCCAGGTAGTGAAGCCGGCCGGCGTCTTCCTGCTGGTAGACATGTGCGATGACCATGCGTTCGCCCACGGGCAGGCTGCCGTTCCAGTGGCCGTGCAGGCGCGCATGCTCCAGTGCATCGGGCGGCAGCAGCTGGCGCAGCCATTGCGCGGGATCCACGCCGGCATCGATCTCGGCCTGGCCGAGCATGCCGCGCACGGCGGCGTTGGCCACGGCCACGCTGCCGTCATCACGGAACAGGAGCACGCCTTCGTTGATGCGCTCGAACAGCGCGAGCAGAACCGGCTGCGGCGGCAGCGGTGCGGTGACAAAAGTGGTGGGCGCGGTCACGGTCACATCGGGGCAGTCGAAACAGGTGCCCACTATATCCGTGTTGGCGCCTAGGCGACCGCCAGCGGCCTGCGCGTATGCAGGGTGTTGGCCTGGCCCTTGGCGTCGTACGCCGAGGAGGCTTCGCTGCGGCCCAGCTGGCGCAGTGCCCAGTTGACCTCGCGGCGGCGGCGCGCCAGCAGCACGCCGTTGGCGCGGTTGCGCTCGGCCAGCTCCTGCAGGCGTTCGTTCTGCCCCACCGGCAACACCTGCTCCAGCGCACGCAGCGCATCGAGCTTGGCGCTGGTGGCGCGGATCAGGGACTGGACGTCATGCTCCACCAAGGCCTGGCGTTCGACGTCCAAGGCATCGCTGAGGCGCTGCAATGGCTCGCTCATGGCCAGCTTCATTTCTGCAGCTGCTGGTCCAGCTCAAGCATGCGCGAGGCGATCGCGTCCGGATTGATCTTGTAGGTGCCGTTCTGCAGCGACTCGCGCACGGCCTGCACGCGGCCGGCATCGATCGCCGGGGCGGTGCTCAGTTCGCGCTGCAGCGCCTGCAGGCTGGTGGCCTCGCCGGTCAGCTTCAGGCTGTCGGCCGCTTCCACCGGCCGCGCCGGGGCATCGGTGCTCACGCTGGGCTTGTTACCCGGCGCAATGCTGCGCAGATGGGCGGTCGCCTGCAGGTTGCCGTCGATTTTCTGGCTCATGGGTTGTCCTGGGAGTTACGGTTCACAAGGGATAACGGCACGGGGGCCGGCATCTTTAGGAGATTTTGCGTGCTGGAGTGGTCAGCGCGTCACAAAAACGTCGCCGCTGGCCGCCACCGTGCCCTGGACCACCTTGCGTGACGACAGATTTTCCACGGATACGCGTTCATTTTCACCTGCATCGGCCAGAGCCTTCCCCGCCACCCGGACCTCGACCCCGCCAAAACGGGAGACCAGGGCGACGCTGTCGCCGCGCCGGATGAGACGCTGGGCGACCAGGTCGTTGGCCGACAGCAGGCTGCCGGCACTCAACGTACGCCGCGCCACCCGCCCCACCGCCACGGCCGGGTCGGCCAGGGCGGCACCGGCAATGCGGGCTACGTCTCGCTGTGCCGTGGTGATATCGGCCACCCCCAGCGTTTCTCCAGCGGCAATGCCCCGATTGAGGATCAGCACGGTCTGGTTGCGGCGCACCTTCACCGGTACGAACAGGCGCCAGCCGCCCGCGTCGGGGCAGCTGACCTCCACGGTGCTGGTGCCGGTGGGCTGGGCGCGCAGGTCCTGGCCGCAGGCCGGCAGGCGCAGCGCCGAATCCAGGGTGGTGTCGCCTTCGCTGCCCGCCGGCAACGTGGACAGCGCGGCGGCGCGGATGCTGTCCACCGGCTGCCAGCCGCCAGCGGCCTGGGCGTGCGGGGACGCACCTACCAACGCGATCAGCGCGACAACTATAGGAAGGATACGCATGGCGGCTCCGGGGCAAGGCACATGCGCAGCACCCTGCAAGGACCGTGCCGTTCATTCACGGCGCGCGGCGCTCAAGTGATTGCCAATGCCGCCGATACATCCCCCATGTCACATGACCTGCTCAACCGCATCGACCAGCGCACGCGCCTGGCGGGCCACAACCGCCTGGCCCTGCTGCTGTTCCGCCTTGGCGGACGTCAGCTTTTTGGCGTCAACGTGTTCAAGGTGCAGGAAGTCCTGCGCCGGCCGGACCTGTTCCAGGTACCCGGGCTGCCCAGCCAGTTCGCCGGCGTGGCCGACGTGCGCGGCCGCTCGGTACCGGTGCTGGACCTGGGCCTGGCGATCGGCCACCCCGAGCGCGAGCCGGACGCCGACAAGTCGCCGGGCTACCTGGTGGTGACCGAATTCAACCGCTCGATCCAGGGCTTCCTGGTCAGCGGCGTGGAGCGCATCGTCAACATCGCGGTCGAAGACATCCACCCGCCGCCGGAGCTGGGCGCCGAATCGAGCTACCTGACCGCCGTCACCCGCTTCCAGGGTGAGCTGATCCAGGTGATCGACGTGGAAAGCGTGCTGGCCGACATCGCCCAGGTGCGTGGCGAGGCCGTGCTGGACCCCTCGATGGCGCTGCCGGCCGACGCCCCGCAGCTGCAGGTGCTGGTGGTGGACGACTCGCGGGTTGCCCGCCAGCAGATCCGCAGCGTGCTGGACCAGCTGGGCGTGGGCGCCACCCTGCTCTCGGACGGCAAGCAGGCGCTGGACCACCTGCTGCAGATCCACGCCGCCGGCGAAAACCCGGCCGAGCGTTACGCCATGGTCATTTCGGACATCGAAATGCCGGCCATGGACGGCTACACCCTGACGACGGAAATCCGTCGCCATCCGGGCCTGGCCGGCCTGTACGTGCTGCTTCACACCTCCCTCTCGGGCGTATTCAACAACGCCATGGTCGAGCGGGTCGGCGCCAACGCCTTCGTGGCCAAGTATTCCCCACACGAACTGGCCGATTTCGTGCTGGATCGCCTGCGCAAGGTCGCCCTGGCGGCCTGACCGGCCGTTGACCTCGGTTGATTGATCCGGCCCCCAATGGGCCCGTATGAATTCGTAGCCCCGGCCGTTGGCCGGGCACCGCGCGCAGCGCGGCCCAAGGGTCCGGAGCCTGACAGGCTGTCGGTCGCGACCGTACGTCCGGGTGTGCAACCAGAACGAAACCGTGTATCAGGCGACATGAACGCCTGACGGGCGGCTTCGGAACCTCTAAACGCCGGGATGTTGGCCGCGATCGATAACCCGCCGGCTTCGGACGCTTGGGCCGCGCTGCGCGCGGTTTCCGGCCAACGGCCGGGGCTACGAATTCATACGGGCCCATTGGGATCCCGGTCAATCAACCAAGGCCTTCGGTTCGGCGCGGTTGCCCGTTCTGGCACGGCCCTTGCAGCCTCCCCCACATCGTCCCGTGGGAGAGCGCCATGCCCAACCTGATTTCCGACTATCTGGGTGTCCATGCCCAGGCCATGCCGTTGCGCGAGCAGCGGATGAAGCTGATTGCCAGCAACCTGAGCAATGCCGATACCCCCGGGTACAAGGCCCAGGACCTGGACTTCGATGCCGCCCTGCGCAATGCCCAGGGTGCCGACAGCAACGGGCTCATGCGGACCACCAATGAGCAGCACTTCAGCATCGGCGGTGGGCTCAACCCGTTCCAGATCACCAAGGAAGGCGTGCAGCCGAGCATCGACGGCAACACCGTCGATCCCGATGCCGAGCGCGCCGCCTATGGCCGCGCCGCGCTGGAATATCGCGCCTCGCTGAGCTTCGTCGAATCCAAGGTGCGCTCCATGCTCACCGCGATCACGGGGCAATAAGCCATGAGCAACCTGCCCATCTTCGATATCGCCGGCTCCGCGCTGCAGGCCCAGTCCGTGCGCATGAGCACGCTGGCCTCCAACCTGTCCAACGCCGACACCGTCGCCGGCTCGGCCGATGCCGTGTACAAGCCGCTCGAGCCGATCTTCCAGTCGGTCACCAGCCGCACCGACCCGAACATCACCACCGTCCAGGTCAAGGAAATCAGCCAGAGCAACGCCGCGCCGATCAAGCGCTACGAGCCCGGCCACCCGCTGGCCGATGGCGATGGCTACATCTACCAGCCCGATGTCGACCCCGTCGCCCAGATGGTCAACCTGATCTCGACCTCGCGCAACTACCAGGCCGGCGTGGAGATGCTCACCACCGCCAAGGAACTGGCGCTGGCCACCCTGACCATGGGTCGCTGACCCTTCTTATTGCAGGACATACCGTCATGAGCAGCACCAGCGGCGTCGGCAACACCGACATCTACAGCGCCTTGGGCCTGAACGCACCCAACAGCAGCACCACCAAGAAGAAGGACACCCTGGACCAGGCCGACTTCCTGCGCCTGATGACCGAGCAGCTGCAGCACCAGGATCCGCTCAAGCCCATGGACAACACCCAGATGGTGGCGCAGATGGCGCAGCTGTCGCAGGTGCAGGGCATCAATGACCTCAACAGCACCGTCCAGGGCTTCCAGGAATCGATGGCCGGCGACCAGGTGCTGCGCGGCGCGGCGCTGGTCGGCCATGACGTGCTGGTGCCCTCCACCAAGTGGCAGCTGGAAACCGAAGGCGATACCAGCGGCATGGTCGCTGCGCCCGGCGCCGGCTACGTCACCGTGGACATCACCGACGCCAACGGCGTGAAGGTGACCCAGCTCAGCGTGGAAGCCAAGGAAGCCGGCGAAGTGACCTTCAACTGGGATGGCAAGGATGCCAACGGCAACCGCATGGCCGCCGGCAGCTACACCATCGCCGCCACCCACACCGACAGCGCCGGCACCCAGACCAAGATCAACACCTACGTCGAAGCACCGGTGGAAAGCGTCACCGTCGGCTCGGACGGCCTCTACCTCAACCTCAAGGGCCTGGGCACGGCCCCGATCGACTACGTGCTGCGCGTCAGCTGAGTCCCTTCGTCACGCATCCAAGGAGAATCCCATGGGCTTCAACATCTCGCTGTCCGGCATCAATGCCGCCAATGCCGACCTGAACGTCACCGCGAACAACATCGCCAACGTCAACACCACCGGCTTCAAGGAATCGCGCGCCGAGTTCGCCGACCTGTTCTCGGCCACCAGCTATGGCCTGTCCAAGAATGCAGTAGGTTCGGGCGTGCGCCTGACCAACGTGGCCCAGCAGTTCTCGCAGGGCAACAACGAGCAGACCGGGCGCAGCCTGGACATGGCGATCTCCGGCGAAGGCTTCTTCACCATGAGCATGAACGGCGCCCGCGTGTACTCGCGCGCCGGCAACTTCCAGACCGACCAGGCCGGCTACGTGACCAACCCGCAGGGTGCGCGCCTGCAGGTGTTCGCGCCCAACGCCGACGGCACCAGCTTCGACAGCGGCCGCCTGACCGACCTGCAGCTGCTCACCACCGACAGCCCGCCCAAGCAGACCGGCAAGGTCAACGTGGCGTTCACCCTGCCGGCCAACGCCAAGCAGCCGACCCTGGCCACGTTCGACCCGACCGATTCCAACAGCTACAACCAGTCCACCGGCGGCATCACCGTGTACGACTCGCTGGGCGTGAGCCACACCCAGACCTCGTACTTCGTCAAGACGGCCACCGCCAACGAATGGCAGGTCTACAACTACGTCGATGGCCAGGCCGTGGGCACCCCGACCACGTTGACCTTCAACGATGCCGGCGCGCTGACCACCCCGGCCAACGGCCAGATCGTGATGGACCCGTTCACCCCGACCACCGGCGCCGGCACCCTGGCGATGACCCTGGATGTCACCGGGTCGACCCAGTACGGCGAGAAGTTCGCGCTGCGCAACACCCAGCAGGACGGCTACGCCGCCGGCAAGCTCAACGAAATCACCGTGTCCGAAGAGGGCGTGGTCTATGCCCGCTACACCAACGGCGACGACAAGCCGCTGGGCCAGGTCGCGCTCACCACCTTCAACAACTCGCAGGGCCTGGAAGCCAAGGGCAACAACCTGTGGGTGGAAACCTTCAGCTCCGGCACCCCGCGTACCGGCGCGCCCGACAGCTCCAACCTGGGCAAGGTGCAGGCCGGTTCGCTGGAAGCCTCCACGGTCGACCTGACCGAGCAGCTGGTGAACATGATCACCGCCCAGCGCAACTTCCAGGCCAACTCGCAGATGGTCTCCACGATGGACCAGATCACCCAGACCATCATCAACATCCGTTGATGAGCCACTGATCGCAGCAGCACGGGAATACAACGATGGACAAGGCGCTCTACGTCGCGATGACCGGTGCACGTGCGTCCCTGCAGGCGCAGGGAACGCTGTCGCACAACCTGGCCAACACCGATACGCCTGGATTCAAGGAAGCCCTCGCCAATACCGAGGCCTTCCCGATCAAGGGTGCCGGCTATGCCTCGCGCGTGGATGCCCTGCACGTGGACGCCGGCTTCAACCGGCGCCAGGGCGCACAGCACATCACCGGCAACGCGCTGGACCTGTCGCTGGACGCAGGCAACTGGCTGGCGGTGCAGGCGCCGACCGGGGGCGGTGAGGCCTATACCCGCGGTGCATCGCTGTCGATCACGCCCAATGGCCAGCTGGTGACCGCCGGCGGCCATCCGGTGCTGGACGAGAACGGGGCCCCGATCGCGATTCCGCCGCACCAGGCGATGGACATCGGCAACGACGGCACCATCTCGATCATCCCGCAGGGCGAAGGCCCGCAGACCATGGCGGTGATCGGCCGCCTGCGCGTGGTCGCTGCCGAGGATGCGCGGCTGGAGCGCGGGCTGGACGGGTTGATGCGCAACACCGACCCGCAGCAGCCGTTCGTGCAGGCCCAGGGCAAGTCGCTGGACAGTGGCCAGCTCGAAGGCAGCAACGTGGATGCCGCCGGCGCGCTGGTGCAGATGATCCAGCTGCAGCGGCAATACGAAATGCAGGTGAAGGTGATCAAGCACGGCGATGAAAACGCCCGCAGCGCCAACTCCCTGCTGCGCCTGGGCAGCTGACCGGCCGCCCCGACGTAATTCCGGCGCGGTTGTGGCACGCGCCATGCATCAGCCAGGACAACGGCCACCCCACGTGGCCACCCGCATCAACACAGGAACAAGGCCATGAACCAGGCATTGTGGATAGCCAAGACCGGACTGGATGCGCAGCAGACGCGCATGTCGGTGGTTTCCAACAACCTCGCCAACACCAACACCACCGGCTTCAAGCAGGACCGTGCCAGCTTCGAAGACCTGCTGTACCAGCAGGTACGCCAGCCCGGCGGTTCTTCGTCGGCACAGACGCAGCTGCCCACCGGCCTGCAGCTGGGTACCGGCGTGCGCGTGGTGGCCACCTCCAAGAACTTCGAACAGGGCAGCCAGCAGCAGACCGGCCGCGCCCTGGACGTGATGGTGAACGGCCGCGGCTTCTTCGAAGTGCAGATGCCCGATGGTTCGTCGGCGTATACCCGCGACGGCTCGTTCCAGCGCAACCAGCAGGGCGAACTGGTCACCAACAGCGGCTATCCGGTGCAGCCGGGCATCCAGATTCCGGAGGGCGCGCAGTCGCTCACCATCGGCACCGACGGCACCATCAGCGTGAAGATGGCCGACGACGCCGCCTCGGTCGAAATCGGCGCGCTGACCCTTACCGACTTCGTCAATCCGGCCGGCCTGCAGGCACGCGGTGAAAACCTGTTCCTGGAAACCACCGCCTCGGGCCCCGCACAGAACGGCAACCCCGGCCTGAACGGCCTGGGCAGCGTGGTGCAGGGTGCACTGGAAGGCAGCAACGTCAACGTGGTCGAAGAGCTGGTGTCGATGATCGAAACCCAGCGCGCCTACGAAATGAACGCCAAGGCGATCTCCACTACCGACTCCATGCTCGGCTACCTCAACAACAACGTCTGATCGGTTGAACCGGGAACCTGCCATGTCGCCTCTGCGCCCTACCCTTCGCCTGCTGCTTGCCAGCGCCATGACCGCCCTGCTCGGCGGCTGCGTCATCGCGGGCGATGTGCGCCCGTATCCGGCAATGGCGCCGGTCGTGCCCGTGGTCGCGCCCAGCGCGCCGGCCACCGCCGGGGCGATCTACGCCTCGGGCCCCGGCCTGCAGCTGTATTCGGACCGCCGCGCACGTGATGTCGGCGACCTGCTGACCATCACCCTGACCGAAAGCACCACCGCGCAGACCACCGCCAACACCAGTACCGACAAGGAATCCAACCTCGCGCTGGGCACGCCCACGCTGTTCGGTGCGCCGGTGACGCTGGGCGGCAAGGACATCCTGGGCGCCAGCGCGACCGGCTCGAGAGACTTCACGGGCAAGGGCACCAGCGCGCAGAGCAACCGCCTGCAGGGCAGCGTGACGGTGACCGTGATGCAGCGCCTGCCCAACGGCAACCTGGTCGTGCAGGGGGCCAAGAACCTGCGGCTGAACCAGGGCGACGAACTGGTGCAGGTGCAGGGCATCGTGCGCGCGGCGGACATCTTCCCGGACAACACCATTCCCTCCAGCCGCGTGGCCGATGCACGCATCGTGTACGGCGGTCGTGGCCCGGTCGCCCAGTCCAATGCGATGGGCTGGCTGAGTCGTTTCTTCAACTCGGCGCTGGTGCCGTTCTGAGGCTGATGATGAAATTCTTTCTTCGGTTGGTTGTTCAGCCACGCACGGCGTGGCTCTACGCGGTTGTCATCGCCGCTTCCGTTCTGGGTGTTGCGGCGCCTGCCTCCGCTGAGCGGATCAAGGACCTGGCGCAGGTGGGCGGCGTGCGCGGCAATGCGCTGGTCGGCTACGGCCTGGTGGTCGGCCTGGATGGCAGCGGTGACCGCACCAGCCAGGCCCCCTTCACCGTGCAGAGCCTGAAGAACCTGCTGGGCGAGCTGGGCGTGAATGTGCCGGCCAACGTCAATCCGCAGCTGAAGAATGTGGCTGCCGTGGCGATCCACGCCGAGCTGCCGCCGTTCGCCAAACCGGGCCAGCCGATCGACATCACCGTGTCCTCGATCGGCAACGCGGTGTCGCTGCGTGGCGGTTCCCTGCTGATGGCGCCGCTGCGCGGTGCCGATGGCCAGGTCTACGCCATCGCCCAGGGCAACCTGGTGGTGGGCGGCTTCGGCGCACAGGGCAAGGATGGCTCGCGGGTATCGGTCAACGTGCCCAGCGTGGGCCGCATTCCCAACGGTGCCACGGTCGAACGCGCCCTGCCCGACGTGTTCAGCGCTGGCGGCGAAATCACGCTCAACCTGCACAAGAACGACTTCACCACGGTGTCGCGCATGGTCGCCGCGCTGAACAACGCCTTCGGCGATGGCGCCGCGCGCGCCGTGGACGGCGTCACCGTGGCGGTGCAGTCGCCCCAGGACCCGGGCGCGCGCATCGGCCTGCTGGCCCGCATTGAAAACCTGGAACTCACCCCCGGCACCGCGCCGGCCAAGGTGGTGGTCAACTCGCGTACCGGCACCGTGGTCATCGGCGCGCAGGTGCGGGTCGGCGCGGCGGCCATCTCGCACGGTTCGCTGACCGTGACGATCAACGAAAACACCAACGTCAGCCAGCCCAATGCCTTCGCCGGTGGCCAGACCGTGGCCACGCCGCAGTCCACCATCACCGCCACCAACGATGGCAGCCGCATGTTCAAGTTCAACGGCGGCAGCACCCTGGATGAGATCGTGCACGCGGTCAATGCGGTGGGCGCCGCCCCGGGCGACCTGATCGCGATCCTGGAGGCGCTCAAGCAGGCCGGCGCGCTGAGTGCCGAACTCGAGGTGATCTGATGCGCATCCAACCGTCACTGGAGCTCAATCCGGCCCAGGCCAACAGCCCGGCCAAGGTCGACAAGGTCGCGCGCCAGCTGGAAGGCCAGTTCGCGCAGATGCTGGTCAAGAGCATGCGCGATGCCAGTTTCGGCGATTCGCTGCTGCCCGGCGAAAACCAGATGTTCCGCGACATGTACGACCAGAAGATCGCCGAAGCGATGACCAAGGGCCGCGGCCTGGGGCTGTCGGCGATGATCTCGCGCCAGCTCGGCGGTGGCGGGACCGAGGCCACCACGCCCACCGACACCAGCCTGAATCCCGCGGCGGCGCTGCGCGCCTACCGGCTCAACGCGCCGGCCGCTGCGCCGATGGCCCTGCCCGCTTCCGGTGCAGCGCCTTCCGCACCAAGCGAAGTCGACCTGCTGCAGCAGCTTGGCGGGCAGGCACCGTCGGCGGTGCTGCAGCCGATGGAGCGTGCGCTGGACCTGATTGCCGGACGTGAAAGCAGCCAGATGCATGAAGCGATCGGCCGCAGCGATCCGTACGGCGCCGCGCCCGCCACCGATACGTCCGGCGAAAACTGGGCAATGGCCGACGACCGTTGGCGCGACGTCGGCACCACCGCCGCCACCACCGGCCCCAGCGCCGTGGATACGCTGGCCGGCAGCACTGCCGCCGCCCAGCTTGGCGCACATACCCCCGAAGGCTTCGTGGCCAGCATCTGGGGCCACGCGCAGCAGGCCGCGCGCGAACTGGGCGTGGACGCCAAGGCGCTGGTCGCCCAGGCCGCGCTGGAAACCGGCTGGGGCCGCAAGCTGGTGCAGCGCAATGGCGGCGGCAGCTCGCACAACCTGTTCGGCATCAAGGCCAGCGGCTGGAACGGCGAGCGGGCCACCAGCGGCACCCACGAATACGTCGATGGCGTGCGCCGCAATGAAACTGCCAGTTTCCGGGCCTACGGCTCGGTCGGCGACAGTTTTGCCGACTACGTGAAACTGCTCAAGAACAGCCCGCGCTACCAGAACGCGCTGCAGGCCGGCGGCGATGTCCGTGGCTTCGCCCAGGGCCTGCAGAAGGCCGGCTACGCCACCGACCCCAGCTACGCGGCCAAGATCGCCGCGATCGCCGGCGGCCCGACCATCGAGCGCGCCATCGCCGCCGTGGGCGATGCCAGCCAGCGCCTGGGCCGCACCTTTGCCAGCACCGCCAGCCCCGCCGGGCTGGGGGCAATCCGTCGTTGAGGTAACCCATGTCCGTACTTTCCACCGGCACCAGCGCCCTGCTCGCCTTCCAGCGCGCACTGGCCACCACCAGCCATAACGTCGCCAACATCAACACGCCCGGCTACAGCCGGCAGAAGGTGGACTTCGCCACCGCCAGCCCGCAGAACCTGGGCTATGGCGATATCGGCAACGGCACCCGCATCACCGACGTGCGCCGCGTGGCCGACCAGCTGGCGATCTCGCGGCTGCTCGACAGCAGCGGCGAACTGGCGCGGCTGAAGCAGCTGTCCACCCTGGCCGACCGCGTGGATTCACTGTTCTCCGATACCGCCACCAATGTGTCCGGCGTGTGGTCGAACTTCTTCGACACAGTCAGCGGCCTGTCCTCCAATGCCTCGGGCACCGCCGACCGCCAGAACGTGCTGGACAACGCCGGCACCCTGGCCAGCCGCTTCAAGCAGCTCAACGAAAGCCTCAATTCGCTCAATGGCGAGGTCAACAACGGCCTGATCGCCGGCGCCTCCGAAGTGAACCGGCTGGCAGCGGAAATCGCCCAGCTCAACGGCGCCATCGGCAGCAATGCCAATACCGCCGCACCGGACCTGCTCGACCGCCGCGACCAGCTGGTGGCCAACCTGATCGGCTACACCGGCGGCACCGCGGTGATCCAGGACGGCGGCTTCATGAACGTCTATACCGCTGGCGGCCAGGCCGTGGTGGTGGGCACCACCGCCAGCAAGGTCACCACCGTCACCGACCCCTACCAGCCCGAGCGCCTGCAGCTGGCGATGGAAACCCAGGGCCAGAAGATCACCCTGGATCCGAAGAGCCTGGGCGGCCAGATCGGCGGCCTGCTCGAATTCCGCGATTCAGTGCTCACCCCCACACAGGCCGAGCTGGGCAAGCTCGCCGTGGGCCTGGCCAGCAGCTTCAACGACACCCACCACCAGGGCGTTGACCTGTACGGCAACATGGGCGGCGATTTCTTCAACTACGGCAGCCCGCGCGTCACCGGCAACACCGGCAATACCGGCACCGCCAGCTTCAGCGCCAGCTTCGGCGACCTGTCCAAGCTGGACGGCCAGAACATCGTGCTGAAGTTCGACGGCGGTGCGTGGCAGGCAACGCGCGCCGACACCGGTGCGGCCGTGCCGATGACCGGCACCGGCACCGCCGCCGACCCGCTGGTGCTCAACGGCGTGGAAATGGTGATGTCCGGCACCCCGGCACAGAACGACCGCTTCCTGCTGCAGCCCACCGCCGGCGTGGCCGGCACCCTGTCGGTGGCGATCACCGATACCTCGCGCATTGCCGCGGCTGCGCCGATCAAGGCCGCCGCAGGCCTGGGCAACACCGGCACCGGCAAGGTCAGCGGCGTAGCGGTGAGCGACTACACCAACGCCAACCTGCGCAATCCCGCCGCGATCGTGTTCACCAGCGCCACCGAATACACCATCGATGGCACCGGGCCGTTTACCTATACCGCGGGGCAGACCATCAGCGCCAATGGCTGGAGCTTCGTGCTTGATGGCGCGCCGAAGGTCGGCGACAGCTTCAACATCAGCCCCACCCCGGCCGGCTCCAGCGACAACAGCAACGCGCTGCTGCTGGCCAAGGTGGAGGACGCCAAGACCTTCAACGCCGGCACGGTCACGCTCAACGGTGCCCTGGGTGGCCTGACCACGCTGGTGGGCTCGGCCGCACGCGCGGCCGACTACTCGCTGCAGGCCCAGCAGGTCATCACCGACCAGGCACAGGCCTCGCGCGACTCGGTATCCGGGGTCAACCTGGACGAAGAAGCCGCCGACATGCTCCGGCTGCAGCAGGCCTACCAGGCCGCCTCGCAGCTGATTTCCACTGCCGACACCATGTTCCAGACCATCCTGGGAGCCGTTTCGCGATGAACAACCGAATCTCCACCGGGATGATGTTCAACCAGTCCATCTCGATGATGATGGCCAAGCAGAGCAAGATGAACCACCTGGAGCAGCAGTTGGCCACCGGCAAGAAGCTGGTCAGCGCCAAGGACGACCCGGTCGCCGCGGGCACCGCGGTCGGCCTGGACCGCGCCGTGGCCGAGCTGGACCGCTTCGCCCGCAATGGCGACGTGGTGGAGAACCGCCTGGGCCTGCAGGAAAACGCACTGGCACAGGCCGGCGAAATGATGGCCCATATCACCGAGCTGACCATCCAGGCCAACAACCCGGCACTGTCGGCGGCCGACCTGAAGTCGATCGCCTCGGAACTGAAGAGCGTGCGCGACGGCCTGCTGTCGCTGGCCAATTCCACCGACGGCACCGGCCGCTACCTGTTCGGCGGCACCGACGACGCCGATGCGCCGTTCAAGCTCAGCAATGGCGTGGTCACCTACAACGGCGACCAGACCCAGCGCCAGGTGGAAGTGGCCCCGGACACCTTCGTCAAGGACGCCCTGCCCGGCAGCGAGATCTTCCTGCGCATCCGCACCGGCGATGGCACCCTGGACGGCAGCGCAGCCGGCACCAACACCGGCACCGGCGTGCTCACCACCTTTGGCCGCGACCCGGCTTCCGGCAACTGGGATGGGGCCAGCTACACCCTGCGCTTCACCGGCCCGGACGCCTATGAAGTGGTGGATGCAACCAATACCGTGGTCAAGACCGGCGCCTTCAAGGCCGGCGAAGACATCACGTTCGAAGGCGTTTCCATGCGGATCGAAGGCGAACCCAAGGCCGGCGACAGCTTCGGCATCGGCGCCGCCGACGCCCGCGACATCTTCTCCACCCTGGACGGCATGATCAACGCGCTGGACAACGCCGCCGACGACCCGACCGCCGTGGCCCGCCAGCAGAACATCCTGCAGGCCGGCATCCGTGACGTGGCCCGTGCCTCGGAGAAGTTCATCGACGCCCGCGCCGCCGGCGGTGCGCAGCTCAAGGCCATCGACGATGCCGGCGCCCTGCGCGACGCCAACGGCGTGACCCTGAAGACCACCCTGTCGGCCATGCGCGACCTCGACTACGCCGAAGCCATCGGCCAGTACCAGCTGGAACAGATTTCCCTGCAGGCCGCGCAGACCATTTTCACCCAGATGCAGCAGATGTCGCTGTTCAACGCGATCCGCTGACATAGCGCGCACGCCGGGCGCAAAACGCCCCGCGCTGCAGGCTGTTGCGCGTGTTCCGGCCCCTGCCGGACGCGCGCAACCACCGACCATCACCCCACCCGGGTGATGTTTTCTGCGTATTTTTTCTCAAGGCTTCGCGCCAACCGCCGTTATCTCTCCTGCAACAGCTGCATCCGGCACGGGTGCGGACTCTGCGTCAACTCCGGGTGCACGCCGCGGCCGGAACTTGCCCACAGGAAAGAGAAAAATGGCACAAGTAATCAATACCAACGTGATGTCGCTGAACGCTCAGCGCAACCTGTCGACCAGCGGTTCCAGCCTGGCCACCACGATCCAGCGCCTGTCCTCGGGCCTGCGCATCAACAGCGCCAAGGACGACGCCGCCGGCCTGGCGATTTCCGAGCGTTTCAGCACCCAGATCCGCGGCCTGGACGTTGCGGTTCGCAATGCCAACGACGGCATCTCGCTGGCCCAGACCGCCGAAGGCGCGATGGTGGAAATCGGCAACAACCTGCAGCGTATCCGCGAACTGTCGGTGCAGTCGGCCAACGCCACCAACTCCGACAGCGACCGTGAAGCGCTGAACGCCGAAGTCAACCAGCTGGTCTCGGAAATCGACCGCGTCTCCCGCCAGACCAACTTCAACGGCACCAAGCTGCTGGACGGTTCGTTCTCCGGCGCGCTGTTCCAGATCGGCGCCGATTCGGGCCAGACCATCGGCATCAACAGCATCGTCAACTCCAGCACCTCGGAGCTGGGCAACGGCCTGTACGCTGCCAAGCAGACCTCGACCGCAGCGGCCCTGACCGGCACCGCGACGGCCGCGGGCACTGTCAGCGACATGGAAATCAATGGCGTTGCCATTGCTGCCGTGGACGTTGCCGTGGGCGACAAGGCCGCCGACGTCAGCAAGAAGGTGGTCAATGCCATCAACGACAAGATGGACCAGACCGGCGTGTACGCCTCGCTGGACAAGGACGGCAAGCTGGAACTGACCTCGCTGAAGTCGGGCAAGGATTTCGAGTTCACCACCGCCACCACCGATGCCACCGGCCTGACCGTGGCCATGGCCGGCATTGGCGCCACCGCCGATGCGGACGCCCGTGACACCGTCAGCGGCGTGGACATCTCCTCGGTCGCCGGTGCCCAGAAGGCGCTGTCGATCGTGGACGACGCCCTGAAGGCGGTGAACTCCTCGCGTGCCGACATGGGTGCGATCCAGAACCGCTTCACCTCCACCATCGCCAACCTGAACACCACCTCGGAAAACCTGTCGGCCTCGCGCAGCCGTATCCGCGACACCGACTACGCCAAGGAAACCGCCGAACTGACCCGCACGCAGATCCTGCAGCAGGCCGGCACCGCGATGCTGGCCCAGGCCAACCAGTCGCCCTCGAGCGTCATGAGCCTGCTGAACGGCTGATCCCGCACCAGCACGCGCCACAGAAAACCCCGCTCCGGCGGGGTTTTTTGTTGACAAACGCAAATTTCGCCCGCTGGGCCCTAAAGGTTCCGGCCGGGGTGTCGTTAATGATTTCAACCAGGGCACATCGCCCATTGCCTCCCCCGGGGCACCCCAAAAACCAGCAGTACCTTCGTATCCAGGAGCACGGAAATGGCACAAGTCATCAACACCAATGTGATGTCGCTGAACGCACAGCGCAATCTGTCGACCAGCGGTTCCAGCCTGGCTACCACCATCCAGCGCCTGTCCTCGGGCCTGCGCATCAACAGCGCCAAGGACGACGCCGCCGGCCTGGCGATCTCCGAGCGCTTCAGCACCCAGATCCGTGGCCTGGACGTTGCGGTT
>NZ_JBWJPC010000003.1:0-448875 GCF_056393145.1 Stenotrophomonas sp. Steno-Z4 | reverse complement strand
TGTCCCGTAGAGGGCTGCCCGCCGGCCTTCCCTGCACGCAACAACAAAAACGCCGCAGCTGGTGCTGTTGCTGTTGCTCTAACCAGCGTCCGCCGCCACGAACCCACCGGTCTGCCGCGCCCACAGGCGGGCGTACAGGCCACCCGCTGCGACCAGCTCAGCGTGGGTGCCGGTTTCCACGATACGGCCCTGGTCCATCACCACCAGCCGGTCCATGCGCGCGATGGTGGACAGGCGGTGCGCGATCGCGATGACCGTCTTGCCCGCCATCAGCTCGTCCAGGTTGTCCTGGATCGCCGCTTCCACTTCCGAATCCAGTGCCGAGGTCGCCTCGTCCAGCACCAGGATCGGCGCGTCCTTGAGCAGCACCCGAGCGATGGCGATGCGCTGGCGCTGGCCACCGGACAGCTTCACCCCGCGCTCGCCCACGTGCGCGTCATAACCCTGCCGCCCTTCGGCATCACGCAACGTGTCGATGAAGGCGGCAGCGCGCGCCTTGCCCACCGCCGCACGCAGTTGTTCCTCGGTGGCGTCAGGCCGTCCGTACAGCAGGTTGTCGCGGATCGAACGGTGCAGCAGCGACGTGTCCTGGGTAACCACGCCGATCTGCCGGCGCAGGCTTTCCTGGGTGACCGCCGCGATGTCCTGGCCGTCGATGCGGATGTGCCCGCTTTCCAGGTCGTACAGGCGCAGCAGCACGTTCACCAGCGTCGACTTGCCCGCGCCCGACGGGCCGACCAGGCCGATCTTCTCGCCCGGCTTCACGCTCAGGTCCAGCCCGGCGATCACCCCGCCCTGCTTGCCGTAGTGGAAATGGATGTCATCGAACTGTACCCCGCCTTCGTGCACCACCAGCGGCACCGCATCGGCGCGGTCCTGCACGCTCAGTGGCTGCGAAATGGTGGTGATGCCGTCCTGCACCGTGCCGATGTCCTCGAAGATGCCGTTGATCGTCCACATGATCCAACCGGACATGTTGTGGATGCGGATCACCAGGCCGGTGGCCAGCGTGATCGCGCCCACCGTGATGTTGCCGTGGCTCCACAGCCACAGCGCCAGCCCGCAGGTACCGGCGATCAGGAAGCCGTTGACGATCGCGATGGTCAGGTCCATGCCGGTGGTGATCCGGGTCTGGCGGCGGTGCTTGACCGCCAGTTCCTCGATCGCCTCGGCCACATAGGCCTGCTCGCGCCCGCCGTGGGCGAACAGCTTCAGCGTGGGAATGTTGGTGTAGCCATCGACGATCCGGCCCATCGCCTTGGAGCGCGCCTCCGACGCGATCCACGCACGCTCCTTCGCACGCGGCACGAAGTACACCATGATCACCACGTAGGCCGCCAACCACAGCACCAGCGGGATCATCAGCCGCCAGTCCGCCTGCGCGAACAGGTACAGCGCCGTGCCGGTGTACACCACGATGTACCACAGCGAATCCACCATCTGCACCGCCGACTCGCGCAGCGACGTACCGGTCTGCATGACCCGGTTGGCCATGCTGCCGGCAAAATCATTCTGGAAGAACGACAGGCTCTGGCGCACCACGTAGTTGTGCATCAGCCAGCGCGACCGGTTGCTCAACCCCGGCACGATGGCCTGGTTGACCAGCAGGTTGTGCAGGCCCACCAGCACCGGCCGCGCCACCAGCGTGATCGCCGCCATCCACAGCAGTGTGTCGGCGTGCCGGGCGAAGAAGCCCGCATCCGGCTGCTCGCTGACCATGTCGACGATGCGGCCGAGGAAATCGAACATGGCCACTTCCACCAGCGCCAGCAGCAGCCCGGCGATCAGCGTGGCCAGCAGCACCGGCCAGACCGGGCGCAGGTAGTGGAGGTAGAACGGCAGCACGCGGCGCGGCGGCATGCGCGCGTCGATCGGCGGAAATACGGGAATCAGCGACTCGAACCAGCGGAACATTCCATTTCCTGGAAAACAGGCAGGCCGCGATTATCCCACCGCAGCCTGCCGTTTGTTTTCACGGGGTCAACACCAGGTCCTGGAAATCGAAACTGAAGTCGGTCAGCGACGATACCGCCTGCATGCGCACCTCGCGCACCTTGCCATCCGGATCCAGGCTGAAGTTCACGAACGCATCGGCGTTGAGCGAGCGGTCGTCCCAGCGCACGATGAACGTATCGTGCTGCCAGTGCTCCATCGTGCCCACCAGCTGCGCCGTCCTGCCGAAACGCAGGCGCAGCTCGCCGGCACGCTGCTCGACGAACACCTCGCCATACCACGGGTCACGGTAGGTGCCGGCGTAGCGCGCCAGCGGCAGCGACGGCGTGGATTTCGGATCGCGCGCCGCCTGGTGCGCCGCCCAGCCCTCATCGGCCTTGTCCTGCGCCTTGGCCACCGCCGCGGCGTACGCCGCCACCCAGTCGGTGGCCGGCGCCTTGAGATAGGCGTCCAGCACGTCCATGGTGATCGCGTTGAAGGCCGCGCCCACTTCCTGGTTGGTCAGCACCACGATGCCCAGCTTCTGCTCCGGCACCAACGTCACCCGCGACACCATGCCCGGCCAACCGCCGGTGTGCCACACCAGCTTCTGCCCCCGGTAGTCGCTCAGGCTCCAGCCCTCGCCGTAGCCGGCGAAGTTCGGGCGCGCGGCAGCCAGGGCCGGCACGCTCGGTTCGGGCACCACCTGCGGGGTGATCATCTGCCACATCGCCTGCTGGCTCTTCGGGCTGAACAGCGCGGTGCCGTTTTCCAGCTTGCCCTGCGCCAGCTGCACGTTCATCCAGCGCGCCATGTCGTGCACGCTGGAATACACCCCGCCCGCGCCGGCGTTGTTGGACCAGGTCAGCGGCGCCACCGTGCGCAGGTCGGTGAAGTCGAACTTGGCATGCCCGGTCGCGGCCTTGTCGCCCGGCTTCAGGTGATCGGCATTGAAGCGGGTGCCGGCCATGCCCACCGGGGTGAAGATGTGCTGCTGCAGGAAGTCCGCATACGACTGCCCGGAAACCTGTTCGATCACCTGCTGCGCCACCGCATACAGGATGTTGTCGTAGGCGTAGCGGTCGCGGAAGCCGGCTTTCAGCGGCACCTTGCCCAGCCGCTGCACCACCTCGGCGTTGCTGTAGGTGGTGGTCGGCCAGAACAGCAGGTCGCCCGCGCCCAGGCTGAGCCCGCTGCGGTGCGAAAGCAGGTCGCGGATGCGCATTTCGCCGGTCACGTACGGATCGGACATGCGGAACGACGGCAGATGGTCGATCACCCGGTCGTCCATCTTCAGCTTGCCCTGCTCGGCCAGCAGGTTCAGCGAGGTGGCCGTGAACGCCTTGGTGTTGGAGGCGATGGCGAACAGGGTGTCGGCCTCGACCGGTGCCGGCTTGCCCAGCTCGCGCACGCCATAGCCGCGCTCGAAGACGACCTGACCGTCCTTGACCACCGCCACCGCGATGCCGGGAATGTCGAACTGGCTGCGCACGCGTTCCACCGTGGCATCCAGCCGCTGCAGTTCGGCCGGCACGGTTGCCGACGCCAGGGGTGCGCACGCCAGCAGCACAAGGCCTCCGATCCAGGATGTGTTCAATCAGTGTCTCCGGTTGCATGTTGCAGGGGCGTCGAGGCCACCGACGGGCCGGTTACGCCAGGTTTCGCGCGATGGTAACGCGGCCGGCCGCAGGCTCGCCTGTGCCAGAAGCCGCCCACCCCGGAGCACCCGCATGACCGTCCCCACCGACCGCGGTTCCACCATCATTCCCTGCCTGCGCTACCGCGACGCGCGCGCGGCCATCGCCTGGCTGGAGCGTGCGTTCGGGTTCACCGCGCAGGCCGTGTACGCCGAAGGCGACCTCGTGTACCACGCACAGCTGGTGTACGGCTCCGGCATGATCATGCTCGGCTCGGTCGACAACGGCGGCGACTGGGGCAAGCTCATCGTGCAACCCGATGACGTCGAGGGCCGCGAAACCCAGAGTGCCTGCGTCATCGTGACCGACCCCGATGCCCACTACGAGCGCGCGGTCGCCGCCGGGGCCGAGCTGGCGATCGATATCGCCGACCAGGTCTACGGCGGCCGCGGCTATGCCTGCCGCGACCTCGAGGGCCACCTGTGGTGGTTCGGCAGCTACGACCCCTGGAAGGAGACCGACGCTTGAAGCACGCTGTTCCCGGACCGATTCATACCGGCATCGGCGGTTGGGTGTTCCCGGCCTGGCGCGGTGGCACGTTCTACCCCGCCGGCCTGCCGCAGCGCGAGGAGCTGGCGCATGCCAGCCGCCAGCTCGGCTGCATCGAAATCAACAGCACCTTCTACCGCGCGCAGAAGCCGGCGGTGTACGCGCAGTGGCGCGAGCAGACCCCGCCGGGCTTCAAATTCTCCGCCAAGGCGCCACGCACGATCACCCAGACCCACGACCTGGCGGCGGCCGGCGCACGCGCCGACAACTTCATCAACGGCATCACCGCGCTGGAGGATCGCCTCGGCCCGCTGGTGTGGCAGTTTGGCGATACCCATCCGGCGGGTGCACAGGAGTTCGATCGGTTCCTCGATGCCCTGCCCGGCAAGGCCAATGCACAGGTGCTCCGGCACGCACTGGAAGTGCGCAATCCCGAGGCGTGGACGCCGGAGCTGGTGGCCGTGGCGCGCGCGCACGGCGCGGCCCTTGTGTTCAGCGGCTCGGCCGATTACCCCAGCTTTGCCGACCCCACCGCGGATTTCATCTACGCCAGGCTGATGCAGTCGCGCGCCAACCTGCGTGCCGGCTACCCCGAGCGCACGCTGGAACAGTGGTGCCTGCGCGCGATGCGCTGGGCGCGTGGCGACGACAACCCCGACCTGCCGCACATCACGGCCGACGCCCCCGCCAGCGGGCCGCGCGAGGTGTACATGCTGTTCATCGGCGCCGCCAAGCACCGCAACCCGGGCGCCGCGGTGGCGCTGCGGAAACAACTGCAGCAGGTCGGCGCGTAGGGCCGGGCAAGGCCCCGCGCTATCGGGGCCTTGCCGATTGACGCACAATACGCGGATGCCGATGACCGACACCCGCAAAGCGCTGCTGCAAATCCACTTCTGCGTGCTGCTGTGGGGCATCACCGCCATCCTCGGCAAGCTCATCAGCCTGCCCGCGTTGCCGCTGGTGTGGTGGCGAATGCTGCTGGTGGTGGCCATGCTGGCCCTGCTGCCACGCGTCTGGCGCGGGTTGCGCCAGCTCTCCCCCGCCCTGTTCGCCGGGTACTGCGGCGTGGGCGCGCTGGTCGCCCTGCACTGGCTCACCTTCTACGGCGCGGTGAAGCTGGCCAATGCCTCGGTGGCGGCAACCTGCATCGCGCTGGCCCCGGTGTTCACCGCCGTCATCGAACCCTGGGTCGCCAAGCGCCCCTTCCAGCTGCGCGAGCTGGCCTTCGGTATCGCCGTGCTGCCGGGCGTGGGCATGGTGGTTGGCGGCGTGCCTGACGGCATGCGCGTGGGCGTGCTGGTCGGCGCCATGTCCGCATTGCTGGTCGCCATCTTCGGCTCGCTCAACAAGCGGCTGGTCAGCCACGCCGACCCACTCACCGTCACCGCGGTGGAACTGGGCGCCGGCACCGTCACCCTGACCCTGCTCGCCCCGCTGCTGCCGTTCCTGCTGCCCGCGCTGGCCAGCCCGCTGTGGGTGATACCCGACCTGCGCGACGGGATGCTGCTGCTGGCCCTGGCCGGCGTATGCACCCTGCTGCCGTTCGCCCTGGCGCTGGTCGCGCTGCGCCACCTCAGCGCCTACACCGTGCAGCTGGTCACCAACCTCGAACCGGTCTACGCGATCCTGTTGGCCATGGTCCTGCTGAGCGAACAGCGTGAACTGACCCCGCTGTTCTATGCCGGCGTGGCGATCATCGTTGGCGCGGTATTCCTGCATCCGCTGTTGAACCGGCGCAAGAAAGTGCAGCATCCCGAGATCCTTGGCACCGCCGAAGCGCGCAACATCGCCGAGTGACGAACCGGAACCCGCGCGGCGGGTAGAGCCGACGGGTAAAGCCGGCGGGTAGAGCCGACGGGTAGAGCCGACTGTTAGTCGGCTGCCTTTCGCGCGAAAAGCAGCGGACTAACAGTCCGCTCTACCGATCCGTTTTCCGGTCCGTCTTCCCGATCCGTTTCCCGATCCGTTTCCCGATCCGTTTTCCCGATCCGTTTCACCAATCCGTTTCACCGATCCATTTCACCAATCCGTTAACCGATCCGCTTTTTACGGGCCAACGCTTCCGGCATCAGCGTTCGGGCCAGTACCATGCCGGCGCGTCCAGCACGCCCTGGCCCACCAGCGTCGTACGGCTCATCTGCTTTTCCAGCGCGATCGACGTGCACGGCTCTGCCTCGCGCAGCGCCGCGATCAACCGGCTGGCATGCGACACCACCCACACCTGGCTGCGCGCCGCCGCCCCGATGATCAACCGCCCCAGCGCCGGCAGCAGGTCCGGATGCAGGCTGGTTTCCGGCTCGTTGAGCACCATCAACGGCGGCGGGCGCGGCGTATGCAGCGCCGCGATCAGCAACAGATAGCGCAACGTCCCGTCGGACAGCTCCGCCGCGCCCAGCGGCCGCAGCAGACCGGGCTGGTGGAACTTCAGGCTCAGGTGATCCTCACTCGGCTCGATGTAGACCCGCGCCCCGGGGAACGCATCGTCCAGCGCTGCCGCCAGCGCATCGGAATCGCCGATTTCCACGATCGTCCGCCACGCCGCCGCCAGGTCATGCCCATCGTGGCTCAGCACCGGCGTACGCGTGGCCAGGCTCGCCTGCCGGGCCGGCGCATCCCGGTCACTGCGGAAATGATCATAGAAGCGCCAGCTGCGCAGCGTCTCGCGCAGCCGCAGCACCTCCGGCATCCGCTGCGGATCGGCCACCTGCGTAACCAGGCTTTCGTGCACCGACAGGTTCGATTCCAGCAGCTCCCAGCTGCGCCCACTGCGCCGCCGCACCATCGCCCCGCGCCGCTCCACCAGCACGTTGCTGCTGCGCAGGAACGGCCCGGCCCAGATGCTCTCGCACTTGATCTGCGGGTCCAGGTTGAACATCGAATGCGAATCGGCCACCGGGTAGCCCAGATCGATCGCATACCCGAAATCATCCGCCGCAAAACCCAGCCGCAGCGCCACCGATGCCTGCCGCGGCCCGCCCTGCACCGGCACCTCGCCCGACAGCATCCGCCGGTCCAACCGCTCCGGACCGGCCCACAGCGCCGACTGGAACCCGCCCTCCCGCGCCAGCGACGGCGTCACTCCTCCCCGCGCCGTATCGGCCAGCAGCCGCAGCGCGCGGTACAGGCTGGACTTGCCACTGCCGTTGTCACCGGTGACCAGGTTCAATGCCCCCATCGGCACGACCAGGTCGTGCAGGGAACGGTAGTTGGAAATGGCGAGGGTCTGCAGCACGGAAGGACTCCGCAGGGAAACGGGATTGCAGGATGGCAGCGCCAGGTCGCAGATATTGCGATTGATGGCGCGATTGACCACGCCCGCAGACCAAGGCTCTAAAACTCAGGGCGCCAACTCAACCCGATTCCGCCCATTACCCTTCGCCCGGTACAAGGCCGCATCCGCCCGCTCCAGCGTCTGCTCCACCGTGTCACCTGAACGATGCGCCGCGACCCCGATACTGACCGTCACCGGAAACCCCAGCGGCAGGTCGGAAACTGCCATCCGCAGGAAATCGCACTGCAACTCCGCCGTGCGCAGGTCCGTATCGGGCATCAGCACCACGAACTCCTCCCCGCCATAGCGCGCCGCCAGCCCGCGGCCCGAGAACTGCGCCCGCAGCAGCACCCCCAACTCCGCCAGCACCCGGTCGCCGGTCGCGTGCCCGTTGAAATCGTTGATCTGCTTGAAATGATCGATATCCACCAGCGCCACCGCCGTCTGCCGTGGCTGCCCGTCCGCATCCAATACCGACGCATCCAATGCCACCGCCATCGCGCGCCGGTTCGGCAGCCCCGTCAGCACATCCGTCCGGCTCTGCTCGGCCAGGTCCGCGTTCTGCGCCAGCAGCACATCGTGGTACTCGCCCAGCAACCGCTCGTAATCGTCGCGCTCCACCATGTGCGTCTGGATGTCCAGCGCAAACCGGCGCAACTCCATCACCAGCATCACCTGCCGCGACAGTGCCGCCAGCGCCTCGGTCTGCTGCGCATCCAACCGCTGCGGCTGTGGATCGAACACGCACAGCGTGCCCATCGGCAACCCCTCCGTACTCACCAGCGGCGCCCCCGCGTAGAAGCGCACCTTCGGGTCACCGGTCACGATGGGATTGTCATGGAAGCGCTCATCGCGTTGCGCATCCTCGACCACCATCACCTGTTCCGGGTGCAGGATCGCATGGCCACACATCGACTCCGAGCGTGGCAGCTCCTGCGCCTCCGTTCCCTGGATGGATTTGAACCATTGGCGTTCGGCGTCGATCAGCGTGACCGCCGCCATGGAGGCGCCACACACCGCCTTGGCGATGGTCACCAGATCCTCGAAGGACTTTTCCTTCTCCGAATCCAGGATGCGATAGCGATACAGTGCCGCCAGGCGAACCGCCTCGTTGACGGGCTTCTCGGGCTTGATCATGCAGCGGGTCGAATCCGGGAGCTGGCCACAGTCTAGCCCGATCACCCGAGGCAAAGGTTACCCGCCGGTGCAGGACCTACCAGTCCTGCTGCTGCGGCAGCAGCCCCTTCAATTCCGCATCGGTCAGGTTGCGCCACTGGCCCGGCTTGAGCGCCCCGATCTTGACGTTGTCGATGCGCACCCGGCGCAGCTGGGTCACCCGGTAATCGAACGCCGCCGCCATCAACCGGATCTGCCGGTTCAGCCCCTGCTGCAGCACGATCCGGAAGCCGAACTTGGCGATGCGCGAGGCCCGGCACGGCAGCGTCGTTTCATTGTGGATGCGCACCCCGCGCGCCATGCCGCGCAGGAATTCGTCGGTCACCGGCTTGTTCACCGCCACCAGGTATTCCTTCTGGTGGTTGTTCTCCGCGCGCAGGATCTGGTTGACGATGTTGCCGTTGCTGGTCATCAGGATCAGGCCTTCCGAATCCTTGTCCAGCCGGCCGACCGGGAAGATGCGCTGCTCATGGCCGACGAAATCGACGATGTTGCCCTTCACCGCACTTTCGGTGGTGCAGGTGATGCCCACCGGCTTGTTCAGCGCAATGTACACATGACGGCGGCCACCGGCCTTTTTTGCCTCGCGCGCGCGCAGCGGCTGGCCGTCGACCAGCACCACGTCGCCCTCGCCGACCACCGCACCGGTACCGGCCGGGTGGCCGTTCACGGTGACGCGGCGCTCGCCGATGATGCGGTCGGCTTCACGCCGGGAACAGAAGCCGGTTTCGGCAATGAACTTGTTGAGTCGGGTTGTCATCGCGCCATTATCCGGCAAAACCCCGTCCGGCGCGGCATCAGGCGACCAGCGGATCATCCGCCGGCAGCGCCTGTTCACCGTCGCAGACCTGGTTGCGCCCCGCACGCTTGGCCCGGTACATCGCATGGTCGGCGCGCCGCAGCAGCCCCGCCAGGTCATCACGGCCTGGGCGCAGCACCGCCAGCCCGATGCTCACCGTCACTGCCAGGCCGGAAATGCCCAGCGGCGCGGTCACCGTCGGAATCTGCCGGCGCACGCTTTCCAGCCGCGCCAGTGCCGCGCCGTGGCTGGCGCCCGGCAGCAGCACCAGGAATTCCTCGCCGCCCATGCGGATCACGTCGTCCTGCACCCGTACCGCCCCGCGCAGGCCACGCGCCACCGCCACCAGCACCTGGTCGCCGACCTCGTGGCCGAAGCGGTCGTTGATGTCCTTGAACAGATCGATGTCCAGGAAGCCGATCGCCAGCGGCTGCTGCTCCGCGCCCGCCCGTTCCAGATGACGGGCCAGCAGGTGCAGCCCGTGGCGGCGGTTGGGCAGGCCGGTCAACGCATCGGTATCTGCCAGCTGGCGCATCTCGTCGCGCTGCTGGCGCAGCCGGCCCAGGCGCAGGTTGAGCGCATAGGCGGCCATCATCAGGAACCAGGTCGCCGACAGCTGCAGCGCCTCGATCCGGTACGCGGTCAGCCAGTGCGCGTGCAGTGCGTCGGCGATGACCAGGATCCACCACGGTACCAGCGCGAACAGCCCCGCCGCCGCATAGCCATCGCGCTGCGCCAGCGCCCACAGGCCCACCCCGAGGCAGACCACGCAGCCCAGTACGAACACTGCTTCCAGCGCGGCCGCCATCCAGGCCAGCCCGGCCGTGCCCATCCATGGCACGCACAACCCGGCCAGCACCAGTCCCCACAGCACAGCGCGCTGGCCGGTGCCTGAGCCCGGCCACAACCGGGCGCCGCCGTTGAGCCGCCACAGGATCGGCAGCAACAGCGCCAGCGCGAACGTGCTCAGCGCCACCAGCCACCACGACGCGCGGTCGTGCACCGGCAACCACGGCTCGGGGTACCCGCTGAGGCCACCCAGCACCGCCTGCCACAGCACGAACACCGCGCAGATCGCCACGTAGTAAAGGAAGGTGCGGTCGCGGGCGGTCACGAACCCCATCAGCGCCGACAGCGCCAAAGCGATTGCCACCGCGATGCAGGCCGCGCGCACCAGCAGGCGGGCGGTATCGTTCTGCTGCACCGGGCTGGGCGCCCCCAGCCGGACGGTGGGAATCCAGCGCGGCTTCAGCGGGGCGGCCCATGACACGATGATCGGCTCGCGCTCGCCGGCCTTGGGCACCACCACCATGCCGACCCCGGCGCGGAAGCGCGAATCCCGGGTGCGGGCGTCGTGCATGCTGCCGCAGATCTGGCGGTCGCCGTGACTGATCCGTACCTCCCCGGTCAGCACCCCGAACACATCCACCGCCTGTGGCGCACCGGACCAGCCGCCTGCAGGCGCCGGAATCGAAAGGATGTCCTGGTGATGGGCCAGCACCTCCGGTGAGCAGGGGCGCTGCGGGGCCTGCTGGTCAGTGGCGGCCCCCAGCAGCAGCACATCACGGCCGACCTGGGCCGCGCCGGCCAACGCCGTGGCCGACAGCAGCAGCCACACCAGGCCGGTCAGCCACCGGATGGCCCCGCTCATCCCCTGCATCCCGCCGTCGCTGCGCCTCACACCATCACCCTGTCGCCCTGCACCGCCATGCACACCGCATGGCGTCCCCGTGGCGATTATCGCAAGAAGGCGCGCCGGTGCACGTCACAGTTCAGGAAAGGCGGCTGGACGGCACCGGGGTTTCCCGCCACAGCGAGGGCTGGGTGAGCTTTTCCAGCGGCATCGGCCGTTCGATGGCATACCCCTGCAGCCCTTCCACCCCGAGCGCCCGCAGCTGCGCGGCGATCTCTTCGGACTCCACCCACTCGGCGGTCACGCTCATGTGCAGCTCGCGGCCGATTTCGGTGATGGCCCGCACCGTGGCACGGCTGACCGGATCGATATCCATGTCGCGCACGAACACCCCATCGATCTTGAGCATGTCCGCCGGCAGCTGGCGCAGGTAGCCGAACGAGGACAGACCGGCACCGAAGTCGTCCAGTGCCACCCGGCAGCCCCGCGCCTTGACCCCTTCGACGAAGCTGCGGGCCTGGTCCAGGTTGCTGATCGCCGCGGTCTCGGTGATCTCGAAACACAGCTTGCGCGCCAGCCCGCGGTTGCGCTCGAGCAGGTCGCAGACGAAGGCCAGGAACGTCGGCTCGGCGATCGACTGCGCCGATACGTTCACGTTGCACAGGCCCAGCCGCTGCACATGCGCCGGGCACAGCTGCAGGTGGCGGAACAGCAGCCCCAGCACGTGCCGGTCCAGCGCCATGCCCATGCCATAGCGCTCCACCGCCGGCATGAAATCGCCCGGGCCCTGCAGCTGGCCGTCGGTACCGCGCATGCGCACCAGCACTTCGTAATGCAGGAAGCCCGGGTCGCCCACCTGCTCGATGCGCTGGGCGTACAGCAGCATGCGGTTTTCGGCGATCGCGCTGGACACATGCGCCAGCCGGTCTGCTTCCAGCAGCCGCTCCTCCAGCGCCATCCGGTTCTCGTTGAAACAATGCACGCGGTTGCGCCCGGCCTGCTTGGCCGCATAGCAGGCGCTGTCGGCCGCGCTCATCAGCCAGTTCACGTCCGCCACCTCCGCGGTGATTTCGACCACCCCGATGCTGCAGCTGACCCGCGGCAGCCCGTCGTCGCGCTGGAATCCGGCCTGGCCCAGGTTGCGTGCGATCCGCTGCAACACCTGCTTGGCTTCTTCCTGGCGGGCGTCGGCCAGGAACATCGCGAACTCGTCACCGCCCATGCGGCCCACCCAGTCCCCTTCGCGCACCGCACCTTCCAGGTAGTCGGCAAAGCCGCGCAGCAACTGGTCACCGGCCGCGTGGCCAAGGCCATCGTTGACCAGCTTGAAATAATCCAGGTCCAGGTAGCACAGGCTGTGGGTCCCACCATGGCTGCGCACATCCAGCAGCGCCAGTTCCAGCAGGCGTTCGATCTCGCGGCGGTTGACCAGCCCGGTCAGCGGATCGTGGCTGGCGTGGTGCTCGACCTCGCGGGCCAGCGCGTGGTTCTGCGAGACGTCCTCAATGATCGCAAACACCGAGACCTCACGGCCGGGGCTGCGCACCAGGGTGCCGCTCCAACGCCCCCACAGCAGGCCACCGTCGGCATGCCGGAAGCGCAGTTCGCCCGGGCGCAGCTGGCGCGGCCAGTCGATCTCGCCGGCCTCGTCGAGCACCAGCTCGCCATCCACCAGCAGTTCCGGCAGCTCCATGCCCAGCAGCGCGTCGCGGCGATAGCCGAGGATATCGGCCATGGCCTGGTTGGCTTCGACAATGCCCCCGGCGTGGTCCAGCTTGAGCATGCCCACCGTGGCCTGGTAGAACGCGGCGCGGAAGCGGCTTTCGGTGTCGATCAGGTCATGGCGCACGCGTCGTGACAGCAGCACGGCAACCAGGGTGATCAGCAGGACTGAGAGGCCGCCGACCACCAGCGTGACCATGCGCACGATGGAAGCCGTATTGAGCAGCGCCAGCGAGAAGGCGCGGGCCTGCGCCTGCAGGCTGCGGTCCAGCGCCTGCAGCTGGACCAGCAATGCTTCGCGCATGGCAGGCTCCACGCGGCCGTCTGCGTGCATCGCTTCGGCGCTGTCCATCATCGCCTGCAGCTGCGCCAGGCCATGGTCGGTCTGCTGCCACAGGTGCACCGCATCACGGAAGTAACCGAGATGCCCCAGGTAGCGGAACGACAGGATCAGCCGGTTGATGTCGCCCGGCTGGTTGCCGCCCTGCAGGAAGCCGCGCCGCGCCCGCGCGAGATCCACGTCGTCCTGTTCCAGCGCGCGGCGTGCGTCCAGGTCACCCAGCGGCACCTGCAGCGCCGCGCGCGCTTCGGCCAGTGCGGCCGGGTTGCCCGAGGTGAGGTATCGCTCCAGCGCGAAGGTGGCATGCTGCTGGCTGCGCGACCAATGGCTCTGCCCCACGATCCAGGCGGTGGAGGCGCCCTGCAGTTCCTGGATCAGCGCCGACAGCCCCACCAGTCCGACCGCCATGCCGGTGAGCAGCACGAACCGCAGGGTCAAGCCCCGCGTTACATGCGGCACGGCGGTACTGCCTACATCCCTGCTGCCTCCCAGCATCGCAGATCCCTCCGGCGCCCATGGGTGCTTGGCATAGTCCTCTGTGATTGCAGGCTAGGTCCAGCCTTGTTGAAACGGCGCGAAGTTTCGCCGTCACATCGGTCAGGTAGCTGAAACGACAACGCCAGCCCGAAGGCTGGCGTTGTTGGCTGCGGCGATGTGGAGCGATCAGCCGTTGCGCGGACCGCGCGGCTTGAAGCCGTCACGACGCGGCGGACGGTCGTTGCCGCCCGGACCACCCGGGCCACGGTGACCACCCGGACCGCCCGGCTTGCCGCCGCGGCCGAACTTCGGCTTGAACGGCGGGCGTGCCGAACCCGAGCCTGCGGTGTCTTCACCCGGCTCGACCTTGCGCATCTGGAGCTGCTGGCCCGACACCCACACCTTCTTCAGGTGGCTGAGCAGGTCGGCCGGCATTTCCGCCGGAAGATCCAGGATCGAGAAGTCGTCACGGATGTCGATGCGGCCGATGAAGCGGCTTTCCAGCCCGGCTTCATTGGCGATCGCGCCGACGATGTTGCCCGGCTTGACCCCGTGCACATGGCCCACTTCGATGCGGAAGGTTTCCATGCCGGGTTCCGGCTCGCCACGCGGGGCGATTTCACGGCGCGGGGCACGTTCGAAGCCACCGTCGTTACCGCCGAAATCGCCTTCCGGACGCGGCGGACGCGGGCCGCGGTCGTCTTCACGGCGCGGGCCACGCTCGAAGCGCGGTTCGAAACGCGCCGGGCGCTCGCCACGGTCGTTGCGGTCGGCACGCGGGTGCGGCGCACGCTCTTCACGGGCACCACGCACCGGCGGGGTCAGCAGGAACGGCGAATCGCCCTGCAGCAGCTTGGCCAGCGCGGCGGCGATGTCGATCGCCGGCACGTTCTTCTCGCCTTCCAGCTTCTGCAGCAGGTCGCGGTAGAACTCGGTGCCGCCGGCATCGAGCGCATCGCTGATGCGGCTCATGAACTTGTTGATGCGGGTGTCGTTGACCGCGTCCACGCTCGGCAGCTGCATCTCTTCGATCGGCTGGCGGGTGGCGCGCTCGATCGCACGCAGCATGCCCTTTTCGCGCGGGGTGGCGAACAGGATCGCATCGCCGGTGCGGCCGGCACGGCCGGTACGGCCGATGCGGTGCACGTAGCTTTCGGTGTCGTACGGAATGTCATAGTTCAGCACGTGGCTGATGCGCTCCACGTCGAGACCGCGCGCGGCCACGTCGGTGGCCACCAGGATGTCCAGCTTGCCTTCCTTCAGCATGCCGATGGTGCGCTCACGCTGCGCCTGCTGCATGTCGCCGTTGATGGCGGCAGCGGCCAGGCCACGGGCCTGCAGCTTTTCCGCCAGTTCTTCGGTGGCCGCCTTGGTGCGCGAGAAAATGATCATCGCGTCGAACGGTTCCACTTCCAGGATGCGGGTCAGCGCGTCCAGCTTGTGCATGCCGCTCACCCACCAGTAACGTTGGCGGATGTTGGCCGACGTGGTGGTCTTGCTGACGATGGTGACTTCGGCCGGGTTCTTCAGGTAGGTCTGCGCGATGCGGCGGATCTGCGACGGCATGGTGGCCGAGAACAGCGCGACCTGGCGGGTTTCCGGCAGCTTCTTCAGCACGGCTTCGACGTCGTCGATGAAGCCCATGCGCAGCATTTCATCGGCTTCGTCCAGCACCAGGGTCTTCAGCTCGGACAGGTCCAGGGTGCCGCGATCGAGGTGATCGATCACGCGGCCCGGGGTGCCCACGATGACGTGCACGCCACGGCGCAGGGCCTGCAGCTGCTGGCCGTACGGCTGGCCGCCGTAGACCGGCAGCACGCGGAAACCGGGGATGCCCGACGAGTAGGTCTGGAACGCCTCGGCGACCTGGATGGCCAGTTCGCGGGTGGGTGCCAGCACCAGCACCTGCGGCTTGGTCTGGTTGAAATCCAGGTTGGACAGGACCGGCAGTGCGAAGGCGGCGGTCTTGCCGGTACCGGTCTGGGCCTGGCCCAGCACGTCGCGGCCTTCCAGCATCGCCGGGATGGTGGCGGCCTGGATCGGCGACGGGGTTTCATAGCCGACGGCGGCAACGGCCTTCATCACAGCGTCGGACAGGCCGAGGTCTGCGAACAGCAGCGGCGTGGGGGATTCTTGGGACATGGGGAACTCCGAAGCCACTACCGTTTTACGTGGCAGTGGCATAAAAAAGGGGATGGTCCGCGCTTTGGGCGCCCTTTCTTATCGCGTGCCCTGGCGCTGCTCGGTCGGAGGAGAATTCACTCGCTCAGGGCGCGATGATACCGCATGAATCCTGAACCACGCGTACAGATTTCAGCACGGAAGCGGTAAACGCCGCGTGCTGGCGCACAATATGCGCCCGATTTCGGCGCGGCCCCGCTCCGCGCCCCTTCACAGGATACCCAGCTCCATGCAGACCCTCGAATTTGAACTGGACAGCGAGTACGTGGAACTGAAGCAGCTGCTCAAGCTGGCCGACCTGGTGACCAGCGGCGGCGAAGCCAAGACCGTGATCGGCGACGGCCAGGTGCTCGTTGACGGCGAAGTGGAGTTGCGCAAGGCCTGCAAGATCCGCGGCGGCCAGCAGGTCCAGTTCGGCGACACCGTGATCAACGTCATCGCCGACAGCGACGCCCCCTGATCCCGTGTGACGACCAACGGTCGTCACCTACCGGTGAGGTCCAACGGTGGTCACCTGCCGGTGAGGTGCGCGGCAATCAGCTGCCGGAACGGCGTCACCCCGTGGGCCAGCCGCAGCCCCGCCCGACGCAGCACCCGCGCCGGCAGGCGGTCATCGGTATAGAGCGTGGCGATCGCATTGGTCGCCTCGTACAGCGGCCGTGAGGCCAGCCGGTGCCCCCGCTCGTAGGCGGCCAGACCGGCCGGAGCGGCGATATCGGCACCACGCCCGGCCGCCCGGCGCAGGATCGCGGCCAACCGGTCCTGGCTCTGCAGGCCCAGGTTGAACCCGTGCGCGGTGACCGGGTGCATGCCCACCGCGGCATCGCCGATCAGCGCGCAGCGCGCGCCCACGAACGCGGTGGCGTAGACCCCCACCAGCGGGTACGCATGGGGCCGCGCCACCGGCGTCATCGCGCCCAGGCGGTGTTCGAAACATGCACTGATGCTGCGTCCGAAGGTCGCCGCGTCCTGCGCCAGCAGCGTTTCGATTTCACGCGGTGGCAGGGTGATCACCGCCGAGGCCTGGTCGCCGTTGAGCGGCAGCAGCGCCATGGTGCGGCCATAGCCGAACCACTCCCACGCAGTGTGCTGGTGCGGCACCTCGACCTGCATCCGGCAGACCAGCATCGATCTGCCGAAATCGCGCATGCGCGCGCCGATGCCCAGCATGCGCCGGGTGGACGAGAACCGGCTGTCGGCCGCCACCACCAGCCGCGCCTGCAGCCGGCGCCCATCGGCAAGGGTCACCTCGCTGTGGCGCGCACCGGGCACGATGCCGCGCACGCTGCACTGGTCGAGGATCTCCAGGTCGGCCTGGCCCTGCACGCTGTCCCATGCCGCGCGGCGGATCAGGTGATTGGGCACCAGCCAGCCCAGGTCGCCGCCGTGCGCGTCGCGCGCAGCGAAGGTCAACGCGAACGGTGAACCCCCATCCATGACCTTGGCGTCGCGCAACGGCGAAATTTCAGCGGTATCCAGTCGCTGCCACAGGCCCAGCTGCTCCAGGATGTGCCGTGAGGCATGGGTGAGCGCGATCTCGCGCCCGTCGAAGGCGGCCTCGGCCAGCGCCGCGCGCGGCTGCTGCTCCACCACCGCCACCCGCAGGCCGCTGCCGGCCAGCGCGCGGGCGAAGCACAGCCCCGCCGGCCCAGCGCCCACCACCAGCACATCCACTGCCTGCACTCCGCGATCGTCCTGCATGATCCGTTTCCGTTGCGTGTCCACGACCGAGCTTACCGCTCGCGGGCAGGCGCGCTCTTGATCTGAATCAGCCGCGTCGGCGCCGGTTCACGCCAGCCCGTGCAGCAGGCGCCACAGCAACAGCACGATGCCCAGCATCGAAACCACCCAGACCAGGCTGCGCACGTAGGGAATGCCGGCGGCATACAGCGGCACGTAGACCAGCCGCGCCCAGAAATACAACTGCACCGCAAGCGCGGTGGTGCTGTCCTGGCGCTGGGTGAGTACCACGGCCAGCACGGCGGCGGCGAAGAACGGGAAGGTTTCCAGGAAGTTGGCCTGCGCCCGCTGCAGGCGTGCCGCCAGCGGCCCCGGCGGCGGCGCAACGCCATCGCGGGCCGAGGCATTCCAGGCCAAGCCGCGTTCGCGGGTGACCGCGCCTGCGGCGATCATCACCTGCACCAGGCCCAGCACGATGGCCCAACCCAGCATCTGGATCTCGATACCCATGCATTTCTCCTGCGGTCAGGGCGCGGCAGCGCGGACGCTGTAGCCGGCCAGGCGCCAGACCTTGTCTTCATCGAAACGGAACGACACCAGCTCGCGGACCGGCTGGGCGTTGTTGGCAAACTTGGTGGGGAAACTGACGTTGATGTAGAGGCCTTCGGGCACGGTCGCGCCGGCCTTGTACTTGACCCGGGTCACCACGGGCTGCCCGCGCGAGAGCAGCGCGCCGAGACGCTTGCGGTCGCCGTCCAGCTGGGCCACGAAGGCCTGTTCGGTGACGGACTTGCGGGCCACTTCGGAAGCACCCTTCCAGGCCTCGGCAGCGCGACCGGTGTCAACCAGGGTCGCCACCTTCAAGCCGGCCGCGGCCATTTCCTGGTCCTGCTTCTGCACCTGCGCCTGCTGCTGCGGGGTCAATGCCGGGCGTGCCGGTGCGGCCGGGGCGACCGGTGCGGGGCGCGCGGGCGCCGGGGCCGGGGTGGCCGGCGGCGGGGTCTGGGCCAGGGCAACGGCGGGAAGCAGGAGCGACAGCAGCAGCGGAACGCGCATCGGGACACCGTAGGCAGCAGTGGACTGCATTGCAGTCTACGGGAATGCCGTGAGCAGGCCGTCAGTTGCGTTCGGCTGCCTCGGCGGGGGGCTGGTCGGCGTCGCTGGCGGTGCGTTCGGCCACCGCATCACGCGGCTTCCCGCCGGTGGGCAACAGCGTGGACACATCGATTTCCGACAACGGGCTTTCGTCCGGGCAGGTCACATCCGGGAAGCCGAAGCGCTGCTTGAGCGTCTGCCCGCAGCGGGTAATCACGTCCAGTTCGCTGCCTTCGCGCTTGCACTCCTGGTCGAAGGCGACCAGGAAGGCATCCTTGCGGCGTACGAAATCGTCGCCGCACTTGCGCATCTGCTTGATCCGCTCCAGGTCGTCCTGCACCGCATTGGTGCCGTCCAGGCCGAACTGGCGCAGCTCTTCGCTGCTGAGCAGGCGCAGGCTGCGGTTGGGCACGGTCATCATCAGGTCGGCCACGCCGACGGCCACGCCGTTGCGCTGCAGGTAATCCTTGACGTTGTCGTAGACCTCGTGGAGTTCCAGGTTGAGCTCGGCACGCGAGGTCGCCTTGGAACTGATCCGCATCATGCGGTGGATGCCGACCTTGCCCGACACCAGCCGGTTGTCACCGGCCGCCAGCACGAACACGCAGGCGCTGTGGCAGACCGAGCCTTCGCGCACCCAGATGGTCCAGTTGGATTCGCCGATGCGGTCACCGGCCACGATCGCCGCTTCGACCTGGCCACCGCTGGAATCCAGGTCCAGGATGCGCCGCGAGACGCGCTGGGCGTCGGCCACCAGCGCGATCCGCGCCACCAGTTCGGCGAACCCGGGATTGATCTTGCCCGCGTAGCGCACGCGCAGCAGGCCACGTTCCACGCACGGGGCGATGGCCGCTTCCAGGCTCGCCCGGTCCAGCGCCTCCAACGCAGCGCCGTCGCCGCCGTCGTTGGCGTACTCGGTGTCGCAGCTGAGCCAGGCCTTGCCGTTGTCCAGCGCTACCGTCGGCCAGCCCTGCTCGCCCTTGCGGGGCGGCGGCGGTGGCGCGGGCGGTGCATCGGCGGCGTTGAACGACACCATGTGGTCGCCGTCGGCGGTCTGCGCCCGCACCGCCTTGTCGGCGGCGGTGACGTTGCCGGGGTTCTCCAGCTGGCTGCAGGCGGCCAGCCCCAGGCACAACAGCAACAACCCGCACGACTTGAGCAGCATGGACACCCGGCTTCCAGACAAAGGGCGTGCCGAAAACGGCACATGAAGGCACAGTCTAGTGCGCCCGGCCGGCATCGCGGGAACCTGCCCTGAACCGCACCGGGCGTGCCCGGGATTGCTGTCCGAAAACGGCGAGCCGGGCCCTGGCCGGGCGCATAGACTGGGCTCCATGGACACCGCCCTGCCCCTGGACTACGCCGCCTGCGAAAGCGCCCGCCTGGCCCGCGATGCGCGCTTCGACGGCGTGTTCTTCACTGCCGTGCGCAGCACCGGCATCTACTGCCGTCCGGTCTGCCCGGCGCCGGCGCCGAAGCCGGTCAATGTCGACTACTACCCCACCGCCGCCGCCGCGGCCGCGGCCGGTTTCCGCCCCTGCCTGCGCTGCCGGCCGGAACTGGCCCCGGAGGCGCAGGACGCACTCAGCAACGAAACCCTGCAGCGCGCTCTGGCGCTGATCCACGATGGCTTCCTGCAGGATGCGGCGGTGGGCGACCTGGCCGCCCGGCTCGGCTTGAGCGCGCGCCAGCTGCAGCGGCTGTTCGTGGCGCGGCTGGGCGCGGCCCCGGCGCAGATCCACGCTACCCGCCGGCTGCTGCTGGCCAAGCAGCTGCTGACCGAAACCGCGTTGCCGGTCACCGACGTGGCCATGGCCGCCGGCTACAACAGCCTGCGCCGATTCAACGCCGCGTTCGTGGAAGGCTGCGGCATGCCGCCCACCGCGATCCGGCGCCAGCGCGGCGTGCTGGCTGACAGTGCGCTGACCCTGCGCCTGGGCTACCGGCCGCCGCTGGATTTTGCCGCGATGCTGGGCTTCCTGCGCCGCCGCTGCATCCCTGGCATCGAGCAGATCGACGACAACAGCTACCAGCGCGTGATCGGCCCGGCTGAACGCCCCTCGGTGATCCGGGTCACCGCCGACCCGCGCCGGCCCGAGCTGCTGCTGCAGCTGGGCCAGGTCGATCCGCGCGCGATCCCCGGCATCGTGCGCCGGGTGCGGCGCATCTTCGACCTGGACGCGGACCTGCGCATCGTGCACGCCACGCTCGGCCAGGATCCGCTGCTTGCGCGCGGTATCGCCGCACGTCCCGGGCTGCGCGTACCCGGCGGTTGGGATGGCTTCGAAGTGGCGGTGCGCGCCGTGCTGGGCCAGCAGGTCAGCGTGGCCGCGGCCATCACCCTGGCGCGGCGCGTGGTAGACCGCTTCGGCACCGCGCTGGACGGCATGCCCGAGGGCCTGGACCGCCAGTTCCCCACGCCTCAGCAGCTGGCCGACGCGCCGCTGGAAGGCATCGGCCTGCCGCGCACCCGAGCGGCCACCGTGCGCGCGGTGGCCGCCGCCGTCGCCGACGGCAGGCTGGATTTCCATGCCGGCCAGCGCCTGGATACCTTCATCGAACGCTGCGTGGCGCTGCCCGGGATCGGGCCGTGGACCGCGCACTACATCGCGCTGCGCGCCTTGGCGCTGCCCGATGCCTTCCCCGCCGGCGACCTGGTGCTGCAGCAGGTGCTGGGCGGCGATACCCGCCTGACCGAGCGTGCCACCGAGGCCCGTTCGCAGGCCTGGCGGCCCTGGCGTGCGTACGCCGTGCTGCACCTGTGGCATCTGGCCACGTCCGCTTCGGAGTAACCGCATGAACCTGCTCTACGACACCTTCGACAGCCCCATCGGCGCACTGACCGTCGCCGGCGACAGCCAGGGCATCCACCACATCCTGTTCAAAAACAACCGCTACGACGCCAAGGGCCGCGCACAGTGGCAGCGCGATGCGCATGCGCTGCGCGAAGCGCGCACCCAGCTGCTGCAGTATCTGCGCGGCGAACGCAGCGGCTTCGAACTGCCCCTGGCCCCGCACGGCACCGGGTTCCAGCTGCGCGTGTGGAAGGCGCTGGCCGACATTCCGTTCGGCGAAACCTGGAGCTACGTGCAGCTGGCACGCCACATCGGCCAGCCCACGGCCAGCCGCGCGGTGGGCGCAGCCAACGGACGCAACCCACTGCCCATCGTGCTGCCCTGCCACCGCGTGATCGGCAGCAGCGGCGCACTTACCGGGTTCGGTGGCGGCCTGGAAACCAAGGCCGCATTGCTCGAACTCGAATCGCGCACGCAGCCGCTGTTCGCCTGACCGTGCCATCGGTTGTCTTCGCCGCGTCACTGCGGCGGACTATCATGGGCGGATGATTTCCGTCCGCCTTTCGCTGGCGCTTGCCGCCGCCCTCGCGCTGACCAGCTGTGCCAGCGCGCCGCCCACGCCCACGCCGCCAACGGCGGCTGCCGCCGGCGCCGCTGCGGTTGTGGCCACTACGCCGAAACTGCTGCTGGTCTCGATCGACGGCCTGCGTGCGGACATGCTCGACCGTGGCATCACGCCGAACCTGTCGCGCATCGCGCACGACGGCGTACGCGCCCGCTGGATGACGCCGTCGTACCCGTCGCTCACCTTCCCCAACCACTACACGCTGGTCACCGGGCTGCGCCCGAACCACCACGGCATCATCCACAACAGCATGCAGGAAGAGGCGCTGGGTCGGTTCCAGGTCAACCTGCCGGAAGCGGTGACCGATTCGCGCTGGTGGGGTGGCGAGCCGATCTGGGTCGGCGCGGAGAAGGCTGGCCTGCGCAGCGCCACCTGGTCGTGGCCAGGCAGCGAGGCGGCCATCCAGGGCGTGCGGCCGAGCCAGTGGCGGGTATACAGCCCCGATGTGCCCCTCGCCGACCGCGTCGATGACGTATTGCGATGGGTCGGCGATGACGGCCCGGATGCGCCGCGGCTGGTCACCCTGTACATGGAGCAGGTCGACAAGGCCGGCCACCATTACGGTCCGGATTCCCCCGAGTACGCCGCCGCCATCGTCCAGGTGGACACGGCCATCGGTCGCCTGCTCGACGGCCTTGCGGCACGCGGCCTGGATGGCAGCACCAACCTGATCGTGGTCTCGGACCACGGCATGGCGCAGGTACCCGATGGCCAGACCATCGCGGTGGAAGACATGGTCGACCCCACCATCGCCAGCAACGTGTCGACGGGCCAGTCGATCGGCTTCGCCCCGCTGCCTGGAAAACAACCGGCGGCCGAGGCGATCCTGCTGGGCGCGCACGCGAACTACGACTGCTGGACGCGGCAGACGCTGCCGGCGCGCTGGGAGTACGGCTCCAATCCGCGCATCCCGCCGATCATCTGCCAGATGCACGAAGGCTGGAACGCCCTGACCCGCGAGCGCCTGGCCGAGCGCAAACCCGGCGACCGTGGTTCGCACGGCTACGACAACGCCCTGCCCTCGATGCGCGCGATCTTCATCGCCCGCGGTCCGTCGTTCAAACAGGGCGCCACCCTGCCCGGCTTCGACAACGTAGACCTCTACCCGTTGATGACGCGTCTGCTGGGCATTCCGGCCGCCCCGAACGATGGCAATGCCGAGACGCTGGTTCCTGCGTTGAAGTGATTGCTCGAAACAAAAAAAACGCGGCGCAAGCGCCGCGTTTTTTCGTCGGACCTGGCTGAGCGATCAGCCGGCCTTGGCAACAGCCTTCTTGGCCACTGCCTTCTTTGCCGGGGCCTTGGCCACGGTCTTCTTGGCGACCGGCGCAGCTGCGCCCACGGCCACCTTGCTCACCGCGTGCGAACGCGAATTGCCGTAGCTGGCGTTGTAGCGCTTGCCCTTGGCGGTCTTGCGGTCACCCTTACCCATGTCGTCAACTCCTTAGTCTGAAATCTGATTACCCCGTGCTGACACGGGTTCGGCGGGCCCGTCCTTGCAGACGCCCCCGCGCACGATCGCAAAGCCTACCACAGCACCTCAGTGCGCACAGCTCGCATCATGGACGTGCCCGTGGTTCAGGCGCAGGTTGACCAGGTGTGCAACACCCACCAGCACCCCGCCCAGCGTCATCACCACCGCATGCGGCACCGCCGAATGGTGCAACGGCCCGTACAGCAGCCCCGCCCACAGCGCGGTCAGGCCCGGCACCAGGAAGCCCAGCGCGCGCAGCGCCCCGTGGCGGCGATAGCCCCACACCAGGCTGAACAGCCCCAGCAGGGTCACGAAGCTGACCAACGCCAGTTCCACCCCGTCGCCCAGCCACACCGACAACCCCAATGAGGGCGCCGCCGCCAGCAGAACAGGCAGCACGGCGCAGTGCACCGCACACAGCAGCGAGCCGGTGGCACCAAAGCGATCCAACAGATGACGGAGGCGGGGGAACAGGGGCATGACTTCCAGCAGGGTCGGCGAAGCGTTATGGAATAATATAACATCAATCCCGACGCGCACTCCCTCCCCCCTGCCTCACCCGGTTCCACCCTCCCGATTTGACGGGATTGGCGCGCCCCACCATTGATACATTGTAACAATTCGACCGACGGATCCCTTGCCCATGCGCTCTTCCCGCTCCCTCACGCCGCACGCCCTTTCCCTGGCGCTTGCCGCTGCGCTGCTCCCAACCCTGGCCCTTGCCGCCGACGATACCGCCGAGCGTGACCACCACCTGACCGAACTGTCCGCAGTGAAGGTCACCGCCAGCCCGCTGCAGGGCGATGCCGAATCGCTGGCGCGCCCCGTGGACGTGCTCGCCGGCGAGCGCCTGGACGAACAGAAGGCCGGCACCCTCGGCGACACCGTGGCCAAGCTGCCCGGCGTGCAGAGCACCTTCTTCGGCCCCGGCGTCGGCCGCCCGATCATCCGTGGCCAGGAAGGCCCGCGCGTGGCCGTGTTGTCCAACGGCATGGGCAACATGGATGCCTCCACCGTCAGCGCCGACCACGCCACCAGCATCGAACCATTCCTGGCCGACCAGATCGAAGTGCTCAAGGGTCCGGCCACCCTGCTGTTCGGCAGTGGTGCCATTGGCGGCGCAGTCAACGTGGTGGATGGCCGCATCGCCCGCGACCTGCCCGACCGCCCGCTCAGCGGCCGCGCCGAACTGCGCGGCAACTCGGTCAACGACGAACGCAGCGGCATGTTCCGGCTCGATGGCGTGAACGGCAACTGGGTGCTGCATGTCGATGGCCTGGTCCGCAACGGCAATGACTACCGCATTCCCGGCTACGCGGTGATCGACGGCCTGGAAGACCACAGCGGCCACGACCACGAAGAGGGCGACACCGACGAACCGCGCCGCGGCACCCTGGACAACAGCTCAATCCGCACCCGTGCTGGCGGCGTCGGCGCCACCTGGCTCGGCGAAGGCGGCTATTTCGGCGCCTCGGCCAGCACCTACCGCACCAACTACGGCATTCCCAACGGCGCCCACGTGCATGCCGACGACGACCATGATCATGACCACGACCATGGCGACGAGGAAGAAGAAGGCGACGAGCACGACGTGCGCATCGACATGGTGCAGAACCGCTTCGAAGCCAAGGGCGGCATCTACAACCCCGTGTCGTTCCTGAAGAACATCAACCTGCGCACCGCCTACACCGACTACGAACACGTCGAGCTGGAAGCTGGCACGCCGTCCACCCGCTTCACCAACCGCGGCGTCGAAGCCCGCCTGGAAGCCGTGCAGCAGCAGATCGGCGGCTGGGACGGCGCGTTCGGCCTGCAGTTCGGCAACAGCGATTTCGGCGCCAAGGGCGAAGAAGCCTTCGTGCCCGATACCGGCACCCGCAACGTGGGTCTGTTCGTGCTGCAGGAAAAGCAGTTCGGCCCGTTCAAGCTGGAACTGGGCGGCCGCCACGACCAGGTCAAGCTGGACCCGACCGGCGACTACCGCGCGCGCACCTTCGATGCCACCAACCTCTCGGCGGCCGGCATCTGGAAGCTCAACGACGCCGTCGACCTGCGCTTTGGCGTGGATGGCTCCGAACGCGCGCCGACCAACGAAGAGCTGTACGCCGCCGGCGCGCACATCGCCACCCGTTCGCTGGAAATCGGCGATGCCAACCTGAAGACCGAACGCGGCCAGCGCGTGGAGCTCGGCATCCACACCCACAGCGACCGCCTCGATTTCTCCGCGTCGATCTACCAGACGAAGTTCAAGGACTTCATCTACCTGGCCGACACCGGCGTGGTCGAAAGCCTGCCGGTGCGCCTGTGGACCCAGCAGGATGCCACCTTCAAGGGCGCCGAGGCCGAAGCCCTGGTGCACCTGTTCGAAGGCAACAGCGGCGACTGGGACCTGCGCGTGTTCGGTGACTACGTCAAGGCCGAACTGGATGGCAGCGGCAGCCGCAGTGTCGACATCGCCGTGCCGCACGGTGACCACGACCACAACTACACCGTGGACCTGGCCAACAGCGGCTACCTGCCGCGCATCTCCCCGGCACGGGTCGGCGCCGACCTGCGCTGGTCGCGTGATGGCTGGCGCGCCTCGGTGGGTGCAGTGCGTTACAGCAGCCAGAAGGACACCGCGCAGAACGAAGCCGAGAGCGCGGGCTACACCCTGGTGGACGCGCACTTCGCCTACCGCTGGGACCGCTCGGACAGCAACAGCTACGAGGTGTTCCTGGACGGCAACAACCTGACCAACCGCGAGGCGCGTGCGCACACCTCGCTGCTGCGAGATTACTCGCCGCTGCCGGGCCGTGGCGTGGCGTTCGGCATCCGCGCGTACTTCTGATCCCCGCTGGGGTCACTGTCTGACCTTCGGGGGCCGCACGGCCCCCGTTTTTTTGGTCGTACAATCCGGAACATCCACCGACCCGGAACGTCCCATGCTTCCAGCGTCCCCCGCCCCGCGCATGCATTGGGGCCTGCTTGTGGCGGCCTCGGCGATCCTGATGGTGACCATGGGCGTGCGGCAGACGTCGGGGCTGTACGTGGACCCGATCCACCGCAGCACCGGCGTGAGCATCGTCGAGATCAGCTTCGCGCTCGCGATCGGGCAGTTCGTCTGGGGCGCGGTGCAGCCGGTGTTTGGCGCGGTGGCCGACCAGCGCGGGGCATGGCCGGTACTGTTGGGCGGCACGCTGATCCTGGTGGCCGGCCTGCTGTTGGCGCCACTGCTGACCAGCCCGCTCGGGCTGAGCTTCACCTTGGGCCTGTTGATGGCCGCCGGTGCCGGTGCGGGCAGCTTCTCGGTACTGATCGGCGCCACCGCGCATCGCCTCCCCGCCGAAAAACGCTCCTTCGCCGCCGGCCTGATCAACGCCGGCGGTTCGCTCGGCCAGTTCGTGTTCGCCCCGCTGGTGCAGTGGGTGATCAGCAGCGCCGGCTGGGCGCGGGCGATGTGGGTGATGGCGGCCGCCGCGCTGCTGTCGCTACCGCTGGCCTGGCCGCTGCGGCGACGTGCCGGTGACCATGCCGCGGCTGACACCGTCGATGACGATGGCCTGCGCGCCCAGCTGCACGTGGCCGCGCGCGACCGCAGCTATTGGTACCTGCACCTGGGCTTTTTCACCTGCGGGCTGCACATCGCGTTCCTGGTTACCCACCTGCCCGGCGAAATCGCGCTGTGCGGGTTGTCGCCGACGGTCGCGTCCACCTCCATCGCCCTGATCGGGCTGTTCAACATCGCCGGCAGCCTGCTGGTGGGCGCACTCGGCCAGCGCTACCGCATGAAGTACCTGCTGTTCTGGATGTACGCCAGCCGCGCGGTCATGATCGGCGCCTACCTGCTGGCCCCGCCCACCGCGCTCACCTTCTATGTGTTCTCCGCCGCGCTGGGCTTCACCTGGCTGGCCACGGTGCCGCCCACCGCCGGCCTGGTCGGCAAGCTGTTCGGTCCGCGTTACCTGGGCACGTTGTTCGGCCTGACCCTGCTCTCGCACCAGCTCGGCGGCTTCTTCGGCGCGTGGCTGGGCGGGTTGGCGCTGGCCCATTCCGGCAACTACCTGTGGATGTGGTACGCCGACATGGCCCTGGCCGCGCTGGCAGCGCTGATCAACCTGCCGATCCGCGAAGCCCGCTACGGGTGCCATGCGGTTCCGGGCGCGCGCTGACTTCACGCCTCGTTGACCAAGCAGAGCGGCCTCATACCGGTATCGCCTGCCCGGCTTCCATTGCGGACATTCCTGTCCGAAAATAGCCCATGCAAAGTCAACGTGCCGATGCGGCTGCCCGCCGCGCCCTGATCCTCGATGCCGCCGACAGCGTGTTCGGCCAGCATGGCGTGACCGCACCGCTGGACCTGGTGGTCGAAAAGGCCCAGGTCGGCCGCGCCACCCTGTACCGCAACTTCCCCGACCGCACCGCGTTGATCGAAGCGCTGCTGGACCGCACCGTGGCCCGCATCGCGCGCCAGGTGGAAACCCTGGGCGATCGCGACGACGCCTTGTTCGAGGTGCTGCAGGGCATGGCCTCGCGCATCGTGCAGTCGCCCGCGCTGGCCGACTACTGGCGCGCGGTGGACCCCGACGAACCCACGATCAAGGCGGCGCGGCAGACCGTGCACGCCCTGCTCAAGGCGCCCATCCAGCGCGCGATCGATGCCGGCCTGTGCCGCCCGGACCTGCAGGCGGCCGATATTTCGCTGATTTCAAGCATGCTGGGCGCCGCACTGCGCGGCAAGACCCGCGAGGAGCGCGCGCGGCTGGCCGGGCGCGCTCTGCAACTGCTGCGCGGAGGGCTGGGCGGACAGGTCGACGGGAGTCGCTGATGCCCGAGTACCTCAAGCCCATTCCCGATTGGGAGGAACACGAAAAGCCGACCCTGCCCGGCTCGGCGTCGATGCCGTGGCATCCGCCGCACCGCCGTGTCGCCTATGCGCTGGTCGCACTGCTGGTGGGCATCACCGGCGGGCTGGGCAACGCGCTGGTCACCGCCAACCTGCCGTTCCTGCAGGGCCAGCTCGGGCTGACCCCGACCCAGGGAAGCTGGCTGGTGGCCGCCTATGCGATGGTCAACGTCACTGCCAACCTGCTGGCCTTCAAGTTCCGCCAGCAGTACGGCATCCGCCTGTTTGCCGAGATCGGCCTGGGCCTGTATGCCGCGCTGGCAGTACTGCATCTGTTCGTGGGCAGTTTTGAAACCACCTTGATGATGCGCGCCGCCAGCGGTTTTGCTGGCGCAGCGTGCAGCACGCTGGGCACGCTGTACATGCTGCAGTCGCTGCCGCGACGCTATACCGGCAACCTGCTGGTGATCGGCGTGGGCATCTCGCAGATGGCGTTGCCGATTGCCTGGCTGGTGTCGCCTGGCCTGGTGGATACCGGCCAGTGGCACAACCTGTACCTGTTCGAAGCCGGCCTGGCGCTGTGCGCATTCGCCGCGGTGGTGATGCTGAAGCTGCCGCCTGGTGCGCAGATCAAGGTGTTCGAGCCGATGGATTTCCTCAGCTTCGCGCTGTTCGCACCAGCGGTGGCGCTGCTGGTCGTGGTGTTGGCCCAGGGCTACCTGCGCTGGTGGTTCGACACGCCATGGCTGGGCTGGGCACTGGTCGCCTCGGTCGCGCTGGGCACCACCGGCGTGGTGGTGGAACACTACCGGCGCAACCCGCTGCTGCAGACCCGCTGGCTGGCCAGCCCGGCAACGCTTCACTTCATCTTCGGCGCGTTCCTGATCCGCTTCCTCACCACCGAGCAGTCCTATGGGGTGATCGGCCTGATGCGCCAGCTTGGCATGGGCCCGGACCAGATGCGGCCGCTGTTCGCGGTGATCCTGGCCGGAGTGATTACCGGCATTGCCACCAGCTCGCTGACCTTCGGGCCCAAACGCATCGTCGCGCAGCTGCTGATGGCGATCCTGCTGCTGGGCACCGCCGCGCTGCTGGACCAGAGCCGCACCAGCCAGGACCGCCCGCACGATTTCTTCCTCAGCCAGTTCCTGGCCTCGATGGGCGCGGGCATGTTCATGGGCCCCTTGATCATGATGGGCATCACCCAGGCGCTGAAACAGGGCACCGACCACATGATCACGTTCCTGGTCACGCTGTCGATCACCCAGACCCTGGGCGGGCTGGCCGGTTCGGCGGTGCTGGGCACGTTCCAGCTGCATCGTGAGCAGGTCTATTCCAGTGCCTTTGTCAGCCAGCTCGACCCCAGCGACGGCGTGGTCGCCCAGCGCCTGAAGCTGCAGCAGCAGATCTATGCGCCGCTGCTCACCGATCCGGTGCAGCGCAGTGCCCAAGGCACCGCGCAGCTGGCACAGATCACCCGGCGTGAGGCCAACGTGCGCGGCTTCAATGACGTGTTCTCGTTGAGCGGCCGGGTTGCCTTGATCTTCCTGGGCTGGCTGCTGTTGTTGTCGTTGCGCACCGCCGTGCTCAAGCAGTGGCGCAAACGCCATCCCCACCCCGTCTCCCTGCAATAGGTCCATCCATGTCCACGACGCCTCCGCGCGATGACAATCCTGATGAGGTCAACCCGCCGGTGCCCACCGATGCCGCACCGGTAACCGCACCGGCAGCGCCTGCCGCCGCCGCAGCGCCAAGCAGTGCACCGAAGTACCTCAAGCCCAGCCGGGCCAGCGTAGCGGTGATGATCGTGGTGGCGTTGATCGGCATCGCGCTGATCCTGCGCGCCTGGTCATTGTGGCCGTTCAACAGCAGCTGGGTGAGCACCGACAACGCCTATGTGCGCGGCCAGATCACCGTGCTGGCGCCGCAGGTCAACGGCTATGTCACCGACGTGCTGGTGAAGGACTTCCAGCACGTCAGGCAGGGTGAACCGCTGCTGCGCATCGATGACCGCATCTACAAGGAAAAGGTGGCGCAGGCGCAGGCGAACCTGGACAGCGCGGTGGCCGCCTTGGCCAACTCCGACCAGGCGCAGGCACAGAACCGCGCGCAGATCGGCGCGGCCCAGGCGGCACTGTCGGCCGGCCAATCGGAACTCGCCCGCTCGCGCACCGAACTCAAGCGCTATGAAGAACTGGCCGACCAGCAGCTGGTGGCGCTGAACGACCGTGACAAGTTCCGCACCAGCGCGCAGGCCGCGCAATCCTCGGTGCAGCAGTCGCAGGCGCAGATCCGCATTGCCGAAGAAACACTGACCTCCACCCAGGTCGCGCGCAAAGGCCTGGAAGCCGGCGTGGAAACGGCCAAGGCGCAGCTGGAACTGGCCCGCATCGACCTGGCCAACACGGTCATCCACGCCCCGCGCGACGGGCAGGTGAGTGAAGCGTCGGTGCGCTTGGGCCAGTACGTCACCGCCGGTTCGCAGCTGCTGTTCCTGGTGCCGGACACGCTGTGGGTGGTGGCCAATTTCAAGGAAGGCCAGACCTGGAAGATGCGCATCGGCCAGCCGGCCACCTTCGCGGTGGATGCCTTCGACGGGGAACGGTTGAGCGGCCACATCGAGCAGATCGCCCCGGCCACGGGCTCGGAATTCAGCGTGCTGCGCCCGGACAACGCCAGCGGCAATTTCACCAAGGTGGTGCAGCGTCTGCCGGTGCGGATCGCGATCGACCCGGACCAAGAGCTGGCGCCGCGCCTGCGTCCAGGCATGTCCGTGGTGGTGCGGGTAAACACCGCCTCGACCGCGAGGGACCGGTAGGGTCGGTTCCCGAACGACCGCCGACCCCGTTGATCGGCACTTGGACGCATGACCCCGGGCCGGAGCCGCGCCTTCGTTGCAGGTCACGCGTTACCGGACCCTGCACCTTTATCGGTGGTCGTTCGGGAACCGACCCTACCGTCAGCGCAGCGTCTTCATCATTACCGGCGCGACCGGCGCCGTACTGCCGATCAACCCGCAGGCGGGTGCGTCATCCCGCGCAGCGGGCGCACAGGCCGTGCACTTCCAGGGTCTGCGCCTGCGGCTGGAAGCCCAGCTCCTTGGCGCGTTTTTCCAGCTGGCTGACGATGTCGCGGTCTTCCAGCTCCACCGCGCTGTGGCAGCTGTTGCAGATCAGGAACGGCACCGAGTGCTGCGCACTGCTGGGGTGGTGGCAGGCCACGAAGGCATTCACCGATTCGAGCTTGTGCACAAAACCATTCGCCATCAGGAAATCCAGCGCGCGGTACACGGTGGGCGGGGCATCGGCGCCCACGCCCTTGCCGCTGCGAACCCACTCCAGCAGCTCATACGCCTTGACCGGCTTGCCGGCCTCGGCAATCAACCGCAGCACGTTGGCGCGGATCGGCGTCAGCCGCAGTCCGCGCTCCGTGCACACGCGCTCCACCACCTTCACGAAGTCCGAAGCGTCGTGAACGTGATGGTGTGGGGCGGTACAAGCGGTCTTGGCGGACATGCGGTCTCCTGTGCTCAGGCCGTCGGTACTTTAGTGAGTGCGACGTCGATGCGTTTCAAGGCCTCTTCACGCCCGGCCAGGAACACGGTCTGGGAAATGTCCGGGCTGACCTGGGTGCCGGTGATGGCCACGCGCAGCGGCTGGGCGACCTTGCCCATGCCGATCTCCAGCGCGGTGGCAACGTCGTGCAGGGCCACCGACACGCTTTCCGCGGTCCACTCGCTCGCCGCAGCCAGCAGCTCGCGGGCCTTGCCCAGCGCCAGCTCCGCGCCCGGCTTGAAGTGCTTGGCCACCGCCGCCTCGTCGTATTCGACCAGCGGCTGGTACCAGACCACGGCCTTCTCCGCCATTTCCTTCAGGGTCTGCACGCGGTCGCGCAGTGCCACCACCACGTCGGCCGGGGCCGGGCCGGCGCCCAGGTCCAGGCCCAGCTTGTTCAGCTGGTAGACCAGGAGAGGGGCGATGTCGGCCGGGCTTTCGGTCTTCAGGAAGTGCTGGTTGACCCAGCCCAGCTTGGCCATGTCCAGGCGCGAGGCCTTGGAATTGCAGTTGGTCACGTCGAACAGGTCGATCAGCTCCTGGCGGCTGAACAGCTCCTGGTCGCCATGCGACCAGCCCAGCCGGGCCAGGTAGCTCAGCAGCGCGTCGGGCAGGTAGCCGGCGTCCCTGTACTGCATCACGTCGGCCGCATCTTTGCGCTTGGACAGCTTGGCGCCCTGCTCGTCCAGGATCATCGGCATGTGGCCGAACTTCGGCACCGGCGCGCCGATGCCTTCGTACAGGTTGATCTGGCGCGGGGTGTTGTTGATGTGGTCGTCGCCGCGGATGACCTCGGAGATGCGCATGTCCCAGTCGTCCACCACCACCGCGAAGTTGTAGGTGGGGAAGCCGTCCGGACGGAAGATCACCATGTCATCCAGCTCGCTGTTGGCGATCTCGATGCGGCCCTTGATCAGGTCGTCGAACACGACCGTGCCTTCCAGCGGATTCTTGAAGCGGATCACCCGGTTCGGATCGTCGCGGTACGGCAGGTTCAACTCACGCGCAGCGCCGTTGTAGCGGGGCTTTTCCTGCTTGGCCATGGCGGCCTCACGCATCGCATCGAGCTCCTCGCGGGTCTCGTAGGCGTAATAGGCCTTGCCGTCGGCGATCAGCTGCTCGGCCACTTCCTTGTAGCGGGCCACGCGCTGGGTCTGGTAGATCGGGCCCTCGTCGTAGTTCAGGCCCAGCCACTCCATCGCCTCCAGGATCGCGTCGATGGCGCCCTGGGTGCTGCGTTCACGGTCGGTATCCTCGATGCGCAGCACGAATTCCCCGCCACGGTGGCGCGCCTCCAGCCAGCAGTACAGCGCCGTGCGGGCGCCGCCGATGTGCAGGTAGCCGGTGGGACTGGGGGCGAAACGGGTGCGGCAGGTCATGGGGGGCTCGGGAGAACGGGGATCGGGACAATTTTACCTGCCCCGGCCGACATTGGGGGCCGGAGCGTTCACGTTCCCCCACCCGCCGGCCCGACGTGCTCGTACAGCGCGGTCCAGCCGCGCGCGGCGGCCTGTTCCTGCATCCGTTCCGGGTGGATCTGGCGCAGGTGGAACTGCATCCGCCGGCTGCCCGGGGTCGGGATCGCCCCGTACATTTCAGCCAGCGTCTCGGCGTTGGCGTCGCCCAGGGTCCGCGACGACAGCCGGCTGAAATAGCGCGACCCGAACAGGTTGTTCACCCACTGGTTGAAGCGCGAGAGTTTCTTGAACACCATCAGCCCGAAGTTGGGATCGTAGAGCAGGTATTCGCGCCGCCCGTTGTCCAGCACGTTCACGCCGCAGGCCATGCTGTGCTGCGTGCCGCTGAAGACGAAATGGCTGCTGCGCGCGGTGTTGGCAAGGAAATCCGCCAGTGCATCGACGTGGATCAACGATGCCGCCGACATTGAACCGGGCTGCAGGGCCGCGCCCTGCGCGTCGCGGATCAGCGCACGCAGCGCGACCGCATGCCGGCTGTCGGGCTCGCGGATCGCCTGGCGCAGGTGCTCCAGCACGTGCAGCTCTTCGCCCTGCCCCATCGCCGTGGCCATGATCCGCGACAGTCCGGTGCACATGCCCGCTGCGGACAGTCCGTTGCCTTCGGCCAGCAGGCCCTGGGAGGCCTGGATGAACTGGCCGCCGGCGATGTAGACCGAGTCGTGCACCACCTCGTTGACCACGGTGTAGCGCTCGGCACGCAGCGTATTGTCCAGCCGCTCGATGATCACCGACAGTGCGCCCTGCTGCACCGCGTCGAGATGGCCCGACACGAACAGCTCCTTCATCTGCTCCAGTGAGGCGCTGTCGCGCGCCTGTTCCGGCGTCATCACCCGCTCCCAGTGATTCACGCCCCACTGGAAATCCTGCGAGCTGCTGTCCACCGAATGGGAGTGGGTGCGTTCGACCAGGGAATTCAGGGAACCGCGATAGCTGCGTTCCACCGACTGCCTGCGCTTGCTGGATCGGCTGATCGGTGCGCCGCCGCGCAGGCCGACGTCGCTGTGGGGTTCCCACGCCCCGTCGGCATTCAGCCGTACCGGCTGGTGGTAGAAGCTGCCCGGCTGCGGATTCTGCAGCCGCCAGGTGCCATGGGCACGGTCGAAGGCCACCTCGTAGGCGTGCCCGCCCTGGCTGATGTATCGCCGACCGAGGTAGTCGTGGACGCCATTGTCGGCGGCGCGCGCTCCGGACAGCGCCACCGGCCGGGCGTAGCGCTCGGCCAGCTGCGCCAGTGGATCATCCACCTGCTCCCACGCCGGCGTCTGTATCGCCGGTTGCAGTCGTGAACCATCGCGCGCGGCCACCGCCGCCAGCCGCGCCGTGCCCAGCGGCGCCGACAACGCCAGCCCAAGGGCACCGCCTGCTGCCGTGCCAAGGCCAGCACGGCGTTGGCCGGGCGTATCGCCGTCGATCGTCTGCTCCACGCCCACCCCCAGCTGCAGCGCCGACAGCACCGCCACCACGGGCAGCGTTTCCGGCAGCACCAACGCGACCAGGCCCATCGCCTGCTCACAGCGCTCCAGGCGCGGCATCCACCGGCGCCGGAACGCTTCCCACTCCGAGGTCATCAGCGTCTGCGCATCGCGGCGCGCGCGTTGCCGCAGCCGCGCGAGCAGTGCCTGCGACGCCTCGCCGCTGATCGGCACCACCGCACCCCCGTGTCCGAAGATCGCCTGGGTGCCGGCACCGAGCGCGGTATGCACGCCGTTGGACATCCAGCCGTCCTGCAGGTCGGCCAGGTCGAATGCGGTCTCCAGCCATTGCCGCCCGGCGTCGGTGGCTGCGGCGCGCTCGATCCAACCCATCATGTCGGCCTCGCTGGCGAACTCGTGGAAGCGGTTGCGGTCGTTGGGGAAGTACAGCAGTACCTCCGGCCCCACCTCGTCGCCAACGTGCAGCACGGTCGAGGCAATGCCATGGACCTGCAGCCAGCCGGTGCGCACACCGGCACGCGCAACCGGCCGGTAGGCGGGATCCTGCGACTCGGCCGCGGACATCGTACCGAACACACCGAGGGCCAGCTGCATGCCGCGCGCGGACAACGATCCGTCGGCATGCTGTTGCGCGCAGCCGTACAGGTAGCCGCCGCGCAGCGTGGTCAACACGGCCGGCGCGTGCGCCTCCCAGAACCGGTCCAGCGCGCGCAGGTAGTCGCCCTGCACATCCAGTTCGCGCGCCATCGACAGCAGCTGCGATGCGTCCAGTCCCACCACCTCGCTGTTCTCGTCGAACACCGCGCTGTCGCTGCTGGTGTACAGGCCCAGCAGGCGCGCGGGGGTATCGTCAAAGCCGGCCGCGCGGGTCATGGCACAGTCGGCGAAGCTTGCCGCCGCCTGCTTCTGCGCCCGGTTGTGGACCCACCCACTTCGCGTCTGGTCGCTTGGATACCCGTCCTTGAAGGACACGATGTAACAACAGCTGCTGTCGAACGCGGTGCGGTAACGGCGCATGATTTCGTCATCCAGGCGCTGTTGGACGAACGGTACCAGCAGGGGATAGGCGTGCTCGACCAGGCTGCGGCCGGCACTCAGCGCGTGCAGCCAGCGCGCGCCGTCCATGCCGGCATTGCGCAGCGCACCCGGGGTGCCGGCCGGAAAGCGCGCCGTCCAGTGCGCCGCGCTGCGCGCGTTCAGACCGTCCATGTCCAGCGCGGCCAGCTCGCCTGCCGCGGCCAGCACCGGCACGGGAACCGGCAGGTACGGCAGGGCCAGCGCCGAATCGAGCGCATTGAAGGCCTCACGGATGCGCGAAGGCGATGACAGGCCGGCGGCGCGCAGCTGCGCATGCCGCAGCTCCAGCGCCTGCATGAACAAGGCCCAGCGGAAGTCGCCGTCGATCCCGTAGGCCTTCACCACCGGCAGCGCGCCCTGCTGCCAGCGCGCGTGCTCGTTGACGGCCACGCGCACCGGCAACTGGTGGCGCACCTCGTCGGCAAGCTGCTGCAGCGCGGCGTCACTGCAGTTGAATGCCTCGATCAACGGAATCCGGGTGGTGCTGATCACCAGCGTGATCGGCGCCTGTGGCGAGGCCGCGGCTTGCGCGGTGACCAGCAGCACGCCGTGCAGCGGTACCGCATGGCCACGGTCGTTGGCCGCCAGCGCATGCACGTCGATCTGCCAGCCCGGCAGGGCCAGCGCGCGGCCGTTGGCGGCTTCGGCAAGATCGAAACGCGTCGGGAAGTCGGACAATACCTTGACCGCTGCGGCCGCGTCGTCGCCGAGCTGGCCCGCCGCATTCAACAGCACCGCCGTACCGGCGAGACGCCGTCCGATGCCCGAGACGAACCCTTCCGAACCCGGCGTCGGGCGGGCATGCCAGGCCTGTTCAAGGCACGCATCGTACCGGCGGCGGAAGGCGCCCAGGTAATCGCGCCCCTGCACCCTTTTGAACTCCTCCAGGGTCAGCTCGCGGCACTCCTGCACCGGGAAGTAGGTTCCCGGTACGCAGCGGTAGTAGAGCCCTGCATGACCCGTGTCGGCGTCGACCGGCAGCAGTGCCGCCCCCACCAGGGTGTGGGTGCTGACCAGCCCGCTGCGTACCCGCCGGTCGGGCGGGAGCAGCCGATGCTGGTTGCGGAACAGCGCGCCGGGCGGGCGCAGCTGGTCGGCTTCCCAGGCGCGCCATTGCTGGCTGTCCTGGAAGGTGTTGAGGTAGATCGTGGTGGGATCGATCCGCTGGCCGGTCACGTTGAGCAGGTCGGCGGCGACCTGGCGCGCGAGATCGGCGTCGAGATTCGGCAAGGCGGCGGCGGACAGGGTCAGCGCCCGCTCGGAGGCCACCACGTGGCGCCACGCCGCGGTCAGGCGCTGGTGCTGCTCGCTTGCGTTGCGACCCATCGACTGCACCCAGGTCAGCATCCGCGAGCGCGTCACCGCCAGGTCCACCCCGGCCGGTGGCGCGAGCGCGGCGGCGCCCGGCGGCGGCGCCTGCTGCGCCACGTCGACCAGCAGGCGGGTGGCCGCGTCGAGCCGGGTGCGCTCGGTGGCATCCAGCCCCTCACCGCCGTTGCGTGGCGCGGGGAGGGGGCGAAGCGCACGGCGCACACGCGCCCTGCCCTCCGCGGGCGGAGGTCCGCCCAACGCATCGATGACTTCGCGTGCGATCCCGTTGGACGCCAGCAGGGTGGCCACGGTGTCGCGCAGCGACGTCGCATCGCCTCCTGCGCTCTTGTGCACGCGTTGCCACAGCACGTCCCAGATCGATCCGTCGCCGTCGCGGTCGATCACAGTGTCCAGAAGCCGCACTACGTGCTGCGTGCGCTCGGCCACCCGCGCAGCGTCCGATTCCGGCCCAGGCTGCCGTTCCGGTTGCACGTCCGCCGTGGGCGCAGTGGCCTGCGTGTCGCCGGATGCCCAGCGCCAGCCCAGCGTCGCCACGCCCAGTCCGCCGCCGACCAGGCTTGCGGCCAGCGCCAGCATGCTGCGGCCGCCCTGCCGCGCTGCGCCCGACGCCACCGCGGGCGGCGCGCTGGCAATGACCGGGATGGGCGCAGCACTTCCTGTTGGCAACACAGCGTCCGCCGTACCCCAACGCAGCGCCTTGATCCCGGGCGCGAGCCCGGCAACGAACAGCACCGCATCGCCCAGTGCGCTTCGCAGGCTGTGGCGCGTCGTGGCGGCCAGGGCTGCACGCTCGGCGACCGACAACAGCCACTGGCCCAGCCGGTCGCCGCGACCGCCCTGGGTAGCCAGCAAGGGGTCTGGCGCGCCGCCGGCCAGCTGATCCAGCGTCGCCAGTATCCGGGCGCGCTGGGCATCGCCGATCAACGGCACGCCCGCGTCATCGATGCTGTCGAACAGCGCCGGCAGCGCGCTGCGTGCATCGATGCAGGCGCCATTGAGCGCGGCGGCCGCAGCGGCCTGTGCCACCGCACGATCGACCTGCGCCGGGGTCAGTGTCGGCATCCAGTCGCACAGCTGCTGGCGCACCGCGTCACGCTGACGGGATGGCGACATGCTGCACAAATGCTGCGCAACCTCGCGGGCGTCTGCCATGCCGAGGGCGCGCGCGGCATCAAGTGCTGCGTTCCAGTCGCGTCGGGACTGGTCCACCGGGCGGTACAGGGCATCGCGCATCGCCTGCAGCAGCGTATTGCGGCGAGCGACCGCGTCGGTAAGCAGTGCCCGCAACGGTGCGCACTGCACTTCCCAGTCCACCCGTGGCAAGGTCAGCAATGCCATCAGGCAGCTGCGCCAGGCGGCCCGCTGCGCGGGCGGAAGCGCCACGGGCAGCAGCCGGTCCAGCGCATCGTCCACCAGCCCCTGCGCCATCGGCGCGGCCAGCGCGGTGCGGTGGAAGTGCGGCTGCAGGGTCAGGAAAAAATGGGCATCCAGCGGCCCCTGTCGCAAGGCAGCGGCGAGCGCGTCCAGCTCGCCGCGCGGTATGCCGTCCAGCCACAGTCTGCGCGTCGGTGCGCACGCCGGCGTGTTGCGGATCGACAGCGGATCGACAGCAGGCCGATGGCGCGACGATGGCGGGGACGACGGACGGGCCGGTGCGCCGCCAGCACGGCCCACCGGGGACAACGTAAGGTTCGCCATGGACGTGTGGTGAGGTGACGAGGGGCTGGAACCTAGCGCGATCCACTGCGGTTACCAGCCTGCCCTTGTCCCAGCAGCGTCCGGTGGTCCCACACGAAGCCGGAAGCGTCGTGTGGGATGGCGAATAACGTCAGCGCCGCCTACTTCAGGCCCGCGCCCAGTTCGTACCAGTCGATGCGGCGCGTGATCCACATTGCCGTGGCCAGCACCGCGAACAGCAGCAACGAGCCCATCAGCAACGCATTGTTCTCCGACACCAGCAACCCGTACAGCGCGCCGTACAGCACCGTGAGCATCCCGGCAAAGCCCATGCCCCGCACCCAGCTGCGCAGCACGCCCGACAGATACACCGCCTGCAATCCAATACACGCCACTGCAGACACCACATACGCCACCCAGAACGGAATGTGCTCGGACAGGCTCAGCAGCAGCAGGAAGAAGATCGCAAGCGCCAGGCCCACCATCAGGTACTGCAGCGGGTGGATGCGCAGGCGCTTGATCAGCTCGAACAGGATGAAGCCCACGAACGTCAGCACGATGAAGAGGATGCCGTACTTGCTGGCGCGGTCGGCCTGGGTGTAGATGTCGACCGGGTTGACCAGCTCCACGCTTACCGTTTCCGGTTCCACATCGCGGTTGTCGCGCAGCTGGCGCTGGGCCTCCGATGCCAGCGAGGATACCGCCCACTCGGCGTCGAAGCCCTTCTCACCCACCTTGCGCTCGTTGGGCAGGAAGCTGCCACCGAACAGCGGGTGCGGCCACGGCGAGCGGATCGCGATGCGGCTGTCATCCCCGACCGGCACCACCGCCAGCGAACGGGTGCCATCGAGCACCAGCGACAGGTCCACCCTGCTGGACTTGAGCATGCCGCCGGTGTTGTCGGCGAAGCCCTGCAACGGTACGTGCAGGCCCTTGCCGATGCCGGTGACATCACCGATGCCCGGCTGCAGCGTGAGCGCTTCGCCATCCACCTTCAGATCGGGCGAGCCGACCAGGCCGCGCACGTCGGCAATGCCCACCGCCAGGTACGGTGTGCCGTACACGCGCCCCGCCTTCACCGGGTAGTCGTCATCGCTGAACTCGGCGCTGACCTTGGCCTTCCAGGTGTAGACCGGCACGCGGAACAGGCCAACCCGGCGTTCGTCGGGCAGCATGCCGCCATCGACGACCAGCTTGGACGGCATCTGCAACCAGTAGCTCTGCTCCACCTGGGTTTCGATCTTCTTGGTACCGGCCGCGTCGATCACTTCGACCTGGCGGGTCTCGGTCCACGGCACCACCCGGATCGGCCCGGTCAGGGTCTGCGCGCCGGCCCGGCTCTGCGCCACGCGCAGGTAGGCCTGGTCGCGGTATGCCTCGCGTTCGCTGATCACGCCCTTGATCATCATCAGCGGGATCAGCAGCAACAGGATCAGCCCGCCCACGATGGCGAACCGCAACAACATCTTCAGGGATTTCATCACCCGTCCTCGGTTGGGAAGGGTGCCAGCTTCAGCGCTGCCGGTGTGCGGGGTTTGTGGTCTATTTGAAGCGAATGTGAAGTGACGCGATGGCGCCGCCGCCTTCGCGGTTGCGCAGGCTCGCGCGGCCGCCGTGAAGGCGCGCCACTTCCTGTACGAACGACAGGCCCAGGCCGGAACTGCGCTGGCCGGTGGCCGGCCGCGCCAGCGAGTAGAAACGCTCGAACACCCGCTCCAGCGCGTATTCCGGCACGCCGCTGCCACGGTCGGCCACCCGCAGCACCACGCCATCGCCTTCGCGCGAAGCGCCCAGCTGCACCCGGCTGCCTGGGCTGGAGAACGCCAGCGCGTTCTCCAGCAGGTTGTTCAGGGCCTGCCGCAGCAGGTAGGCGTCGCCCTGGATCTCCAAGCCGTCGGCAACTTCAATGCCCACCGCGACGTCGGCCGCCTGCGCCCGCATCGCCACGGCATCGGCAGCGGCCTGCAGCAGCGGCGCCAGCGCGATGCGTTCGCGCTTCTGCAGCCAGCCGTGCTGTTCCACTTCGGCCAGCGCCAGCAGCTTGTCGATGGTTTCGGTCAAGCGCTGTTCCTGGCCCTGGATGCTGCGTGCGAAATGCACCCGGTCAGCATCGGGCAGCGGCTCCTGCAGCAGTTCGGCCGCGCCGCGGATCGCCGCCAGCGGGCTTTTCATCTCATGGGTCAGCGACTGCACGTACTGCTCCACGTACGCCTTGCCTTCCAGCTTGCGGCGCATGGTTTCCAGCGCCTGCCCCAGATCGCCGATCTCGTCGCGGCGCGGCCTGGGCGGCGGCACCGGTTCGCCGGCGCTGACCGCCTTGGCATAGCGGTTGAGCCGGTTCACGCCGTGCATCAGCCAGGCCGTCATCAACAGCCCGATCAGTGCCGACAATCCGATCAGCCACGCGCCGCGCTGCAGAATGGCGCGCTGGCTGGCGGCGATGAACGGATCGATGCTGCGGTTGGGCTGGGCCAGGCTGAGCACGCCGATCAGCTTGCCGGGGTCAGCCGGATCATGGATCGGCGCGGCCACGTGCATCACCGAATGGACTTCATCACCGGGCGTTTCCGGGCTGGAGCGCGCGCCGTATTCGCCGCGCAGGGTGCGGTAGACATCGTTCCAGCGCGAATTGTCGCGGCCGATGTCCTGCCCGGTGGAGTCATACACCACGATGCCGCGCGCATCGGTGATGGTCACGCGGTAATCGAGGCTGCGCTTGGGAAAGCGCCACACCATCGCCTTGGGATCGCGGCGCTGTGCGCGTGCCAGGCTGGCCACGAACGGGCCATTGCGGATATGCCCGGCCTTGAGGTCGGCCGCGGCCATTTCCGCCAGCACGTTGGCCGCATCGACCAGGGTCGACTCCATCGCCTGGCGCACCCCAGGCTTTACTTCGTTGACGAACACGCGCATCACGAAGAATGCGGCGATGCCCACGATCAGGAAGAAGCCCAGGAACAGTTTCAGCCCGAGCCGCACGCTACACCTCCAGCGCGTAACCCACGCCGCGATGGGTGCGGATCGGGTCGGGCTCGGCCCCGGCGGCGCGCAGCTTGGCGCGCAGGGTCTTTACGTGGGTGTCCACGGTGCGGTCGGCGCTGTCGGCATCGGTATCCCAGCCGCGGTCCATCAGCTGGGCGCGGCTGAGGATCGCGCCGGGGCGCTGCAGCAGTGCGGCCATCAGCGCGTATTCGTAGCGGGTCAGGTCCAGCAGCTGCCCGCCGAAGCGGATACGGCGGCCTTCGCGGTCGATCGCAAAGCGGCCGTGCTGCTGCCAGCCGGCCGCCTCCGCGGGGGCCGGTGCCACCGCGCGGCGCAACCGCGCCCGCACCCGCGCCACCAGCTCGCGCGGCGAGAACGGCTTGGCCACGTAGTCGTCGGCGCCCAGCTCCAGACCCAGCACCCGGTCGAATTCGTCATTGCGGGCGGTCAGGAAGATCACCGGCACGTCGCTGAAGGTGCGCAGCGTGCGGCACACCTCGAAGCCGCTCATGTCCGGCAGGCCCACGTCCAGCAGCACCACGTCCACCGGCTCCTGCCGCAGCAGCTGCAGCGCCTGCCCGCCCAGCAGGCAGTGGCGGGCCCCGTAGCCCTCGCTGCGCAGCGCGTAGAGCACGGTATCGGCGATGGCGGCTTCGTCTTCGACGACCAGGACGTTGTGCAGGGGGCGGTTCATGCGCGCAGCATAGCCGCTGGGGCCGCCGCCCCGTACACTGCGCCGATGAATTACCGCCACGCCTTCCATGCCGGCAACCACGCCGATGTGCTCAAGCACATCGTCCAGCTTGCCCTGCTCGACACCTTCAAGCGCAAGGACAGCCCGTTCTTCGTGCTGGACACCCACGGCGGCGCTGGCCGCTACCTGCTGGCCAGCGAGGAAAGCCGCAAGACCCTGGAGGCCGAGGACGGGGTGATGCGGCTGATGGCCCAGCCCAAGCTGCCGGCCGTGGTCGAGCGTTACCTCAAGGCGGTGCAGGCCGACAACCCGGTCGGGGCGATGATCAGCTACCCCGGCTCGCCCCTGCTGAGCGCGCAGACCCTGCGCGAGCAGGACCGCATGGCCGTGTGCGAGCTGCAGGATGCCGAAGCGGCCTCGCTCAAGGCGCTGTTCGCGCATGACAGCCGGGTGGCGGTGCTGCACGCCGACGGCTACGCACAGAACAAGGCGCTGCTGCCGCCCAAGGCCAACGGCGTGAAGATCGGCCGTGGCCTGGTCCTGATCGACCCGCCCTACGAGGGCCAGGATGCCGAGTACCAGCGCATCCTTGCCTCGGTGAGCGAGATCCTGGCGCGCTGGCCGCAGGCCAGCTTCGCCATCTGGTTCCCGATCAAGCAGCGCCGCACCATCCTGCACTTCCTGCGCAAGGCCTGCGCCCTGCCGGTGAAGTCGGTGCTTACAGTAGAACTACTGGTTCGGCCCGATGACTCTCCCCTTCGGCTCAACGGCAGTGGCATGCTGTTGCTCAACCCGCCCTGGCAGTTCGACCAGGTGCTGGCCCCGGCCATGCCTGCGCTGAAGCAGTATCTGGGCGAAGCCGGCGCCAGTACCCGCCTGCAGTGGCTCAAGCAGGCCGAGTAACGCCACGACCGCCCGCTGAACGGCGTGAGTGTTTCGTTCACGGAACGCGCCCCCGGGGATGCGAGAATCCGAAGACCACCAAGGAATCACCGGTATGGCTACCCGTAACCGCATGCCGCCCTGGCACGAAGTTTTCAAAGCGCCCAGCGGCCATGAGCTGCTGATCCGCCCGATTCGTCCCGAAGACGACGAACCCCTGAAGGGGGCGTTCAGTCTGTTCGGGCCCGCAGAAGTCCGCGACCGCCTGACGCAGTCGGTCGATGAGCTTTCTGCAGAGGCGGCGTATCGACTCACCCATCCCAACGTCAAGAACGAGATCGTGCTGGTCGCCGCCGAAAACGAGCAGGCAGGCGTTGCGGTGGTCGGTGCGCTGGCGCGCGCGTCGATCATCCCGGGCACGAAGGATGCCGAATACTCGATCCTCATCAGCCGGTTCCTCATCGGCCAGGGTCTCGGCCGACAGTTGATGCGCAAGCTGGTCAAGTGGGGCAAGGGCAAATACCTGGATCACCTGTACGGCGACGTGCTGGAAGCAAACGAACCGATGAAGCAGCTGGCCGCCTCGCTGGGCTTCAAGGCCGTGCCGCATCCGCAGGGCACGCCCGGCCTGGTGCGCATGGTGCTGGAACTCGATCCGGGCCAGTAAGAGGTCATCACGTGGCGGTCTGCTAAAATCGACCGCTCATGTCACGTACCTCAACTCCTACACCGCCGCTGCCCCGTTCCGGGCAGCTCCGCGCCTGGTGGCGCGCTCCCGCCTCGCCCACGGCGCTGGCGTGGTACATCGCACGCGCTGCGGAAACGCACGACGGGCCGTTGCTGGTCATCGCGCGCGACAATCACGGCGCCAACCAGATCGAGTCCGACCTGCGCACCCTGCTGGGTGCCGCGTCGGACCTGCCGGTGGTGGCCTTCCCGGATTGGGAAACGCTGCCCTACGATGCCTTCAGCCCCCATCCGGACATCATTTCGCAGCGCCTGGCCGCACTGCACCAGTTGCCGACGCTGCGCCGTGGCATCGTGGTGGTGCCGGTGCAGACCCTGCTGCAGCAGCTGGCCCCGCTCAAGTACATCATCGGCGGCAGCTTCGACCTGAAGGTCGGCCAGCGCCTGGATCTGGATGCGGAAAAGCGCCGGCTGGAAGCGGCCGCCTACCGCAACGTGCCCCAGGTGATGGACCCGGGCGATTTCGCCGTGCGCGGTGGCCTGCTCGACGTGTTCCCGATGGGCGCGGAAGCGCCGTTGCGGATCGAGCTGCTGGATGAGGACATCGATTCGATCCGCGCCTTCGACCCGGAAAGCCAGCGATCGCTGGACAAGGTCGACGCGGTGCGCATGCTGCCCGGCCGCGAAGTGCCGTTGGACGAACTGAGCGTGTCGCGGGTGCTGGCCACCCTGCGCGAACGCTTCGACGTGGATACCCGGCGCAGTGCGCTGTACCAGGATCTCAAGTCCGGGCTGGCACCGGCTGGCGTGGAGTACTACCTGCCGCTGTTCTTCGACGCGACCGCCACGCTGTTCGATTACCTGCAGCCGAACGCGCTGCCGGTGATCGCGCCGGGCGTGGGCGAGGCGGCGGCTTCGTTCTGGGCGCAGACCCAGAACCGCTATGAGCAGCGCCGGCACGATGTGGAGCGCCCGTTGCTGGCGCCCACCGAGCTGTACCTCAGCCCGGAGGGTCTGAGTGCACGTTTGAACACCCTGCCGCGCATCGAAGTCTGGAGCGCCGACCACCCGCGCATCGACGAAGCCACGCCGCTGGGCGACCAGCCGCTGCCGCCGCTGCCGGTGGCCGCGCGCGATGCGCCAGCCGGTGAAGCACTGAAGTCGTTCCTGGGCCACTACCCGGGTCGGGTGCTGATCGCCGCCGATTCGCCGGGCCGCCGCGAAGCGTTGCTGGAAGTGCTGCTGTCGGCCGAACTGAAGCCGCCGGTGGTGGCCGACCTGCCGACCTTCCTGGCCGATCCGGGCCAGCGCTTCGCCATCACGGTGGCGCCGCTGGAAGACGGCTTCGCGCTCGATACACCGCCGCTGGCGGTATTGACCGAGCGCCAGCTGTTTCCCGAGCGCGCCGGCACCACCCGGCGCAGCCGCCGGGTCGGACGCGAGCCGGAAGCGATCATCCGCGACCTGGGCGAGCTCACCGAAGGCGCGCCGATCGTCCATGAAGACCACGGCGTCGGCCGCTATCGCGGGCTGATCGTGCTCGACGCCGGCGGCATGCCGGGCGAATTCCTGGAGATCGAATACGCCAAGGGCGACCGGCTGTATGTGCCGGTGGCCCAGCTGCACCTGATCAGCCGCTACTCCGGCGCCTCGCCGGAGACCGCGCCGCTGCATTCGCTCGGTGGCGAACAGTGGAGCAAGGCCAAGCGCCGCGCGGCCGAGAAGGTCCGTGACGTGGCCGCCGAACTGCTGGAGATCCAGGCCCGCCGCCGCGCGCGCGCCGGCCTGGCGCTGCATGTGGACCGCGCGATGTACGAGCCGTTCGCGGCCGGCTTCCCGTTCGAGGAAACCGCCGACCAGCTCGCCGCGATCGATGCGACCCTGCGCGACCTGGCCAGCAGCCAGCCGATGGACCGCGTGGTCTGCGGCGACGTCGGCTTCGGCAAGACCGAAGTGGCCGTGCGCGCCGCGTTCGCCGCCGCCAGCGCCGGCAAGCAGGTCGCCGTGCTGGTGCCGACCACGCTGCTGGCCGAACAGCACTACCGCAATTTCCGCGACCGCTTCGCCGATTGGCCGCTGCGGGTGGAAGTGCTGTCGCGCTTCAAGAGCACCAAGGAGATCAAGGCCGAGCTGGAAAAGGTGGCGGCCGGCACCATCGACGTCATCATCGGCACCCACCGCCTGCTGCAGCCGGACGTGAAGTTCAAGGACCTGGGCCTGGTAGTGGTGGACGAAGAGCAGCGCTTCGGCGTACGCCAGAAGGAAGCGCTGAAGGCGATGCGGGCCAACGTACACCTGCTGACCCTGACCGCCACGCCGATTCCGCGCACGCTCAACATGGCCATGGCCGGCCTGCGCGACCTGTCGATCATCGCCACCCCGCCGCCGAACCGGCTGGCGGTGCAGACCTTCATCACCGTCTGGGACAACGCGCTGCTGCGCGAAGCCTTCCAGCGCGAACTGGCCCGTGGCGGCCAGCTGTATTTCCTGCACAACGACGTGGAAAGCATCGGCCGCATGCAGCGCGACCTGGCCGAGCTGGTGCCCGAGGCACGCATCGGCATCGCCCACGGGCAGATGCCCGAACGCGAGCTGGAGCGGGTGATGCTGGATTTCCAGAAGCAGCGCTACAACGTGCTGCTGTCGACCACGATCATCGAATCGGGCATCGACATCCCCAACGCCAACACCATCATCATCAACCGCGCCGACCGGTTCGGCCTGGCCCAGCTGCACCAGCTGCGTGGCCGCGTCGGCCGTTCGCACCACCGCGCCTACGCCTATCTGGTGGTGCCGGACAAGCGCTCGATGACGCCCGATGCCGAAAAGCGCCTGGAAGCCATCGCCTCCATGGACGAACTTGGCGCCGGCTTCACCCTGGCCACGCACGATCTTGAGATCCGCGGCGCCGGCGAACTGCTGGGCGAAGACCAGAGCGGGCAGATGGCCGAGGTGGGCTTCAGCCTGTACACCGAACTGCTTGAGCGCGCGGTGCGCAGCATCCGGCTGGGCAAGCTGCCGGACCTGGATTCGGGCGAGGAGGTGCGCGGTGCCGAGGTTGAGCTGCACGTGCCGGCGCTGATCCCGGACGACTACCTGCCCGACGTGCACACCCGCCTGACCCTGTACAAGCGCATCAGCAGCGCGCGTGACAGTGGCGAGCTGCGCGAACTGCAGGTGGAGATGATCGACCGCTTCGGGTTGCTGCCCGACGCGGCCAAGCACCTGTTCGCGGTGGCCGAGCTGAAGCTGCAGTGCAACGCACTGGGCATCCGCAAGCTGGAACTGGGTGAGAACGGCGGCCGCATCGTGTTCGAGGCCAAGCCGTCCATCGACCCGATGGCGGTCATCCAGATGATCCAGAAGCAGCCCAAGCTGTACACCATGGATGGCCCCGACAAGCTGCGCATCAAGGTGCCGCTGCCGTTGCCCGAAGACCGCTTCAACGCGGCCAAGGCGCTGCTGACCACGCTGACGCCGGGCTGACCTCCCCCGCGAAGGTAGAGCCGACTGTTAGTCGGCTACGCGGACTAATCGCCCCGCGAAGGTAGAGCCGACTGTTAGTCGGCTACGCGGACCGACCGCCCCGCGACGGTAGAGCCGACTGTTAGTCGGCTACGCGGACCGGACCCGAGCGCGGACGGCAGCGGACTAACAGTCCGCTCTACCTCGGACGCCGCTTGCACAAAAAAGGGCCCGGCATTGCCGGGCCCCCTCGATTACCAGATCACCACGCGCTTGTCGTCGGCACTCACCATCGCATCGCCCGGCTTGCACTCGAACGCCTGCGCGAACGCCGGCATGTTCGACGGCGCGCCGTTGGCACGGAAGTTCGCCGGCGCATGCGGGTCGGTGTTCAGGCGCACGCGCAGTTCGCCGTCGGTGAAGTTGCGGCGCCACACGGTGGCCCAGTTCATGAAGAAGCGCTGGTCCTGGCTGTGCCCATCCACGGCGACATTGGCCTTGGGGTTCTCCTTCAGCGCCATCTGCAGCGCGTCGTAGGCCACGGTCAGGCCGCCCAGGTCGCCGATGTTCTCTCCCAGGGTCAGCTTGCCCTTCACGTTCACGCCCGGCAGCGATTCATAGCCATCGAACTGCGCCACCAGCTGGTCGGTACGGCCGGTGAAGGCCTTGCGGTCGCTGTCAGTCCACCAGTTGTCGAAGTTGCCGTTGGCGGCGAACTGGCTGCCCGAATCGTCGTAGCCGTGCATCATTTCGTGGCCGATCACCGCACCGATGCCGCCGTAGTTCAGCGCCGGATCGGCCTTGGCGTCGAAGAACGGCGCCTGCAGGATCGCGGCCGGGAACACGATCTCGTTCTTGGTCGCGTTGTAATAGGCATTGACGGTCTGCGGGGTCATGCCCCACTCGGTCTTGTCGACCGGCTTGCCGATCTTGTTGAGCATGTAGCGGTAGTTGAACGCGCGCGCGGCCTGCATGTTGCCCAGGTAGCTGTCGGCGTTGGTCTCAAAGCCCGACCAGTCGCGCCACTTGTCCGGGTAACCGATCTTCGGGGTAAAGCTGGCCCACTTCTCCAGCGCCTTCTTGCGGGTGTCTTCGCCCATCCACTCCAGCTTCTCCAGGCGCGCCTTCAGTGCCACCGAGAGGTTTTCCACCAGGTGCTGCATCTGTTCCTTGGACTCGGCCGGGAACACCGCGTCCACGTACAGCTGGCCAAGGCCTTCGCCGATGGAAGTGTTGACCGACTCCAGCACGCGCTTCCAGCGCGGCTGCATTTCCTTCTGGCCACGCAGGGTGGTGCCGTAGAAGTCGAAGTTGGCCTTCTCGAACGCACTGCTCAGGTAAGGCGCGGCGTCATCGACGGTGTGGAAGCGCAGATAGGCCTGCCAGGTCGAGGCCGGCACTTCGGTGAGCATCTTGTCCATTTCGCCGAAGAAGCCCGGCTGGGCCAGCGAGAATTTCTGTGCGGCCGGCACCTTCAGGGTGTCGAACAATGCAGTCCAGCTGAAGTTCGGAGTCAGCTTGTCCGCTTCAGCGGCGCTGACCGGGTTGTAGCGCTTGGCCGGGTCACGCAGTTCGATGCGCGACAGCGAGGCCTTGGCCAAGCGAGTTTCGAACTCCATCACCGCCTGCGCCTGGGTCTTGGCCTGCGCGGCGTCCACCCCGGACAGGGTCAGTGCCTGCGCGATGTAGGCCACATAGGCCTCGCGGATTTTGGCCTGCGATTCGTCGAAGTAATAGCCCTTTTCCGGCAGGCCCAGGCCGCCCTGGCCGACATAGGCGATGACGTTGGCCGAGTCCTTGTAGTCGGCGTTGGCCGACAGTGAGAACAGCACGCCCTGGCCCTGTGCCTGGCTGTCGCGCAGGTACTGGGTGATGGCGGCGGTGTCGTTCAGCGCGGCGATCTTGTCCAGCTGCGGCTGCAGCGGGGCGATGCCGGCCGCTTCGATCTTTGCTTCATCCGAGCCGGTCTTCCAGATATCACCGATCTTGGCTTCCACCGAGCCGGCCTTGGCCTGGCTGGCGGCCGCCTGCTGCACCAGCGCGTGCTGCACTTCCAGCGAGCGCTCGCGCAGGATCTCGAAGCTGCCCCAGGTGGTCTGGTCGTTCGGCACCGGGTTGGCCTTGAGCCAGCTGCTGTTGACGAACCCGTTGAGGTCGGTACACGCGGCGATGGCCGGATCGAGGTCAGCGCTGTTGAGCGAGATCAGCGGCGTCTTGATCTGCGACAGATCGAACGCCGGCTTGGCATCGGCCACGGCGGCAGCCGGCGCGGTATCGGTCTTGCCACAGGCCGCCAGCGACGCGGCGATGGCAACGGTCAGGCCCAGCGGGACCAGCTTGGAAAACTTCATTCGACTCTCCGGCTACAGGGAAGCATCACCCGCAATGCGGGCAATCAGGCAGCGTAGCGCGGGTGAGCGGGTTCGGGACCGGCCAAAGGTCACAGGCTGTATCGACCAACGGTCGATACCTGCCTGCCCCCGCCCGGTAGGTGCGGACCGTTGGTCCGCACGCACGGAGCGCAGGGAAATCCACCAACGGTGGCTATTTACCGCACTTTGCCCTGGTTCGCCACGGCCTCAGCGGCCTTGCGGGCTGCTTCCGGGTCGCCCAGGTAGCGGAACGACTGCACGGTCAAGTCTTCGTTGAGCTCGAACAGCAACGGAATGCCGGTCGGGATGTTGAGCTCCAGGATGGCTTCCTGCGAGACGTTGTTGAGGTACTTGTACAGCGCGCGCAGCGAATTGCCGTGCGCGGTGACCAGCACCGTCTTGCCGTCCTTCAGCTGCGGCGCGATCGCGTCGAACCAGTACGGCAGCACGCGGTCCAGCGTGGTCGCCAGCGACTCCGTGCCCGGCAGCGCATTGCGGTCCAGCGTCGAGTAGCGACGGTCGTGGATCGGGTGGCCCGGATCCTCGCGGTCCATCGCCGGCGGCGGGATGTCGTACGAACGGCGCCAGATCTTGACCTGGTCCTCGCCGTGCTTGGCCGCCGTCTCGGCCTTGTCCAGGCCCTGCAGCCCACCGTAGTGACGCTCATTGAGGCGCCAGCTCTTGCTCACCGGCAGCCAGTCCTGGTCCAGCTCGGCCAGTGCGCCCTGCAGCGTGTGGATCGCGCGCTTCAGCACCGACGTGTGCGCCACATCGAACTGCAGCCCCTCTTCGCGCATCAGGCGGCCGGCGGCGGCGGCCTCGCGGCGGCCCTGCTCGGTCAGTTCCACGTCCACCCAACCGGTGAAGCGGTTGTCCAGGTTCCACTGGCTCTGGCCGTGGCGCAACAGTACGAGTTTCCGGGTCACTGCGGTTTCTCCGAGGGGATGGCGAGGCAGACCCCCATTGTAGCGGCAGCCGCCGGTTCAGGGATGTGGATGACCGTGATGGCCCTGCGCGTCCGGGCTGCTGCGGCGTGGCTCATGCGTCCGCCCATGCGCGTGTCCGGCATGGTCATGGTCATGATCGCCGTGCCCCGCCTTCACCGCCGGCGTGCCATCGCCGCAATCATCCCCGCAATGGTCCGCCTCGATCTGCAGCGTCACATGATCGATGCCGAACTCCTCGTGGAGCGCCGTGCCCAGCCGGCGGCGCAGCCCGTCCGCATCCACGCCTTCGGCGACCACCACATGCGCGGTCAGCGCTGGCGTGCTCGAGGCCAGCGCCCATACATGCAGATCGTGCACATCCTGCACGCCCGCGTGCGCGCACAACCGCGCGCGCACCGCCTCCACCTGGATGCCCTTGGGCACGCCTTCCAACAGCACGTTGATCGCCTCGCGCATCAGCACCCACGTGCGCGGCAGCACCCACAGCCCGATCAGCACCGCCAGGATCGGATCGATCGGCCTCCACCCGGTCCAGCGGATCAGCAGCGCGCCGATGATCACCGCCACCGAACCCAGCATGTCCGCCCACACTTCCAGGTAGGCGCCCTTCACGTTGAGGCTCTCACCGCTGCCCGCGCGCAGCAGACGCATCGAAATCAGATTGATCACCAGCCCGAAGGCCGCGATCACCAACATGCCGGTCGACGCGATTTCCTGCGGCTGGCGGAACCGCGCCACCGCCTCCCACAGGATGTAGCCGGCCACCACGAACAGCATGCCGCCGTTGATCATCGCGCCCAGCGCTTCCAGCCGCGCATACCCGTAGGTGCGCCGTGCATCCGGTGGGCGCCGGCTCAGCCGCACCGCCACCAGCGCGATCATCAGTGCCAGCGTGTCGGTGGCCATGTGCGCCGCATCGGACAACAGCGCCAGGCTGTTGGTCCAGAACGCGCCCACCACCTCGACGATGAGGAAGGTGGTGGTCAGCCCCAGCGCCCACCACAACGGCTTCTCGTGGCGGATCTCGCTCGGCAGGTGATCGTGGTCGTGACCCATGGCAACAGCTCCTGTGCAATGGGCAAAGCCTACTGCGGCAGCCGCCGGGGAGACTATTACGGTGTTTATAACATTGCAGCTCGCGCCGCCTGGGCATGGGGTGTGCCCGGAAACCGCTGCAGCACAAGGCTCGGCACGGCGCATCCCTCGATCGAGGGATTCGACAGGGTCGCCGACGTCAAATACTATTGATTCTCAATTGCTTTGCAGCCCCCGCCGCCGTGTCCCGTTCGCAACCGCCCTCCCCCTCCCCGACCGTACCGGCCGGTGCCACCCCGCGCCGCGCATCGCCGCGCAAGGCTGGCAACGGCGTGCTCTGGGCGCGCGGCGGGCTGGCCCTGCTCGGCGGCTACGCGGTTGCGGCCACCTGGGCTGCCGCGCTGGCGCGCCTGCTGCCCGGCAGCCTGGCGGATGCCGCACTGGCCGCGACCATGGCCTCGTTCGTGATCTACACCCTCGCCGCGATCTGGGCCTATGCGGCGCGCAGCGTCGCACGTGCGGCGGTGGGGCTGGCACTGGCAGCCGCCGTCGGCGTTGCCCTGTCCACCCTGCTGGCCGGGAGCGCGGCATGAGCCAGGGCTTCCGCCAGTCGCAGGCGGTGCTGCACACCTGGTCCGGCCTGGTGGTCGGCTGGGTGCTGTACCTGATCTTCATCGCCGGCACCGCCAGCTACTGGCGGGTGGAACTGACCCGCTGGATGCAGCCGGAACTGACCCTGCCGGCCACTACGGAAATCGCGCTGGAACAGGCGCAGGCCTTCCTGGCGCGCACCGCGCCGGATGCCACGCGCTGGTCCATCGAACTGCCCGGCAGCCGCAGCAACGCTACCGCAGTGCGCTGGCAGCCCAAGGATGCACCGGAACCCAAACGCGGCCAGCCCAACCCGTGGCAGGCCACGCTGGATGCCAACGGCGCCCCGGTGCAGGCGCGCGAAACGCGCGGCGGCGATTTCTTCTACCGCCTGCACTTCGACCTGCACTACGTGCCGGTGATCTGGGCACGCTGGTTCGTCTGCTTCTGCACCATGTTCATGCTGGTGGCCATCGTCAGCGGCGTGATCACCCACAAGAAGATCTTCGCCGACTTCTTCACCCTGCGCCGCGGCAAGGGCCAGCGCAGCTGGCTGGACGGGCACAACGCACTGGCGGTGCTGTCGCTGCCGTTCCACCTGATGATCACCTACACCGGGTTGATCACGCTGATGACCGTGTACATGCCGTGGGCGGTGGATGCCAACTTCGGCGGGCGCGATGCGTTCTTCGCCGAGCTGTTCCCGCGCGAGGCCAAGGTCGAGCCGCTGGGCCAGGCCGCCACGCCACCGGCGCTGGCGGCCCTGTTGCCGGTGGCCGCGCGGCAGTGGGGCGATGGCCATGCCGCCTCCGTGGTGGTTGACCAGCCCGGCGATGCGGCGATGCGCATCACCCTGCGCCGCGACAGTGGCGACCGCATTGCCGACAGCGGCGAACCGCTGCGCTTCGATGCCCGCGGCACGCTGCTGGGTGAGGCCCCACGACGCTCGGCCACCGTGTACACCCGCGACGGCATGATCGGCATGCACGCCGGCCGTTTCGCCCCGACCGCGATGCGCTGGCTGTTCTTCCTGTCCGGCGTGGCCGGCACGCTGATGGTGGCCACCGGGCTGGTGCTGTGGACGGTGAAGCGACGCGAACAGCTGCCCGATCCCGCCTGCCCTCACCTGGGTTTCCGCATCGTGGAACGCCTGAACATCGGCTTCGTGGCCGGCCTGCCGGTGGCGATGCTCGCGTTCCTGTGGGGCAACCGGCTGCTGCCGGCCGCACTGGAGCAACGCTCCAAGGCTGAAATCAGCGTGTTCTTCGCCGCGTGGGCGGTGTGCCTGGTGCATGCCACGCTGCGCCTGCCGCGCCGCGCGTGGGTGGAACAGCTCGCCTGTGCAGGTGTGCTCGCCGTGCTGCTACCGGTGTTCAACGTGGCGGCGTGGCACGGCGGCATGTTCACGGCCTTTGCCACAGGCGACCTGGCCAAGGGCGGCATCGATGTCGGCCTGCTGCTGATCGGTGCAGGCCTGTTGTGGGCCGCGCGCAAGGTCAACCGGCATGTGCCGGCGCAGCGTCGTGTGCGTGCGCCACGCGCCGGCGCGGCCACCGCGACCGGGCCCGGCGCATGACCGTGCTTGCCCTGCTGCTGTCGCTGTTCGGCTTTGCGTGCCTGTCGCTGGCCATGGAACGCCACCATCGGGATGTCTTCGGTCCCGCCCCTGCGCCGGCGCGCCGCCGCCGGCTGCGGCTGCTCGGCTGGGTCGCGCTGAGCGCCGCCGTGGCCTGCAGCATCAGCGCCTGGGGCATCGCCTACGGCGTCATCGCCGGTTGCGGCATCCTCGCCGCCGGTGCCGTCCTGCCCCTGCTCTGGCTCAGCTACCGGACCGCGCCCATGGCGCGACCCTCGCCACGCTCCGCCGCACCGCGCGCGCCCGATTCCTGATCTTCGCTGCTACCGAGGTTTTCCCATGTCCCGCTTCCGCACCGCTGGCGCCCCGCGCCGGAACACCCTTGCCCTGTGCCTGGCGCTGGCCGCCACGGCGCCCTCTCTGGCGCTGGCCCAATCCGTCGCCACGCCGGACGGGGACACCCCGAAGACCACCGAGCTGGACAAGGTGATGGTCACCCAGCGCACCGAGGGCTACCAGGTGTATGGCACCAACACCGCCACCAAGCTGCCGTTGACCCTGCGCGAAACCCCGCAGTCGCTCACGGTGTTCACCCGCCAGCGCATCGAGGATTTCAACCTCATCACCATCGCCGAAGTACTGCAGCAGACCCCAGGCGTGACCGTGCAGTCGTATGACAGCAACCGCACCCTGTTCAATGCCCGTGGCTTTGCGATCAACAACTTCATGTTCGATGGCGTGCCGACCAACTACACCACCGGTGCCGGCGGCAACTCGATCCTCAGCGACACCTCCATCTACGAGCGCATTGAAATCGTGCGCGGCGCCAGCGGCCTGGTGACCGGCTCGGGCAATCCCTCTGCCACGGTCAACATGGTGCGCAAGCGCCCGACCGACACCTTCCAGGCCAGTACCAGCCTCAGCGCCGGCTCGTGGGACTACAAGCGCGGCGAAGTGGATGTCTCCGGCCGGCTGACCGACAACGGCCGTGTGCGCGGCCGCTTCGTCGGCGCCTACACCGACAAGGAAAGCTGGGTGCGTTTCCAGCACGACAAATCACCCAGCCTGTACGGCGTGATCGAAGCCGACCTCACCGACAGCACCCGCCTGCGCGCCGGCATCGATTACCTCAAGACCGAATCCGACGGCGGCGCCTGGAGCGCCTCGCCGCTGTTCTTCCGCGATGGCAGCACCGCGAAGATGCCGCGCTCCTACAGCGCCGCAGCACGCTGGAACGAATGGAACCGCGAAAGCACCAACTATTTCCTCACCCTGGAGCAGCAGTTCGGGGCCGGCTGGAGCGGTCGGCTGGCCTACAACCGCCGCAACACCGACACCGACAGCCTGCTGCTGGCCGGCTCCAATACCGGCAACTGGGCCGACCGGGTCACCGGCCTGGGCCTGCGCATCGCCGATACCTATTCGGTGTCCGAAACCCGCGAAGATGCCTTCGACCTGTATGCATCGGGCCCGTTCCAGCTGTTCGGGCGCCAGCACGAACTGGTGGTGGGCGTGAACCATTACGACCGCGACCTGGACACGATCCGTGCCGGCATCAGCTCGCGCCCGTACAACGTGGCCGCCTTCCCCAGCATCTACAGCTGGGACGGCAACATCGGCAAGCCGACCACGTTCAACTACGGCATTCCCTCCAACACCACGACCACCACTGAAACCGGCTACTACGCCGCGGTGCGCCTGAACCCGATCGACCCGCTCAAGGTCATCGCCGGTGTGCGCTACTCGGACTACAAGAGCAGCACCGACAATTTCGATGTCAACGGTGTGTTCACTGGGCGCAGCGCGCGCACCACCGCGCATGAGCCGACCCCGTACCTGGGTGCCATCTACGATCTCAGCGCGAACATCTCCGCGTTCGCCAGCTATTCCGATGTGTTCCAGGCCACCGCGCTGCGCGACATCAACAACCAGCTGCTGGATCCTGTGACCGGCAGCAACTACGAATATGGCTTCAAGGGCGAGTTCTTCGGCGGCCGCCTGTACGGCTCGCTCAACGGCTTCTACATGAAGCAGGACAACGTGGCCACGCGCGACCCGGCCGGCGCCGACATCGTGCTGCCCGACGGCAGCGTGCCCTACATCGCCAGCAAGGGCATTGAAACCAACGGCGCCGAATTCGAACTGTCCGGTTCGATCACCGACACCTGGAGCATGACCGGCGGCTACACCTACGCTTACAGCACCAACCCGGATGGCAGCCGCTTCGCCAGCACCAGCCCCATGCAGCTGGCACGCTTCAACACGACCTGGCGCCACGGCAGGTGGATGGTCGGCGGTGGGTTCACAGTGCAGAGCGAGATCTACCAGATGCAGCCGATCCCGACCGGGCGCTACACCGCGGCCGGGGCCCCGATCACCGCCACCGGCAAGATGCGCCAGGGCGGGTACGTGCTGTTCGACCTGATGGGGCGGTACCGGATCACCGACAACGTGAGCGTGGGGGTGACCGTGACCAACCTGTTCGACAAGGTGTACTACCGCAATGTCGGGTTCTTCAATTCGGGCTACTGGGGCGAGCCGCGGCGGGTGTTGTTCAATCTGCGGGCCAGATTCTGAGGGGCAGTCACGCAGGGCATGGCTCCATGCGGCGCGGTAGGCGACGACCGTTGGTCGTCGCGGCCACATTGCGCATGGTGGGCTGACCAATGGGGCATAGCTGAGGGGTGTGGCGCCGGTTAGGATCGGGTGGGCGGCGTATCGCCGCCTGCCCCGTTCCGCTGGAAGTTTCCGATGCCGCTTCGTGCCCGTTCTGCCGCCGCCCGCCTGATCCTGGCCGGGCTTGTCCTGGTTCCCCTGCTTGCCGCCGCCCGCGAGGTTCCCGCGCCGGCCGAACATGTGGATGCCGACGGCCCCTACGTGTTCATGACCAGCAAGGGCCACCAGGCGCAGTGGGTGTGCAATGACCACGTGGTCGAGCGTGACCTGCCGGCGCGCGGTGCCGGCACCGTGGTGCTGCCCGAATGCGGCTACCCGCATCCGTTGACGGTGGCTGCGCCTCAGCTGGCCAGCACCGCGCAGTACCCGGCCACGCCGCGCATCGTGGCGGTGTCGGACATCCACGGTCAGTACGGCCTGCTGGTGAAGCTGCTGCGCGCCCATCATGTCATCGACAACGACGACCACTGGTCACTGGGCACAGCCACCCTGGTGGTGGCCGGTGATGTATTCGACCGGGGTCCGCAGGTGACCGAAGCCTTCTGGCTGCTGTACAGCCTGCAGCAGCAGGCCGCTGCGGCCGGTGGCGCGGTGCACTTCGTGCTGGGCAACCATGAAACCATGGTGCTGTACGACGACCTGCGCTACGTGAACCCCAAATACCTCAAGAGCGCCCAGCTGCTGGGCCGCAGCTACCCGGCGCTGTACGGCGCCGACTCGGTGATCGGCCAGTGGCTGCGGACCCGCCCGGTCATGCTGCAGATCGGCGATACGCTGTTCCTGCACGGCGGCATCGCGCCGCAGAACCTGGACCTGGTACGCGGTCTGGACGCCACCAACACCCTGTACCAGGCTTCGGTCGGCCTGCCCAAAGACCAGGTCAAGGCCGCACCGGACACGGCGCGCCTGTTCGACGGAAAGACCAGTCCGATCTGGTTCCGTGGCTACTTTGACGGGCAGATGGCTACCGACCAGGTCGATACCCTGCTCAAGGACCTCGAGCTCAAGCGCATCGTGGTCGGACATACCTCGATGCCGCACGTGAGCAGCTTCCACGGTGGGCGCATCATCGCCATCGACAGCAGCATCAAGAACGGCGAGAACGGCGAACTGCTGTTCATCGAAGACGGTGCAGTCAGCCGTGGCCTGCTGGATGGCTCACGGGTGCCGCTGGCCGAAGGAAAGATCGGCCTGGAGGACTGACCGGCGATTCGTCTTCCAGCACGTGTGCGGTCATGCGCCCTGTTCGGCGGTAACCAGCGGCTTCACCCGCGCCGGGCGGCTGGGGAAGGCGTGGCGCACGATCCGCCACATCACCTGGCCGAACTGCTTCGGCAGCGAACCGGTGTTGTAGTGCTGGCCATAACGCGCGCAGATCTCCTTCACCTCCACCGCGATGGCGGCGTAACGGTTTGCCGGCACATCGGGGAAGAAATGATGCTCGATCTGGTGACTCAGGTTGCCGGTCATTACGTTCATCGCCTTGCCGCCGGCAATGTTGGACGAACCGCGCAGCTGGCGCAGGTACCAGTGGCCACGGCTTTCATCGCGCACGCATTCCTTCGGGAAGGTCTCCGCGTCGGCGGTAAAATGCCCGCAGAAGATCACCACATAGGTCCACACGTTGCGGATCACATTGGCCACCACGTTGCCCAGCAGCACCGGCAGGAAGAACGGGCCGGCCAGCGCCGGGAACAGCAGGTAGTCCTTGAACATCTGCCTGCCCATCTTGCGCCCCACCGGGCGCGCCTGCGCCAGCAGCTGGCGGAAGGTAATCTTGCCGGCGAACCAGCGGCCCAGGCGCAGGTCCTGGATGGCGATGCCCCATTCGAACAGCAGCGCGAACACCACCGCCACCACTGGCTGGGTCAGGTAGAACGGGCGCCAGCGCTGTTCGGGGAAGATCCGCAGCAGGCCGTAGCCGATGTCATCGTCCAACCCGCGTACGTTGGTGTAGGTGTGGTGGCGGAAGTTGTGGGTCTTGCGCCAGTTATCGGCGGTGCCGACGATGTCCCACTCATAGGTGCTGCCCTGCAGCTGCGGGTCGCCCATCCAGTCGTACTGGCCGTGGATGACGTTGTGCGCCAGCTCCATGTTTTCCAGGATCTTGGACAGCGCCAGCAGCGCTACGCCAGCAATCCAGGCCGGAATCAGCACGCTGTGCACGAATGCGCCCAGGAACAGCAGCGCGCGGCCGGCCACGCCGGTCCAGCGCACGCCCGCGACCACGCGGCGGATGTAGCGCGCATCGGCGTCACCCAGCGTCGCCAGGTGGCGGGCACGCAGGGCGTCCAGTTCGTTGCCGAACGCGTCGAGTTCGGCGGCGGACAACACACGGTTATGCACGGCAGGCATGCTCAAAGCTCCAGGATCAGGTCGGTGCTGGCGCTGTTCACGCACAGCTTCACTTGCGTGGCCGGTTCGGCCGCGTACTCGCCGGTCAGGGTATGGCGGGTCACGCCACTGGCCTTGCCGCACACACAGGTATTGCAGATGCCCATGCGGCAGCCACTGGCCGGGCGCAGCCCTTCGGCTTCCAGCGCCTGCAGCAGCGACGTACCGCGCGGCAGTTCCAGGGTGCGGCCACTGCGGCGCAGCTCGACCCGCACCGTGCCGGTTTCTGCATCGGTCAGCACCGGCGGGGTGAAGGCTTCGGACTGAAGCGTGGCCACCCGTCCCTGCAGGCGCGTGTTGGCGGCCTCGACGAAACCGCCCGGTCCACACGCCATCACCTGCGCGCTGGAAAGATCGCCCAGCGAGCTGAAATCGTAGTCGCCCACGCGCGCGGCCGGCGCAGTCGGATCGCGGGTCAGCGCAAGGTGCACGCGGAAACCGGGGTGGCGGGCGGCGATATCGGCCAGCTCGTCGGCAAAGCACACGGCCTCGCGCTGCTGCGCCCAGTACACCAGGTCCACCTGCACCGGCATGCCGGCGGTCTCCATCTGGCGTACCAGCGCGCGCATCGGGGTGATGCCGCTGCCCGCAGCGAGCAGCAGCACCCGCGCCGCAGGCGCCGCCGCCAGGGTCATCTCACCGAAGGCCTGGCCCAGCTCGAACACCTCGCCCACCTGCGCATGCTGCGCCAGGTGCTGGCTGACCTTGCCGCCCGCGACCTTTTTCACGGTGATCGCCAGGCAGCCGTCATCCAGCAGGGTCGGGCTGTAGCTGCGCGACAGCCGGCGGCCGTCAACTTCCACGCCCAGGTTCACGTGCTGGCCCGGGGCCACCCCGCGGAAATGCCGGTTCGGGCGCAGGACCAGAGTGACCGCGTCGGCGCTGGCCGCATTGCGGGACACCAGCCGTGCCCGCGCCCGGCGCAGGGTCCACAGCGGATGCACCCGGCCGGCCCAGAAGTCGAAAAGCTCCTCGGAAACCCAGTGGCGGGGCGAAAGGGACGAACGGCGGGCGGCGGGACGAGGGAGTGCGCTCATGACGCCACTATACGGCCGAGCATACAGGTGTGTATACACTTGTATATTGCCCAGACCGGCTATGATTCAGGGACTTGACCGTCTGGCCCCTGGATGACCCCGCCCGATTCGCACCTGACCGTCCACGACGACGCCCTGCCGGCCCGCAAAGCCTCGATTTCACGCGAGGATCTGCTGGCCGCCGCCCTGACCCTGATCGGCCCGCACCGCAGCGTGTCGACCCTGAGTCTGCGCGAGGTTGCCCGCGAAGCCGGGATCGCCCCGAATTCCTTCTATCGTCAGTTCCGCGACATGGACGAACTGACCGTGGCCCTGATCGACCTGGCCGGCCGTTCGCTGCGCACCATCATTGGTGAGTCGCGGCAGCGCGCGGCATCGTCGGATCGCAGTGTCATTCGCCTGTCGGTGGAAACGTTTTTTGAACAGCTGCGCGCCGACGACCGCCTGCTGCACGTATTGCTGCGCGAAGGCAGCGCCGGTTCGGATGCCTTCAAGCAGGCCGTCGAGCGCGAACTGAACTACTTCGAAGAAGAGCTCTGCGTGGACCTGATCCGGCTGGCGCATGCCGACAACGGCGCGCTGCTGCATGAGCCGCACCTGGTCGCCAAAGCGATCACGCGACTGGTGTTCGCCATGGGCGGCACCGCGCTGGACCAGCCGCCCGAGCGCGACCCGGAGATGATCGAACAGACTGCGCAGATGCTGCGGATGATCATCACCGGGGCGCGAACGATCGCGGGCTACCCGCCAACGCGTTGATCATTCAAGGTTCTTCTCCCGGGTTGCGGGCCGCCGTATCCTCGACCGACATGCTGGATACCAGCCCATCAATCGGCTCGCCGTGGACCTTGATCGTATACGCGCCATCCGGGCCGGTCACCGGCGTATCGAAGCTGTTGATCTTTATGAGGGCGCTGTTGGCCTTGATTGCCCGGATGCACGTATGGCCAAGGCTGACGCCCTGCCCGGTGCCGCCGTAGTAGCACAGCTCCATTCCTGGCAGCGGGAAGTGCCAGATCGCCGACCTTGCGGCATCATCAGGACACTCGCTCCCTTCGCCGGCGCCGAAGTCGAAGGCATGGCCATCGAGCACGCGATGCGTGCAGATCTTTCCGGATTGGTTGTTCCTGGAGAACAGCTCCACGTAGCTGTCGCCGAACATGGCCATGCTTGAGATCTTGCCATCCAGCACATCGCTGCCATGCTTCTCCACCTTCACCGTATCGTTGGCGTAGCTACGGTCGAAGCTTCCAACCAGCACGGGGGCATTGATGTCCTTGAGCACGGTGACGAAGGTGTACCCCTGGTCTTTGCCGTGCCCCCAGTTGCCGAATGCCCGGAACATGGTGCCCTTGACAGCCTTCATGATCCGCATCGACTTGATCTCATCGTTGTCGCAACCGTGCGGTCCGTTGAGGTCGAATGGCTGGAAGGGCAGCAGGATTTCGCAGACGACGTCTTGCGTGCCGTCGTTGCCTTCGTAAAACACCACCCGAGGCTCGGTGAAATCGCCCTCTTCCGTGCCCATAGAGATGCTCGACACCTTGCCATCCAGCACGGTGCTGCCCATCTTCCGGACCGTGTAGCTGGAGGTGGTCAGATTGCGATCGAAACTGCCCACGGTGACGGGAAGCAGGACGTCCTGGGTCAGCGTGATCAACGCATGGCCTTCAGACTGCTGGTGGTCCCACGCCCCATACAGCCGGATCACCGTATCCTTGGGAGCCTTGAGAATGCGCAGTGACCGGATCTCGTCGTTGTCGCAGCCATGCGCGCCCTGCAGATTGAACGGAGAAAATGGAATCGCGACCCGGCACAACTCATCCTGGGTTCCATCGTTCCCTTCGAACGCAACCATCATGCTGTCACTGAAGTCGATCCCGGGCAGCGCTGGCTCGGGCCTAAGCGCGTATTCGCCTACCTTCACGCGGGCCGCGTGCCCCGCGGCAGGTGGAACCTTGTAGACGATGAACTTATTCGTTGCGTATTGCATCTCAACGATCAGGTAGCTTCCATTGGCCAGTGCGCCACTCTTGAATACAGGCACGTTGCCGAAATTGACCAAGCCATGGACCTCGCCCAGCATGGCATGTTCATGCCCCACGAACGCCGCCTGGACGCCGTACTGCTCGATCATCCTCCTGAATCGTGTGTAGTCGCCTTGCCCCCACTCGCCTCGACGATGCAGGTTGATCAGGATGCGCTTGTCGGCGACGCGCGCGGCACGCAGGGCGCCCTCCAACCAGGTCAATGCATTGCGCACCGCGAACTCGGTGCGACCGTTTTCCCTCATGTTCACGATGGTGCGCTCATACAAGGGGGACTCATTGAGCTGGATCATCGCCACGTCGCCGACATACACCATGTACGAGTAGCTGCCGTCGTGGACATTGATACCACCGTTGACGTGTTCGCCGTGGTGATAGTCCTGGGTGACGGGCTTGATCTCGTCCACCCACTGAAGCGTATCGCAGATGCTGTCGCGCACGCAGAAGTTCTTGCCCTCTGACAAGCAGATGTCTACGTTGTCGTTGTAGTCGCGATTGCCCAATCCCGGAAGGAACAACGGCTCGCCGTTGCCGCCGGCCAGCGTCGGGTACAGCGCCTGCATGGTGTAGCGCTCGTATTCGAGGCCGCCATCGGTATTGTCGCCATTGACGATCAGCGGAACCGGCCCATCGCTGGCTTTAGCCTTGCGGAACGCACTGATGTCGGCGAACACGGCCTCCAACGTATCGTAGGCCGGGTCGTCGAATGCGGCACCCGGCTGCCCGCGTTTCGTGGTGTCCACTGCGCGCAGCGCCCCGCTGTATTCCGGATCGCTCGCAACCACCAGCCAGCGCGGCGAACGGCTGTTCCAGCCCGCGGTGATGTGACTTTTGAGCGATCGGGTCAGGGTGGGGGCGCAACCCGGCATCGTATTGGCCGGCGGATAGGGGAACAGGTTCTCCGCCCACATGCTGGAAATTTTTCCGTCGACGTCGCCGTAGCTGCGGATGCTGTAACTGCCATCGGGCGCGGTGTAGTTGTGGTCGAACGAGCCGATGACGATCAGGGGCAGGTCACGGTGCGCATTGATGCACGTGTGCCCCTCGCTGTGACTTTGATTCCATGCGCCGTAATAGCACACCTCCATGCCAGCCTTCGCCTTGAACCATGCACCCGACCGCGCCTCGTCGTTGATGCATCCCGCTCCATCGCCCGATTCCATGTTGAAGCGCACGTCGTGCGCGATGGGCTTGGTGCAGATGGAATGCTGGCTGAGGTTGTTCCCCTCGAAAAGCGTCATTTCGCTCTTCCCGGCATTGAAGTCTTCGAACACGGCCATGCTCGACACCTTTCCATCAAGCGTGTCGCCACCGAACTTGACCAGTCGCCACCCGTCACCGGAGGCAGCGGTATCGAAACTTGCGACGGTCTGCGGCAGGGTGATGTCGCGGGTGATGTAGATGAAAGCATAGCCCTCCCCACGTACGTGGTGGAACCCGCCGAACAGGCGAATCATGGCTCCCTTCTTCGCCTTGAGAATACGCAGCGAGCGTGCCTCGTCATTGATGCAGCCGGAGTTCCCGCCCAGGTTGAATGCGCTGAACGGAAGCGTCCGCCGACAGATCACTTCCTGGGTCGCATTGCTTCCCTCATAGAGCACTACCGCAGCGTCTGAGAAGTCGATCGGCGGCAGAGGGGGCGGCTCTTTCAAAGGGTACTCGCCAACCAGCCGCCGGGCCGCATGCCCCTCGCCGGGGTGAACGCTGTAGACCAGAAACTGCGAGCTCGCGTAGTCCATTTCCACGATCAGATACGTCTCGTTGAAGAGCGCACCGCTTTGGAAAACCGGCACTGTCCCGAAGTTCTCCGCGGTTCCCGACACATGACCGAGATCCGTGTGATAGTGCCCGGCGAACGCCGCCAGCACGCCGTAGGATTGAATGAGGCGTTTGAAGCGCGCGGCATCCCCGGCGGGCCATGCGTTGCGTTTGTGCAGGTTGAGGAAGATGTGCTTGTTGTCCAGCCGGGCCTTTCGCAACGCGCCTTCGAGCCAACGTAACGAGCTGGTGACCTTGAACTTGATCTTGGGGTCCAAGGGAAGACCGGACCCGGATTCGAACTCGCGCTCGTAGAAGGGCGAGTCATTCAACTGGATCAGGGCCACCGCACCCACGTAGACCATGTACGAGTAGCTGCCCTCATGTACGGGCTTGGCATAGTGATAGTCCTCGGTTACCGGCCCGATCTCGTCCACCCAGTGAATGTGGTCGCAGATGGCGTCGCGCGCGCAGCCGTTGTTCACGCAATCATCGACATTGTTGCCGTAGTCATGGTTGCCGAGGCCGGGCAGGATCAACGCCTCTCCCGAGCCGCCGGCGAGCTGCGGAAACAGACCCTGGACGAAGGCGCGCTGATCGCCGTGGGCGTGCTCTGTGATGTCGCCGTTCACCACCAGCGGCACCGGTCCGCTTACGCGTCTCCGGTAGTCGGCGATATCGGCCACCACCCTGCGCAGCGCCTGCGCGGCGCCCGTTGGGTCATGAGGGTTGTCCAGCGTCCGTGGATACTGGCTGTCCGAGGCAAAGATCATCGCCTTGGGCGAACTGGTATTCCATCCGGGCGACATGTACCCGCTGTAATTGGCCGTACTCGTACGATCACAGCCTTCGCGATACCCCTGCGGCGTTGACTCGGCAGAAGCAGGGCATGGTATCGCCACCAAAGCGGCGCAATAGAGCAACCAGGGCAGAACGCGCATAGGAGGAACTCCCCAACGAGCAGGCACCCCCGGCTTCCACAGTATCAGCCTAAGGGACTGCTGCCTCGGATCAAATCCCCCGATTTGCAGTCAAAAAATGCATGCGGTCGTGTTCAGCGCGCGTGAAGACCCCTCCGTACCCGTTCCCCTCGTCCGTCAGCGCTGACACGCGGACATGGAAAAGGGCTGGCACTTGGCCAGCCCTTGGAGTGATGCTGACGCTTTTACTCTCACCGCATCAGCGGCGATAGCACTGCCGCTCCACCACGCGGTCGCCGTTCTTGCTCTGCGAGTTGCCCTGGATCTGGCGACCAGCCGCGCCGCCGGCTACGGCACCCGCCACGGTCGCGATCTTCTTGCCGCTGCCGCCGCCCACCTGATTGCCCAGCAGGCCACCTACCACCGCACCGGTGGCGGTACCAGCAATGCGGTTCGGGTCGCGGCTGTTGCGCTGCACTTCGACGTTCTTGCAGACCACCTTGGTGCCATCGTTGAAGCGGCGTCCTTCATCCTTCGGCCCGTAGGTCTGGGCGCTGGCGCTGAACACCGATGCCATCAGGGCGGCTGCACACAGCACGTTTCGGGTAGAGAGATTCATGGTTGGCTCCTCGCTTCATGACGTAGCGCCAGTGTCTGCGCGGTGCCGGGAACCCCTTGTGAAAAGCCGTGGATGTAGCGTCAATGCCGCACGGGCTGTTCAGCCGGCAGCCATTGCCGCATCGTCGGGGAGGATCAGTGGTTGCCCCCTGCATACTTCTTCTCCCCGGCCAGCACCGCCAGCCGCGTGCGTTCGCCGTTGCCATCCTGCAGCGCCAGGCGGTTTTCCGGCGGGGGCAGCGGGCACGTGGCGAACTCCGTGTACGCGCAGGGCGGGTTGTGCGCGCGGTTGAAGTCCACCACCACCGTGCCGTCCGCGGCAACCGGGTCGGTGCGCAGGTAGCGCCCCACCCCGTAGGTGAGCCTGCCGGTGGTCTGGTCCTGGAACATCAGGTTCAAGCCTTTGGCCGGATCGCCCAACGCTTCCAGCCGCCACTCATGCCCTTCCTTCTCGAACACCACATAGCCCGGGTTGGGATTGTCGGCGACCTCGCCCAGCACGTTGACGATGGGAAGCGTCTTGCCGGCCGGGTGCGGAACGAATCGCGCCTGCACGCGCCAGGCTTCATCGGCGGGGAAGAAATCCAGGCCTGCGAAGTCCCGCCGTGCCGGCGCGTCCGCATGGCGCACCCGCAGGGCAAGGCGCTGACCGCGCTTGATCGCGGTGATCTGGCCCCTGCCTTCGTCATAGGCCAGCTTGGTTCCACCGCCAGTCCCTTCCGGATCCAGGCGGACTTCGCCCTGTACCGGCTTGCCGTCAACCGTAATGGGTACGCCTTCGGCGACCTGGAAGTACAGGCCATCGGCGCGCTGCTCCACCTCGCCCAGTCGATCCGGCGCGATGGACAGGCGGATCGCATTGTCCGCGCCCCCACCCACGCTGCGCTTGCCTGCTTCGATCCAGTGCAGTCCGATCAGGCTGGTCCAGCCATCCGGCTTGCTCAGGTCCGCACTGCGTTCACGGACCCACTGCGTGTGCTGGTCCTGGAAATCCAGCGCCGCGGCTGCGGCCGCGGATGCGGATGGCACCCCTGTGGCCCGGTCCTGCGGACTGCACGCGGTTGCGAGCAGGGTGACCACGAACAGCGAAACGACTGCATGCGTCTTCATGATGTTCACCAGTTCTTCGAAATACCGAGGTGGAGGTAGCGTCCGTAGGATTCGTGCAGCGCGCTCAGGTAGTTGCCGGTGGCGCTCAGCGGCGGCTCTTTGTCGAACAGGTTTCGCGCCCCCACTTCCACTGCGGTGCCACTCAACCGCCCTCGGGTGAACTCCTTCTTTACCGACAGCGCCCAGCGTTGCGTGGAGCCGACCACGAACGGCGTGCGGTCGGCGTAAGCCCCGGCGGTCACGCTGTCGATGTAGTCATCGCGCAGCCGTACCGTCCAGTCCTGCAGGTTCCAGATCAAGGTGGCACTGGCCCGCCATTCCGGCTTCGCGCCGTTGATGCCCACTTCGTTGGCCGCCCCCAGGTCGGGCACCAGGATGTTCAGCTGCCCGCTGGCGATGGCCGCTGCCACCTGCTGTATTTCGGCAGGTTTCTGCTGGGTGTACTCCTTGAGCTGGCTGGCACTGATCAGCAGCGAGAAGTTGCCCCACGACGTTTCCGGCAGGCGCCAGCCGACGTTGTAGTCCACGCCCGACGCGGTGAGTGGCCGACGATTCTGGTAGCGGTTGTAGATGTGCGTCACCACGCCAGCCGGCGCCAGGCCGGAACCTTCGAACTGCGCGATATCCTCTGCCGTCACCGCCGCCCGCACCACGTTCGGGTTGCTGCTGCCTTCCACCACGCGCAGGTACGCGTCGTACAGCAGTTCCTCACCCATGGTGCTGATGGGGTTCTCCACCTTCACCCGCCAGGCATCCACGCTCAGGCTGACAGCGCCCAGTCGTTCGGGCAGGAACTGCGGCTCGAACACCACGCCCCACGAGGATTGGCGTGTGGTTTCCGGTTCGACGTCGTCGCCGTACGAAGTCACGGAACTTACCGACGGCTTCACCGACGAACCGCTGCTGAAGGCATTCAAGCAGGCGGTGTAATCGGGCTGCGCGCCCTTGGTGACCAGCGCATGGCAGCGCACCGCGTCGTTGTTGAAGCCAAAGCCATAGGTCGGCGGCGAGTTCACCAGCTCCAGTCCCGGTGCACGGAAGCCGCCGCTTACCGAGCCACGCAGCAGCAGGCTGTCCACCACCTTCCAGGCCGCTGCCAGTTTCGGCTTGCCGACCTTGCCGGCGTCGCTGTAATCCTCCCAACGGCCGGCAAGCTGCAGGTCGAGCGACTGCACCAGCGGGATGCCCTGTGCCGGCGACACCAGCGGCACCGCAAATTCGATCAGCGCCGATTTGACGTTGCGGCTGCCGCGCACATCCGGCCGCGGGCTGTGGGTGAAGAAATTGCTGGCCGCGACCGTACCGGTGTACCAGTCGGTATAGGGGTTGCTGCCATCGATGTTCTCGTCGCGGTCATCCCGGCGGCTTTCATACCGGTACTCCACCCCCGCTGCCATGCCGATGTCGCCCGCATACCAGGTCAGCAGGTCGGAGCGGTTCACCTTGAAGTCCCACAGCGCCAGTTCCGTGGTGCCTTCGCGAGTCGCCTCGCCGATGAATGACGAGGTGTCGTACGACGTGGCATCGCCCACCCGGATGCTGGCGGGGTCGCCGCCGCTGAACGGGTTGTAGGCACTGGCGTCGGTGCGGTTCACCGCTTCGATGAAGGCATCGGTCAGCCCGCCCTGCTGCGTATCGGTACTGCGCGCGCGTGAGTACAGCAACGCGGTTTCCCAGTTCCAGCCGCCCTCGGTCCAGCCACGCACGCCCAGCAGTACCCGCGACTGGTCGTTGTCCACCTTTACCCGGCGGATGCCCGAATCGGCGAACTGGTAGTTGAGCAGGCGGATCGCATCGGCACCGCGCAGCGCTTGCGGAACCCAGTACGCATCCGGGCGGATATGCAGCAGGAAGCCATCACCGCCAAAGCCCGACTCGCTGCTCACCCAGGATTCGGAAGTGGCACGGTAATAGCCCAGCTCACCGAACAGCTGCACGCTGTCATTGACGTCGAAGCGTCCCGTGGCAAACACATTGCCCTTGCGGATGGCCGGTGACGTGGTGATGCCCGGCTCGGCCGCCGAATCGTAGTGATAGCGCGTGGGCACCGTGCCGGAGGTCAACGCACCGGTGGTGGGATTGACGTACCAGCTGCCGGTGCGCCGGCTGCCGGTATAGGTATCGAAATGCCCCCACGGCGTTCGGGTGCTGAACCCGGTGGTCCCGTTCGGGTCGGGCACGCTGGTGCCGTCGCCCAGCGGGCGGCGGCCGTCGGTGGCGGTGAACCAGGCATCGGAATTGAGCTGCGAGGTCCGGCTGGAGAAGCCATAGAGCACCGAAAGGTTGCCGCGCCCTTCGCTGAAATCGCTGCCGAAGTACCCGTCCAGCGATACCTCCTCGCGGTGCCCATCGGCCACCTTGCCGTAGTTCAGGCGAACGCCGCCGCCATCTGCCAGGTTGCTCGGCATCACCAGATCGACCACGCCGGCCACCGCATCGGAACCGTAGATGGAGGCCGCGCCGTCCAGCAGCAGGTTGACCCGTTCCAGCCCGAAGACCGGAATGGCGTTGGCGTTGTAGGTGGTGTCATCGCCGCTGTTGCTGATCGGGTGCTGCACGGTGCGGCGGCCATTGACCAGCAGCAGCGTGTACTTCGAGCCCAGGTTGCGCAGGTTGATGGAGCCCACGTCACCGCGTGCGACGTTGGAGTTCCGGCCTGCGTTGGTGGTGCCTTTCTCCGTAATGGCCACGTCGCCAAACTGCGGCAGGCTGCGGAACAGCTCGTTGCCGTTGGTGGCAAGGGTGGCGTCGATCTGCTCGCGATCCACCGCGAGCACCGGCAATGCCGCCTGCGCACCGCCGCCGGCAATCTGCGAACCGAGCACGGAGACCTTGTCCAGCGTGCGCGCATTGGAACCCTGTGACGGCGCCCCCGTCGCAGCTGCTTCTTCAGCCGCCTCTGCGGGCTCGGCGGCCTCCGCTGCCCCGGTCGGTGCAAGCAGCGTGCACAGGGCAAGCGCCAGATGACTGCGCTTAGCGCGTAGCGTCCGCATATGCGCCTCGCACGATGCTGCCTTCCAGCTTCTGCTCGTCCTTCACCAGGTTGTACAGCGGGCACGTTGCCTCGACCGACTGGCGCAGCGCATCGATCTCCTGTTCCGACGCCGGCGATTCAATCCGCACCTTGTAACGGATGTCGCTGTACCGCGCCGGCGAACGCACGTTGCTGCCGAAGCGCGGGCTCACCTGGCCATCCACGGTCAGCTCCAGCGAATCCAGCAGCACGTTGCGCGAGGCCGCCTGCACTTCGAAGATGTGGGTCAGGCAGGTACCGGTCACGCCGAGCAGGTGTTCCTCCACCGTCGGGGCCAGGCCATAACCGAGCAGTCCCGGCGCGCTGTCATGCAGCTGCTGGTGGTAGCCATCCTTGCCCAGGAAGACGCGGCGCAGGCCGGTACGCGGTTCGACGTGGGCGCGGGCGACCAGGGTTTCCGGCTCGGCCGGCCTGGCCTTGCCGGCGCCAGGTTTCACCTGTCGGGCCAGCACCGCCGGGCGCTTCTCCTCGGTGATGAAGTCGCGCAGGCCCGGCGGCAGCTTGGGATCGCGCTCGGCCGCACTGTGGATGTATTCCACGTCAGCATGGCTGACCTGTTGCGGACGGGTAACCAGGTCGATGGCCGAGGAGTTCTCATGCACCGCGCGCTTGAGCGCCTGCAACTGGGCGTCGGTGGCCGGTGAATCGATGTAGGCCACATAGGACAGGTTGTTGGGGTAGGCCAGCGTCTCGCTCTTGCGCTCTGGAATGCTGGTGAACACCACGTCCAGGCCATCCAGCGGCACGCCCTGCACGGCCGCCTGCACGATGTACTCGTCGGCCACCGAGCTGGCCAGCGTGCCGACCAGCGAATCCCATGAGCCGGCGCCAAGGTTGTAGCCCGCGTAGTTGCGGCCGCTGTCACTGATGTACTGGAATTCGCCGGTCGGCCCGATGCGCAGGCGGCGTACACCGGAGCGGCTTTCGGCGGTGACTTTGGCGTGGATCGCCGTGGGCGTACCGGGTTTGGCCGACTGGGCCTGGATGGCCTCGCGCTTGGCCGCCAGGTAAGTGCGCAGCGGCGAGGACTGGTCCTCGGCCGAGGAAACCAGCGGGGCCAGCAGCAGCATGGCGGACAATGCGGTGGTGCCGATTACCTTGAACGGCGTCGTGCAGCGTGCGATGGACATGGGAGAACGGCCTCCGGAGTGGTTCGTGAATAGAAGCCCACTCTTTCATGTCGCATCGCCGCATTTAAATAACCGTTGGCAATTCCCATATACATGCCCGACGCCGCCGCGATTCGACGGATGGGATGCCACTGCTAGAGTCGGGTTGACCAGATACAGAGGGACAGGACTGAATGACCACCACCGATCCACTGGTACTGGTGCTGCAAGGCAGCGCGGTAAATGACATCCCAAGCTTCTATGCCGAGATCAACCGGGTCTTCATGGCCGGCGAAGATTGGCAGCTCGGGCACAGCCTGGATGCACTGGATGACATGTTGTACGGCGGCTATGGGGTGCTGGCCGGGCACGAAGGCGCGACATTGATCTGGCGGGACATCGAACATTCCTGCAACGCGCTCGGCGTAGATGCGACCCGCTCATGGCTCCACGGCAAGCTTGCAGGAAGTAGCGTGTTCAACGAGGCCACCATCGCAGCTCAGCTGAAGGCGCTGGACGCTGGCGAAGGCCAGACTTACTTCCAGATCGTCATGGAGATCTTCGCCGCCCATCCTCGGATCTACCTGGCGGGTCGCTGAGCCGCATGACCACGGTTTCCCGTTGGTAGGGTCGATTTCCAAACGACTGCACGTAGACGAGCAACGCCCGGTGGCGCATGGGGCGCAAACGGAAGCGTCTCTCGGTTCGAAGGTCATGCGTTACCGGCCGTGGTCACACTATCGGCAGTCGTCTTGCGACCGACCCTACCGTCCAGTCGGCTAACCGTTTAAGTCGGCGCAACCTCCAATTCGGCACAGGCGGCAGCCGCAGGTGCGACCCTCCCCTACAATGTGGAGTCCGGCCTGCCCAAGGCCCCGCCACCGATGGACCCCGCGTGACCCAGAAGCCCGCTGAACATACCCCGCTGATGAAGCAGTTCTTTGCCGCCAAGTCCGATTACCCGGACCTGCTGCTGTTCTTCCGCATGGGCGACTTCTACGAGCTGTTCTACGACGACGCCCGCAAGGCGGCGCGGCTGCTGGACATCACCCTGACCCAGCGCGGCAGCTCCGGCGGCGCGCCGATCCCGATGGCCGGGGTGCCCGTGCATGCCTACGAGGGCTACCTGGCGCGGCTGGTGGCACTGGGCGAATCGGTGGCCATCTGCGAGCAGATCGGCGACCCGGCGCTGGCCAAGGGCCTGGTCGAGCGCAAGGTGGTGCGGATCGTCACCCCGGGTACCGTCACCGACGAGGCGCTGCTGGATGAGCGCCGCGATACCCTGCTGATGGCGCTCTCGCGTGGCAAGAACGGCTACGGTCTGGCCTGGGCCGACCTGGCCGGTGGCCGCTTCCTGGTCAACGAGGTCGATTCCGACGACGCGCTGGAGGCCGAACTGGCCCGCCTGGAGCCCGCCGAACTGCTGGTGCCCGATGAAGAGAACTGGCCGGAATTCCTCAAGCATCGCAGTGGCATCCGCCGCCGCGCGCCGTGGCTGTTCGATGCCGACAGCGGCCGCCGCCAGCTGCTCGCCTTCTTCAAGCTGCACGACCTGACCGGCTTCGGCATCGACGACAAGCCGCGCGCCACCGCCGCTGCCGGCGCCCTGCTCGGCTATGTCGAAGAAACCCAGAAGCAGCGCCTGCCGCACCTGACCTCCATTTCCACCGAAACGGCCAGCGAGGCGATTGCGATGAACGCGGCCACCCGCCGCCATCTCGAGCTGGATACGCGCGTGGACGGCGATACCCGCAACACCCTGCTGGGTGTGCTCGACACCACGGTCACTCCCATGGGTGGGCGCCTGCTGCGCCGCTGGCTGCACCGCCCGCTGCGCCTGCGCGAGGTGCTGGTGCAGCGCCACGATGCGGTGGCCACGCTGATCGACCGCGGTGCCGACAGTGACGTGCGCGAGGCGTTCCGTGCGCTGGGTGACCTCGAACGCATCCTTACCCGCGTGGCGCTGCGTTCGGCGCGCCCGCGCGATTTCTCCACGCTGCGCGATGGCCTGGGCCTGCTGCCGGAGGTGCGCGCGGTGCTGGCACCGCTGGATTCGCCGCGCCTGGTGGCCCTGCGCGAAGCGTTGGGCTCGCATGACGAGTGCGCGCACCTGCTGGCCTCGGCCATCGCCACTGCCCCGCCGATGAAGCTCAGCGACGGTGGGGTAATCGCGGAAGGCTATGACGCCGAACTCGACGAACTGCGCCGCCTCTCCACCCATGCCGACCAGTTCCTGATCGACCTGGAACAGCGCGAGCGCGCCAGCAGCGGCATCGCCACGCTGAAGGTCGGCTACAACCGCGTGCACGGCTACTACATCGAAATCAGCAAGGGCCAGAGCGAAAAGGCGCCGGTGCATTACACCCGCCGCCAGACCCTGACCAATGCCGAGCGTTACATCACCGAAGAGCTGAAGTCGTTCGAAGACAAGGTGCTGTCGGCGCGCGAACGTTCGCTGACGCGCGAAAAGCTGCTGTACGAACAGCTGCTCGATACGCTGGCGGGCGAACTGGAACCGCTCAAGCAGTGCGCCGCCGCACTCAGCGAACTGGACGTGCTGGCCGGCTTCGCCGAACGCGCGCAGGCGCTGGACTGGGCGCGCCCGGAGCTGGAAACCGCCCCGTGCCTGCGCATCGAGCGTGGCCGCCACCCGGTGGTGGAAGCGGTGCGCGAGCAGCCGTTCGAACCCAACGACCTCGACCTGCACGCCGACCGCCGCATGCTGGTCATCACCGGCCCGAACATGGGCGGTAAATCCACCTACATGCGGCAGAACGCGCTGATCGTGCTGCTGGCGCACATCGGCAGCTTCGTGCCGGCCAGCCGCGCGGTGATCGGCCCGATCGACCGCATCCTGACCCGCATCGGCGCCGGCGATGACCTGGCACGTGGCCAATCGACCTTCATGGTCGAGATGAGCGAAACCAGCTACATCCTGCACCACGCTACCGCGCAGTCGCTGGTGTTGATGGATGAGATCGGGCGCGGTACCTCCACGTATGACGGCCTGGCGCTGGCCGACGCGGTGGCCCGCCACCTCGCGTACGAGAACCGCTGCTACACGCTGTTTGCCACCCACTACTTCGAGCTCACCGCACTCGCCGACGAGCAGCACCAAGGCGGCATCAGTGGCATTGCCAACGTGCACCTGGACGCGGTGGAGCACGGCGAGGCGCTGGTGTTCATGCACGCGGTGAAGGACGGCCCGGCCAACCGCAGCTTCGGCCTGCAGGTGGCCGCACTGGCCGGCCTGCCCCGCGCCACCGTGGCCCAGGCCCGGCGCCGGCTGGCCGAGCTGGAGCAGCGTGGCGGCGAAACCGTGGCCGCCACCATGGCCCCGCAGGCGCTGGACGCGCCGCAGCAGTTCGGGCTGTTCACCGCGCCGTCCAGCAAGGCGCAGGAGGCGTTGGCCGCGATTGATCCTGATGAGCTGACACCGAAGCAGGCGCTGGAAGCGCTGTACCGGTTGAAGGCGCTGGTGTGAAGCGTCACGACCAACGGTCGTGACCTACCGGGGATCGTGGTACCGCCCCGGCGCGCGGAATGTGCGGTAGCGCCCGACCGTTGGTCGGGCGGCCGGCCGCGTGAAGCCTTCGCATTCTCTTCGTGCAGGCGGCGTTATGCTCCGCCGGTCCCATCCCGGGTCGAAGGAGTCGATCGTGAACACGAACTCGCTCACCGCATCCCTCTTGGAGCAGCTTCAGCAAGGCCAGGGCCTGCAGCAGGTCTCGCAGCAGCTTGGCCTGGACCAGAGCCAGACATCGCAGGCCATCAGCGCTGCGCTTCCGCTGTTCATGGGGGCCCTGGGTAACAATGCCAGCGAACCGCAGGGCGCACAGTCCCTGCTCAATGCCCTTCAGAAAGACCACCTGAGCGGTGGCGGCGGTGGCGGGTTCGACCTCGGCGGCATCCTCGGTGCCGTCCTCGGCGGCGGCGCCGGTGGCCCGGCCACCAATGGCCAGGGCATCCTCGGCCACGTCTTCGGCGGTCAGACCCCGCAGGCCGCCCAGGCCCTGGGCAACAAAACCGGCTTGGACAGCGGCCGCGCCGGCCAGCTGCTGGCGATCCTGGCGCCCATCGTGATGTCGTTCCTTGCCCAGCGGTTTGCCCAGCAGGGCAACGCCAGCAATCTCAGCCAGGCGCTCGGGCAGGAAGCCCCACAGGCCGCCAGTGCGGGCGGGATCAGCGGCGTGCTGAACATGTTCGACCAGGATGGCGACGGCCAGTTCGGCCTCAGCGATGTCATGGGCATTCTCAGCAAACGTTGACCAGCCTGTCGGTCGCCGGCTTGCATGGCCGGCGACCTTTCAATAGTCCGTACCTATCACTTCGGTTAGATCAATTGAATTTACCAACCGCCGACCGGCGCATAGGGTAGTTGGGCTGCCCTCGCGTCCTTCCGCGGGGCCCATTCCACATTCGCCAGTCCACAGGTAACTGCCCATGAAAAGCGAAGCGAAGTGCCCGTTCAACCACGCCCTTGTCGGCGATGCCACCACCAACCGCGACTGGTGGCCCAACCAGCTCCGCGTGGACCTGCTCAACCAGCACTCCTCGCGCTCGCACCCGCTGGCTGCCGACTTCGATTACGCCAAGGCGTTCTCCCAGCTCGACTACGCCGCGCTCAAGGCCGACCTCACCGCGCTGATGACCGATTCGCAGGACTGGTGGCCGGCCGACTTCGGCCACTACGGCGGCCTGTTCGTGCGCATGGCCTGGCACAGCGCCGGCACCTACCGCATCGGTGACGGCCGCGGCGGCGGTGGCCGCGGCCAGCAGCGCTTCGCCCCGCTCAACAGCTGGCCGGACAACGTCAGCCTGGACAAGGCGCGCCGCCTGCTGTGGCCGATCAAGCAGAAGTACGGCCAGGCCATTTCCTGGGCCGACCTGCTGATCCTCACCGGCAACGTCGCACTGGAATCGATGGGCTTCAAGACGCTGGGCTTCGCCGGCGGCCGCCCCGATACCTGGGAACCGGACCAGGACGTGTACTGGGGCCGCGAAACCACCTGGCTGGGGGGCGATGTGCGCTACGCGCACGGCTCCGAAGGTGTGGTCGAAGACCATGGCGTGCTGGTGTCCGATGACGATGCCGACGGTAACATCCACTCGCGCAACCTGGAAAACCCGCTGGCCGCCGTGCAGATGGGCCTGATCTACGTGAACCCCGAAGGCCCGGATGGCAACCCGGACCCGGTCAAGGCCGCCATCGACATCCGCGACACCTTCGGCCGCATGGCCATGGATGACGAGGAAACCGTGGCGCTGATCGCCGGTGGCCACAGCTTCGGCAAGACCCACGGCGCCGGCCCGGCCGACAACGTGGACGTGGAACCCGAAGCGGCCGGCCTCGAACACCAGGGCCTGGGCTGGGCCAACAAGTTCGGCAGCGGCAAGGGCGGCGACACCATCACCAGCGGCCTGGAAGTGACCTGGACGCGCACCCCGGCGCAGTGGAGCCATGACTTCTTCGAGATCCTGTTCGGCAACGAATGGGAACTGACCAAGAGCCCGGCCGGCGCCCACCAATGGGTGGCCAAAAATGCCGATGCAGTGATTCCCGACGCGCATGATCCGTCGAAGAAGCACCGCCCGACCATGCTCACCACCGACCTGTCGCTGCGGCTGGATCCGGCCTACGAGAAAATCTCGCGCCGCTTCCTCGAGAATCCGCAGCTGTTCGCCGATGCGTTCGCGCGGGCGTGGTTCAAGCTGACCCACCGCGACATGGGTCCGCGCGCCCGCTACCTGGGCCCGGAAGTGCCGGCCGAAACCTTCATCTGGCAGGACCCGGTGCCGGAAGCGTCGAAGACGCAGATCAGCGCGGCCGACGTAGCCGCACTGAAGCAGCAGATCGCCGCTGCCGGGTTGAGCGTGGCCGAGCTGGTCTCCACCGCGTGGGCCTCGGCCTCCACGTTCCGTGGTTCGGACAAGCGCGGCGGCGCCAATGGTGCGCGCATCCGACTGGCCCCGCAGAAGGACTGGGCGGTGAACCAGCCGCAGCAGCTGGCCAAGGTGCTGGCTGCACTGGAGAAGATCCAGGCTGGCTTCAAGGGCGATGGCGGCGCGCAGGTATCACTGGCCGATCTGATCGTTCTCGCCGGCAATGTCGGCGTGGAGCAGGCGGCCAAGGCCGGTGGCCATGACGTCAGCGTGCCGTTCAACGCGGGCCGCACCGATGCCAGCCAGGACCAGACCGACGTGGAATCGTTCGCGGTGCTGGAGCCGTATGCCGATGGTTTCCGTAACTACGTGAAGGGCCGCTACAGCGTGCCGGCCGAGGCGCTGCTGATCGACAAGGCGCAGCTGCTGACCCTGACCGGGCCGGAGCTGACCGCGCTGGTGGGCGGGCTGCGCGTGCTGGGTGCGAACGTGGATGGAAATACCCAGGGTGTGCTGACCGAGCGCCCGGGCACGCTGAGCAACGACTTCTTCGTCAACCTGCTGGACATGCGTACGCAGTGGAAGGCCAGCGGCGATGGCTATGAGGGCATCGATCGCAACGGTGGCGGCAAGCGCTGGACCGGCAGCCGCGCCGACCTGGTATTCGGCTCCAACTCGGTGCTGCGTGCGATTGCCGAGGTGTATGCCAGTGCCGATGGCGAGAAGAAGTTCGTCAACGACTTCGTGGCTGCCTGGGCGCGGGTGATGGAGCTGGACCGCTACGACCTGCACCGGTAACGCGGGTTTGGGGGGCGCACGACCAACGGTCGTGCGCCTATCAAAGGTCCCAGCCAAGGACGGCGCGCTGTACTGCCAACCGTCGGCTCGCACCCGGACGCTATAGGCCACGCAACCCCCATCGCACCCCGCTACAATCCCCGGTACTGGTCGGCCACTCCGACCTCGGCAGGACGTGAGCGCCCGTGATCAGAAAAATCCAGATCGAGAATTTTAAGTCGATCAAGAAGATGAGGCTCGAACTAGGCCGCGTCAATGTTTTCATTGGCGAGAACGGTTCGGGGAAGAGCAACATTCTTGAAGCGCTAGCGCTGGCGGGGGCGGCCGCAGCGGACAAATTGGATAACGAGTTCCTCGCTTCGCGAGGAATTCGAACCGCTGAAGCCAATCACATGCGATGCGCTCTTAGTGGTGCAACAGCGGACCCTGACATCGAGATATCGGTCGCCACGGACGATCCTATCCGGGCGAGCTTTCGCCTGAGCAATGACGGCAAGCCCTACTCAAGCTGGAAGTGCGAACAAACCTCAGACGCCAAACTTAAAATGGACCCTGACTTTTGGATCGGCACGCTTCAAGAGATAATCAGAAAAAGAAACGAAAACCTGCACGATGGCGTCTCAGTTGCAGATTTTCGCGTCACGGACTCCGAGACTCTGGAGAACTTCATAGCCGAGCTTCGCAAGCGCTTGGATCATGGAAAGACTGAGCCCATTGAAGTGACACTACAAACACCTCCCCAGCCGGCGGGCGGTCACAGTGGGCAATCTGACATAAGCGCAATTAGGGATTTCGTAATATATTCACCAGAAAATCAATCACTTCGAGAATTCCAGAGAGAGGGCCAGATAGAGCCATTGGGAATCCAAGGCGAAGGCCTTCTGAAGTTTTTGAAGGTCATCAATGAGACACCCGACTATGCGGGCTCCATTAAGGCGATTCGCGAGCGCTTAAAGGTTCTCGGATGGTTTGAAGATCTGCGGGTTCCCGACGAAAGCAATACTCTCGAGCGCAGAATCGAAATCAAGGATCGATACCTCCACGAGGCCGCAGGCAGCCTGGATCAGGTCAGCGCTAATGAGGGATTCCTCTTTTTGCTCTTCTACTTCTGCCTGTTCTCTACGGATCTCACGCCACGATTCTTCGCCGTTGACAACGTTGATGCATCGTTAAATCCAAAGCTGTGCGCCCATCTCATCACTGAGCTTGCCAAACTTGCTCAAGAGAGCGAAAAGCAGGTAATCCTTACTACACACAACCCCGCAACGCTTGACGGTCTAGATCTAAACGACGACGACCAACGTCTTTTTGTGATCTCTCGTAGCAGTGAGGGAGAGACAAAAGTGCGCCGTATCAAACAAAAATCTGGTAACGCTACTGATGTGAAGCTCTCCACTGCGTTCATCAGCGGATACCTTGGCGGCCTACCGAAGAACTTCTGACCATGGAAGAAAACGAAGTCAGCTTCGCTTTGATCACTGAAGGCATCACCGATCAGGTTGCACTCGAGGCAATTTTAGAAGGTCATTACAAACGCTTTGGTGTGGAAGTCTTCTTCAGCCACGTTCAGCCCCCGAGAGACGCCACCGACGCGGCGAGGCAGGGTGATTTCGCGGGATGGGAGAACGTTTTTGAATCTTGCTCAAAGCCGGGGGAGGCTACTCATGCCCTTTCCTTGAACGATTATCTGGTCGTTCAAATCGACACCGACATGGGCGAACACGCCAACTTTGGGTTGCCGCTTGCCCCTGGCGGCGTAGATGTCGACGAGGCCACGCTGGTCACCCAGGCGCGGGCCCTAATTGCCACCAAGTTTGGCGACGAGTGGGCAAGCATCGAGGATCGCGTGTTCACTGCCATCTCGGTGCACTCGTTGGAATGCTGGCTGATGGCGCTGCATGGGTCTGCCGCTGCCAGATCAACGAAAAGCTGTGAAGAGCGCCTGCGCAAGCAATTGGCGAAACAGAATACGGCGTACGAGAAGGCGCATGCCTGCTATGAAGCCATTTCGAAAGATTTTCGAAAGACCAAGCGTTTGGATGACGCGAGGTCGCGCAGCGTGAGCCTTGATAGGTTTGTGGAGAGCCTTCCCCCGGTGGTCGTGCAGTAAGGCCAGGCTGCCGAACGTTACAGCACCGCCTGGGTCGGCCAACGGCCGACGCTACCGGATGACAGTCGCCCGCCGGCGGTTGGCCGGCCCTCGCGTTGCTTACAGCGCGTCAAGGTCACCCAGCGCGCGGATCAAGCGCCGCGCACGTTTGTCGGGGCGATGCTCCGGTGGCAGGTAGCCGTTCTTCATGGCCGCGCGCTGGGCACGCTGCTCCGCCCTTCGCGCGCGCGAGGCTTCGCTTTCCTCGTACAGCTGCTGCGCCACCGGCGCCGGGCCGCGCAGGTCGCTCAGGCCGCGCACCTGCACGTCATACACCTCATCGCCGCGGCTGATCTGCAACTGCTCGCCCACGCGTACCGCGCGCGAGGACTTCGGGCGCTGCCCGGCCACGTCCACCTTGCCCGTTTCCACGGCCTGCTTGGCCAGGCTGCGGGTCTTGAAGAAGCGTGCGGCCCAGAGCCACACGTCCAGCCGCACGGAGGCGGCCACCAACGGTTGTGCTTCGGTCATGCGGTTGGTTCAGCTCCCCGGCTCGGCCGGTCGTCGATTCAGCGGTTGCGGCGCCGACGGGTTGCCCCGGCAGCCGGTGCCACCGATCAGTACGGGTACCCCCGCATCCAGATCGCGGCGCTGGCTGCCGACCTGGCATTCCGGTCGGTCCATCGGCCGTACCTGCGCATCGCGCAGGCGGTCGTCCGTAGACGAACATGCGGGCAGCGCGGCGGCAATCAAGAGCGCCAGCACGGCGGGGATGAACCGGTCAGCCGGGCGGGTCCGGCGCCGTCCCGTGCCGGGTAAAGCGGTCGCGGCGATCATGCAGTGAGACGCGTAGGTGCGCATCGCGATATCCCGTAGATGGGCGTGGTGCTAGTGTGCCGCTGTCCCGCCTTGATCTCCAGAGCCCATGGCCAAAGCGCCGCTTGACCTGACCACCGGCCCGATCGGGCGCAACCTGTTCCTGTTCGCCCTGCCGATCCTGGCCGGCAATATCGCCCAGTCGTTGAACGGCTCGGTGAATGCGGTGTGGGTGGGCCGCTTCCTGGGCGAGGCGGCGCTGACGGCTACCGCCAACGCCAACAACATCATGTTCTTCCTGATCGGTTCGGTGTTCGGCATCGGCATGGCCGCCACCATCCTGATCGGCCAGGCGATGGGCGCCAGGGACATCCCCCAGGCGCGGCGGGTAATGGGCACCAGTGCCACCTTCTTCATCGGGCTGTCGGTGGTGATCGCCATCGCCGGCTGGTGGCTGTCGCATCCGCTGCTGGCGGCGATGGGCACGCCGGCAGCGTCACTGCCGCTGGCCGAGGCCTACCTGCGCATCATCTTCCTGGCCATGCCCACGCTGTACGCGTTCGCTTTCCTCAGTTCGGCACTGCGCGGCGTCGGCGATTCACGCACGCCGTTCCGCTTCCTGCTGCTGTCGGTGGTGCTGGACATCGGCTTCAATCCGCTGCTGATTTTCGGCATCGGGCCGTTCCCCAGGCTGGGCATCGCCGGCGCGGCGTGGGCCACGCTCATCGCGCAGACGCTGTCGCTGATCGGGCTGCTCTGGTACATGCGCAACAAGCGCCATGTGTTGTGGCTGGGGCGCAAGGACATGCGGCTGTTCAAGATCGACACGGAAATCCTGCGCGCACTGGTGGTCAAGGGCGTGCCGATGGGCCTGCAGATGGTGCTGATTTCGCTGTCGATGATCATGATGATGACCATGGTCAACAGCTACGGCACTGATACCGCAGCGGCCTATGGTGCGTCGCTGCAGTTGTGGACGTATGTGCAGATGCCGGCGATGGCGATCGGTGCGGCGTGTTCGTCGATGGCCGCGCAGAACGTGGGCGCGGGCAACTGGTCGCGGGTGCGGGGCACCGCGCGCAGCGGCGTGCTGTACAACTTCCTGCTGACCGGCGTGCTGATCCTGCCGCTGATCCTGCTGGACCGTTACTCGCTGGCGCTGTTCCTGCCCAGCGGCAGCGAAGCGCTGGACGTGGCGCGCCACCTCAACCACATCGCGGTGTGGTCGTTCCTGTTCTTCGGCGTGAACTTCGTGATCTCCGGCGTGGTGCGCTCCACCGGTGCGGTGATTCCGCCGCTGCTGATCCTGGCCGCCTCGTTGTGGGGAATCCGTGTGCCGTTCGCCGAGCTGCTGCGGGATCGCTGGGGCGCCGATGCGGTGTGGTGGAGTTTCCCGGTGAGCTCGTTCTGCGCGATGCTGATGTCGCTGGCGTATTACCGCTGGGGCGGCTGGCGCAAGGCACGCATGTTGCCGGCGCATCGCCAGGAAGTGGCGGCGCCCGCGGAAATTCCCGCATCGCCGCCCTCGCCGGTCGCCGATCCTGCGCCGCCGATTGCCGCAGTCGAACGCGGGTAGAACGCGTAGACACGCATGGCGTGTCCCTACGCGAGCATGGAAGCCCAACGGCCCCCTTCGTAGCGACACGCCATGCGTGTCCCACGCAGCCCCAAACGCAAACGGCCACCCGAAGGTGGCCGTCTGGTGGGGTAGGTACCGACCGTTGGTCGGTACCCCACGCCGGAATTACTGGGCAGCCTTGGCAGCCAGGCGCGCGGCCTTGGCCTGCGCAGCAGCAGCCAGATCTTCCTTGATGCGGGCAGCCTTGCCTTCCAGGCCACGCAGGTAGTACAGCTTGCCGGCGCGGACCTTACCACGACGCTTCACTTCGACCGAGTCGATGATGGCGCTGTGGGTCTGGAAGACGCGCTCGACGCCGTAGCCGTGCGAGATCTTGCGGACGGTGAACGCGGAGTTCAGGCCGGCGTTCTTGGTGCCGATCACGACGCCTTCGTACGCCTGGACGCGCTCGCGGTTGCCTTCCTTCACCTTCACGTTCACGACAATGGTGTCGCCCTGGCTGAACTTCGGCAGCTCGCGGGTGATCTGGGCGGATTCGAAGTCCGAGAGGATGGTTTTGTTCAGCTTGCTCATGGGTGCACCGATTGTGTTCGTTCGGGTGGGCGTGTCGTTTCGACAACGTAGGCTCATGCAGTCACCGGACTGTGCTGCACGTTTTTTGTAGGGTTTCCACCGTCAGGCGTGAAAGGCCTGATGGGAATCCGCAATTCTAACCATTCTTCGGGGCAGTTACCACCCCAGCGGGCGTTACGGCAGTTCGGCCCTTGCCTGGTCCAGCAGGATCCGGTCGGCCTTGGACAGGCTGGCCTCGTCAAGCAGGTCCGGGCGCCGCAGCCAGGTCCGCAGCAGCGATTGCTGGCGGCGCCAGCGGGCGATGGCTGCGTGGTTGCCCGAGCGCAGCACGTCCGGGACATCGCCCCATTCATGTTGCGCCGGCTGGCTGAAATGCGGGCAGTCCAGCAGCCCCTGCGGGCCTTCGAAACTGTCCTGGGCGGCAGATTCGGCGTCGTTGAGGGCGCCTTCCTGCAGCCGGGTAACGGCATCCACGATCACCGCCGCGCCCAGCTCACCGCCGGACAGGACGTAATCGCCAATCGAGATTTCCTCGGTGACCTCGGCCGCCAGGAAGCGCTCGTCCACGCCCTCATAGCGCCCGCACAGCAGGATCATGCGCGGCAATGCCGCCAGTTCCCGGACCTTGGCCTGGGTCAGCGGCTTGCCCTGCGGGCTCAGGTAAATGACCGGGGCCGGCGCCGGGTCGGCCGCCTTGGCCGCAGCCAGGCAGGCGCGCAGCGGCTCGATCAGCATCACCATGCCCGGGCCACCGCCGAACGGACGGTCGTCCACCCGGCGATAGTTGCCCTCGGCGTAGTCACGCGGATTCCAGCCATGCAGGTCCAGCAGGCCGCGTTCGGCCGCCCGGCCGACCACGCCCAGCGCGGCCGACTGCGCCATGAATTCCGGGAACAAGGTGATGACGTCAATGCGCACCGGTCAGAACTCCGGGTCCCAATCAACGATGACCAGGTTGGCCTCGAAATCCACCGATTTGACGAAGTCCGGCTGCACGAACGGAATCATCCGCTCACGGTCGCCCTGCACCACCACCACGTCGTTGGAGCCGGTCGAGAACAGGTGCGATACCCGCCCCAGTTCGACGCCATCGACGGTACGCACCTGCAGACCTTCCAGGTCGACCCAGTAGTACTCGTCGGCCTTCGGCGGCGGCAGTGCGCTGCGTGCTACATAGACTTCGGTTCCGTACATCGACTCGACCACATCGCGGTCGGTGATATCGGGAAACACCGCAACCAGGTGCTTGCCGGACTGACGTCCGCGCGCGCCCTTGAGGGTGCTCTCCTGGCCGGCGGGCGAGCGCAGGATCCAGGGCTGATAGTTGAAGATGGCGGTACGCGGCTCGGTCCAGGACTCGAGCTTTATCTCGCCTCGCACACCAAAAGCGCCGACAATCCTGCCCAGCAGGATGCGGCGCTCGGTATCTTTCATCTGTATATGCCGACGGGCCGCGCCAGGCGCGGCCCTTCAGGATCAGGCCGCAGCGGCCTGGGCCTTGGTCGCTTCCTTGTACAGGTTGCGAACCTTGTCGGTCAGCTGGGCGCCGTTGGCAACCCATGCGTCGACCTTCGGGATATCCAGCACGATGCGGGCTTCGGCGCCCTGGGCAACCGGGTTGTAGTAACCCACGCGCTCGATGTTGCGGCCGTCACGCGCGCTGCGCGAGTCGGTCACGATGATGTGGTAGAACGGACGCTTCTTGGCGCCGCCGCGGGTCAGTCGGATCTTGACCATGGTGTTGCTTCCTCTATTGCCCAGTCGCCAGGATGGCGCGGTAAGCCGGCGATTATAGCGGCGGGGTGCGGGCATTCCAAGCCTGCCTGGGCGGGGGAACCTGAATTGGTCGTTCAGGACGGTTGAGCAGGGTTGCAGGCGCCGCTTGGGCCGGCCAACGGCCGGCGCTACCGAGCGGCCGCAGCCGGATATCCGGTAGCGCCGGCCGTCGGCCGGCCCAGGCGGTCTCACCCCAACACGGAATCCCACGGCGCCTGCAACAACACTGCCTTGGCTTTTCCGCAGACTCCCTCCGACCCCGGGAACGCCACTCCATCAATGCTCCCGATCGGCCACACCCCTGCGGCATTGCAGGCAATGGCGGCGTCGAACCCGGCCAGGTCGTCCAACCGCAACGGCGCCAGCTGCGGCTCCCCGCCCCACCCCGCCTGCAGCAGGCGCTCCTGCGTTCCGCGCAATGCCGGGGCCTGCGGCCACACCAGGTCTCCACCACGCCCGAACGCGATGTTCCAGGTGGTGCCTTCGCTGATCGCACCCTGCGCATCCACGAATACTGCATCGTCGTACCCGGCCTGCAGCGCCTGCCGACGATGCTCGAACAACGGGAGCGTGCCCACATGCTTGAGGTGAGGCAACTCGCGCTGGTACACCACGCTGCGCACGCGGCGTGCCCTTGCCGGCAGCGTCACCGGCGCTGACACCGCCACCAGCACATCCACCGGCACGACCTGCAGCAGCTTGCGGAAATCGAACGCGCGCGAAAACACCGTCACCCGCAGCGAGGCATCGACCCTGCCTTCGGCCAGCAGCGCCGCCTGCATCCAGGCCTGCACCCGGGTGCCATCCAGCGTGCTGCCAAACAGTTCCTCGGTGCCCTGGCGCAAGCGCCGCAGGTGCAGGTCGAGCCCCTGCACCGCACCGCCGCGCACCTGCAGCGAGGTGAAGTGGCCGTAGTTGACCAGCGCGCCGGCCAGATCGTCGGCGCTGGCGCGGTGGCCGTTGCAGTACACGCTCATCCCAGCAACCCGCGCGCGTCGGCCCACAGCGCCTGCAGCACTTCGGCCGCCGGCTTGTCGGGCGCCATCCAGGCCGATTGCCCGGCCCACGCCTGCATCGCGTCGATGCGGTGTTCGCGGTTGGCCTGGGCGCGCATCGGCGCGGTCAGGCCGCGCTGCACCGGGTACGGGCGCGGCGGCGGCGCGGACGGGGCGGCGGCTGCACGCACATAGGGTGTCGCCAGGCCACGGCCGAGCCGGCCGCTGAAGGCACGGGTCGGCCAGGTGTCTTCCGGTTCGGCGGCCGCCAGCGCCTGCGACCAGGCCGGGTCGATCGCGCACTCGGGCGTGCGCAGGAACGCGGTGCCGATCTGCACCGCGCTGGCACCCAGCATCAGCGCGGCGGCGATGCCGCGTCCGTCGGCGATGCCGCCTGCGGCAATCACCGGCACCTGCAGGCGGTCGGCCATGCGCGGCACCAAGGCGAACAGGCCCACCAGTTGGCGCTCGGCAGCCGCCGGATCAAACGCGCCGCGATGGCCACCGGCCTCGAAGCCCTGCGCCACGACCGCATCGGCACCCGCAGCCTCGGCGGCCAGCGCTTCGGCCAAGGTGGTGGCGCAGGCGAACCAAGCGATGCCGGCGTCTTTCAGGCGCTGCACCTGGGCGGCACTGAAGACGCCCATGATGGTGGAGGCGACCGCAGGCTTCGCGGCAATCAGTGCATCGAACTGCGCATCGAAATCGGCCGGGCCGGCGTCGGCGGCATCTGCCGGCACTTCCGGGCCCCACTGCGCGAGAAATGCCCGGGTGGCGGCTTCGGCGTCAGCATCGCGCGCGGGCGCAGCATCCGGGATCCACACATTGACCTGCGCCGGCCCGCTGGACTGGGCGCGGAAGGCATCCATCCACGCCACGATGTCCTGCGGCTGCGAGAGGACCGCGCCCATCGCGCCCATGCTGCCGTGGTTGGCCAGCACGGCCGACAGCGTCACCGGACAGGCGCCGGCCATGGGGGCGAGCAGAATGGGAGACTGCAACGAGAAACGCCGACAGAAACTGTCGGCGCGTTCGAGGATTCGCGGGTCGGTCATGCGGGGCGCACCTTTGGGGTCGACCTTTACAGTCTACGCCGGGCGTCCCTTGGACACGCATGGCGTGTCGCTACGCGGGCGGCCCGATGACCGACGCCTTGATCAGCGGAACGGCATGCCGCCGCGGCCGCCCATGGCACCCATCATGCCCTTCATGCTGCGCATCATGCCCTTCATGCCGCCGCCGGCCATCTTGCTCATCATCTTTTCCATCTGCTGATACTGCTTCATCAGCTTGTTGACGTCGGCCGGAGTCAGGCCGGAACCGCGCGCGATGCGGGCACGGCGCGAGCCGTTGAGCAGGCCCGGGTTGCGGCGTTCCTTCTTGGTCATCGAATTGATGATGGCGATCATGCGCGGCACTTCCTTGCCCTGGCTGACCTGCTGCTTGAGGTGCTCGGGGATCTGGCCCAGGCCCGGCAGCTTGTCCATCAGGCCGCCGATGCCGCCCATGTTCTGCATCTGCTCGAGCTGGTCGCGCATGTCGTTCAGGTCGAACTTCTTGCCCTTGGCGACCTTCTCGGCCAGCTTCTGCGCCTTGTCCTTGTCGACCTGCTGCTCGACCTGCTCCACCAGCGACAGCACGTCGCCCATGTCCAGGATGCGGCCGGCGATACGGTCCGGATGAAACACGTCCAGGCCGTCGGGCTTTTCGCTGACGCCGACGAACTTGATCGGCTTGCCGGTGATGTAGCGCACGCTCAGCGCGGCACCGCCACGGGCGTCACCGTCGGTCTTGGTCAGCACCACGCCGGTCAGCGGCAGCGCTTCGCCGAAGGCCTTGGCGGTATTGGCCGCGTCCTGGCCGGTCATGGCATCGACCACGAACAGGGTTTCCGCCGGGTTCACCGCCGCGTGCAGGGCCTTGATCTCCGCCATCATCGCTTCGTCGATGGCCAGGCGGCCGGCGGTATCGACCAGCAGCACGTCCACGAACGACTTGCGCGCATCATCGATGGCCGCGCGCACGATGGCTTCGGGCTTCTGGTCGGCGCTGGACGGGAAGAACAGCACGCCCACCTGGTCGGCCAGGGTCTTGAGCTGCTCGATCGCGGCCGGACGATAGACGTCGGCCGACACCACCATCACCTTCTTCTTGCGCTTCTCCTTCAGGTGCTTGGCCAGCTTGCCCACCGTGGTGGTCTTGCCCGCACCCTGCAGGCCGGCCATCAGGATGATGGCGGGGGCCGGCACATTGAGGTTCAGGTCGGAGGCGGCCGAGCCCATCACGGCGGTCAGCTCGTCGCGCACGACCTTGATCAGCGCCTGGCCCGGGGTCAGCGACTTGAGCACTTCCTGGCCGACCGCGCGCACCTTGATGCGCTCGACCAGGGCCTGCACGACCGGCAGGGCGACGTCGGCTTCCAGCAGCGCGATGCGGACTTCGCGGGTGGCCTCGCGGATGTTTTCCTCGGTGAGGCGACCGCGGCCACGCAGCCGCTCGATGGTGCCGGAGAGGCGCTGGGTCAGGGACTCGAACATGGAGGCAACCTGTTCAGAACGAAAGACAAAGAGACGCACAGTATAGCGGGTCCGCTGCACTCCCCCGACGGCCCGGGGGTATGCGAAACTGACACGATGACAATCGTTCTCATCGCGACCCTGCTGTACCTGGCCGCCACCGCCCTGCTGGTGCGCGCGGTGGTGCGCGATGACGCCAACCGCTCGCCCACCTGGCTGTGGCCGGCGGTGCCGGCGATGGTCCTGCACGGCAGCTACCACGCACTGGTGGCCCTGCACACCAGCGGCGGGCCGGACATGCACTTCTTCGCGGCGCTGTCCCTGGTCGGGCTGGGCATGGCCTGGCTGACCTCGCTGGTGGCCGCGCGCGGGCGCATGGCCGCACTGGGCGTGCTGGTGTTCCCGATGGCCGCGGCGGTGCTGTGCGTCTACCACGGCTACGGGCATGCACCCAGCCGGCCGCTGGGCTGGCAGCTGGCCACCCACGCCTGGATGGCGCTGCTGGCCTACGCCACCCTGAGCGTGGCCGCGTTGCTGGCGATCATGCTGTGGCTGCAGGAACGCGCCCTGCGCCGCCGCGATTTCCGCCCGTGGCTGCGCGCCCTGCCGCCGCTGGCGGACCTGGAAGCCCTGCTGTTCCGCGTGATCGCGGTGGGCTTTGCCCTGCTCACGCTGACCCTGCTCACCGGCGTGCTGTTCGTGGACGACCTGCTCGCACAGAAACTGGTGCACAAGACGGTGCTCAGCGTGCTGTCGTGGATCGTGTTCGGCACGCTGCTGATCGGCCGACGCCGCTACGGCTGGCGCGGCGCCAAAGCGGTGCATTGGACCCTCACCGCCATGGCGCTGCTGCTGCTGGCATTCTTCGGCAGCCAGTTCGTCATCGAACTGGTGTTCGGGCGCGCGCGCTGATCAACCGCCGCGGCGCGCCCGCTGCATCGCTTACAGCCCGTAACGCGCGATCACATCAAGGTGCCGCTGTTCGTCCTGGCCGCAGGCTTCGGCCAGGCGCAGCCAGCACATCCGATGCGGCCAGCCGGCGGTGGCCTCAAGCAGGAACCGGTGCAGCGCCAGCGGGGGCGCTTCCTGAGGCTGGGCGAGGGTGAACAGCACCCCTGGCAGCGGCGCGCCGTCGGCCTGGGTGTCGGCAAGCTGGTAGTCGTCCGCGCTGTGGGTCCACAGCTTCCAGCCGCGGTCCTTGACCGCGTCGGAGAACGCCGCCCAGGCCTCCTCGCCCGGATGCACGCCATCCACCAGCCAGCTCGCCGCATGTCCCCCACTTTCCAGCAGATGGACTTCGGCATAGGTAGGCATGAAGCGACGGCGTTCTTCTTCATCTTCCGGTGCCGGATGCACCAGTTCGGCGTCGAACACCACCCAGTCGTCCACGCGCTGGCGCCGGTTGGCTGGCGCGTTCTCGACGATGCGCGCGGTGACCGGGCCGGTCCGGCGCGCGTAGTACTCGATCGGGTCGCCACCGTCCATGCAGCGGATGATCACCCAGCCGAAGTTCTCTTCGACGGGGCCTTCGGTGCTTTCCAGTTCCATGCCGACTGCGGCGGCGGATGTCCGCACGGCTGCCCAGTCACGAGCCGCGCTGGCTGCCGTCATATGGTCCCAGTGTGCGCTGCGCGGTTCCTCCAGGACCTCGGTGAGGTGGCGGTACTGCGCGGCGGCGTCCGGGAAGCGCTGCATCGCCATCAGGGCCATCGCCAGCAGATTGCGCGCGCCGTGCGAACCGGGCGACAGCGCCAGCAGCGCCGAGCAGGCCTGCTCCAGCGCGGCCCAGTCGGACTGCTTCTGCGCGATCTGTGCCTGGCACCACAGCGCGAACACCGGCACCTGCGCCTGGTAGTGCTGCACCAGCCGTTCCAGCTCGCCCAGGTCGCCACGCTGCACCAGCAGCCGCATCAACGAATACGCCGGGGAGGCATCTTCGTGCGGGTGGCGCTGCACGAACGCCCACAGCAGGGCCAGCGCCTCCTCCTCGGCACCGCAGGCCGCAAGCGCCGAGGCGGCCACGTCCAGCAGGGCCGCATCATCGGGCCGCGCCGCCACGGCCTGCAGCAACCACTGCGCTTCGCGCTCGGGGTCGCGCCCTTCGTTCTGCGCCCCCTCCCCGACCAGCCAGTCCAACAGGGCCTCGGCGGGCACGGGCAGGGCGGCCACCGCGGGGGCGGCCTCGATGCGCGCGGCCATCGCCGCCACGGCATCGCGGGCGCCCAGGTCCTGGCGCAGACCATCCAGGTGTTGGCGGGCCAGCGCCAGGTGGCGTTGCGCGGTCCACACCGCGCCACGCTGCAGGGCCATGTCCACGCACAACCCGGCAATCTCGATCACGAAACGGTGCGCGCCCACCTGGGCGTAATGCGCCAGGGTGGCGCTCATCCGGCGCCCCAGGTCCCAGCCGTTGCGTTCGGGCGCGCTGCGCACCAGCAGCGCCGCCGTGTGCGCCCACATGCGCCGGTAATTCGGCGACACCTGGTTCCACGGCACCAGGGCCTCCAGCGCCTCTTCATCGCGCCCCAGCTGCGCCAGCGCCCAGGCACGCGACAGCCGACGTGGCACGGTGCAGTTGGCCGGCTCATAGTCGCCCTCGGCCTCCACCTCGGCCTGGCGCGCGTCGATCAAGGCCAGGGCCTCGGCGGCACGGCCGCTGGCCAGCAGGATCTTGATGCGCATTTCGGGGAAGCTGTCGTAGACCTTGCCGCCATGCGCCAGCACGGTACCGGCCTGTACGTCCAGGTAGTCCAGTGCGCCCTGGGGATTTCCATCATCCAGCAGCGCGTCGGCCTTCTCGCAACTCAGGCACTGGAAGCAGGCCCAGCTCGGGTCGATCCGCCCCAGGGTTTCCTCGCACACCTCGATGCGTTCGGGCACCCAGCCCGGGCCATCGATGTTGCCGTAACACGCGGCCAGGTCCTGGGTCACGCACACCGACTGTGGGCACTCCACCGTGTCGGCGCGGTGCGCGCGTTCGAACAACGCCACCGCATCACCCAGCGCCGACTCGCCCTCCAGCCGGTTGCCGACCCGGTTGCGCATCTCCCAGTGGCCCACGAACACGTCCAGCCATGGATTTCCAAGCGTCTTGCCGAGCGCACGCGCTTCGGGCAACAGCGCATCCACGCGATCGATGCGCAGCTCGCAGACCTCGTCGGTCAGCCGGGTGAGCAGCTGCGCGCTCTGCGCCTGCCCTGCCTCACCCAGATCGTCCTGCAGTTTTTCCACCCAGTTCCAGATATCCATGCGGTCGTGCCGTCCTGTAATGCGTAAAGAAAATCGAAATGTCAGCGCGGCTGCAGCATCTGCTGCAGGGCCTCGGCGATGTCGCCGAACGCGCGGTTGAGATCACTGCTGGCAGCGCCGCCGTCCTGCGCACGTCCCTGCGCGCTGACGATCACCTTCAGCGAGCGCAGCAGCCGCGCGGCGGCCTCGGCCTGGGGATTGCCGGCGCGCATGGCCGCCAGCAGCGCCTGCACGGCCGGGTTGTCCAGGTTGAGATACAGGCGCGAGGGTGCACGTGCGACGATGCGGGCAGTGAACTGCCGCGCCAGGCGCAGCGCGGCCATTGAAACGCGCTTGTCGTTCTCGTCGTCTTCGAGGCGGCGCTTCAGCTCGGCCTCGCGATCGGGCACCACCACCACCGGCAGTTCAGCCGGGCTGAAGTGCGCCGGCAGCAGCTGCTCGCCATCGCCCAGGTGGGTCTGCAGCCACGCCAGTTCGGCCTCGGGCAGCGTGTCGGTCTGGAACAGCGCGCGATTGCCCTGCTCGGTGCCCAGCTCCACCAGGCGCATGCCCTTGGCCTGGGTCCAGCGCCGCAGGAACGGCACCACGGCATAGCGGTTGCCATGCGCCACCGGCACGCCCATCGCGCGGAACAGCATTTCCTCGAAGCCGCCACCACTGTCCAGGATCACGTGGACCGCGCCACGCGACGGCAGTTCACTGGCGCGGATGTCGCCCTGCGAGCTGGGCACGCGCACGTGCTCGAGCAGCAGCTGGAACAGCCGGTCATCGCAGAGCGAGGCGCCCAGCAGCGCCTCGTTGTGCCGGGCCAGGATGCGCCGCCAGGCTTCGGGCTGCTGCCGGGCGATCTCGACCAGCCCATCGATGAGCGCCTCGCCGAGCGCATGCTGCACCGCGCTGTAGATGTCGTCGCGCTGCAGGTCCTCGCGGCTGGCGGTGGGAGTCAGCCGGCTGGATTCGATCACCCCGCCAATGAACCCGGCCCACGGCGGCAGCAGGTCGCGCGCGTCGTCGTCGAGCAGCATCCCGCGTACGAACACCGACAGGTTGCGGTTGTCGCTGGTGCCGTAGGTCGCGCCATCCTGCACCCACAACAGCCCCACCGCATCGCTTCCGCCTTCGGCGCGCAGCGGCATGCAGGCAATCGGCTCGAAGCTGCGCTCGAAGTGCGCGGCAAATTCCAGCGCGCGGCGCTGCGCCTGCAGCGGATGCAGCGCCACGCCCGCCTGCGGGCGCCACGGCGGCGGCTCGGGATTGATCGCACGCGCGTCATGGCCGATATGGATGGGTTCGCCCAGCAGCGCGCAGTAGCGGCCCAGTATGTCGCGCAGGGTCTGCTCCTGGGCCAGGTGCGTGTAGCTGCCATGCAGTTCCAGCACCACCTCGGTACCCACCGCACGCGGAGGCATCGGCGATACCGTGTACTGCTCGGCATTGCTGGACACATAGCAATGGCCCAACCCGGGTTGTTGGTAGGACGTGGTGCGCACGGTGACCCGGCGCGCCAGCACGAACGCGGACAGGAAGCCCAGCCCGAACATGCCGATCAGCCCCTCGTCATCCTCGCCCGCCTGGCGCAGGCCACGGGTATAGCCCACGCCGACGGTGGCCAGGTAGTCGTGGATTTCCTGCTGGGTCAGGCCCGCGCCGGTATCGACGATGCGCACGATGCCGTTCACCGGATCGCCATGCACCTCGATCCGCCCGGCCTCCTGCCAGTCCGCCTGTTCCAGCCGACGTCGCACCAGCGAATCATGCGCGTTCTGCACCAGTTCCCGCAGCGCCACCACCGGGGTGGAATACAGGTGTTTGCCAAGGACCGTCATCAATCCGTTGAGGTCGACACCAGCGCGACGGATCTCGCTGGCGCCCTGCGTGTCCAGGGGAGTCGCTTGCATGTAATCGTTTTCTCTGGCGGGAACGGAAAACTAGCACAGCCCGGCCACGGTTTGCCTGCGCGCCCGCATGCGCCGGAAATGCCCGATTCAGATCGCGTCGATCGCTTCGGACAACCGCTCCACGGCGATGACTTCCATGCCCTTGACGCTGCCGGTCTTGGGCGCATTGGCCTTGGGCACGATGGCGCGCTTGAAGCCGTGCGTGGCCGCTTCGCGCAGGCGGTCTTCGCCGTTGGGTACCGGGCGGATCTCGCCGGACAAACCCACTTCGCCAAAGGCAATCGTCTTTTCCGCCAGCGGCCGGTCCTGCAGCGAGGACAACACGGCCAGCAGTACCGGCAGGTCCACGGCCGTTTCCTGCACGCGGATGCCGCCTACCACGTTCACGAACACGTCCTGGTCGCCCACCAGCACCCCGCCGTGACGGTGCAGCACCGCCAGCAGCATCGCCAGGCGGTTCTGTTCCAGGCCCACCGCCACGCGGCGTGGATTCGACAGCGGTGACGCATCCACCAGCGCCTGCACTTCCACCAGCAGCGGCCGGGTGCCCTCGCGGGTGACCATCACGCAGCTGCCCGGCTGCCGGGTGCTGCCGCCGGACAGGAAGATCGCCGACGGATTGGACACTTCCTTCAGCCCCTTCTCGCCCATCGCGAACACGCCCAGCTCGTTCACCGCACCGAAGCGGTTCTTGAACGCACGCAGCAGGCGGAAGCGGCTGCCGCTCTCGCCTTCGAAATACAGCACCGCATCCACCATGTGCTCGAGCACGCGCGGGCCGGCAATGCCGCCTTCCTTGGTCACATGCCCCACCAGGAACACGGCCGTACCGGTTTCCTTGGCAAAGCGCACCAGCCGCGCCGCGCTTTCGCGCACCTGGCTGACCGAGCCCGGGGCGGCGGTGAGCGATTCGGTCCACAGCGTCTGCACCGAATCGGCCACGATCAGCTTCGGCCGCGCCGCGCTGGCGTGCTGCAGGATTGCTTCGACCTGGGTTTCGGCCAGCGCATTGACGTTGTCCAGTGGCAGGTCCAGCCGCACCGCGCGGCCGGCCACCTGCGACAGCGATTCCTCGCCGGTGATGTACAGCACCGGCAGCGTGGCGGCCATCTTCGCCACTGCCTGCAGCAGCAGGGTCGATTTGCCGATGCCCGGGTCACCGCCCACCAGCACCACCGCACCTTCGACCAGGCCGCCGCCGAGCACGCGATCGAATTCGCCGATGCCGGTGCTTACCCGCAGGTGCTCGGTCTGCTGCACGTCCTTGAGCGCCATGATCTTCGGCGCATCGACCTTGCCGGCCCAGCCCGAGCGACGCGCCGCCGGCGACTTGGTGGCCGCGGCGCTTTCCAGCGTGATCTCGCTCAGCACGTTCCAGGCGCCGCACTCGGTGCACTGCCCCTGCCACTTGCTGTATTCCGCGCCGCATTCGCTGCACACGTAGGCGGTAAGCCGCTTGGCCATGTCAAATCCAATTCATCGTCTGTCGGGCAGGATAGCCGAGCCACGTCGCAGCAACCGAGACGCGCGCCCAACCGCCGGCTGAACGCCCCCGCTCAACCTTGCCCCGCCCCGGCCGATACCGTGGCGGGCGCCCGCGCCTTTCCCTTCCCCATGTACATCCAGGCTTTTCCATGACCGGCACCTACAGCCAGAGTCTCGTCGTTTTCTCGCTGCTGGTTGCCATCCTCGCCTCGTATACCGCGCTGGACATGGCCGGCCGGCTGGCCAGTACCGAAGGCCGCGTTGCCCGCTGGTGGCTGGCCGGTGGCGCCGCCGCCATGGGCCTGGGCATCTGGTCCATGCACTTCGTGGCCATGCTCGCCTTCCACCTGCCGATCCCGGTCGGCTACGACCTGGCGATCACCCTGTATTCGCTGGCCGCGTCGGTGGGGGCCTCGGCCTACGCGCTGTGGCTGGTCTCGCGCCCGGAGCTGCCGTGGCCGCGCCTGGTCGCCGGCGCGGTGCTGATGGGCCTGGGCATTGCCTGCATGCACTACCTGGGCATGGCCGCGATGCGCATGGAGCCGGGCATCGAGTACGACCCACTGTGGTTCGCCGCCTCGCTGCTGATCGCCATCGTCGCCGCCGGCGCCGCCCTGTGGATCGCCTTCCGGCTACGCACCCAACAGCGCCGTACCGGGCTGCTGCGCGGGGCGGCCTCGCTGGTGATGGGCCTGGCCATCGTGGGCATGCATTACACCGGCATGGCCGCCGCCAACTTTCCGGAAGGCAGCATCTGCGGCGCGGTGTACGCCAACGGGCTCGATACCAAGTGGCTGGCGGTGCTGGTCATCGTCACCACCCTGGCCACGCTGGGCATCGCGCTGATCGCCTCGCTGTTCGACCGCCAGATGCGCACCCGCACCGGCCTGCTCGCCGATTCGCTGGCCCAGGCCAACGAAAAGCTGCTGCAGGCCGCGCTGCACGACCCACTCACCCAGCTGCCCAACCGCATGCTGCTGCAGGACCGCATCGAACAGACCATCGAAAAGGCCAAGCGCCGCAACTTCAGTTTCGCGGTGATGTTCTGCGACCTGGACGGCTTCAAGGCCATCAACGATGCCTACGGCCACCAGCTGGGCGACAAGCTGCTCATCGAGATGAGCAGGCGGGTCAACGGCCTGCTGCGCGCGCAGGATACCTTCGCCCGGCTGGGCGGCGATGAGTTCGTCATCGTGTTCCAGCTGGATGTGCCCGAAGACGCCGCCGTGGTGGCCGAGCGCATCATCGCCACGGTGGCCGAGCCGTTCGAGATCGACACGCTGGACCTGCAGGTCACCGCCAGCCTGGGCATCGCGATGTACCCTACCGATGCCACCACCGAGCGCGAGCTGATGGCGCATGCCGATGCGGCCATGTACCACACCAAGGACTCGGGCCGGAACGGCTATACGTTCTTCACCGAATCGATGCACGTCAGCGCCAACCGACAGCTCAAGCTGCTGCAGGAGCTGCGCCGCGCCCTGCAGCGCGATGAGATGGTGCTGCACTATCAGCCCAAGTTCCGTGCCGATGGCGGTGGCGTGATCGGCGCCGAAGCCCTGGTGCGCTGGCAGCACCCGGGGCTGGGCCTGCTGGGACCGGACACCTTCATTCCGATTGCCGAACGCAGCGGGCTGATCCTCCCGCTGGGCGACTGGGTGCTGGACCAGGCCTGCGCGCAGCTGCGGCAGTGGCATGACGCCGGGCACGCAACGTGGTCGATGGCGGTGAACCTTTCGCCGCTGCAGTTCTCGTCCACCACGCTGCTGGACACGGTGAAGGCGACGCTGGAGCGGCACGGCCTGGCCCCGCACCACCTGACCCTGGAAGTGACCGAGACCACGGCCATGCAGGACGTGGAAGCCAGCCTGCAGATCCTGCACGGGCTGACCGCGATGGGGGTGAAGATTTCCATTGATGATTTCGGCACGGGCTATTCGAGCCTGCTGTACCTCAAGCGCATGCCGGCGACCGAACTGAAGATCGACCGCGCGTTCGTGCGCGACCTGGAGGACAACGCGGAAGATGCGGCGATCGTGTCCTCGATCGTGGCGCTGGGGCGTTCGCTGCAACTGCAGATCGTAGCCGAGGGCGTGGAAACTGCCGGGCAGCGTGACTACCTCAACGAGCTGGGCTGCGACCTGCTGCAGGGTTACCACCTGGGCAAGCCGGTGGACGCCGAGGCGTTCCTGCGCAACGCCGCATAACCGACCAATGGCGCCGATCGTTTGGGGCCCACCGGTAGACCCGACCGGTAGAGCCGACTGTTAGTCGGCTGCTCTTCGCGCGGACCCGCCCCTGCGTTCTTCATGCATGGCGTTGCCGACTAACAGTCGGCACTACCGTCCGTGGCGGCGTTGCCGTCCGGGGCAGCGTTATCGTCCGGGCAGCGTTGCCGTCCGGGGCAGCGTTACCGTCCAGGGCGTGTTGTCCGGAATGCAGGTTGCAAACAAAAAGGCCGCCCTTCCGGGCGGCCTTTCTGCATGCACCAAACCCCGAAGGGTCAATGCATCATGTGCACATTCATATTGTGCATGACCCACAGCGTGCCGGCGACGATGATGCCGATCACCACCACGGTGAAGGCCGCCGCGCTGACGTTCCAGCGCTGTTCCGACGAGCGGTTCAGGTGCAGGAAGAAGATCAGGTGCACGAAGATCTGCAGGATCGCCGCCACCACGATGATGACGCCCGTGGTGAAGACCGGCAGGCCACCCTTCATCACCGCCCAGAAGGGAATGATGGTGAGGACGGCGGCCAGCAGGAAACCGATCAGGTACGACTTGACGCTGCCGTGGCTTTCGCCCGCGGCGCCATGGCCGTGGTCGTGTGCGTGAGTGTCATGTGCCATTACAGCGCTCCCTTCAGGTAGACGACGGAGAACACGCCGATCCAGATCAGGTCCAGGAAGTGCCAGAACAGGCTCAGGCACGCCATGCGGGTCTTGTTGGTCGGGGTCAGGCCGTTCTGCTTGATCTGGATGAACATGATCAGCAGCCACAGCAGGCCGGCGCTCACGTGCAGGCCGTGGGTGCCCACCAGCGCGAAGAACGCCGACAGGAACGCACTGTGGTCCGGACCGAAGCCCTCATGGATCAGGTGGTTGAACTCCCACACTTCCATGACCATGAAGCCGAAGCCCAGCAGCCAGGTCAGGCCCAGCCACAGGTACATCTGGCCAACCTTGTGCTTGTGCAGCGCAATCATGCCCAGGCCGAAGGTCAGCGAGGACACCAGCAGCAGCGTGGTTTCCCACGCGACGAAGGTCAGGTCGAACAGGTCCTTCGGACCCGGGCCACCGTTGGTGCCGCCGGCCAGCACGATGTAGGTCGCGAACAGGCTGGCGAAGATGAGGCAGTCGCTCATCAGGTACACCCAGAAACCGAAGACGGTGTTCTCGCCGGTGTCGTGGTGTTCGTGGTCATCATGGCCATGGGCCGCCGCGTGTGCGGCGTGCCCGTGGTTCACGTTGTTGGCGATAGTGCTGCTCATGCCTGCAACTCCGATTTCACCAGACCCTGCGCCTGCAGGTGACGGCGGTGCTCATTTTCGATCCGCTCCACTTCGGCAGCCGGTACGTAGTAATCCACGTCCTTGTCGAAGGTGCGCCAGATGAAGGTGCCGATCATGCCGACCAGGCCAACGATGGCCAGCCACCAGATGTGCCAGATCATCGCGAAACCGAAGACCAGGCTGAAGGCACCAATCACCACACCGGTACCGGTGTTGCGCGGCATGTGGATGTCGGTGTACTTGGCCGGGCGTTCCCACGCCTCACCACGCTGCTTGCGTTCCCAGAAGTCGTCCAGCTCGGTGACCTTGGGCAGCGAACCGAAGTTGTAGAACGACGGCGGCGAAGAGGTTTCCCACTCCAGCGTACGGGCATCCCACGGATCGCCGGTCAGGTCGGCGGTCTTCTTGCGGTCGCGGATGGACACGGCCACCTGGATGATCTGGCACAGGATGCCGGCGCCGATGATGAACGCACCGACCATCGCAATGACCAGCAGCGGCTGGTATTCCGGGTTCGGGTAGCTCTGCATGCGGCGGGTCATGCCCATGAAGCCCAGGATGTACAGCGGCATGAAGGCCACATAGAAGCCGATGAACCAGCACCAGAACGCGCGCTTGCCCCAGGCCTCGTTGAGGCGGAAGCCGAACATCTTCGGCCACCAGTAGGTGATACCGGCGAACATGCCGAACACCACGCCGCCGATGATGACGTTATGGAAGTGGGCGATCAGGAACAGGCTGTTGTGCAGCACGAAGTCGATGGCCGGGATCGCCAGCATCACGCCGGTCATGCCGCCGATGGTGAAGGTGACCATGAAGCCGATCGTCCACAGCACCGGGCTGGTGAACTGCACGCGGCCGCGGAACATGGTGAACAGCCAGTTGAAGATCTTCACGCCGGTGGGAATGGAGATGATCATCGTCGTGATGCCGAAGAAGGCATTGACGTTGGCACCCGAACCCATGGTGAAGAAGTGGTGCAGCCACACGATGAACGACAGCACGCCGATGCAGGCCGTGGCGTACACCATGCCCTTGTAGCCGAACAGCGCCTTGCGCGAGAACGTGGCGATCACTTCGGAGAACACGCCGAAGGCCGGCAGCACCAGGATATAGACTTCCGGGTGGCCCCAGATCCAGATCAGGTTGATGTACAGCATGGCGTTGCCGCCACCGTCATTGGTGAAGAAGTGCGTGCCCAGGTAACGGTCCAGGGTCAGCAGCACCAGGGTGACGGTCAGCACCGGGAAGGCGGCGATGATCAGCACGTTGGTGACCAGCGCGGTCCAGGTGAACACCGGCATGTGCATCAGCTTCATGCCCGGGGTACGCATCTTCAAGATGGTAATGAAGAAGTTGATACCGCTCAGTGTCGTGCCTAGACCTGCTACCTGCAGGCCCCAGATGTAGTAATCCACACCTACCCCTGGACTGAACTCCTTGCCCGACAACGGCGGGAAGGCCAGCCAGCCGGTCTGCGCGAATTCACCCACGCCCAGCGAGATCATCACCAGGCCCGCGCCCGCCACGAACAGCCAGAAGCTGAGCGAGTTGACGAACGGGAAGGCCACGTCGCGTGCGCCGATCTGCAGCGGCACCACCACGTTCATGAGGCCGGTGATCAGCGGCATCGCCACGAAGAAGATCATGATCACGCCGTGGGCGGTGAAGATCTGGTCGTAGTGGTGCGGCGGCAGGAAGCCTTCGGCGCCGTTGGCGGCGATGGCCTGCTGGGTACGCATCATGATGGCGTCGGCAAAGCCGCGCAGCAGCATGACGAAGGCGACGATGAGGTACATCGCGCCGATCTTCTTGTGGTCAACCGAGGTGAACCACTCTTTCCAGAGATAGCCCCACAGCTTGAACTTGGTGATCAGGGCCAGCACGAGCAGGCCACCGATCCCCGCGCCAACCAGCGTGGAGATGATGATCGGGTCGTGCGGGATGTCAGCGAATGTCAGTTTGCCCAACGGATTCATGCTTATTCTCCCGAGCCTGCGTGGCCGGCGTGACCGGCGGCGGCGTGCTCGTCTGCAGTGTGTTCGGCATGGTCGGCCGGCATGTCATGGGCACCGGCCAGCATCTCGTGGCCTTCGTGGCTTTCGCCCGCAGCGCCGTGCGACATGCCCTTGTGATCCATGGCCTTGTGGTCCATGCCGTAGTGCTGGTTGTCACCCATGTGGCGGGCAACGACCCAGTCGAACAGACCGGCTTCGGTGGTACCGAAGTAGGTCACCGGGTGCCAGTCGTGGTTCTTCTCGGCCACCAGCGCGCCAAAGGCGGCCTGGTCCATCGGGGTGCTCTGCGCACGCACCTTGGCCAGCCATGCCTGGTATTCGACTTCGGTCACCGAGTTGGCGTCGAAATGCATCTTGCTGAAGCCCGCGCCGCTGTAGTGCGAGGACATGCCCGGGAAGGTGCCGGTCTCGTTGGCGATCAGATGGAGCTTGGTCTCCATGCCGGTCATCGAGTAGATCATGCTGCCCAGGTGCGGGATGAAGAAGGCATTCATCACCGAATCGGACGTGATCTTGAAGTTCAGCGGGGTGTTCACCGGGAAGGTGATTTCGTTGACCGTCGCGATGTTCTCTTCCGGGTAGATGAACAACCACTTCCAGTCCAGCGAAATGGCTTCAATCACCACCGGCTTGGTCTGCGAGTCCAGCGGACGGTACGGATCCAGCGAGTGCGACGAACGCCAGGTCAGCACGGCCAGCACCAGCACGATCATGCAGGGGATCGACCAGACAACCACTTCGATCGCGGTGGAGTGCGACCACTTCGGCTCGTAACGGGCCTTGGTGTTGGAGGCACGGTACTTCCAGGCGAAGGCGAGGGTCATGATGATGACCGGCACGACGACCAGCAGCATCAGCACGGTGGCCGTGATCAGAAGGGTCTTCTGGTCGTGGCCGACCTGGCCCTTCGGGGCCAGAATGGCCGAGCTGCAGCCCGTCATGAACACGGACAACGCGAACAGCAGGCCCGGGCGCAGCCAGCGCCCAAGGGATTTCAACGGAATCATCGGTCGATCCAATTGCGTAGGGAATGCCTTCTCAAGCGCGCCCCTCCGGCCAAGCCGGGTGTACCGCTCCCAAGGGGCGGCACGGAGGACGTTCATGTCAGCCCCCTAATTTTATGCCGTCACGCACCATTTAAGAAAGGCATTGACAATGATCTGACGCAGGAAAGGCCCGAAAACGGCTGCGACACGTTGTCGCACTGCGCGCAGACCGCCCGGATCAGCACAGCCGGAGCGACATGTATAGACATGAATCGTTCACGGCAGCGATCGGTGCAAGTGGCCCTGCGCGGCCGCCCGACCCAACGAACCCGCCCTCACGCGCGCACGCGGACACACCCCGAATGAACACCGGACAGTCGGGCCGGGCACATGGCCGTAGGACACCGGGCCGCCTGGCGCCGTAGGGTCGGTTCCCAAACGACCGCCCATGCACCACCCACACCCGGTAACGCATGAAACCTGATCAAAACCGCTCTTGATCTCCCCCGCCCCACCCGCCACTCCGCGCCCACCGGACCGATTACGACGCCACGAACCACCCTCCAAACCAAATGATGCACATCGGCGAAAAATAATTTTTGTGCCTTGGCTCACACACAAACGCCGCAATTCCCGTAATTCCGTGCCACACCCGACAACCAGTAGATACAGCCTACTGAAATCGCAAACCCAACAGACACAAACGATTTCGCTTCTTCGTCGACCGCGGGCAAGGTTCTCCCCGGAGCTCAAAACTCCGGTGAGCCAAAATTATGGATGTCCCATGTCGGGAGGGTGGCTAATACAAGACCCCTCACGGGGGAATACACCCGCCGTCTGGCTTGCACGGTTTTGACCTCCCGACGCCCTCGCCCTCACCGGCGAGGGCCATTCCCTGTTGGAGGAGCGAAGATGAAACCCAAACCCGTCCAGTGGCCCGAAGACGAAGAAGAAGTCGTCCTGCTGCTACCCCGCTGCGCACCCAGCTATTCCCCCAGCTACTACCACAACGTGCGCGCCGTGCCCCAGATCGGCGAACAGGACCGCGATCACTTCGGCCCGCTCCCCTTGGTGACCCTGCGCGGCGCCTGGCTGCGCAAGTTCGGGTTCGAGGTAGGCGTGCACGTAAGAATCGAAGCCACTCCCGGGCAGATTCTCCTGCGCCCGCTGTGGAATGACGATCCGCCCGTCCGCGAGAATGTCGAGAAGCCCGTCGTGCGCTATGTCGAAGTGGAAGATCGGTAACCTGGGACGAATTGACAGCCACCAGATACTGACCTAGCGTCCGAGCTGCCGTTCCCGCGTCCAGACACCAGGAAGTCTCAATGAACGTAATGTTGATTGGCGGTTCGCTTTTGATTGGAACGATTCTGCTGACCTCGATTCCGCAGGCGGCCACGGCCGCCGCACCGGTTGAACAGACCTCGCTCGCAGTAACGCAGATTTCAACGGACGTCGACAAGGCGTCGTTTGTCGAGCGACTCACCACGACCTTCCAGACAATGGCCGCCTCGGAATCCACCGAGGCACGTGCCGCAGGCATCCAGTATCTGGACGCCATCAAACAGCCGGGCATTTCCGGCCTGATCGAGCAGTTCTCCTACCCGCTCGATGCAGGCGGATCGAGCGTGATTGCGAAAACCACGGATGCTCCGTGGCAGCCGGGATCGACCCGGGTAAGCCAGTGGTGCGGAAAGAGCAGTGGCTACCTCCGTGTCTACCAGGTGACAGAGAAGTACATGGAAACCAAGCGAAACGGCAGTTCACGCTCCTGGGTCCCGGTGCAGAACAGCGCGACGATGGTTGCAACCTGTCCCGACAAGCTGGCCTGAGCCCTGCGGCCCAGGCTAGGCAGCAACCACCCTGTTCTGGCATTCCGCCCCACTGGCGAAATCGCACAGGTTGCGCAGGGTGATGCTGCAGATCTCCTGTAGGGCTTCAACCGTAAAGAAGCCCTGGTGCCCGGTAACCAGCACATTCGGGAAGGTCATCAGGCGCTGGAAGAGATCATCGTCGATGATCTCGCCAGACAGATCCTGGAAGAACAGCGCGCTTTCCTGCTCATACACATCAATGGCCAGGTGGCCGAGATGCCGCGACTTCAGCGCGCGCACCACCGCATCGGTGTTGACCAGCGCGCCGCGCGAGGTATTGACCAGCATCGCGCCGGGCTTCATCAACCCCAGCGATTCCTCGTTGATCAGGTGATGGGTCTGCGGCGTAAGCGGGCAATGCAGCGACACGATGTCCGAGCGGGCCAGCAGTTCCTCCAGCGCCACGTAGTGGCCCACCGCCGAGAAGTCTGGCGACGGGTAAGGATCGTTGCCCAGCACGGTGCACCCCATCCCGTTGAAAATGCGCGCCGTCGCCAGCCCGATCTTGCCGGTGCCCACGATACCCACGGTCTTGCCGTGCAGGGTGCGCCCCAGCAGCCCATCCAGCATGAAGTTGCCCTCGCGCACCCGGTTGTAGGCGCGGTGGGTCTGCCGGTTGAGGGTCATGACCAGCGCCAGCGCATGCTCGGCCACGGCCTCGGGCGAGTACGCCGGCACCCGGGCCACCAACAGCCCCAGTTCCGCGGCAGCCACCAGATCCACGTTGTTGAACCCCGCGCAGCGCAGCAGGATCGCCCGCACCCCCAGCCCATGCAGGGCCTGCAGCACGGGCGCGTCCAGGCGGTCGTTGACGAACACGCAGACTGCATCGAAACCCTGGGCCAGGCCGGTGGTCGTGGCGTCCAGCGCCGCATCGAAATAGGCCAGCTCAAATCCCTGTCCCGCGTGGTCGCGCGCATTCGCTTCATCGAGGAAACGGCGGTCGTACGGGCGGGCGCTGAACACGGCGGTTTTCATGGGGGTAACCTTGGGCAAGCGTGATGCCCAGTAGACCAGAACCCCGCACAGGATAGAAACTCCCATGCAACCGGTCTGGCGCAAGCGTCTGCTGACGGCCGCTACGGCCGCGCCGTCGTGCCACCACCGCCGATCTTGAGCCGCTTGACGGCAAATACCCCGCCGATCATCAGGTCACCGTTATCCATGACCGTGGTGATGCCGCCCAAGGCGTTCCAACGACGGCTGTCGTCCGGGAAAACCCAGCGCGACTTGATCTCGCCCGTTGACCAATCCAGGCCGACATACTGGTAGACGCCCTTGTCCTTGTGCGCGGCGTACAGCAGCCCGGTTGCGGCCGAGACCACCGGCACCATGATGTCGGTGTTGTCGACCTCATGGTTGATCCAGGCCTTCTCGAACGCGTCCTTGTCCGGGTTCCAGTTGAACTTCTGTATGCCAATCGGCGCCGGCCGGGTGATCCCGCCGGTGAACGCATTGCCCGGACCCGCCGGAAGCGGTTTGGGATACGTACTGTTGAGGAATGCGACGCCGTATCCCAACACATTGGGTGAGGGCTCGATGGTCATCTGGCTGATATCGATGCGGATCTGGTCGGCGATACGGTTGGACTGGGTGCCCGGCTTTTGCTGGAAGCCTGCCGGAATCGCGTCGCGCCAGAACGCCACTGCGTTGCTGCCGGTTTCAGCCGCATCGGCAATCACGATCAGTTTGTCCGGGTCGCTGCCGAATCCCATCAATGTCGGGGTGGTGCCCGAGCCGCGCGAGATCGCACCCATCGCCAAGGCCTTTTCGCCGGGCATGGAATCGTAGGCGGACGACCAGGCGCCGTCCTTTTCGTCGGTGGACAATGTGGTCCCATTCCAGATCACCTTGTTCATGTGCTTCTCGGTGACCACGTAGATGCCATTGTTCTCATCGATCACGATGCTGTTGTCGACGGCCTCGCCATTGAAGGTCACTGACGCCTTCACGTTCAGATCCCGGTCCAGGATGATCAACGCTCCCGGCGCGGCTGCCGCCAGGAAGCCGTCGTAGGTCATGTTCAGGCCGATGATGCGGGTAACCGACCTGGCGACGTCTGCCGGCAGGCCCTTGGCTACGTCGGCCGTCTTTACGATCCGCGGCGGGTCACCGACTACGTTGCCATCGGTTGTCTTGAGCACGTGGGTGCCACCGTACACGCAGTAGTGATTGCCGTCGCGATCAAACAGGTTGTACACCCCGTTGATGCCGCTTTCCATGTTGAGGCCGGCGGAACCCAGCCCCTTCAGCGCATCCAGAATCTTCGTCTCGTCCTTGGCCCGGTAGGCGGCGTCCAGCTGGGTCAGTGCGGCATCCAGCGCAGTGGGCGTAGCCATCGCGGCGGATTTTTCAAAGCCGGGGTAAGGCAAGAGTCCGCCCACCGCCTCGAACGCGTCACCGGTCACGCGGATCTTCTGCACACCCACCGCACCGCTGGCAAAGGCGATCACCTCCCCGCCCACCCGCTTCATGGTGGGATTGGAGGTGATCAGCGTGGGCACGGTCGCTACGTCCGCCGCAGTCAGGTTCCTGCTGCCGACGGGCCCTGCGATCAGCACTGAATCGGTTGCCGCTGGATTGAAGTGGGAGGTCGGGTAGACGCTCTCCGCCAGCCACGGGTTCGGTGGCGGCATGTTGGGTGGTGTTGCTGCAGGCGGCTCCGCGGGGCGGGCAGCCGCAGGTGCTGGGGTGGGAGTTGTGCTCGTGGTCTCGCGGTTGCATGCCGGAAGAAGCAGCGCGAGGATCAAACCCAGACCGACAGCCGGAGCCGCGTCCCACATCCTGGTCGCCATCTGCGGCTTCCTCTACTGGCCTTGACGAATGTCAGCTTCCACCGGGCCAACCGATGGCGCCTCAGCAAAGGCACGGTCGGTCGGCCGGTATTTTTACTTAACGGCCGTATTGCATCGCGAGATGCGGCCGCGTCAGCCGCGCGCGAGGGACATATGGCCACCGCGCGTCTCAACCTGTGACTCTGGCCGACACTACGATCTGCGCCATGAGCACAGTTCACGACCACAGCACCCCCAACGAACCATCGAACCGCCGCGCCGAGCGCCCGGAGATGTTTGGCCACCTGTTCATGGGGCCGGACCAGCGCTCCCCCCTTGAGCAACGGGAGGCCGAGCGCAGGGAGCGTGCGCGTCGCACCGGGAAAGGACGTCGAGACTGGTGGAAGCGCGAACTACCGCCAAGGGGCTGAGGATCCGGCTTGAAGGGCAGGTGCCAACGGCGCGGCATCCACATGCCCCTGATCAGGCATCGGCTAAGCTTCCTGCCTGACCTGAAGACGGACCCCACTGCATGCCCTCTCCCCCTACGCGTGCCGGATGTGCCTTGTGCCGCGATGCGGAGCCGCTGCCGTTCGACTTCAGCTACGCGTTCCAGCCCATCGTCGACATACAAGCGCGCGAGGTGGTCGCGCACGAAGCGCTGGTACGCGGTCCAACGGACGAATCTGCCGACACGGTGCTGTCGCGCGTGACCGCCGAGAACCGGTATTCGTTCGACCAGGCGTGCCGTGAGAAGGCCATCCGGATCGCGGCCGGGTTGCAGCTGCCGTCCTGTCTTTCGATCAATTTCCTGCCCAATGCCATCTATCGGCCGGAAGTATGCATTCGCTCCACCCTGCAGGCGGCCGAGCGGTATGGCTTTCCGGTGGAGCGGATCATCTTTGAGACGGTGGAGGGCGAGCAGGTCAGCGACGGCAAATGGCTGGCCGAGATCCTGAGCGAGTACAAACGTATCGGCTTCAAGACGGCGATTGATGATTTCGGCGCTGGCTTTGCCGGCCTCAACCTGTTGGCCGATTTCCACCCGGATATCGTCAAGCTGGACATGGCGTTGATCCGGGGCATCGACCATAGCCGGTCACGACGCGCCATCGTGGCCGGGGTGATCTCCATGTGCGACGCGCTGGATATCGAGGTGATCGCAGAAGGAATCGAAACCGCGGATGAGGCGCGATGCCTGTCCGATCTCGGCATCCGCCTGATGCAGGGCTACTGGTTCGGCCGCCCACGCTTCGAGCAGGCCGCCGGCGAGGCCGACATTCCCTGGGGCGCTTGACGGGGCGGTTCGCGCTCGGACTGCGGCCCTGACGCCGAGGTTAACAGCGGCCGCTCGAAACCCAGGCACGCGCCGATGTGTCATGGACCCGCATGCCAGCCTGGCCTAGTATCGGCAGCTGCCGAATGCCCATGACTGGATGTGCGTGAACAGCTTTGAAAGATTCAACGGCCGCCGTAGCGGCAAGGGCAGTCAGGTCGCCATCCTTGCCCATGGCTTCGGAACCGACCAGACGGCCTGGAGCGCCCTGCTCCCGTGGTTCGAGGCGCGCTACGACGTAGTGTCGTTCGACCTCGCCGGTTGCGGACCCAACGGCGCGGACACCTACGATTTCGACCGGCACGGTTCGTTGTTCGGCTATGCCGACGACCTGCTGGAGTTCATGGACGACCTGGCGCTACGCGACTGCGTGTATGTCGGCCACTCCATGAGCGGCATGATCGGTGCGGTGGCCGCGGTGGCCCGCCCGGAACTGTTCGACCGGCTGGTCACCGTGGGGGCCTCGCCGCGTTACCTGGATGACACCGGCTACACCGGCGGCTTCCAGGCAGCGGATCTGGAAAACCTGTTCGACAGCATGAGCGCCAACTACCAGGCCTGGGTGGCCGGGTTCGCGCCGATGGTGGTGGGCGTGGACAACGGGGAGGTGGTGGCCGACTTCTCACGCACGCTGTTCCAGATGCGCCCGGACATCGCGCTCAATACCTCGCGCACGATCTTCAATTCCGATATGCGATCGCTGGCCGCGCAGCTGACCCGACCTGTGCACGTGATCCAGACCGCGGTCGACATGGCCGTACCGGTGCAGGTCGGTCATTGGCTGGAAGCGGCCATTCCGACCGCCACGCTGGATATCATCGATGCCGAGGGGCATCTTCCGCACATGACCGCCCCCGATGAAGTCGTCCGCATCCTTGAGCGCCGCCTGGCGGGCAACGTGGCATGAGCACTGCCGACAGCGACGCCCTCGCCGGCCTGTGCCACTTCGCCCAGCTCGCTTCCGGTGCGGACCTGGTCATGGCGGTGGAGATTGAAGCCAATGGCTGGGCGGGCTGGGCCGCTTCATTCCCGGCCATGCCTTTTTCCGGATTCAGCCTGGCCCGTAGCGGCATCCTGGAGCACGGCTGGTCGGGGGAACTCGTGGCTGCCGCCGGATTCCGCCTGCCCACGGCCCTGCTGCATGGATTGAACGGTCCACCGGCGCGACTGCTGTTCGTGCCCGCGCCGTCCCTCGGCGCACCGCTGAGCGGCCTGCTGGTGCTGTGGAAAGGCGAACCAGCAGCCATCGCTCTGACCCCACAGGTTCCGCTGCTGGCCACGAGCGTGGCCCGGCTGCTGTCTGCCCGGCGCGAGAAGCTGCGCGAAGTGACGGTGCAGAACCAGTTCATCGATCTGGTCGAGAGCGTGCCCGCCGGGATCGTGCTGATGGAAGGCGACGGCGTGAGCGCGGTGATCAACGAGCGTGCCGCCGACCTGCTGGGCTGCCCGCCCGGTAACCACCGCGCGCGCGACCTCGCCGAACCCATGCGTAGCCTTCGACAGCGGCGCGACAACCACGCCGAGCTTGAGCAGGCGTACGGCGCGCAGGTGGGTAATGTCAGTTTTGCTTCCACCTTGAACTGGGCGCTGGGCGAACGCACGATCGAGGTGGATACCCATCCCGTACGTGGGAACGGCGAATACGGCCGCATCTGGCTGTTCACCGACGTGACCGCCGAACTTTTAATGGCCGCCGAGCTGCGCCGCCTGGCCGCCTCCGACCCGTTGACCGGCATTCCCAACCGGCGCCACTTTGAGGAGCGCTCGGCCCAGATCATCGCCGCGCGCCAAGCCACCGGTCATTCGGTGGCCGTGCTGATGGTCGACGTCGATCATTTCAAGAAAATCAACGACAGCCACGGTCATCCTGCGGGCGATGAAGTGCTGAAGGAAGTAGCAAAGCGCTGCCGGGAGGCGCTGCGCGAGCGCGACCTGTTCGCGCGCTTTGGCGGCGAGGAGTTTGTCGCGCTGCTGGCGGCCCCTGCCGTCGAGGACGCGCCGGCGGTGGCCGAACGGATGCGTCAGGCCGTGGCCGCCACGCCGATTGATGTTGGCGATGCGCGCATCAATGTGACGGTGAGCATCGGGGCCGCGCTGGGTGAGGCGCTGCCGGGCAGTGACCAGCCGCTGCTGGCCGAATTGATCGCGCGCGCGGATGAGGCGCTTTACCGGGCCAAGGCGGGCGGGCGTAACCGGGTCAGCATGGCGGCGGAACAGGATTAATCGCTCGTTGATGCAGTTGTTGGATAGATTTACTCCGACCGGCCATTGAAGGCCCTCCATCTGCCCCCACTGCTGGATCACCGCCTTGGGAAGCCCCTGATGCCGAAGATCTCCAGAGCCAAGTTGCTGGCCGCCACCACCACGGTGCTGGTCCTGCTGCTCGCCTGCAATCTTGAGCTGCTGCCGCTGGCATTGCTGGTGGACGCCATCGGGCTGGACGTCCTGGCGTTGCTGCTGGGCGCGCAACTGGTGGCGGTGCTTCCATGGGCAAATGCGCGTGTGGCGAGACCACTGAGCAATGCCCGCTCAGTGCTTCTGCGATGCTCGCGGCGTCAGTAGGCGGCCACCTCCGGCAACCCTTGTTCGCCTTGCTTAGATAACACGCAATGATCAGTCGTAAAAACGGAACGACCACCCGACTTGGGCACCAGCTTTCGTCTGTCATCGCACGATTTAGCCATTTGCCGACCCATGCCGTAGCGGCACCACCCACCCGTCCAATAGCTGATATGCTCGGCAAGGCGGATGGCTACCGTATCGTAAATTGCTCCAAATCATGAATCGTCTGTCGCAGGTTATGCGACTGACGTTCGCTAGAATTATTCCCGCCCTTTTTGCGAAACAGGACTTTGCGAAGGAGCAATTATGCAAGCCACGTACTACCAGTATTACGTAACCAAAGGAAATGGAACTACACAGTACCGGGTGGATATACGTCCATTCTTGCTAAAGTTCTGCTCCTGGAAGACACCGATCTTCAAAGCTAAGTTTACCCATAACAGTGAAAGGCTGTACCTCATCCACACGGCAGGGGACCATTTCCTCTTCCTCCACACGTTAGACAACGAGATCATCAAGAAGATTGATGCAAACAACCTCACTCTTGCCGATCTGAAATCCCATCTTGCAGGAGACTCGGCAGGATTTGCCTCATACGTCAACATTCGCGATGACTTCTTCGGCATCGCCTGCAAGATACTATCCCCCAGATGCGCAACCTTTGCGGACTTCATTAACGCGGTTCTCGACGCACTTAATCTACCCTACAAATTTCACGCGGTCGCCCTCACTCACCAGATGGCAAGAAAGGACATCTCAAAACTGACGAGGGTCGGAAAGGTTACGGTCGAACTGCAGCGTAGCAATAAATTGCACGAAGATCTCGTGGAATTTCTCTCTGGAAAGCTCAAGCAACATTACGATGAAGTGGGTCCGATTGAAATTACAATTCGCCCGCAGAAAAGTCGCGGCAATATCAAACCAGTGTTGGCGGGCATGTCCTCGACAATTGGCAGTGCGGGCGTAAGCGACTTTGAAGCGCGCGCCGTCACGGCATTGGCAGACAAGGTTGTAGACATATACCTCGTGGGTGAGGGAATTGTCCGAAACCCTTTAAGTGGCGACACAGACTCGAAAATTCAGCGCGACTTCGACAAACAAATAAAGAGTAACGCGCTACTGAACGAGAAACTGAGAGAGATGAGGGCGAATAGTGGAATCCAAGCCGCTACGTTTAATGACCTTAATAATCCTACTAAGCCACCTAAGTAGCCTAACGGTACTCTTCGCGATACCCGCCGAAGCCGCCTGCATACTCACCGCTTCCGCAGGCCGGCTTGAGTCACTCGCCTCTCTCCTGGGAAGCTTCGCATTTACAATGGCAGGCTTCCTAGCCGCTGTATTGGCACTCTTTGGCATCATGTCAGGATCGTCCGTGCTCGCCAAGTACCAGAGACGCGGTCACCTGACCACCCTACTCCTTACCATAGGGGTCACCATTCTTGAGCTGGCAATCACCTTTATTCTCTCGGTTCGACTATTCTTCGTTATTCCAACGCAAGGCTACATCTACTTCTTAGCCTGGCTTGTCGCCACCAACCTCATCATGGTCCTGCTCAGCACTTTTCCCATCGTAATGCTGGTTAAAGGCACCATTGAGTCAACCGATCACGATATAGCACCTAGGTGTTGAAATGAAAAAATCGCCCTCCCATATAGCCCGCGATGAGGCCATACGCGGACGTGTACGCCCGCGCAGGAAGAGCAATCTTGCGCTGACTCACTCCTTGCGCTGACTCACTCAATGTCACAAGCGCTCGATTATCTCTCGACTGGTTGCACCCATTGTCGCCTCGATAAGATCACGAATTTTTGACTTATCCGTTGTTCCGGAAGTGACCACATCAGCTAGAAATATCTCGCTTGACGTCCTGTCCATGGATCGGATAATTCCGGAGGTCGAGGGAGCAATCAGAAGAGCGTCAGGCTGTAGAAAGCGATGCCGCATTTGCGCTTTTGCATGGTCTATCCGGATCATCTCATCACCGTGCAAGTAGTATCCATTCGCGGCATCATCCACTTCAATGTAGCGTCCTTCGTACCACGTCGCAGCATCCTGACGCCAACCGGACGTGTCAGGTCGCGACACCAGTTGGCCGTCCGGATCGGATATCTCAAATGGCTCGTCCGCGGAGAACAGCAGAACAAAGAAACTTTGCCACTCGCCGGAATACTTGTAGCAGATCAACTTCTCGATGACACACTCGTATGTTCCGTGAAGCAGCCATCGACCGCTCTCCAGTAATGAGATCGCGCTGAGAACATTGTCTCCGCCATTAGAAAGGGCGTACCAGAAGTCACTGGGATCGCATTTCGCCGCGAAATTTTCCAGAAACCTATTAATAATAGCTTTCTGGTCTGTCTCGTAAAACTCGGGCGCCCTCTGAATTGACGCCCTGATCGCATCATCCAGATCCCGCAACGGCTTCCAGGCGTCCTTGGGTGGATTACGTAGTTGCTGTTCGAAGGCCCTCAGCTCCCCCATATCCCGGAACCGTCGTTCTGGGCTACTCTGGATGCACTTATCAATAATCCTATCAAGGATCTCAAGCTCCTTGTTTGGACCTTTATAAGCCTCGCGTCCGCCGCCTCGTACAAAAGTGTTGCGGATATACCAATTGAGCACCTGTCCTAGCGCAAAGACATCCATTGTGGTCGCTGCCTGCGTCCCGGGTGTTACTTGCTCCGGTGCACAGCACGCAAAATTTGCTAAGCGTTCGGACAGCTTGGTTTTCGCCTCGCGCGCGAAAAATTCATCGGAAAAATAGGCAACGCCCAAATCCCCGACAACAAATGCATTTTCTTGCCGATCAAAGAAAATGTTCTGCGGCTTGATGTCACGGTGAACAATGCCATGATTGTGAAGGTGTTCAATACCATCCCGAAGATCCCGCAACAGCTTCCACCCGCGCCCAGCCTTAATCGCGTCATCCTCATCCGAGGCGCTGCCAAGACCATGCAAGCTTGCATGATAACGCTTCATCACAATTAAGTAATGAGCCTTTCCATCAATGCTGGTTCTATCTAGATGGTATGCACGCGTTACATTGATGTGGCTTGGAATCTGCGCCACGCAGAAGAATTCGTCGCGAAAACGCGCCAACGAAGTGAAGCGCCCGTCAGGAAGCAGCTTGACGGCATACGGCTGCCCCTCCTTAATGAAAGCAAGGACGACGGCATTACCACCCTCTCCAATCACCTCTTGATATGTGAAGGTTCCGACCGCGGTTTCAAGTGAATTAGCTTTGAAGTATTTGACGATGCTAATTTGGTCCTCCTTGGATCCGTGAGGAAAAGCACACTACTCCGCACTCCTGGCTGGATACGCTGAGCGCCGTTTTCGCAATTCGGAGCAGCTCACTGCAAACGTGTTGAGCGTATACTCCCGCGCGCTATCGAGCCGATAAGCCCAAGGGTAGTATCTAACTACGTAATCTTGGCTTGTTCTTGGACTCGCTTCAAGACGATCTGTTAAATTCAGAGCGGAGCGCAATGCTCTCGGAACGCCGGGCAACCATTCAAGCTCAGCCATACAGCTGCGCTACTTGTAGGCCAAAGACGTTGCGCGAAATAGGGCCTCCTACCCCACCAGTCACGATACCCAAGGAAGGAGTGAGTGCTGTTTGCGCCGAATGCCTAACTAGAATGGAGTCCAGGCACGTTCGGATGGTGAGGGACATTGGCAGCGAAAGTTCATCGCCACCCAATTAGGCAAGGCTGGCGGAAATCATCTAAAACAACAAAGGCCCGCTTCCGCGGGCCTTTGAAGCAACTGGTGCCGGAAATAGGAATCGAACCTACGACCTACGCATTACGAATGCGCCGCTCTACCAACTGAGCTATTCCGGCTGAGCTGGCAATTCTAAGGGGGTGGGCGCCGGGGGTCAATCTGCCTTGGCGGAACCGCCCCGGCCGGCTGAACGGGCCCTACCGAGCCGCAGGGCGGCCAAGCCTGCCCCCTCCCCTCACTGCGCGGAGAACTCGACCTTCCAGCTGCCATCCCGCAGCGCGAAGATGCTGGAATCGGCGGCCAAGCACAGCACCGGTGCCTCGACACCCACTCGCATGGGTTTGCAGTTGAAAGGCGCCTCGCCGGTCATGTCCCAGTCGTTCTTCTGCGACGAATAGGCATAGAGCTCCCAGACCCCACCCCAGGTATTGACGTTCCAGCGAGTCGCCCAGCCTGAGGCAGCGGTATCCATCTGCACATCGTAGATGACATAGGGCGGCCGGCCGATCTGCTGCCAGCTCTCGCCACGATCCGTCGAGTAATAGACCTTCGAGAAGGCTCCCTGGCTCCAGAGCGCCGCGAGCACCCCCGTGGAAGGGTTGACCCGTAGTGAGGACGTCCGCTCCCTGGGCGCGATGGACTTCCAACGCCCGGTGGCCAGATCGAGTCGCTGCGGCGTGTTGCCCGCCAACAGATAGTAGTCGCTGCCCGCCAGTTGTCCCTGCGCGCCCAGCCAGCCCCACATGTCTTTTCCCTCCAACGGCAACTCACGGGAGAGCGTCAGGTCACCCAGGTCATCGCGCTGCGCGACGTACACGCGAAGGCGCACTGCCTTGGCCGGTGGCTGCAGTCGCGGCGCCAGCGGGATGCGCCCTGGTACAAAAGCATCGGCATTTTCTGCGGTGGTCACGACCCAGCGGCCGCCCGCGTGATCGATGTCCACAACCGAGCGCATGCTGCCCAGCGCCGCGAGCTCGGCCCAGGTGGCGCCGCCATCGCGGCTTTCGCGGATGTAGCCGTCATCGCTCCCGCTAACCAGGCGTCCGTCGTGCGCCTCCACCGCCATGATCTTGCGCACGGTGTCCATGCCGACGTTGCTCCACTGGCCGTCCCGCGTGCGCTTGCGCAGCTGCCCGAAGTCGGCAGGGAAATACATGGTGCCGTCGGCGAGAATGGCTGGCTCGTCCTGTACCGGTACGGTGACTGTTCGGATCAGGCGGAGAAACGCATCAGGATCCTTGGCCGATGTCAGCGCTTCAATCGTGGACGTCTTGTTGACCTTGCGATCATAGGCCATCAGCAGATTGACGATGGGGCCCAGCCCGGTATCCGGATTACCCGCCTCCATGGCCGGCGACAGCGACAAGGTGGCAGGGCGGAGCGGTACGGGGTCGGTCAGCAGCGACGCGAACGGTTGCGCCGCTGCGGCAACCCTTCCCGGATGCTCGTCATGGGTGAGAGGGACGACCACGGTCTTGTAACCACCCACGTTCACGGCAACGTAGTCGCCCAGATCCGTGACCCGGCCAGGCTTGACCTCGAAGGTCGGGCCGTCCTTCCACGGCAGAAAGCCCCATCCCGTAATACGATAGTTGCCCGCCGGCAACCACATGCCCAGCGCCTGCATGCTGGCAACGGCCGGAACGGCGGCCGCCATGTCGATACGGATCTCGCGCTTGCTGCCCACCGGGCTGACAACGAGTACATCGCGCCCGCCCTTGGAGAACGACGCATAGGCATAGCCATGGGTCGCCACCAGTTTGGCCGGTTCCTGTGGTGCACTCACTGCGATACCCGGCACTGCGAACAGCAGAACCGCCGTCAACAACGTGCTGCGCATACGATCTCTCCCTGAAGTCCGGTCACACCGACCGGCAGGCTCAAACGACACTGGAATGAGCGACATCCTTGAAGGCACGACGCTCCCCAGCGACGTGCCCACGGGAGATGGTAGCGGGTTCGTCTGACTGCGTGAAGATCGCGCATCGAGGCGCGACGGTTCAGCCCGAGCCACCCCGCGTTGACGTGACCGCCCGTAAAGTGCGTGGACCATCATCTGGAGGCCCCGCATGTCCCCCTGTGACCGCCTGCCCGGCCTGCTGATCGCCTCATTGCTGTTCGCCACCACGGCTGCGGCCGAGGCCACTGTGCCTGCGCCGCCTGACCAGCAGTGGCAGCCCCTGTTCCAGCAGGTGCAGCGCGCCCACCTGTTCAAGGACCAGAAGACGTTCGCCGATGCGGTGCCGAAACTGGATGCCGACGCACTGCTGGCCGAATGGGGCCAGGCCCAGGCGCAGCCCGCCTACACCCTGCCCGCCTTCGTGGCCACGCACTTCACCGTTCCCACGGAGTCAGCCGCCTACGTGCCACCTGCCGGGGAAACCCTGCGCGCGCATATCGAGGGGCTGTGGCCGGTGCTGACCCGGACCACCGACACCGTGGACCCGCGTGGTTCGCTGCTGCCGCTGCCCAAGCCGTATGTGGTGCCCGGCGGGCGCTTCCGCGAGGTGTACTACTGGGACAGCTACTTCACCCTGCTTGGCCTGGCCTCCAGTGGCCGCTGGCAGCAGGTGCGCGACATGGTGGACAACTTTGCCTGGCAGCTGGACCAGTACGGGCATATTCCCAATGGCAACCGCAGCTATTACCTGAGCCGGTCGCAGCCGCCGTTCTTCAGTTTGATGGTGGATCTGCTGGCTACGCATGAGGGGGATGACGCGTATCGCCGGTATCTGCCGCAGCTGCGCACCGAGCATGCGTTCTGGATGCGTGGGGCGGAGGGTTTGGCGCCCGGTGCGGCCAGTGAGCGGGTGGTGCGGATGAATGATGGGAGCCTGCTCAACCGGTACTGGGATGCGCGGGCAGTGCCGCGTACCGAGTCGTGGACGGATGATCTGGCTACGGCGGCCACGGTGCCGGATCGCGCGCCTTCGCAGGTGTATCGCGATCTGCGGGCCGGGGCGGAATCGGGGTGGGATTTCAGTTCGCGGTGGCTGGTGCATTCGGCGGAGCTGGGGAGCATCCATACCACCGAGATTGTGCCGGTGGATCTGAACAGTCTGCTGTTCCACCTGGAAACCACGATCACGCGCGCCAGCCGTGCGGCGGGTGAGCGTTCTGTGGCGCGCGCTTTCGAACGCCTGGCCGAGCAGCGCAAGCAGGCGATCAACGCGCTGCTGTGGGATGAACGGCAAGGCTGGTATGCCGATCGTGATCTGGAGCGCGGCACGCCCCGCCCTGCCCTGACGGCAGCGGCGTTGTTCCCGTTGTGGCTGCAGGTGGCTAGCCCAGCGCAGGCAAAGCGGACCGCAAAGGCGGTGGAGGTGCAGCTGGTGCGTGCGGGCGGGTTGTTGACCACCACCGAGAACACCGGGCAGCAGTGGGATGCGCCGAACGGGTGGGCGCCGTTGCAGTGGGTGGCCGTGGATGGGTTGCAGCGATACCGGCAGGATGCGTTGGCGCAGCAGATTGGCGTGCGGTTCCTGCGAACGGTGCAGACGGTGTATGACCGTGAGGGGAAGCTGGTGGAGAAGTATGTGGTGGATGGGTCGGCTGGGGGTGGTGGTGGCGGTGAGTACCCGTTGCAGGATGGGTTTGGGTGGAGCAACGGGGTGGCGTTGGCGTTGTTGGATCGGTTGTGTGATGAAGGGAAGCGGTGTGAGTCGGCGGGCGATGTCGGGGAGTGATCACGCGAAGAGCGCATCTCCGGCCGGGGTCATGCGTTACAGCAGTGATTGGCGAAGTCGGCAGTCGTTTGGGAACCGACCCTACCAGAGCCGTGCCGTGCCGTGCCGTGCCGGCAGCACAGGTAAAGCCGCCACCACGGCCGCGTCATGCAGGCAGTAATGCCAGTCGTCCAACCCCGGTCATGCCAACAGGTGCGTGCGAGCCGTTATGGGACCGAGCGGGCTATGCAGTATTGCGCTGCGTAGTAGGTGCTTAGTACGCACAGGGTTGCGGCTGGGAGGCCGCCGCCGAAGCGGTCCCAAGCCAGTACGGAGTCGCTGATGACGAACAGCACTGCGCCGATTGCGGCCCAGCGGATGCTTGTGGGTGCCGATGGTGTTGCCGCGTTCTTTGTCCATGCGCGCGCCAGGGCGAGTGTGGCCATCAGCGCGAGCACTACCACGTAAACCACTACCGGGATGCGCAGGTCGTTGGGGAGCAACGGCCATAGGCCGGCCAGGTTGATGCCGGCGAATACGGCCAGCAATGCGGCTGCAAACAGCATGCCCCGCCCTGCCCTGAAGCCTTCGCGGAAGGCGACGATGTAGCAGACGTGCGCGAGCAGGAAGGCGATCAGGCCCGGCACGAAGGCGTCGAACGGCAGCATCAGGGCGATGTCGCCGATGCAGGAAAACGCCATGCCGAGCAGGATCGCGCGGCGGTAGCCAGGCGGTGCGGCATCGGCGCGCCAGACAATGGAGGCGATGAGCAGCGTGGCCAGCGGTTTGGCGATCCAGTGCAGCCAGCGGCCGTCGCCGTCGAGCGACGCGCCGACGATAGCGGCAGTTGCCGCCAGCATAATCGGCACGTCGCGGCGCAGGTTCATCGCGCTTTCCAGAGCTCGGCCAGGCGGTCGGGCTTGCCGGCGATGCGCTGCAGCGAGGGGTACTGCAGGCCGCCGTGGTAATCGAGCTTGACGGTGTCGATGCGGTCGAAGTTGCGCACCAGCAGGGTGAGCGGTGCCTTGTCGGTCTTGGCGGCAGCCACGGCGTCCTTCAGGTCCTCGCCCTTGAACACGCGGCCGTTTAGCGCGAGCACACTCATGCCCGGGGCCAGGCCGGCGTTGAAGGCGGGGCTGTCCCACAGCACGTCGGTGATGGCGCCGCCGTCGGTGACGGCCACGCCCAGCGAGTACAGCAGGTTGGTGTTCTTGGCGCGGGTTTCCTGCGCCTTGTAGGCATCGTTCGGGGTGTCGGTGTAGACCAGCTTCCAACCGGCGGCTTCCAGCCCGCCGGTGAGCGGGCCGTGGCCGTCCAGGCGCTCGCGCAGGAAGCTGGCCCAGTCGTAGGGGGCGATGCCGTTCAAGGTGCTGACCACTTCATCGAAGGTGTACGGATTCACGTTCCAGTCGCCGTCGTGCATGCCGAAGAAGGCCTTGGCGAAATCATCAATGCTGCGCTTGTTGCCGGTCAAGGCGCGCAACTTGCCTTCGACGTCCAGCCACACCATCTGCCCGCCGGAGTAGTAGTCCTCGCTCATCTGGTAATTGCGGAACGCCAGGGCGCGGCGCTGGGCGATGGTGGGGTCGTTGGTGGTGTCCTGCAGGTTGCGCCAGGCCAAGCCGGGGCGGCCGCGGTCATAGGTCGCCGCTACGTTCGCCAGCATGTCGCGGGTCTGGTCGGTGCTCCACAGGCCCGAACGTGCGGCCAGCACGTGGCCCCAGAACTGGGTCTGCCCTTCGTACAGCCACAGCAGGCTGTCGCCCATGGGCACGTTGAAGTTGGCGGTGGTCAGGTCGGCGCCACGGCGGTACTTGCCGTTCCAGGAGTGGTTGAATTCGTGCGGCAGCAGGTCGCGGCCGAGCCAGGTCTTGTCCCACTCGGTGAAGTAGCCGGTATCGCCGCTGTTCTCGCTGGAGCGCTGGTGCTCCAGGCCGATGCCGCCGAGCTTGCTGGTGAGCGCGAGCAGGAATTCGTAGCGGTCGAAGTGGCGTGCGCCGTAGAGCTTGTAAATCTGCTGCACGAGTGCCCGGTGCGCCTGCAGCTGTTCGGGCTTGGCCACCAGCGATTTGGCGTCGTCGGCGAACACGTTGAGGTGCACGGGCACCTTGGCGCCGGGGTCGAGGTCGAACTGCTGGTAGTGGCGCCCGGCGAACAGCGGCGAGTCCACCAGGTGGTCGTAGCTGATCGGCTTGAACACCACGGTGTCGCCATCGCGGCGCTCGGTGTCCAGCGCGGTGGCGTAGGCCCAGCCCGGCGGCAGGGTGACGCTGGCCTGGGCCTGGATGTTGCGGGTGATCACGCCGGCCGGGTACAGCGAGTTGGCGTTCCACTGCAGGTTGAGCATTTCCGGGGTCATCACCACGCGGCCCTGCCCTGCGCCCTGCGAGGAGAGGAAGTTGAAGTTGGCCACGACTTCACTGGCGCCCTGCGGCACGTCCACGGTGAAGGCGTACACGTTGTACGGGTCGCGCTTCCACGCCAGCGGTTTGCCGTTGGCGGTGACCATCAGGCCGGCGAGCTTGTCGATGGGGCCGCTGGGGGAATGCGCGCCGGGCAGCCATTGCGGGTACAGCAGGGTCAGCGGGCCCGGTTGCGCCGGCACGGTGGCCTTGACCTTGAAGATGCGGCGGCCGATGTCGCGTGCGTCCACGTCGATGCGCAGCGTGCCCGGGAAGGCGACGTCCTGCGGCGGGGGTGTCTGCGCGTGCACGTCGGTGGTGGTGGCGGCGAGAAGCACGGAGAGGACGGCGGCACGCAGTTTCATGAAGACGGTTCCGGCATACGAAAGGATCGATGCTAGACCTGCGGGGAGGTGCAGCCCCATGGCCAAAGGTCATGTCTTCGGTGCGAAAGAGCGTACCGACCAACGGTCGGTATCTACCGGGCGATTTCCGCCACGAACGGCAAAGGCACGCACCGTTCGGTAGGTGACGACCGTTGGTCGTCACGCCAGGAACGGTAGGTGACGACCGTTGGTCGTCACGCCAGGAAAGGTAGGTGACGACCGTTGGTCGTCACACCGATCAGGAAATGAGGCGCAGCCTCAATTCCTTCGGCAACGCAAACACCATCGATTCGGGTTCGCCTTCAAGCTCGCCGACGCCGGTGGCACCCAGCTCCTTCAGCCGCTCGATCACGCCATCCACCAGCACCTGCGGTGCGGAGGCACCCGCGGTGAGGCCGATGTGCTTCTTGCCCAGCACCCAGGCCGGGTCGATCTCGTCGGCGCCGTCAATCAGGTAGCTTTCCACGCCATCGCGGCGCGCCAGTTCGCTGAGGCGGTTGGAGTTGGAGCTGTTCGGCGAGCCCACCACCAGCACCAGGTCGCAGCGCTTGGCCAGGTCGCGCACGGCGTCCTGGCGGTTCTGGGTGGCGTAGCAGATGTCGTCGTTCTTCGGGCCCTGCATCGCCGGGAAGCGGGTGCGCAGGGCTTCGATGATGCCGCGGGTGTCGTCCACCGACAGCGTGGTCTGGGTGGTGTAGGCGAAGTTTTCCGGCTGCTTGAGTTCCAGCGTGGCCACCTGCTCCACATCTTCCACCAGGTAGATGGTGCCGCTGCCGGCTTCCTGCTTCCACTGGCCCATGGTGCCTTCCACTTCCGGGTGCCCGGCGTGGCCGATCAGCACCACGTCGCGGCCGGCGCGGCAGTGGCGCGCCACTTCGAAGTGGACCTTGGTCACCAACGGGCAGGTGGCGTCGAACACCTTCAGGCCACGACGGTCCGCTTCCTGGCGCACGGCCTGGGAAACGCCGTGGGCGCTGAAGATCACCGTGTTGCCGTCGGGTACTTCGTCGAGTTCTTCGACGAAGATCGCGCCACGCTGCTTGAGGTCGTCCACCACGAAGCGGTTGTGCACCACTTCATGGCGCACGTAGATGGGCGCGCCCAGCGTTTCGATCGCGCGCTTGACGATCTCGATCGCACGATCGACACCGGCACAGAATCCACGCGGGTTGGCGAGCAGCACATCCATCAGACAGGTCTCCCGGCAGCGGCCGGCGGTGGGTTACGGGTTGGCATTATCCGCCTTTTTGGCGGCCTTGCCGTCGAACAGGCCGAACACCGCGATGCCGATGGCACCGACCACGATGGCGGCGTCGGCGATGTTGAACGAGGGCCAGTAGTGCTCACCCACGTACCACTGGATGAAATCGACCACGTGGCCGTGCACCTGGCGGTCGATGACGTTGCCGATGGCCCCGCCGATCACCAGCGCGTACGGCACGGCGCTGCGCCAGTGCGCACGCGGGGTGCGCGACAGCCAGAACGCCATCAGGCCGCTGATGCCCACCGCCAGCGCGGTGAAGAACCAGAGCTGCCAGCCACCGGCGTCGCTCAGGAAACTGAACGCTGCGCCGGTGTTGTAGGTGCGGTACCAGTTCCAGAAGCCGTCGATGACGGCCACCGGCTGGTACTCGGGCAGGCTGGAGAGGACCCAGGCCTTGCTCCACTGGTCGAGGATGATGATGGCGGCCGACAGCACCAGCCACACCAGCGCGCTCGGGCGCGGACGCGGGGCGGCCATCAGAACCACTTCCGGTCTTCGCCGGCACCGTCGACGTTGCTTGCGCAACGACCGCACAGTTCCGGATGGGCGGCCACGCTGCCGATGTCGGCACGGTAGTGCCAGCAGCGCACGCACTTCTGCTTGGTGGTCGGCTGGGCGCTGACGAACACCTCGTCGGTGGTCGCCGGGCGCACACTGACATCGCCACTGATGAACAGGAAGCGCAGTTCCTCGGCCAGCGGCTGCCAGCGCGCGGCGGTCTCCTCGCTGGCGGCGACGGTGATTTCCGCTTCGAGCGCGGCACCGATGGCACCGTTGGCGCGCATCGGCTCGAGCACCTTGGCCACCTGCTCGCGCAGGGCCAGCAACTGGTCGAAATCGGCAGCGTTGATCGCGGCATCGGCCGGCAGCGGCACCAAGCCTTCGTACCACGTGGCAAACAGCACGTTTTCCTTGCGCTCGCCCGGCAGGTAACCCCACAGCTCATCGGCGGTGAAGGTCAGGATCGGCGCGATCCAGCGGGTGAACGCTTCGGCGATGTGGTACATCGCGCTCTGCGCCGAACGGCGGCCGCGCGAGTCGGTCGGCATGGTGTACAGCCGGTCCTTGGTGACGTCCAGGTACAGCGAGCCGAGGTCCACGCTGCAGAAGTTGAGCAGCAGCTGCACGATTTCGGCCATGTTGTAGCCGGTGTACGCCGCCTTGATCTTCTCCTGCACCTCCCAGGCGCGGTGCACGATCCAGCGGTCCAGCGCGACCATGTCGGCGGGAGCGACCAGGTGCTGGGCGGGATCGAAGCCGTCCAGGTTGCCGAGCAGGAAGCGCGCGGTGTTGCGCAGGCGCCGGTAGGCGTCCGCGTTGCGCTTGAGGATTTCCTGCGACAGCGACATTTCGTTGCTGTAATCGGCCGAGGCGATCCACAGGCGCAGGATGTCCGCGCCCAGGGTCTTCATGATGTCCTGCGGTTCGATGCCGTTGCCCAGGGACTTGGACATCTTGCGGCCCTTCTCATCCACGGTGAAACCATGGGTGAGGCACTGCTTGTAGGGCGCGTGCTTGTCGATGGCCACGCCGGTGAGCAGCGAGGACTGGAACCAGCCGCGGTGCTGGTCGGAACCTTCCAGGTACAGGTCGGCCGGCTTGCCGAAGCCACGCTCCAGCAGCACGCCTTCATGGGTGACGCCCGAGTCGAACCAGACATCGAGGATGTCGGTGACCTTCTCGTACTGCGCCGCTTCATCGCCCAGCAGTTCGGCGGCGTCCAGCGCGTACCAGACGTCGATGCCGCCGGCCTGCACGCGGTCGGCCACCTGCTGCATCAACTCGACGGTGCGCGGGTGCGGCTCGCCGGTTTCGCGGTGGGTGAACAGTGCGATCGGCACGCCCCAGGTGCGCTGGCGGCTGATGCACCAGTCCGGACGGCCATCGACCATGCTGCCGATGCGCGCCTTGCCCCAGCTCGGGAACCAGCCGACGTTGTCGATGGCGGCCATCGCATCGCTGCGCAGGTTGGCCTTGTCCATCGAGATGAACCACTGCGGGGTGGCGCGGAACACCACCGGCGTCTTGTGGCGCCAGCAGTGCGGGTAGCTGTGCACGATTTCCACGAACGACAGCAGCGCGCCGGAGTCGCGCAGCACGTCGACGATCAGCGGCTGCGCCTTCCACAGGTGCACGCCTGCGAGCACCACCTCGCCGGCCGGCGGGGTGGACGGCAGGTACACGCCACGGCCATCCACCGGGTTGATCTGGGCGGCGGTGTAGTTGTCCATCAGCCCGTACTGCTGGCTGACCACGAAATCTTCCTGGCCGTGGCCGGGGGCGGTGTGCACCGCGCCGGTACCGTCTTCATCGGACACGTGCGCGCCGTTGAGCAGCGGGATATCGCGCTGCGGGTAGAACGGGTGGGCCAGCAGCAGGTTTTCCAGCGCGGCACCAGCGGCATGGCCGTGCGCGACGACGTCTTCCACGCCATAGCGGCGCAGGGCGCGCTCGGCCAGGCTCGCGGCGATCACCAGCCAGCGGCGCTTGCCGGCATGGGCCGGGCCTTCGACCAGGGCGTACTGGATATCCGCGCCCAGCGACACCGCCAGCGAGGCCGGCAGCGTCCACGGGGTGGTGGTCCAGATCGGCACGGCGACCTCGACATCGGCCGGCAGGCTCACGCCGAAGCGCGCAGCCAGCTGCGCCGAATCGCGCGCTACGTAGGCCACGTCGATGGCCGGCGAGGTCTTGTCCTGGTACTCGATTTCCGCTTCGGCCAGGGCCGAGCCACAATCGAAGCACCAGTGCACCGGCTTGGCGCCGCGCACGATGTGGCCGTTGGCGAAGATCTTGGACAGCGCGCGGATTTCATTGGCTTCGAAATCGAAGCTCAAGGTCTTGTACGGGTTGTCCCAATCGCCGATCACGCCCAGGCGCTTGAAGTCGCGGCGCTGCAGGTCGATCTGCTCTTCGGCGTACTCGCGGCACTTCTGGCGGAACTCGACGGCATCGAGCTTGACGCCGACCTTGCCCCACTTCTTTTCGACCGCGATTTCGATCGGCAGGCCGTGGCAATCCCAACCGGGCACGTAGGGCGCATCGAAGCCGGCCAGGTAGCGCGACTTGACGATGATGTCCTTGAGGATCTTGTTGACCGCATGGCCCAGGTGGATCTGGCCATTGGCGTACGGCGGGCCGTCGTGCAGCACGAACAGCGGGCGACCCTGCGCGTTTTCGCGCAGGCGGGCGTACAGGCCCTCGTCTTCCCAGCGCGACAGAATGCCCGGCTCGCGCTTGGGCAGGTCGCCGCGCATCGGGAATTCGGTGGCCGGCAGATGAAGGGTGGCTTTGTAGTCCTGGCTCACGCAGTGGCTCGCAATCTGTGTTCGGAAAGGATGTGACGGGCCTGATCGGCGTCACGGTGCATCTGGTCGGTCAATGCCGCCAGATCATGGAACTTTTCTTCGTCGCGCAGCTTGGCGACGAACTCAACCTGGATATGCCGACCGTACAGGTCGCCCTGGAAATCAAACAGGTGCGCTTCCAGCAGCGGCTCCACCCCGTCCACGGTCGGCCGGGTGCCGAAGCTGGATACCGACGGCCACGGCTGGTCGAACACGCCGTGCACCCAGGTGGCATAGATCCCCGCCAGCGCCGGCGTTTTCGGGAAGCGCAGGTTGGCGGTGGGGAAGCCGAGGGTGCGGCCGAGCTGGCGCCCGCGCACTACCCTGCCCCCGATCGCATACGGGCGCCCGAGCAGATCAGCCGCATGGGCGAAATCGCCCTCGCGCAGCAGCTGGCGGATGCGGGTGGCGGAAATGCGCTCGCCGTGGAAATCCACCGGGTCGATCTCGCCGGCGCTGAAGCCGCGTTCGGCGCCCATGGCCTGCAGCAGGGCCAGGTCACCGCGGCGGCGGTTGCCGAAGCAGAACTCCGGCCCGATCCACACTTCGCGCGCGCCCAGCCGGTTGACCAGCAGCTGTTCGACGAAGGCTTCGGCGGGCATGGCGGCCATGGCCGCATCGAAACGCAGCAGGCCGATGGCATCCACGCCGAAATCGCGCAGGATGGTGACCTTGTCGCGGGCCAGGGTCAGCCGCGGCGGCGGCTCGCCCTGGGCGAAGTATTCGCGCGGCAGCGGTTCGAACGCGACCGCCACGGCGGGAACGCCCAGCGCGCGGGCACGCGCGGCCGCATGCCGCACCAGCGCACGATGGCCAAGGTGCAGGCCGTCGAATGCGCCGATGCAGACCACGCTTCCGTACGGGAACAAAGGCCCGCCTTCGATGCTTCTGAACAACCTGGTCATCTACTGGGAATCCGGCCCGTCAGGACCGATGCGTTGCAAGGGATAGCCATGAAGTATAGCCGGGGTGCCCATGGATCAATGCTCGCGCAGGTGACGGGGGCGGAAGCCCATGGCGACCAGGGCCAGCAGGTAGGTCAGGCCACCCCCGCCGACCAGCAGCGCGAGGTTGCCGATCCGGTGCCATTTGTCCATGTCGGTGAAGTCGGTCATCAGCTGCAGCAGGCCCAGCAGTACCGCCACCATCGCCGCGCAGGCCAGGCCCAGGCGGGTCACGTAGCCGCCCCAGCCGGCCTTGGGCTGGTACACGTCGGTCTTGCCCAGCCAGTACCAGAGCAGGCCGAGATTCAGGTAACTGGACAGCGCGCTGGCAATGCCCAGCGCCAGGTGCAGGCCCGGCTGCTTGCCCAGTGCGACCCACACGCCCTGCGCCTTCAGCGCCTCGGGCACCATCACGTGGTACAGCACGGCCAGCAGGATGAAGTTGAAGACCATGTTGGCCACCAGCGCGACCAGGCCGGCGCGCACCGGGGTACGGGTGTCCTGGCGGGCGTAGAACGCCGGCAGCACCACCTTGAGCAGGGCGAAGGCCGGCAGGGCGAAGCTCAGGCCGTACACCGACAGCGCGGTCATGCGGGTATCGAAGGCGGTGAACTGGCCATGCTGGAAGATCGTGGCGATCAGCGGCTCGGCGCACAGCATCAGGCCGAGCATGGCCGGCACGGCGATCAGCAGCGTGGTGCGCAGGCCCCAGTCCAGCGCGCTGGAGAAGCCGGCCTTGTCGGTACTGACATGGTGGCGGGCCAGCGCCGGCAGGATCACCGTACCCAGCGCCACCCCGAACACGCCCAGCGGCAGCTCCAGGAAGCGGTCGGCCAGCGACAGCCAGGACTGCGAGCCGTCGGTCAGCTTGGCCGCGATCACGGTATCCAGCAGCAGGTTGATCTGGGCCACCGAGGAGCCGAACAGGGTCGGCACCATCAGGGTCAGCACCTTGCGCACGCCGGGGTGGCTCCAGCCCCAGCGCGGCAGGGTGAGCAGGTTGATGCCTTTCAGCGAGGGCAGCTGGAACAGCAGCTGCAGCACGCCGGCGGCCAGCACCGCCCAGCCCAGCGCCAGGATCTGCTTTTCGGGGGTGCCGCCCAGCCGCGGCGCCAGCCACAGCGCGCCGGCGATCATGCACAGGTTGAGGATCACCGGGGTCAGCGCCGGCATGGCGAAGCGCTGGAAGCTGTTCAGCGCGCCACCGGCCAAGGCGGTAAGCGAGACGAACAGCAGGAACGGGAAGGTCAGCCGGAACAGATCCACCAGCAGGCCGTGCTTGGCCGGGTCGGTCTCCACGCCGCTTGAGAACAGGGTGGCCAGCTGCGGCGCGAAGATCAGCGCCAGCGCGGTGACCAGCAGCAGCACCGCGCCCAAGGTGCCGGCCACGCGCGACATCAGCTCGCGCAGCTCCTCATGTGAACGGGTTTCCTTCACTTCCGTGAACACCGGCACGAAGGCGGTGGCGAACGAGCCCTCCGCGAACAGGCGGCGCAGGAAGTTGGGCACCCGGAAGGCCACCCAGAAGGCGTCGGTCACCGCATTGGTGCCGAACGTGGTGGTGACGGCCAGGTCGCGGACCAGACCCAGCACCCGTGAAATCATGGTCATGCTGCTGAAAGACAGCAGGCCCCGCAACATCCTTGGTGAACTCACCCGTGTTTCCTCTTGACAATTGACTTGACGTACATTTTTCGAGCCATCATACTTTCCAGCTTGCTGTTCCCATTACACCGATTTTTCAGGAAACCACCACTGTGGCCAATATCAAGTCCGCCAAGAAGCGCGCCAAGCAGACCGTCGTGCGCAACGCGCGCAATACGGCTCAGCGTTCGATGCTGCGCACCGCTGTCAAGAAGGTGATCAAGGCGCTCGACGCCAACGATGCCGCCGGCGCCGAGGCAGCCTTTGCCGTCGCCCAGCCGATCCTCGACCGTTTCAGCTCGCGTGGTCTGATCCACAAGAACAAGGCCGCTCGCCACAAGAGCCGCCTGACCGCGCGCATCAAGGCCCTCAAGGCCGCCTGATACGGCGCAACGCCGCGCCTGGCGCGGCGTGCGGTACAAAAACCCGGCCCTGGCCGGGTTTTTTGCGTGGTTGGCGGCCCCACAGAAAAACCCGGCCGAAGCCGGGTTTTCCGAGGAAGCAACGTCAGCGTCAGAGCGCGTTGCGCGCATCCGCTTCGTCTTCCTTCTGGCGGTCGAAGAAGGCCATGATGTTGGTCATGATCGGCCAGGTGCCTTCACGGCCCAGCGCCGAGACCAGGTACCACGGCTGGGTCCAGCCCAGCTCGGCGATGATCTTCTCGGCCGCCGCCTTGGCCTCGTCCTCGAACATCAGGTCGGCCTTGTTCAGCACCAGCCAGCGCGGCTTTTCCAGCAGCTCCGGGTCATGCTTGGCCAGCTCGCGCTCGATCGCACGGACCTGCTCGATCGGCGAGATTTCCACGCCGCCTTCCATGGGGGAGATATCCACCAGATGCAGCAGCAGGCGGGTGCGCTGCAGGTGGCGCAGGAACTGGGCGCCCAGGCCGGCACCATCGGCGGCACCTTCGATCAGGCCGGGAATGTCGGCAATCACGAAGCTGCGGTAGTTCTCCACGCGCACCACGCCCAGGTTGGGGTAGAGGGTGGTGAACGGGTAATCGGCCACCTTGGGGGTGGCAGCGGACACAGCCCGGATCAGGGTGCTCTTGCCGGCATTGGGGAAGCCCAGCAGGCCGACGTCGGCCAGCAGCTTCAGCTCCAGCTTGAGCAGGCGCTCCTCGCCCTCCTCGCCCGGCAGCGACTGGCGCGGCGAACGGTTGGTGGAGCTCTTGAAGTGCATGTTGCCCAGGCCGCCCTTGCCGCCCTTGGCCACCAGCAGGATGTCGTCGTGCTGGGTCAGGTCACCGATCACTTCGTCGGTGGCCACGTTCATCACCACGGTGCCGACCGGCACGGTGATGACCAGGTCTTCGCCGCCCTTGCCATAGGCCTGGCGGCCCATGCCGTTCTCGCCGCGCTGCGCCTTGAAGATGCGCTCGTGGCGGAAATCGACCAGGGTATTGAGGTTTTCGTCGGCGCGGATGTACACGCTGCCGCCATTGCCGCCGTCGCCGCCGTCCGGGCCGCCCAGCGGAATGAACTTCTCGCGACGGAAACCGACGCAGCCGTTGCCGCCATTGCCGGCGGTAACCTGGATTTCTGCTTCGTCTACAAGTTTCATGATTCTGGATGCCAACTGGAGGCGGTGGGCAACGGGTGCGCCCGACCGCAGAGTCTAACGTGAAAAACAAAAACCCCGCCGAAGCGGGGCTTTCGTCAGCGGCCCCACGCCGGGGCGGGGGCGCCTGCGTGCCGCGAAGCTCAGGCTTCGGCGACGACGCTGACGGTACGACGCTTCTTCGGGCCCTTCACCGAGAACTCCACCTTGCCGTCGACGAGCGCGAACAGGGTGTGGTCACGGCCGAGGCCGACGCCGGTACCCGGGTGGAACTGGGTGCCGCGCTGACGCACGATGATGTTGCCGGCATCGATGGCCTGGCCACCGAAGATCTTGACGCCGAGGTACTTCGGGTTGGAGTCGCGACCGTTGCGCGATGAGCCTACGCCCTTCTTATGTGCCATGACTGCTTCTCCTTATTACTTCTTGCCACCGGCGATGCCGGTGATCTCGATTTCGGTGTAGTACTGACGGTGACCCTGGCGCTTCATGTGGTGCTTGCGGCGACGGAACTTGATGATCCGGACCTTGTCGGCACGACCCTGCGACACGACCTTGGCGGTGACCGAAGCGCCGCTCAGAGCGTCGCCCAGCTTGATGCCATCGCTGTCACCCAGCATCAGGATTTCTTCGAACTTGATCTCGTTGCCGACTTCGACTTCGAGCTTTTCAACGCGGAGCGTTTCGCCCTGCGCCACGCGGTATTGCTTACCGCCGGTTACCAGTACTGCGTACATGACCAGACTTCCTCTGTAGTTATTGTGGTCTATGGACTGCCGCCATCGAGGGCGGACAGAAGCGGGATTTTAATGACTCACCCCAGCCCGGGTCAACCCACCCCCTGCTTTGAGCCGTCCTCCCCTGAACCCCGTTCAGGTTCAGGGCCCGCCGGTCTCAATAGATGAGACAAGGGGCTGGCAATGTCGCTGATTGCCCCCAAATCCCAAGCTCGGTAGGCTGACCGATTGCCGTCTCCGCTTGCCCCACTTTCAACGGATCCCCCATGGCGATGGATTTCATCCGCATCCGCGGCGCGCGGACGCACAACCTCAAGAACATCGATCTCGACCTGCCCCGCGACAAGTTGATCGTCATTACCGGCCTGTCCGGCTCGGGCAAGTCCTCGCTGGCGTTCGACACGATCTACGCCGAAGGCCAGCGCCGCTACGTGGAGTCGCTGTCGGCCTATGCCCGCCAGTTCCTGAGCGTGATGGAAAAGCCGGACCTGGACCATATCGAAGGCCTGTCGCCGGCGATCTCCATCGAGCAGAAGTCGACCTCGCACAACCCGCGTTCGACCGTGGGCACCATCACCGAGATCTACGACTACCTGCGCCTGCTGTACGCCCGCGTGGGCAGCCCGCGCTGCCCCGACCACGGCTACCCGCTGGAAGCGCAGACCGTGAGCCAGATGGTGGACCACGTGCTGACCCTGGACCCGGAACAGCGCTACATGCTGCTGGCCCCGGTCATCCGCGAGCGCAAGGGCGAGCATGCCCAGGTGTTCGACCAGCTGCGCGCGCAGGGCTTCGTGCGCGTGCGGGTGGACGGTGCGCTGCATGAAATCGATGCGGTGCCGCCGCTGGCACTGCGCCAGAAGCACACCATCGAAGCGGTGATCGACCGCTTCCGCCCGCGCGAGGACATCAAGCAGCGCCTGGCCGAAAGCTTTGAAACCGCGCTGAAGCTGGGCGACGGCATGGTCTCGGTGCAGTCGCTGGACGTGGAGGACGCCCCGGCCCACCTGTTCTCGTCCAAGTACAGCTGCCCGGTCTGCGATTACTCGCTGCCGGAGCTGGAACCGCGCCTGTTCTCGTTCAATTCGCCGGTGGGCGCCTGCCCGGGCTGCGATGGCCTGGGCATGGCCGAATTCTTCGATCCCTCGCGCGTGGTGGTGCACCCGGAACTGTCGCTGTCGGCCGGTGCCGTGCGCGGCTGGGACCGCCGCAATGCGTACTACTTCCAGCTGATCGCCTCGCTGGCCAAGCACTACAAGTTCGACACCGACGCGCCGTGGCAGAGCCTGTCCGAGCCGGTGCGCAAGGCGGTGCTGTACGGCAGCGGCGATGAAACCATCACCTTCACCTACTTCACCGAAGCCGGTGGCCGCACCCAGCGCAAGCACCGCTTCGAGGGCATCATTCCGAACCTGGAACGCCGCTACAAGGAAACCGAATCGGCGGCGGTGCGCGAAGAGCTGGCCAAGTACATCAGCGAACGCAACTGCCCCGAATGCCAGGGCCAGCGCCTGAACCGCGCCGCGCGCAACGTGTTCGTGGCCGACCGCGCGCTGCCGGAACTGGTGGTGCTGCCGATCGATGAGGCGCTGAAGTTCTTCAGCGGCATGACCCTGCCCGGCTGGCGCGGCGAGATCGCAGGCAAGATCGTCAAGGAGATCGGCGAGCGCCTGGGCTTCCTGGTCGACGTGGGCCTGGATTACCTCACCCTGGAACGCAAGGCCGACACCCTGTCCGGTGGTGAAGCCCAGCGCATCCGCCTGGCCAGCCAGATCGGCGCCGGCCTGGTCGGGGTGATGTACGTGCTCGACGAGCCGTCCATCGGCCTGCACCAGCGCGACAACGAGCGCCTGCTGGGCACCCTCACCCGCCTGCGCGACCTGGGCAATACGGTGATCGTGGTCGAGCATGACGAAGATGCGATCCGCCTGGCCGACTACGTGCTGGACATCGGTCCGGGCGCCGGCGTGCACGGCGGCGAAATCGTCGGCCAGGGCACCCTGCAGGACATCCTGGACGCGCCGCGTTCGCTCACCGGCCAGTACCTGTCGGGCAAGCGCGCGATCGAGATTCCCGCGCGCCGGCACAAGCCGAACCCGAAGATGACGCTGCACCTGCGCGGTGCCAGCGGCAACAACCTCAAGGGCGTGGACCTGGACATTCCGTCGGGCCTGCTGACCTGCATCACCGGGGTGTCCGGTTCGGGCAAGTCGACCCTGATCAACGACACCCTGTTCTCGCTGGCCGCCAACGAGATCAACGGCTCCTCGCACCCGATCGCGCCGTACAAGGACGTGGAAGGCCTGGACCTGTTCGACAAGGTGGTGGACATCGACCAGTCGCCGATCGGCCGCACCCCGCGTTCGAACCCGGCCACCTACACCGGCCTGTTCACCCCGCTGCGCGAGCTGTATGCGCAGGTGCCCGAAGCACGTGCGCGCGGCTATTCGCCGGGCCGTTTCAGCTTCAACGTGCGCGGCGGCCGCTGCGAAGCGTGCCAGGGCGATGGCCTGATCAAGGTGGAAATGCACTTCCTGCCGGACGTGTACGTGCCCTGCGATGTGTGCCACGGCAAGCGCTACAACCGCGAAACGCTGGAGATCCTGTACAAGGGCTACAACATCAACGACGTGCTGCAGATGACCGTCGAAGATGCGCTGAAGCTGTTCGAACCGGTGCCGAGCATCGCGCGCAAGCTTGAAACGCTGGTGGACGTGGGCCTGAGCTACATCAAGCTGGGCCAGAGCGCGACCACGCTGTCCGGTGGTGAAGCGCAGCGCGTGAAGCTGTCCAAGGAGCTGTCGCGCCGCGATACCGGGCGCACGCTGTACATCCTGGACGAGCCGACCACCGGCCTGCACTTCCACGACATCGAAGCGCTGCTGGGCGTGCTGCACAAGCTGCGCGACGAAGGCAACACCGTGGTGGTGATCGAGCACAACCTGGACGTGATCAAGACCGCGGACTGGATCGTCGACCTGGGCCCGGAAGGCGGCCACCGCGGCGGCACCATCCTGGTCACCGGCACGCCCGAGGACGTGGCCGCGCACCCGGCGTCGTACACCGGCCAGTTCCTGGCCAAGATGCTGCCCTCGGTCAGCGCGCGCCCGGAACGTCCGGCCGCGGTGGCCAACAAGCCCGACGCCCGCCCGCCGCGCAAGGCCAAGCCGGAAAAGCCGGCCAAGGTGGCCAAGAAGGCGGTGGCCGCCAAGCGCGCCACCACCCCCAGCAAGACCAGCCCTGCCAAGACCACGAAGGCGAAGAAGAAGTAATGAGCGACGAACACAAGATCCTGGCCCGCGTACCGATCAGCGTGCGCTGGCGCGACATGGACAGCATGGGCCACGTCAACAACGCCAAGTACATCTCCTACCTGGAAGAGGCGCGCGTACGCTGGATGCTGGGCGTGGAAGGGGTTGCCATGACCGACCGGATCGCGCCGGTGGTTGCGGCGACCAACGTCAACTACCGCCTGCCGATCGTGTGGCCCAACGACATCGTGGTGGAGCTGTTCGTCGAGCGCCTGGGCAACAGCAGCGTGACCATCGGCCACCGCATCGTGGACCAGAAGAACGACAGCACGTTGTATTCGGACGGCAACGTGGTGGTGGTGTGGATGGACACCCAGACGGGCAAGAGCGCCCCGCTGCCGGACGCGCTGCGCGCGGCCTGCAGTTGAGCATGTGCCGACCAACGGTCGGCACCTACCAGGGCGTACCGACCAACGGTCGGCACCTACCGAGGCGTACTGAGCATGTGCCGACCAACGGTCGGCACCTACCGAGGCGTACTGAGCATGTGCCGACCAACGGTCGGCACCTACCAATGCGTACCGACCAACGGTCGGTACCTACCCCTCCCGGGTAGCGCCCGACCGTTGGTCGGGCGGCGGCGCAACGCGCCGGGCGCCATGATCAATGCGTGCGCACAACCAGCGTTGCGTCGACCTTGCCCCCGTCTTCCAGGCTGAGTCGCAACGGCAACGCCTTGCCAACGCCCAACGCCACTTCCGGCTGCATCAACATCAGGTGCAGGCCACCCGGCTTGAGCACCACGCTCGCACCCGGCGCAATCGGCAACCGCTCCACCGCGCGCATCCGGCTCACGCCGTCGACCAGCGTGGTTTCATGCAGCGAGACGTCCCCGAAGGCCTTGCTGCCGGCGGCCACCACGGTCACCGGCGTCCTGCAGCCGTTATGGATCTCGCCGTAACCGGCCGCCATCGTTACCCCCGGCGGCGGCAACCGCACCCAGCCCTCGCGCACCGTCACACACGACGGCTCCGCCGCTGTGGCCGATGCTGCAGCCGCACACATCGCCAACAATACGCACACGAATGGTTTGGTTATCATCGCCTCAGTTCCCTGCCCGCAACGAGATCGCAGCATGACGACGCTTATCGAGGTGATCAACCATGGCCCCATCCGCGAGCTGCGGCTGGCCCGCCCGCCGGTCAATGCGCTGGACACCGAGCTGTGCCGTCAGCTGATCCACGACATCAACCAGGCCATGGCCGATGACGTGCACGGCATCGTGCTGTCGGGCAGCGAGCGCATCTTCAGCGCCGGCATGGACGTGCCGCACCTGCTCAGCCACGGCGAGGACCGGCACAAGCTGCTGGACAGCTGGCAGGCGTTCTTCGGCGCGGTGCGCACCCTCGCCGAGAGCCGCGTGCCGGTGGTGGCCGCGCTGACCGGCCACGCCCCAGCCGGCGGCTGCGTGCTGGCGCTGTGCTGCGATTACCGGATCCTGGCGCGCAGCCCGGACCCGGCCCAGCCCACGGTGATCGGCCTGAACGAGGTGCAGGTGGGGCTGGTGGCGCCGGAAGGCATCCAGCGCCTGATGCGCCGGGTGGTCGGCCACCACCGCGCCTCGCAGCTGCTGATCGGCGGTGAAATGGTGCCGGCCGAACGCGCACTGGAGATCGGGCTGGTGGATGAGCTGGCCGCCCCGGCCGACGTGGTGCCGCGCGCGGTGGCCTGGCTGGGTCGCCTGCTGAAGCTGCCGCGCCAGCCGATGCTGCTCACCCGCGCCATTGCCCGCGAAGACCTGCACGAAGCACTGCATGCCGACCTGATCCGGCTGGACCGGTTCGTCGAGGCCTGGTATGCCCCGGATGCGCAGCAGGCGTTGCAGACGCTGGTGGCACGGCTGGGAAAAGCGTAAGCCAAGGCCACCCGACCAACGGTCGGGTGCTACCGGCGATGGGGCGGTGTCCCCGGTAGCGCCGGACCGTTGGTCGGGCGGCGGCGCACGGCGCCGACAGTTGGCGACTGGCCACCACCGGTATAATTCCCGTCCGTCCCAACGCCAGGCCGCCGCCTTGTCCCAGCCGCAAGAACCCGTCGTTTCCGAGCTGATCGACCTGCTCACGCTCGAGCGCCTGGAAGACAACCTGTTCCGGGGCCAGAGCCGCGACATCGGCACCAAATACGTGTTCGGCGGCCAGGTGCTGGGCCAGGCCCTCTCGGCGGCCCAGGCCACGGTCGAGAACGGCCGGCATGTGCATTCGCTGCACGCCTATTTCCTGCGCGCCGGCAACATCGACCACCCGATCGTGTACGACGTGGACCGCACCCGGGATGGCGGCAGCTTCTCCGTGCGCCGGGTCACCGCGATCCAGCACGGCAAGGTGATCTTCTTCTGCGCCGCCTCGTTCCAGCAGGCCGAAAGCGGGGCCGAGCACCAGCACAAGATGCCCGAAGTGCCGCAGCCGGAAGACATCGAACCGAACCGGCCGCTGCCGCCGGAAGTGCTGGAACGGCTGCCGATCAAGGTGCAGCGCTGGCTCTCGCGCGGCGGCCCGTTCGAGTTCCGCCACGTGTACCCGCGCGATGAGCTGCACCCGCCCAAGCGCCCGCCCTACCACCAGGTGTGGCTGCGCCTGAATGAAACGGTGGGCGATGCGCCCGAGCTGCACCAGGCGCTGCTGGCCTATGCGTCGGACTTCCACCTGCTCGGCACCGCAACCTTCCCGCACGGCATCAGCTATTACCAGCCGCACGTGCAGATGGCCTCGCTGGACCATGCGATCTGGTTCCACCGCCCGTTCCGCGCCGACGACTGGCTGCTGTATTCGCTGGACAGCCCCAGCGCGCAGGATTCGCGCGGGCTGGCCCGTGGCCAGTTCTTCACCCGCAACGGCATACTGGTTGCCAGCACCGCGCAGGAAGGCCTGATCCGCGTGGTGGATGACAGTGCAGCGGCCGCCGCCGTACCGGCCAAGGAATAATTCGATATGCGTCAGATCTTCACCAGCCAGCGCGTGGAAACCGTGGAAGGCGTGGCCAAGCTGCTGCACGATGCCGGCATCGAGGTGCGCATCACCAACGGGCGCTCGTACCACAGCAAGCGCGGCAGCCAGTTCAGTTACCTGGACACCAGCAAGGCCACCACCCACCCCACCCTGTGGGTGGTACACGCCAACGACCAGCCGCGCGCGCGCGAAATCCTGCGCGATGCCCGCCTGCTGGAAACCACCCGGCGCGACCACCCCACCGCCGAATTCGCCTTCCGCGACCAGGCCGACGACGTGGCCCCCCGCCGCAACTGGGCCTGGCGCATCCGCATCGGCCTGCTGCTGATCATCGCCGCCGTGGCAATGGTGGTGGTGATGCGCCACCGCAGTGCCCCGACGGCTGCGCCGGTACAGACGCAACAGGCACAACCCCAGGCCCCGGCGGCCGAACCAGCGCCAGCGCAGGAAGAAGAAGAGGTCCGAGTCCGGATCACACCTCCGACCCAACAACCGTGAGCCGACCCGACGTATCCGGATCTCCCTGCGCACGTAAAAATTCGTAGTGCCGACTGTCAGTCGGCAACCGCGCGCCAGCGCGGCCCAAGCGTCCGAAGACCGTAACGCACCACGCCGATGGTGTGGTCGGCGTTTACCGCCTGCCGAAGCCACCTGTCAGGCGCTCATGATGCCGGAACGAAGAGCAGCCGACTGACAGTCGGCTCTACCGCGCCCCTCGCGCGACCCCGCCCCGCCCCCCCCCCGGTCACATTCCCCGCCCCACCCCGTCATGATGTCACCACCCACAGGGACCGACGCCATGACCACGCTGCCGCTGATCGACACGCTGGACCGCGAACTGCCTGCCGCCGCCGGCGGCTGCCAGCAGTCGTACGGGCGCATCGTGCTGGCCTGCCAGAACACCGTGACCGCGATCGCGCTGGCGATCACCCGCGACGTGCAGGCCAGCGAGGACATCGCGCAGGAAGCCTTCATCAAGGGCTGGCAGCAGCTCAACCAGCTGCACAACCACGGCAGCTTCCTGCCCTGGCTGCGCCAGATCACCCGCAACCTGGCCCGCGACTGGCTGCGCGCCAACCGCGGCCGGCCGCTGTCGGGCGAGGCCGCCGAGATCGCCATCAGCATGGCCGCCGACCCGGGCCCCTCCGCGCCGGAATACCTGCAGCGGGTGGAGGAGGAAGTGGCCGCCGAAGAGATCATCTCCGCGTTGCCCGAGGACAGCCGCGAAACGCTGCTGCTGTACTACCGCGAAGGCCAGAGCTCGCAGCAGGTGGCCAACCTGCTGGGGCTGAGCGACGCCGCCGTGCGCAAGCGCCTGTCGCGGGCACGCGCCAGCGTGCGCGAGGAAATGTTGCGGCGCTTCGGTGAGTTCGCGCGTGGCAGCGCGCCCAGCGCGGCCTTCGCGACCGCGGTGGTTTCCATGGTGATGGTGGCCGCACCGGGCACGGCGAGCGCAGCGATCCTGCTGGGCACCAGCGTGGGCGTGGGCAGCAGCAAGCTCGGCCTGGGCGGTGCCAGCCTGTCCGGCGGTGCGGCAATGGGGTCGCTGGGCGCGGCGGCCAGCCAGAGCCACCTGCTTGGCCCGGAGTTCAACTGGACGATCGCCATCGGCGCGATGGCCGGCGGCGTGATCGGCAGCTACCTCGGTGGCCGCTACCTGCTCTGCTACACCCAGACACTGGCCGAGCGCGCGGCGGTGCATCGCTTCGTGCACTACAGCACGTTCACCGCGATGCTGGTCTGCGCCGCGGTGCTGGCGCTGACGGTGCTGGATGCACCGGTGTTTCTGTCGCTGGCCGCGATGGTGCTGGGCACCGCCCTGGTGAACTACCAGATCCTGGTGCCGCTGCAACGGATCATGGCGCCGATGATCGCGCGTGATGCCGCACGCAAGGGACGCACGGGACCCAGCTGGGTGTACCAGTCGATGTACGGACGACCTGCTTTGCTGATCACCAACCTGGTGATCGTCGGCCTGATCCTGACCGTGGCCGGCGAGCGCGGGTTGATCTGACGCATGAAAAAAGCGCCGGTCGGTGACCGGCGCTTTTCTGGTTGCCGGGCAGGGCCCGACGCTACGTTACTTTGCCTTCGGCGGCATCGGCGGCTTGTCGCCGCGGTGTTCGCCGCGCGGGCCACCGAACGGGCCCTTGGCCGCGTCGAATTCGGCCTTGCTCAGCTGGCCGTCCTTGTTGGTATCGGCCGCAGCGAACCACGCATCACGGTGCTGCTTCATGCCCAGCTCGCGGTCGGCCTTGTCCAGGTAGCCGTCCTTGTTGAGGTCCATCTGGTCGAAGCGCGCGGCCAGCTTCGGGTCGGCCTTGGCTTCATCGCGGCTGATCCGGCCGTCCTTGTTCGCGTCCAGCTTTTCCAGGCGCGCATGCCCGCCACCCGGGCCACGGCCGTGGCGCTTGCCCTGCCAGCGCGGCAGTTCCTCGCGGGACAGCTTGCCGTCCTTGTTGGTGTCCAGGCTGTCGAACTTCCCGGCCAGGCGCGGCGCCTTGGCGGCCTCGGTACGGTCGACGAAACCATCGCCATTGGTGTCCAGCGTCGCGCGGGCCGGCTTGGCGGGCGTGGCCGGGGTATCGGCGGCCACCGCCAGGCCGGCAGCGCCGGTGGTCATCAGCAGGGCCAGCAGCAGAAGGGGTTTGCGGTTGCGCATGGGTCACTCCGGTGTTTGGGGGATGTTTCGTGCGGTGCGTTGGCACCCACGGGAGAGAAAACGCGCGGGCGCCCGCCGCGTTGACCGCGCCACCGGCCGTGTTCATTCGCCAGACAGTCGCGCCGCCTGCGACGCCCCGGCGCTATGCTGTGGGCATGGCGATCCACACCGACCGCGACGACGAGCTGCGCCTGTTCCAGACCGGGGACCATCCCTGTGGCTACTGGCCGGAGCGGGCTGCGCGCGACCTGGTGCTGGACCCGCACGACCAGCGGCTGGGCACGCTGTACCCGATGGCGCTGAGCTGGGGCTTCCGCCGTTCCGGCGACCTGGTCTACCGCCCGCACTGCGCCAACTGCCATGCCTGCGTGTCGGTGCGGGTGCCGGTGGCCCGTTTCGCACCCGACCGCAGCCAGCGCCGCTGCCTGGCGCGCAACGACGACCTGGAAGTGCGGATCGTGGCTGCCGAGCAGACCGATGAGCAGTTCGCGCTGTACCACCGCTACCTGACCCATCGCCACGCCCAGGGCGGCATGGACGAACACGGCCCGCACGAGTTCGACCAGTTCCTGATCGGGCAGTGGTCGCAGGGTCGCTTCCTGGAAATCCGCGGACCGGCCGAAGATGGCCACCGGGGCCCGCTGCTGGCGGTGGCGGTCACCGATGTCACCCCGCAGGGGCTGTCGGCGGTGTACACCTTCTTCGACCCGGACCACGCACACCGTGGGCTGGGCACCTTCGCGATCCTGCAGCAGATCGCCTGGGCCCGGCGCGAGCAGCTGCCGCACCTGTACTTGGGCTACTGGATCCGCAACCACCGCAAGATGGACTACAAGCGCCGCTTCCGGCCGCTGGAGGCCTACGACGGCCGCCGCTGGCACGAGTTCGACGAGGCGCTGGACGGCATCTGACCCGCCATTGCAATGCCCGCCCGTGCAGAATAGCGGGATGAAAGCTCATCCCCTGATCCTCGCCCTGGCCCTGCTCTGCGGCGCCTGCGCCCAAAACCCGACCAAGACCGCCGCCATGCCGGAAGCCACCTCCGCGCCGCTGCGGATCGCCACCTACAACACCTCGCTGTACAGCGACGAGACCGGCGGGCTGATCGCCGAACTGGAAGGCGACAGCGCGCACGCGCGCAAGATCGCCGCGGTGCTGCAGCAGGTGCGCCCGGACCTGGTGCTGCTCAACGAATTCGACTACGACGACGCCCACCGCGCCGCCGACCTGTTCCAGCAGCGCTACCTGGAAGTGGCCCAGCCCGGCGGCGGTGAGCCGCTGCACTTCGCCTACCGCTACCTGGCCCCCGTCAACACCGGCGTGCAGAGCGGGCTGGACCTGGACAACAACGGCCAGATCGGCGGCGACGGCCGCAACCGCGGCAACGATGCCTGGGGCTACGGCCTGCACCCGGGCCAGTACGGCATGCTGGTGCTGTCGCGCTACCCGATCGATGAGGCCAAGGTGCGCAGCTTCCAGCTGCTGAAGTGGAGCACGCTGCCCGGCGCGCTGCGCCCGATCGACCCGCGCAGCGGCAAGTCGTTCTACAACGACCACGTGTGGTCGCAGCTGCGGTTGTCGTCCAAGTCGCATTGGGACGTGCCGGTGCGCACTCCCAACGGCGTGGTGCACGCACTGGTCTCGCACCCCACCCCGCCGGTGTTCGACGGCCCGGAAAAGCGCAACGCGGCGCGCAACCACGACGAACTGCGGCTGTGGCAGGAATACCTGGCGGCCGGCGACAAGCCGTGGCTGTGCGATGACCAGGGCACCTGCGGCGGGCTCGCACAGGACGCGCGCTTCGTGATCCTGGGCGACCTCAACAACGACCCGGCCGACGGCGATGGCCGCCATGACGCGATCGTGGAGCTGATCGAAAACGCGCGCGTGCTGCGCTACCCGACGCCGCGCAGCGTGGGTGCCGAGCAGACCAGCCTGGCCTATGCCGAAAAGGGCATTCTGCGAAAAGGTGCGCCGTTCCACGCCACCGGCGATTTCGGGCCGAAATCCGGCACCATGCGCCTGGATTACGTGCTGCCGTCAGTGGGCTTCGAGTACATCGGCAGCGGCGTGTTCTGGCCGGCCAACGAAAGCCCCGAAGCGAAGATCGCCGACGGCAGCGACCACCACCTGGTGTGGGTGGACGTGCGGTAAGAGCGTATCGACCAACGGTCGATACCTACCGGGTTGATGATTGCAATGCGTTAGCGGCCATGCTTGCCGTTCGTTCCGCACAACGCCATCTCTCGGGGGCGGCCCGACGGCCGCCCCAGCACGTAGAAACAAAGACGCCAACGCCTTACGCGGGCAACTCGATCGAGATCGCTTCCGCCGCCTCGCGCGCGATCTTCCGCGCTTCGTCGATGGACTCAGCCCGCGCCAGCGTCACCCCAACCCGGCGGTGCCCATGAACGCTCGGCTTGCCGAACAGGCGCAGCGCCGTGTCCGGATGCGCCAGTGCCGCCTCTACGTTGCTGAAGACCGGCACGCCTTCGCCGTGCGCCAGTATCGCGCAGGAAGCCGACGGGCCACTCTGGCGGATCAGCGGGATCGGCAGGCCCAGGATGGCGCGGGCGTGCAGCGCGAATTCGCTCAGTTCCTGCGAGGCCAGCGTGACCAGGCCGGTGTCATGCGGGCGCGGCGAGACTTCGCTGAACCACACGTCGTCGCCCTTCACGAACAGCTCTACCCCGAACAGGCCCCAGCCGCCCAGGTCATCGGTGATCGCCTGCGAGATCTCTTCGGCACGCGCCAGCGCGGCCGGCGACATCGGCTGCGGCTGCCAGCTTTCGCGGTAGTCGCCATCCTTCTGCCAATGCCCGATCGGCGCGCAGAACGAGGTGCCCCCGGCATGGCGCACGGTCAGCAGGGTGATCTCGTAATCGAAATCGATGAAGCCTTCCACGATGCAGCGGCCGGCACCGGCACGACCACCGGTCTGTGCATATTCCCAGGCCGGCGCGATGTCGGCCTCGTCGCGCAGCGTGCTCTGGCCCTTGCCCGAGGAGGACATCACCGGCTTGACCACGCACGGCAGCCCGATCGCCGCCACGGCGGCGCGGTACTCGGCCTCGGTGTCCACGAAGCGGTACGGCGAGGTCGGCAGGCCCAGGGTTTCGGCGGCCAGGCGGCGGATGCCTTCACGGTCCATGGTCAGGCGCGCCGCGCGCGCGGTCGGCACCACCCGCTGGCCGGTTTCCTGCTCCAGCTGGACCAGGGTTTCGGTGTGGATGGCTTCGATCTCGGGCACGATCAGGTGCGGTTTTTCCTCGGCGATCAGCGCGCGCAGCGCCATCGCATCGAGCATGTCGACCACGTGCGACCGGTGCGCCACCTGCATGGCCGGGGCGTCGGCATAGCGGTCGGCAGCAATCACCTCCACCCCCAGCCGCTGCAGCTCGATGGCGACCTCCTTGCCCAGTTCGCCCGAGCCCAGCAGCAGGACACGGGTGGCGGAGGGGGACAGCGGCGTGCCGAGCGTGATCATGGCGATATTCCGGACATCAGAGGCGGGACGCCATTTTATGGGATGGGGCCCTTGCAGGAGTGATATCAATTTGATATCAATATTCCAAACCCACCCGCAAAGGATGCCCCCATGAAAGAAAAGCCCGTCCCCTCCCTCTCCGGCATCCCCTTCCTGCTGGCCGTGCTGGCCCTGCTGGTGGTCTCCGCATGGCTCTTCTTCTCCGGGATCGAGCCCGGCAACGTCAACCTGCTGCTGATGCTCGGCGGCGTGCTGCTGGGCCTGATTGCCCTGTTCAGCCTGACCGGCCTGTACACCGTGCAGCCCAACCAGGCGGCGGTGCTGAGCCTGTTCGGCAAGTACGTCGGCACGGTCAAGGACAACGGCCTGCGCTGGAACAACCCCTTCTTCAGCAAGAAGAAGGTCAGCCAGCGCGTGCGCAACTTCGAAAGCGGCAAGCTCAAGGTCAACGAACTGGACGGCAGCCCGATCGAAATCGCCGCGGTCATCGTCTGGCAGGTCGTGGACGCCTCCGAGGCGGTCTACAACGTGGACGACTACGAAAGCTTCGTGCACATCCAGTCCGAATCCGCCCTGCGTGCGATGGCCACCAGCTACCCCTACGATCAGCACGAGGACGGCCAGCTCTCCCTGCGCAGCCACGCCGCCGAGATTTCCCAGCACCTCAAGGACGAACTGGCCGAACGCCTGGCCGATGCCGGCGTGCAGGTGCTCGATGCGCGCATCAGCCACCTCGCATACGCCCCGGAAATCGCCCAGGCGATGCTGCAGCGGCAGCAGGCCAACGCAGTGATCGCCGCGCGCACGCGCATCGTCGCCGGTGCCGTGGGCATGGTCGAAATGGCGTTGGTCGAACTGCAGAAGAACAACGTGGTGCAGCTGGATGAAGAGCGCAAGGCGCAGATGGTGGGCAACCTGCTCACCGTGCTGTGCTCGGACCGCGGCACCCAGCCGATCGTCAACGCCGGTTCGTTGTACTGAGCATGAGCGAAAAGAAAGCCTACCCGCTGCGGATCAATGCCGACGTGCTGGCAGCGGCGCAGCGCTGGGCCGACGACGAGCTGCGCAGTCTCAACGCGCAGATCGAGTACGTACTGCGCGACGCACTGCGCAAGGCTGGACGCCTTCCCAAACCCGCACCTGATCCGGAGAGCAAGGAATGAGCAAGCGCTGGAGCTACCTCACCGTCGAAGTTAAGCCCTCGTGGACCGGCCTGAAGCCGGAAGACCTGCAGGCCGAACTCAACCGCCAGGGCCAACTCGGCTGGGAGCTGGTGAACGTAATGCAGGGCACCCCCATGGGCGTGGCGTTGCTGTTCTTCAAGAAGGAGCTCTGACGTGGCAGCCCGGACGACGGCCGTGCCCGCCACTGAATTCGCGGTGGCGCCGGCCCCGCTGTGGCGCCTGCTCTGGCTGTGGCTGCCGCTGCTGGGCGTGGCCGTGCTGCTGGTCACCACGCACCTGCAGGAACAACGCACACCGATGGACATGGCCATCACCCTGCCGTTCCTGCTGGTGCTGGGCGGTGTGCTCAGCTGGGCGTTCCTCCGTCGCCGCATCACGCTGGAACATGGCGAGCTGCTGGTGACCTCCACCTTCTACCGCCGTCGCACGGCGGTATCGTCGATGCTGCTGGACCAGGCGCGCATCGTCGACCTGGCCGAACACAGCCAGTTCAAGCCGGGCATGAAGATCAACGGGTTCGGCATGCCGGGGTTCCAGTCCGGCCATTACCGGATGGGCAAGCACAAAGCGTTCTGCCTTGTCACCGATCCCAGCCGCGTGCTGTACCTGCCGCTGCGCGACGACCGCGTGCTGCTGCTCAGCCCCGAGCACCCGCGCGCCCTGCTGGATGCGCTGAACGCGCAGGCTGCGCGATAAGCTGTACGCATGCGCCGACACCCTGCCCTGCTGATCAACACCGCCGATATCGAACTGTGGCCCGGCGGCCTGCTGCGCGCGCGCAGCAACGCCGATGCACGGGCGCTGGCCCGGGCCCGCTGGGTACTGCGGCGCAAGCGTGATGGGCAGTACCTGGCCGCCGCCACCGCGCACGGCCTGTTGCCGCTGGTGCCGCACCTGATGCGCGAGCCGGGGATCGAGGAAGCACTCGATGCCCTGGACCTGGCGCTGCATGGCGCGCAGCGCGCGCATGCAGCCGATGCGCTGCTGCCGCTGAGCGGACTGCAGGATCGGCTGGAAGAGCTGGGCATCGATGCGGCGCGCTATGAGCAGGACACCGCGCTGGGGCTGGAAGCCGAACCGGCACGGCTGGCGCTGGCCGGCTTCGACCGTTACCGCCGCCCGCTGTGGCTGCAGCAGGGCGCCGCGCGCGCCTGGCAGCGCATGCAGCAGCAGGCAGCGCGCGAGGGCATCGTGCTGGAGGCCATTTCGGGCTACCGCAGCCACGATTACCAGCTGGGCATCTTCGCGCGCAAACGCGCACGCGGTCTGGAGGTGGATGCGATCCTGCAGGTCAACGCCGCGCCGGGGTACAGCGAACACCACAGCGGGCGGGCGCTGGATATCAGCAGCCCGGGGGAAGCGCCGGCCGAGGAGAGCTTCGAGTCCACCGCTGCGTTCGCGTGGCTGCTGGAGCACGCGGGAAGCTACGGCTTCCACCTGAGCTACCCACGCGACAACCCCCACGGCATCGTGTACGAGCCGTGGCATTGGTGCTGGTCTGGGCCGTAACGCCACGCCCTGCGTGGCTCAGTCCTGGGAGCGGTTGGTGCTGGCCTCCGGGCTTTCGGTGAAATCGGCGATGCGCCACAGGTACAGGCTGGCGTAGGTCCGGAACGGGCCCCACTTTTCGCCGCGGGCGGCCAGTTCCTTTGGGGTGGGCATTGCTTCTGCCTTGTCCACCCGCTGGGCGCCCTTGCGCACCCCGAGGTCGTCGATGGGCAGGATGTCGGGGCGGCCGAGCCGGAACATCAGCATCATTTCCACGGTCCAGCGGCCGATGCCACGGATCGGCACCAGTGCGTCGATGATCGCGTCGTGCGGCATCACCGACATCCGCCGCAGGTCGGGAATCTCGCCCGCCGCCTCGCGCCGGGCCAGGTCACGCAGGGCCAACGCTTTGTTGCCGGAGACACCACAGCTGCGCAGGCCGGGGTCGTCGATCCGGGCCAGGGTGTCGGCGTGCAGGCGGGTGCTGCCGATGGCCGTCTCTACCCGGCCCACGATGGTGGAGGCGGCCTTGCCGCTGAGCTGCTGGAAGAGGATCGCGCGGGCCAGGGCATCGACCGGATCGAAACTGCGCGCCCAGCCGGGCGGCGCCGCCACCGGCCCGAGCCGCTTCATCCAGCTGCCCAGCCGACGGTCGCGGCGCGACAGCCAGTCGTGCGCCTCGTCCACATCAAAGCCCCGGCGGAAGCGCGGCATGTCAGCGCCTCAGGGCATTGAGCGCGTACACCACCCACCCGATCATCAAGGCCGTGCCACCCACCGGGGCCAGCCCGGTGCGCAACTGCCACAACGCGCCGGCCACCAGGCTGCCGGAGAACAACAGCGTGCCCAACAGCAGCACGTACAACGCCAACTTGCCCACGCTGTTCTGCTGGGTGGGGCCCAGCACGGCCAGGGCCACGCCATGCCCGAAGGCGAACAGCGCCGCAGTGTTCACATGCGACTGCGCCAGCGGTTCGGCGATACCGTGCGATGCATAGGCCGACAGGCCCACGGCCGTGGCCGCCAACAGGCCGCCCAGGCAGGCCAGCAGTGAAGGTTTACGCGCGCGTCGTTCCAGGTTGAGCATGGCTGCATCTTCCTCCAAAAAAAAACGCGCCGCAGGAAGCGGCGCGTTTTCTGTTCTACGTTACATCCGTGGCAACCGTCGGTTTACTTGACGGCCCAGTAGATGTCGTACGTACCTTCCTGCGTGAACGACTTCTCCAGACCGCCGTTCCAGGTTTCGTACGGACGATCGATCACTTCGTTGCCGCCAGTCACAGCCCAGGCACGCAGTGCGTTGCGGGCGATGTCCAGGCCAGCCATGTGGCCGGTGTACTTGGCGTGGGCGGTACGGTGCGGAGCAACGTGCACGTACTTGACCGGGGCACCACCATCGATCTTCACCGTCAGGGCTTCAGCCGAAGCGCCTGCAGTACCCTTCTTCTTGACCGGCTGGGCCACGTCGAAGGCGTACTTCTCCTGACCGAAGTCAGTGGTGATGATGCGGAACGGACCGGCGGCTTCGAGGTCATTGGCCTCCATCACGCGCTTGATCCACTCCTGGTTGTCCTTGATGGACTTGGTGATGGTCGCTTCGCCGCGATCAACGTTACCGGCGGTGACGACCAGCAGGTCTTCGGCCGGGGCATCGACGATGGCCAGGTCGACCAGCGGGGCTTCGGCGGTGCGGTAGTCGATGTTCGGCACGGTAGCCAGCATGTTGGCCATGCGCGACAGACCCAGCTTCAGGTCGTCACCGACGTGACGGCTGACGTACAGACCGGCGTAACGACCAAACAGGTTCCAGCCGTACTTGATGCTGTAGTCCTGGGTGATCTTGACGTTGCGGCCACCCTTGCCGGTCGGCTCAAGCGTGAAGCTGGTCTTCTTGTCGTGGCCCTTGGTCTGGTCCTCGATGGCGATGGCCACGCGCTTGTTCGGCTCGGACTCGGTGATCGTCCAGCTGCCCTGGCCCAGCGACGATTCCTTGGAGGAATAGTCCAGGCGGGCACCCACGCCGGCGGCGGGGCCGGAGTGCTTCAGTTCAACGGCGGGATCGCGCAGGACGAGCGGGTTCCAGTCCTTGAAGCGGCGCAGGCTGTTGACCGTGTCGTACACGATCGTCATCTTGCGGTTGGTCTCGATGCTTTCGGTAATGTGACGCTCGCCCGGCAGCACAACGCCAATGATGACGAACAGGCCAGCCACGATCCCCAAGGCGATCAGGAACTCGATAATACGGGTCATTCAGGAGTCTCCGGGGCCGATCCCACGGCCGGGTTGATTGAAGCGAAGCGCCAATCCTAGCAGGCTTCGCGGGTGTTGTTGATCAGGATTGGCGCACCGGTTTCCATACCAGCAGCGGTTTTGAATAGACAAGGAGCGGAAAGATAGCGCATCGCGCGGGCCAGCATGTGGCCGTTGGCCATATTTATTTGCCGGTTTCGGCAACGAGGCCTGCAACGACCGCCGCAGGCCTTGCCCCACAAGGCTTTCAACTGGCGTTCATGTTCACACCAGTTGCAGCTCGAATGCCTTCAGCACGGCCCGGGTGCGGTCGCGCACGCCCAGCTTGGACAGGATGTTGGACACATGGTTCTTGATGGTGCCTTCGGCCACGCCCAGCGAATTGGCGATCTCCTTGTTGGAGAACCCGCTGGCCATCAGCCGCAGGATCTCGGTCTCGCGGTCGGTGAGCGGGTCGGGCCGGTCCAGGCTCACGAACTCGTTGCGCATGTGCTCCAGCCCCGACAGCAGGCGCTGGGTGACCGCCGGCTGCACCAGCGAACCGCCATCGGCCACGGTGCGGATGGCACCGACCAGCTGTTCCAGGGTCACGTCCTTGAGCAGGTAGCCCTTGGCGCCGGCCTTGAGCCCGGCCAGGACCAGCTGGTCATCGTCGAAGGTGGTGAGGATGATGGTCGGCGGCAGCTGGCCCAGCCGCGACAGCGACTGCAGCGCCTCCAGCCCGGACATCACCGGCATGCGCATGTCCATCAGCACGACGTCGGGGCGGATCTGAGGCACCACCTCGACGGCCTGGCGGCCATCGGCGGCTTCGGCCACCACTTCGATCCCGTCATCCAGGGCGAGCAGCGAGCGGATTCCCTGCCGCACCAGGGTTTGGTCGTCGACCAGGCAGACGCGAATCATCAACGCACTCCTTCCAGGATGGCACCCAGCATCAGCACTGGCACGCCGGGAACCGAGGCGCGCAGGCGGAAGCCCTGACCCCGGTGGGTTTCAATCTGCAGCTCACCGCCGCATTGTTGCAGGCGTTCCCGCATGCCACGCAAGCCGTTGCCGATCACGATGCCATCGGCGCCCACGCCATCGTCGTGCGCCTGCACCACCACCTGCCCCGGCGGCTCGCGGAATACCTGGATCCACAGGTTGCGGGCGCGGGCATGGCGCACCGCGTTGGTGATGATCTCCTGGGTGCAGCGCAGCAGGACGTGGGCCTGTTCGGGGTCTTCCACGCTCAGCGGTTCTTCGATGTCCAGGTGGATGTCCAGCGAGGGCACCTGCTCGGTCAGCGGGCGCAACGCGGCGGCCAGGTCGATGGCGCCGCTGTCGCGCAGCTGGCTGACCGCTTCGCGCACGTCGGTGAGCAGCAGCTTGGCCAGGGTATGGGCCTGGTGCACATGCTCCTGGGCCTGGCCCTCGGTGATGTGGCCGGCCACTTCCAGGTTCAGGCTCAGCGCGGTGAGGTGGTGGCCGAGCAGGTCATGCAGCTCGCGCGAGATCCGGGTGCGCTCGTTGACCCGTGCGCTTTCGGCCAGCAGCACGCGGGTGGCGCGCAGCTCGGTATTGAGCCGGCGCTGCTCTTCGCGGGCGTCGGTCTGCTGGCGGGCGACCAGGCTGGTCACGAAGATGAACATGGAGAAGCCGCCATACAGCAGCGATTGCATCACCGCCTCGAACAGCGAGAACGGCAGGAACAGGTAATAGACCGGGGCGACCGCCAGCTGGCTGACCAGCAGCCAGATCACCCCGACCCGGGCCGGCAGCATCCACGGGATGACCCCGGCGGCCACCATCATCAGGATGCTGCCCAGGCCCGAGCCGCTCAGGAAGCTCACGGCCAGGGCGGAAATGGTCAACAGGACCAGGATGGCGCGGTCATACCAGGCCGAATGGCCGCCGTTGCGCAGGCCGCGGGTCAGCCACAGGTAGCCGCCGCCGAAGGCCAGGTAGGACACGAACAGCAACAGGGGCGGCACGTCGATGCCGCCGCTGCGGCGGACCGCTTCGTACTGGGAATAGACCAGCGGCAAGCCAAGCATGACCCAGGTGAACAGGCCGGCCAGTCGCAGTACTCGGGTTTGGCTGAGGTATCCCAACATGGACGCATCTTAGGCTGAACCTGCGCCGCTGCACCCGGACATAAGTCATGGCTGGCCTGTGCCCTGCCCGGCCACCCATGCAATAATCACCGGCAGGGCCCCTAGACGGGCCAACCGCGTTACCCCACGGAGTCACAATGTCGATTGTCATCCGCGACGTGCGCGAGCACGAGCTCGATTCCGTCCTGGCCCTGAACAACAACGCCGGCCTGGCCATCCTTCCGCTGGATGCCGCCCGCCTGCGCCTGTTCTATGAAACCGCTGAATACTTCCGCGTCGCCGAGCGCGACGGCAACCTGGCCGGCTTCCTGATCGGTTTCGGCAGCGACAGCCAGCACGACAGCAGCAACTTCGCCTGGTTCAAGCAGCACCTGACCAGCAAATTCTTCTACATCGACCGCATCGTGGTGGCCAGCCGCCGCCGTGGCGGTGGTGTGGGCCGGGCGTTCTACGCCGATGCCCAGAGCTACGCCGAGCTGCGCTACCCGCAGCTGACCTGCGAGGTGTTCCTGGACCACGGCGCCGATGCGGCGCTGCTGTTCCATGGCAGCTTCGGCTTCCGCGAGGTCGGGCAGAACAACATGCCGCACGTGGATGTGCGGGCCAGCATGCTGCTCAAGGACCTGTGCAGTTACCAGTGGGTGCACGACACCTACGGCGACGCGCTGCCGGACGTGCCCTGGGTGGGCCAGCGTCGCGAGCCGCTGCGCGCGCATCGACCGACGGGGACCTGAGGTGGCGGCGAACATGGATTTTGAACAGGCCGGTGAACTGAAGATCGGCCAGGTGGGCATCGCCAACCTGCGCATCCGCACCCTGGATGTGGAACGCCTCACCCGCGAAATGCACGACCGAGTGGCCCGCGCGCCGAAGCTGTTCGGCCGCGCTGCGGTGATCCTGGACTTCGGTGGCCTGAGCCAGATGCCCGACGTGGCCACGGCCCAGGCGCTGCTGGATGGCCTGCGCAGTGCCGGCGTGCTGCCGGTGGCGCTGGCCTACGGCAGCAACGAAACCGACCTGCTCTCGCAGCAGCTGGGGCTGCCGCTGCTGGCCAAGTTCCGCGCGCAGTACGAGCGCGCCGAGGCTGAGCCGGCACCGGCGCCGGCTGCAGCCGCACCGGCCCCGGAACCGGCACGCCGCGCGCGTGCCGCCGCACCGGCCCCTGCCGCGGCGGTGGACGCGGGCAATGCGCCCAAGCCCGGCCGCATGCAGACCAGCAACGTGCGTTCGGGCCAGCAGCTGTACGCGGAGAACTGCGACCTGACGGTGATGGCCACGGTCGGCGCGGGCGCCGAAGTGATCGCCGATGGCAGCATCCATATTTACGGTACGCTGCGGGGCCGTGCCCTGGCAGGTGCCCAGGGCAACACCACGGCGCGCATTTTCTGCCGTGACTTCCACGCTGAACTGGTCGCCATTGCCGGCCATTACAAGGTACTGGACGATGTCCCGGACAACCTGCGCGGCAAGGCCGTGCAGGTGTGGCTGGAACAGGACCAGATCAAGATCGCTGCGCTGGACTGACGCGGCAACCCAACAGAATCATCAGGAGAAGTCCTTTGGCTGAAATCATCGTAGTCACCTCCGGCAAGGGCGGCGTCGGCAAGACCACTTCCAGCGCGAGCCTTGCCTGCGGCCTTGCGCGCAGGGGCAAGAAGGTGGCGGTGATCGACTTCGACGTCGGCCTGCGCAACCTCGACCTGATCATGGGCTGCGAGCGGCGCGTGGTGTACGACTTCGTGAATGTCGTGCACGGCGAGGCCACGCTCAAGCAGGCCCTGATCAAGGACAAGCGTTTCGACAACCTGTACGTGCTGGCGGCATCGCAGACGCGCGACAAGGATGCGCTGACCCAGGAAGGCGTGGGCAAGGTGCTGAAGGACCTGGCCGCTGACGGTTTCGATTACATCATCTGCGATTCGCCGGCGGGTATCGAAAAGGGTGCGTTCCTGGCGATGTATTTCGCCGACCGCGCGGTGGTGGTGGTGAACCCGGAAGTGTCGTCGGTACGCGACTCGGACCGCATCATCGGCCTGCTGGATTCGAAGACGCACAAGGCCGAATCGGGCCAGGCCGTGCCGGCCTTCCTGCTGCTGACCCGTTACAGCCCGGTCCGGGTGGAGTCGGGCGAGATGCTGAGCATCACGGACGTGGAAGAGGTGCTGGGGCTGAAGGCGATCGGCGTGATCCCGGAGTCAGGGGATGTGCTGAACGCGTCCAACAAGGGCGAGCCGGTGATCCTGGATGCAGAATCGCCGGCAGGCCAGGCATACGATGATGCGGTGGCCCGCATCCTCGGCGAAGAGCGCCCGATGCGCTTCACCGTTGTTGAGAAGAAGGGCTTCTTCAGCAAGCTGTTCGGAGGGTAAGCATGGGCCTGTTCGATTTCCTCAAGACGAAGAAGACCACCGCCGAAACGGCCAAGAACCGCCTGCAGATCATCATCGCGCAGGAACGCAGCCACCGTGGCGGCCCGGATTACCTGCCGCTGCTGCAGCGCGAGCTGCTGGAAGTGATCAAGAAGTACGTGAACATCGACGCGGACGCGGTCAAGGTAGACCTGGTCAAGGACGGCGAGCACGACGTGCTGGACATTTCGGTGGCGCTGCCGGAAGGCCCGCAGCAGCCCTGATCGTAAAGGCCCCTTCCCCACCGGGAAGGGGCGCAGGACGCACACGCCATGAACACCGCCGCCGAAGCAGAACCGCAGGTCACCCGGGTGGGCGACATCGCCTTCGAGGATGCGGCGGCGTTGCTGGCCCGCCACGCGCTGCAGCTGCACCACGTGGCCGATGGCGCACCGATTCCGGGCAGTTACTGGGGCGAGCCCGAGGCGGGCATCATCGCCAGCGACGTCTATGTGCGTAACGACACGCCGGTGCACTCGATGCTGCACGAGGCCTGCCACCTGATCGTGCTGCCGCCGGAACGTCGCGCGCTGGTGCACACCGACGCGACCGATTCGGTCCCCGAAGAAGACGCCACCTGTTACCTGCAGATCGTGCTGGCCGGTCAGCTGCCGGGCGTAGGCAGTGCGCAGCTGATGGCCGACATGGATGCCTGGGGCTACACCTATCGCCTCGGCTCCACGCGCGCCTGGTTCGAGCAGGATGCCGAAGACGCAAAAGCCTGGCTGATCGAACGCGGCCTACTCGCCACGTAAAACAGTGTACGAGCGCACGCGCGAATGAGCGCGGTAGGGTCGGTCGTCAGACGACTGCCGATACGAACGATCGGCACGGCGACGCATTGCGCCCCGGCGGAGAAACGCTTCCGGCGGCTCCGTATCCGCGCGTAAAGCGTGGCTGTTCTGTTCTTCCCGCGCAGGGCGAGGACGGGGGTGCCCTGGCCGGACACGCGTGAACCCATCCATGGGGCTTATCGCAGCATCCATGCTGCTCAAAGTCCGGCCAGGGCACCCCCGCCCTCGCCCCCTCAGTTCTCTGCGACGACCGGACACGAGATCAAAAGCATCGCGAACCCGCACATTCTGGTTGCCGCTCAGCCACGCATGGCGTGGCTCTACGGCGAAACAATTCGATCGACCTGACGCCATCTGCCTTTGACTGCCCGTCCGTCGACGCATGACCGTCTGGGGGAGCGGGGTGGAGGGGGTAGCGGGGCTTTGAGCAGCATGGATGCTGCGATAAGCCCCATGGATGGGTTCACGCGTGCCCCGCTACCCCCTCCACCCCGCTCCCCCGCGCGCAGAGAACGAAAACGCCAGCGCTTCTACGCAGGAGAACTCAGCCGCCTGCCAAAGCGCGCAACGTAATGCCAACGATGTAAGCGAGATACGTACCAGTCGCATACCCCATTGTCCCGAGCAGCACGCCAACAGGCGCAAGGGACGGATGGAACGCAGCCGCAACCACGGGCGCAGAAGCCGGCCCGCCGATGTTGGATTGCGAGCCGATGGCGAAGTAGAAGAACGGCACCTTGAGCGCCATGGCCAGTGCGAGCAGCAGCAGGATGTGCACGGCGATCCAGATCAGGCCCAGTGCGAACAGCCAGGGGCGTTCCAGCAGGGCCAGCAGGTCCATCTGCATGCCGATGCAGGCGATCAGGAAGTACAGCAGCAGCGAGCCCAGCTTCGAAGCGCCCGCGCCTTCCAGGTTGCGCGCGCGGGTAAAGCTCAGTGCCAGGCCGCAGGTGGTGGAGATCACCACGACCCACACGAACGGTGCGTCGAGGCTGAACTGCGAAGCCCAGGCCACGTGGCCCTTGAACCAGGCCGATACCGGGCCGGCAATGGCGTGCGACAGGCCCACCGTGCCGAACGCTACCGCCACGATCAGCATCAGGTCGGTCAGGCTCGCCACGCGTTCGTGCTCGGCCTGGAATTTTTCGATGCGCAGTTTCAGTTCATCGATCGCGGATGTATCCGCGCCGGTGCGCGCGTCGATCTTCGCCGCGCGGCCGGCCATGAAGATCAGCACCGCCATCCATACGTACCCTACGCCCACGTCCACTACCGCGAACTGGCCGAAGGTGGTGGCGTTGACGTCGAAGACCTCGCGCATGGCCAGCATGTTGGCGCCGCCGCCGATCCAGCTGCCGGCCAAGGCGGCCATGCCCGCCCAGGTATCGCCGGCGACCGTTTCCGGGTGCGCCCATTTCATCAGCATGAAGGCCACTACCGCACCGATCATGATGCTGAAGGACGCGCCCAGGTACATCACGATCAGCTTCGGGCCCAGCCGCAGGATACCCTTGATGTCCACCGCCAGCGTCAGCAGTACCAGCGCGGCCGGCAGCAGGATGTCGCGCGCGATCGGGTTGTACAGGCTGGTGTTCTGCCCGTCGATCAGGCCCACCGTGTTGTAGATGCCGGGAATCATGTAGCACAGCAGCAGTGCCGGCACGAAGGTGTAGAAGCGCTTCCACAGCCCCGTCTCGCGTGAGGCGGTCCAGAACACGGCACCCAGGGTGGCGGCGATCAGGCCGAAAACTACGATGTCGTTCTGGATCAGAGCGGGTGCTTTCACGGGGCGATAGGTTCGATGGCAGGTAGCGACGGGGGTAGAGCCGACTGTCAGTCGGCTGCCGGTACACGGGAAAATTCAGGAACGGGTGTTTTCATTGCACCCCGGAGGTCAGCCGCCCGGTAGGGCGGCCGCTCCACATCATTCGCCGATGTGCTGCTTCAGCCAGCCGTTCACGGTGTCGTGCCACTGCACGCTGTTCTGCGGCTTGAGCACCCAGTGGTTCTCGTCCGGGAAGTACAGGAACTTCGACTCGATGCCCTGGCGCTGCGCGGCCGTGAAGGCGCCCAGGCCCTGTTCGACCGGAATGCGGAAGTCGAGCTGGCCGTGGATGATCAGGATCGGCTTCTTCCAGTCCGCCACGTGGTTCACCGGGTTGAACTTCTCGTAGTTCTGCGGCTTGGCGAACGGCGTGCCGCCCTGCTCCCATTCCGTGAACCACAACTCTTCGGTGGCGTATCCCATCATGCGCTGGTCGAACACGCCGTCATGGTTGACCAGGCACTTCCACGGCTCGTTCCAGTTACCGGCGATCCAGTTGACCATGAAGCCGCCGTAGCTGGCGCCCAGCGCGCAGGCCTTGTCGCCATTGAGGAACGGATACTGCTTCTGCGCCGCCGCCCAGCCCTTCTGCAGGTCTTCCAGCGGGCGGTCGCCCCAGTGCTGGCTGATTGCATCGGTGAACGCCTGGCCGTAGCCGGTGGAACCGTGGAAATCGATCATCACCACCGCGTAGCCCTGGCCCGCGTAGGTCTGCGGGTTCCAGCGGTAGCTCCAGCCATTGCCGAAGCTGCCCTGCGGGCCGCCGTGGATCAGGAACGCTACCGGGTAGGTCTTGCCTTCCTGGTAGTTGTACGGCTTGACCACGTAACCGTGCACGGTTTCGTTGTTCCAGCCCTTGAACTGGAACTGCTCGTAATCGCCGAAGGCCACGTCGGGCAGCATCTGGCCGGCGCTCGGGGTGATCTCGCGCGGGCTGCTGCCGTCGGCCTGGGCCACCACGATCTGGTCGCCGCTCTTCAGGCTGTTCTTCGTGTAAGCCAGCGTGCTGCCGGCGATCACCGGCGAGCCGATGCTGCCGCCTTCGGCGACCACCGTGGCCTTGCCGGTGGCGATGTCGATGTTGAACAGGCGGTGCTCGCCCAGGTCATCGGCCGCGGTGTAGAAACTCTTTTCGTCCTGCGACAGCACCACTTCGCCGGCCGAACGGTCCCAGCCCGGGGCGATTTCGCGGGTCTTGCCCGAGGCCAAGTCGAGCGCGATCACGCCGAAACGGTCCGCCTCGAAGCCCGGGCGCTTCATCGCGCGGTAGTACAGGGTGTTGCCGTCGGCGCTGAACACCGGGCCGGCATCCCAGGCCGGGTTGGCCGCGGTCAGGTTGACCGGGGCCTGCTTGCCCTCGGCATCCAGGCGGTACAGGTCGAAGTTGGTCGACCACGCTTCTTCGCGGCCGGCCACGCGGATGCTGGCCACCACGCTTTTGCCATCCGGCGCCCAGGTGAAGTCGTCATTGCCGCCGAACGGCTTGGACGGCGCATCGCCGGCCAGCGTCGCGCTGATCGCCGAGGCGCCCTTGACCGCAGCGGCCTTGGCGGCCGGCAGCGGGGCCACGAACAGGGTGTTGCGGCGGCCGTCGTTCCAGGTGTCCCAATGGCGCACGAACAGGCTGTCGAACACTTCACCGGTGTTCTTGCGCGCCTTGTGCGCGTCCAGCTTCTTGCTGGTGCAGGCCAGGTCCGAACCGCAGTCCTGGAACACGCCGGCGCTGAAGGCCACGCGGTCGCCCTGCGGCGAGACCTGGAAGCTGTCCACGTCCACTGCGAAATCGGTCAGCTGGCGCGGGGTGCCGCCGGCCAGCGGCATCGAATACAGCTGCTGGCTGCCGCCCTTGGCGCTGAGGAAGTACACCGTCTGGCCGTCGGCCGACAGCGCGGCCGAATTGACGTTCCAGCCGGCCGGGGTGAGCGGCTTGGGCGGGGCCGCATCGCGGGTGCGCAGGTTGCGGATGAACAGGCCGGTGCTGGCCTTGCTGTCGGTGCCGACTACGCGCTTGGCGAACACCACGTTGCCGCCATCGGCGGTCAGCAGCGGGGCCGAAACCCGATCCAGCGCGATCATGTCGCGCACATCCAGGCCACGCGTGGCGGCCAGCGACGGCAGCGCGGTCAGCAGGCACAGCGGCAACAGGGCGTAACGAAGCTTCATCGGGTTCTCCGCGGAACGGCAAAACGCCGATGGTAGGGGGCGGGAGCCTCCCAGCGCAAAGGCCACACGTCATGCCCCGGAAACAACAAACCCCGCCGTGGCGGGGTTTGTCGGGTTCACATTGGCTCTCGATCAGACTGCGGTGGCTTTCTTGCCCGTGCGGTAGATCAGCCAGCCCACCACGAACAGCACCGCCAGACCGATCCACTGCGCGGCCGGCAGGTGGAACGGCACGGCCAGCACGTCGGCACGGCTGCTGACCACGATCGGCACGGCGATGGCGATGCCCATCAGTGCTTCACCGGTGATCAGGCCGGCAGCGAACAGCACGCCCGGCTTGTGCACGCGGTCGCGGCCTTCTTCATCGTCGGCGCGCACCTTGTGGAAACGCTCGACCAGGTAGGAGATCAGGCCGCCCAGGAAGATCGGCACCATCAGTTCCAGCGGCAGGTAGATACCAATCGCAGCGGCCAGCACAGGCACGCGGAAGCGGGCGTTGCGCGACTTCAGCCAGCTGTCGAAGGCGATGATCGCCGCACCGACCACGGCACCAATGCCGATGAAGGTCCACGGCAGTTCGCCACCGAACAGGCCCTTGGCCACCGACGCCATCAGGTTGGCCTGCGGTGCGGCCAGCGCGTTCGGGTGCAGCTCCGACTTGACGCCGATGCCGTACGCGGTAGCCAGCAGGTTCAGCACCGGTGCCATGATCAGCGCACACGAGAACGCACCGATGCCCAGCATCAGCTGCTGCTTCCACGGCGTTGCACCCACGATGTAGCCGGCCTTGAGGTCCTGCAGGTTGTCGCCGCCGACGGCAGCGGCGCAGCACACCACCGCACCGATCATGATCGCGGCCACCGCACCCAGCGGCGCGCCACCGACGCCCACCGGCGTCAATCCATCCTTGCCCAGCAGCAGCACCAGCACCGCCGAGGCGAACAGGATGGTGGAGATGGTGATGCCCGAAACCGGGTTGTTGGACGAACCGATCAGGCCGGCCAGGTAGGCCGAGACCGAGACGAACAGGAAGCCGGCGACGATCATGATGAGGGTCATCGGGATCGACACATGCCACTGGCCCACGATGGCCTGGTACAGCGCCAGCAGCGGCAGGGTGAAGGCCACCAGCGCCACCAGCATCCACTTCATCGGCAGGTCGCGTTCGGTGTGCGCCAGCGCCGGGCCGCCGCTCTTGCGCGCGGCGGCAAAGCCGCTCTTGACGCCGTTGAGCAGCGACTTGCGCAGCGAGATCAGGGTCCACACGCCGCCGATCAGCATCGCGCCCACGCCCAGGTAGCGCATCTTCGCGCCCCAGATGGCGAACGCCGCCTCGGTGGACGAGGCGGTGGCGATCGACGCGGCCAGGGCCGGATCAGTGTTCATGAAGAACGCCTGGTACAGCGGGATGGCGATGTGCCAGGTCAGGATCGAGCCGGACACCACCACGATGCCGACGTTGAGGCCGACGATGTAGCCCACGCCCAGCAGCGCCGGCGACAGGTTGGTGCCGATGAACGCGGTGATCTTGGAGCTGCCGACGTAGGCCGAGGTCGCCCAGGCATCGGGAATCAGGCGCATGCCGCTTTCCGCGGCCAGCTTCACCACCGCACCGATCACCGCCGACAGACCGAGGATCTTCAAGCCCGGGCCCGGGTTCTCACCGGCCTTGAGCACTTCGGCCGCGGCCTTGCCTTCCGGGAACGGAAGCGGGTCTTCGACGATCATCGAACGGCGCAGCGGCACCGAGAACAGCACGCCCAGCAGGCCACCCAGGCCGGCGATGCCCAGCACCCACCAGTACTTGAAGTCCGGCCAGTAGCCCATGATCACCAGCGCCGGGATCGTGAAGATCACACCGGCGGCGATCGACGAACCGGCCGAAGCGCCAGTCTGCACGATGTTGTTTTCCAGGATCGTGCCGCCGCCCAGCAGGCGCAGCACCCCCATGGAGATCACCGCCGCCGGAATGGCCGTGGCGATGGTCAGGCCTGCGAACAGACCCAGGTAGGCGTTGGCCGCCGACAGGATCACCGCCAGCACGATGGCAAGCACCACCGCGCGGAATGTGAGCTGTCTGGGCGCAGCGTCGTCGTTGTTCATGGAAGCCCCTGCTGGCAAAAAATCCTGTCAAACCTAGCCTTCATGCCTTGGTAACGCAAGGCGGGTAGCGCCGGCCGCCGCAATCGGTAAACCCCGGCAAATGGCGCGCACCCTGATTTGTAATGTTATATCCTGTCACGCCACCACCGGCGCACCCGTGGCCCCCGCCTCCCCCCGCCTGACCTCCATCGACCAGCTGCGCGGCACCGTGATCGTGCTGATGCTGCTGGACCACGTGCGCGAAACCTTCTACCTGCACCAGCAGGTACCCGACCCCATGGTCGTGGACCAGGTCGAGCCCGCCCTGTTCCTCAGCCGCCTGCTCGCCCACCTGTGCGCCCCCGTGTTCGTGCTGCTCACCGGCCTGTCCGCCTGGCTGTACGGCAGCAGCCAGGCCGCCCCCCGCCGCGCCGCCTCCGCCTTCCTGCTCAAGCGCGGCCTGTTCCTGATCCTGCTGGAACTGCTGGTGGTGAACTTCGCCTGGACCCTGCAGTTCCCGCCGAGCGTGATCTACCTGCAGGTGATCTGGGCGATCGGGATCAGCATGGTCGCCCTGGCCGGCCTGCTCTGGCTGCCCCGCCCCGCCCTCGCCGCCCTGGCCCTGGTGGTGATCGCCGGCCACAACCTGCTCGACGGCATCCACGTCAGCGGCGACGGCCCGCTCGCCGTGCTCTGGAAGATCCTGCACCAGCGCGACTGGATCGCCGCCGGCGATGCCCTGCGCCTGCGAACCTCCTACCCCGTGCTGCCCTGGATCGCCGTCATCGCCTTGGGCTACACCCTCGGCCCCTGGTTCGCCCGAACCGGTGACCCCGCCCTGCGCCAACGCCGCCTGCTCTGGGCCGGCGGCGGCGCCCTGCTCGGCTTCGCCCTGCTGCGCGCCGCCAACGTCTACGGCGACGCCCCCTGGCAGGCCATGGCCAGCGCCGGGCAGACCCTGATGAGCCTCTTCAACGTCACCAAGTACCCGCCGTCCCTGCTGTTCCTGCTGCTCACCCTCGGCATCGGCCTGCTGCTGCTGCGCCTCTACGAAAACCACCGGATCGCCCGCGCACTCGCCCCGCTGGCCAGCATCGGCGCCGCCCCGATGTTCTTCTACCTGCTGCACCTGTATGTGCTGAAGCTCCTCTACGTCGCCGCAGAAGCGCGCTGGGGCCAGACCCACGGCGCCTATTTCGCCGTGGATCATGTGTGGATGCTGTGGCTGATCACCGCCGCGCTGGCGCTGGCCCTGTATTGGCCGACGCGCGGGTTCGCGCGCCTGAAGGCACGCCGCAAAGATCTTGTCTGGTTGCGGTACCTGTAGAGCCACCCCATGGGTGGCTGCGCGGTAGATCGCGAAGAGCAGCCACGCATGGCGTGGCACTACGCGCCTCGGCGCCTGCAATTGACGTTGCTGTTTCCTGCCGCCGCCCGTAGACCTTGAGGGCGCGGGGCGCCCCGCGCCCCAGCCGATAACGGTGAAGACGCCGAAAGCGTGATAATCGCGACCTGTTTTGTCGCTTATCGCCTAATGACCGCCACCGCCCTTTCCGCTTCCGACGACTTCCTTGGCCACCCCAAAGGCGTTTACGTCTGCTTCTTCACCGAGATGTGGGAGCGCTTCTCGTTCTATGGCATGAAGGCGCTGCTGCTGCTGTACCTCACCAAGTACCACCTGTTCGGCGACAAGGCCGGCCTTGACCTGCTCGGCGCCTACGGTGGCCTGGTCTACTGCATTCCCGTGTTCGGCGGCCTGCTCGCCGACCGCTGGCTGGGCATGCGCAAAGCCGTCGTGTTCGGCGGCATCCTGCTCGTCCTCGGCCACCTCGGCATGGCCTTCGAAGGCCACGCCGCCACCCGCATCGACGGCCAGATCGTGCGCGACGATGCCGCCCTCGGCATCACCTACCTCTCCCTTGCCCTCATCATCATGGGCGTCGGCTTCCTCAAGCCCAACATCTCCACCATCGTCGGCAAGCTCTACCCCGAAGGCGACCCCCGCCGCGATTCCGGCTTCTCCCTGTTCTACGCCGGCATCAACCTCGGCGCCCTGTTCGCCTCCCTCGTCTGCGGCTTCCTCGGCGAAGCCTACGGCTGGAAATACGGCTTCGGCGCCGCAGGCATCGGCATGGTCATCGGCCTGGCCATGTTCCTTTGGGGCCAGAAGTACCTGCAGGGCCACGCCGAACCCACCAACGTCGCCGCCCTGCGCCAGCGCATTGCCGGCGTCCCCCGCGAATGGTTGATCTACGGCATCGCCGTGCTCGGCGTCATTCCCGTGGCCGCCCTCATGTGGTCCGCCGCCAACGGCGCCTTCGCCATCGGCGGCGAAATCAGCCTCGCCCTGCTGCTCATGGTGGTCGTGCTCGGCGGCGTCCTGCTCTGGTTCGCCTGGTTCACCGGCACCCGCTGCACCCCCGTGCAGCGCCAGCAGATGATCGCCCTCATGGCATTGATCTTCATGGCCCTGGTGTTCTTCACCCTGTACGAGCAGACCTACGGCTCCTGGGTCACCTTCACCGACCGCATGCTCACCAAGGACCTTGTCCCCGCGCTGGTGATCCAGGGCGGCACCCCGATCCCGTGGTCGATCGCCTCCCTGCTGCTGGCGCCGCTCGGTTTCGTGGTCGCCGCACGCCTGTCCGAACGCCGCCCGGGTTCCACCGCCCCGCGGAACCTGTTCATCGCCATCGTCGCCCTGATGCTGGTGCTCCTGGTCCGCGACTGCCTGGTGATTCCGCAGACCGCCGGCTCGCTCACCTACCTGGGCGGCCTGTTCCTGGTCGTGCTCGCCCCGCTGTTCGCCGTGCTGTGGGCGTGGCTCGACAAGCGCCGGCTGGACCCGTCCAAGCCGGTCAAATCCTCGCTCGGCCTGGTGTTTGCCGCGCTTTCCTTCATCCCGCTCGCCCTCGCTGCCCAGCAGGTCGGCAGCACCGGCCAGATGGCCAGCGTGTGGTGGCTGGTGCTGGCCTACCTGGTGCTGGAGATCGGCGAGATGTGCTTGTCGCCTGTCGGCCTGTCCGCCGTCACCCAGCTGGCCGCGCCGCGCGTGGTGAGCCTGATGATGGGCACCTGGTTCCTGGCCACCGCGTTCTCCGAAACCCTCGCCGCGCTGTTCGGCAAGCTCGCCGCCATTGAAGTGCCAGAAGGCGAAACCATGAACATCGCCGCGGCCGCCGCCAGCTACGAACACCTGTTCTGGCTGCTGATGTGGATCGGCCTGGGCTGTGCTGCCGTGGCATTGGCCGGCTCGCCATTGCTGAAGCGGATGATGCACGGGGTCAAGTAAGCCGCCGCACGCCATGCACATAAACACTTCCTAACACCATTCGATCCGGTCACAGTCCGACGGGATTGGAATAAGTTGTAGATACTCGGTTTGTATCGCTCCCCACCATGGCGCTCCCTGCGTTCATGGAACTTTCCCAATGCGTCACGCTGCTCCGTCCCACCGCCCGCTCGCCGTGCTCATCGCGATGGCATTGTGCACCTCGCTTTCGTTGCCCGCACATGCGGGCAACGCCGATGCAGAAGCTGTCGATTGCGACATCGATCCTGACCACAGCGTGTGTGAGGCGCAGGACGAAGCATCATCCAGCACCACCCCGTGGCTGATTGGCGGCGTCGCGCTGGCAGGTGCCGCCGCAGCGGCGGCAGGTGGTGGAGGCGGCGGTGGTGGCAGTGACGGCGGCGGTGATGGAGGTGGTGTCCCGCCGGGCTCGGAAGGCGGCCAGTACGGCGGCAACCAGTTCCTGGCCGGACCGGGCAGCGAGATCAGCTGGGACCGCAACGTGGAAACCCGCGTCACCGGAGCGGCCCGCAACGAAGGCAGCCTGCGCATCAACGCGGGCACCCTCAGCGTGCGCAATGACGGCCACCTGCGCAACACCGGCACCCTGCGCATCGGCCAGGCCGCCAGCCTGGTGGTGGAGAACGATGGTGACCTGGACAACCATGGCACCCTCGAACTGCACGGCCAGCTGCAGCTGCGCCGCGATGGCAGCCTGGAGAACCACGGCAGCCTGCAGGCGCAGGGTACGACGATCCAGCTGGATGGCGAGTCCGACATCGAGAACCTCGGCGACATGCAGCTGCGCGACACCGTGGTCAGCATGGGCGGCGAGAGCGAATTCGACAACGGCGAACGCCGCCGCAACGCCACGCTCGGCGTCCAGGGCGGCGGCTTTGCGCTGACCGGTATGGCCGAGTTCGAGAACCACGGCACCGTCCACGCCGGCGGCACGCTCAACCAAGGTTCGCTGGTGCATGCGGTTACCGCGCGCGTCGGCAACGAGCGCGACATCATCGAAGCCTTCGACAACCATGGCCTGATCACCCTGCAGGGCAACGCGCGCGTGCTCAGCCTGATGGCCGACAGCCATGCCAGTGCCGGCATCAACCGCGCCGGCGCGCAGATCATCAGCCACGCCCAGCGTCAATCGGCGATGCATGCCGAAGGCGCGCAGGCGACGCTGATCAACCAGGGCACGCTGACCGTGACCGGTGACGGTGCGGTGGCGATGGCCGGTGCGCGCGGCGCCACGCTGATCAACGACGGGGTGATCAACCTCGGCGTGGCCGGCGGCAACAACGGCCAGAACATGGTGGCCATGCAGTCCGACGGCTCGGCCACGCTCAACAACCGCCGCGGCGGGGTGATCAACATCCATGCCGACAACTCGCACGCGTTCCAGATGGGCGCCAGTGGCGGCGGCCGCCTGATCAACAACGGCCAGGTCAATGTGTATGGCAATGGCAGCGGCGTGCACGCCGACCAGCCGACACAGGATGCCGATCGCCCCGCCCCCGACCTGGGCTGGCAGGCACCGCGCGGCGTGTCGGGCTACACGGTGGGCACCCATGCCGATGGCAGCGCCGGGCAGATGGTGCTGCATGAGGGCGGTGAGCTGGTCGACGTCCGTGTCGATACCGGGTTCACCCGCGGCACCGACGATTCGCAGATCCGCCTGGAGGACGTCTTCGTCGGCGCCGACGGCGGTGATGACAACATCGCCAGCGCCACGGTGGTGTGGCAGGCGCAGGCCGAGCGCGACGCGGCCGGCAATGTCGACGTGGTGATGGCCCGCAACGACTACCGCGATATCGCCGATGCCGACACCCAGAGCGTCGCCGCAGCGCTGGAGGCGGGCTACGCCAACAATGCGCTGTACCACAGCCTGGAAGTGGCTGACGCCGCTGAGTTCAACCACGCTCTGCAGCAGCTGTCCGGCAACGGCCTGGCGGCCGCCAGCATGCGCCTGGCCGCCAACGGCGACGCGTTCTGGTCGAGCCTGGCCCGCGCCAGGCCCGGCAACGGCACCCACATGATCGCGTTCGGACCGGGCACGGCCACGGCGTCGGGCGTGCAGGGTACCGGCACCGGCGTGCAGGTCGCGATGGCGCTGGGGGGTGGTCGGCAGCTGCTGCTGGGCACCGGCCTGCTGGGCTCGGATTTCTCCACCGATGGCGGCCAGACGCGTTCGCAATCGCGATTTGCCGGGGTGGGCATGGCCCAGGCGCTGGGCGCGTTCACCCTGCAGCACACGCTGGGCAACGAATGGCACCAGACCGATGGCCAGCGCCAGTTGCATTGGGGCAGCACGCGCATGAGCGCGCACAGCCAGCGCACGCTGTCGCGTACCCGCGTGGGCAGCACGCTGGGCATGGAACTGGCCGGCGGCGGGCTGCGCTGGCAGCCGCGGCTGGGGGCAACGGCGTATCACGCCCGCGAGGGTGCCTTCCATGAGTATGGGGCCGGCGCATTGGGATTGTCGGTTGGCGCAGGAACGCGCAGTGGTGTGCAGCTGGAGCTGGGCACCGCCTTCAGTGGGCGCCTCGGCCATGGGTGGACCCTGCGCGGTGATGCATCCGCATTCCGGTCGGTGGCGTATCGCGCCGACGCGCGCACCGCCACGCTCCACGGTGCAGGCGATCACGCGTTCACCGTTCCAGGGTTGGCGCCGTCCGGACTGGATTACCGGGTGATGCTGGGCGCCGATTATCGCTACCTGCGCGCCGACCTTGGCGGTGCGGTGATGGCGGAACGGCTGATGGGCGTTCGCGATGTGCAGGCGCAGATGCAGGTACGCATGGCGTTCTGATCCGGCCTGCGGATGGCGGGGCGGCAACGCCGCCCCGCCTTCGTCATGGTTGCGCTGCGGTCGACGCTGAAGCGGTCTGGCCGCCGAGGCTGCGCGACAGGAAGGCCAGCAGGCGGGTGTAGTACTCGCGCTGGTGTTCCTGGGTGTAGAAGCCGTGGCCTTCGCTCTTGTAGTACAGGCTTTCAACCGGCGTGCCGGCGCGGCGCAACGCGGCTTCCATTTTCTTCGTGTGCTGGATCGGGGCGCGCTTGTCTTCGCCACCGGCGGCCAGGAACACCGGCACTTTCACCTGCGCGGCCAGGTTCACCGGCGAACGCTCCGCCAATGCTTCCGGTGCGCCGAGCCAGTCGCGCAGGTAGTTCATCCCGGAGCGATCGCTCTGGATGTCGCCGCGCTCGAACATCAGCGGCAGATCGTAGATGCCCACGTACCCGGCCGCGCACTGGTACAGCCCCGGCTCGCGCACGGTGCCCATCAACGCGGCATAGGCCCCGTAGCTGGCGCCGTAAATGCAGATGCGCTTCCCATCGGCAATGCCCTGCTCGATCGCCCAGCGCGTGGCATCGGTCACGTCGTCCTGCATGCGCAGGCCCCACTGGTGCCTGGCCGCTGCGGTGTGCGCGCGCCCGTAGTTGGACGAGCCGCGGAAGTTGATCTGCAGCACCGCATACCCGGCCGCCGCGAGCAGCTGGGTCTCATGCTCATAGCTGCCGTCGTCGAACACGCCGATCGGGCCGCCGTGTGGTACCACCACCATCGGCAGCAGGCGCGCCTCCTTGCCATTGGGCACCGTCAGGAAGCCGTGCAGCGGCAGGCCATCGCGCGCCTTCAGTGCCACCGGGCGCACCTGTGCGCTCTGTGACGGGTCGATCCAGCTGCTGCGGCTGGCCAGCAGCCTGGCCTTCTTCTCCACCGTGTCGTAGCGGTAGAAGTCGCCCGGGTTGCTGCCCGACCAGGTCTGCGCCAGCACGATGCGCCCATCACGGGTGCTGGAGGTGATGTACACCGGGCTGCGCAGTGCGGCCTGCAGGCTGCGGTACAACCTCGCGGTGCTGGAGGTGTCGTCGAAGAAGCGCGCCTTCGGCACGTCCCCGTAGTACAGCGCGCCCACCGGAATGCGGGTACCCGGCTGGTAGATCACCAGGCCCGGGTCCACCACCTCGTCACGCAACAGGGTGTGGCGCTCGTTGGTCTGCGGGTTCCAGCTGACGATGGCATCGGGGCCCTCGGCCTGCTCGATCCACAGGTAGGCCAGGCTGCCGTCGGCGGAGAAGCCCAACGGCTTCTCAACGCGCCGGCTTACCGCTTCGTCGTTGAGCAGCACCCAGTCCTCGCCGCGCTGCACGCGGTAGTACAGCTTCTGCACGTTGTCCGAGCCCGAACCCAGTGCAAACCGCACTTCGCCGGTGTTGTCTGTGGTGAAGTGCGCGCCCTGCACGGGCGAGCGCGCCACGATGATCCGCCGCCCGGTGACCGCATCCATGCGTTCGATGCGGGTGTAGGGATTCTCGGCGAACGGCCACACGGCAATCAGCACGTTGCGCTCGTCGTCGGCGAGCTCGTCGGTCAGGAAGGCCGATACCTGGCTGTCGTTGAGCCCACCAACCCGATAGCCGACCAGCAGCTCGCCGCTCCTGCCATCGGCGTTGATGCCGTACAGCTCGCCGGTCGGGCGGGGTTTGTCCAGGCGGCCCCACTTCTGCGCCAGTCCGATCACCAGGCGCTCGTTGCTGACCCAGTCGAAGCTGCCGGCGTGGTTGTCGCGCGGCGGACGGAACGAGCCGACCATCGCCATGTCGGACGTGCGCAGGATCGCGATGGCGGTCGCGTCCTGGAGCGGAACGCTGGCGGCAACATAGGTGCCGTCCGGCGAAATTTTGATGTTGGTGAACGCATCGTCGCGCAGGTAGCGCTCCAGGTCGACCGCGCCGGCCGTCGCCGACAGCAACGCACAGCCGGCGCCCAGCAGCGCGGCCATCAGTGTCTTGCGCATCCTTCCCCCTTGGTCCGGACCCCCTGTCCGGGTCGCCGATTCTAGACAGAACCGCGCGCGCGGCGCCATCCGCCCACGGCCAGAAACACGAACGGCACCCGCAGGTGCCGTTCGTGCGTCATCGTGGTTGCGCTCAGGGCGAGGCGGCGCCTGCCGCGCCCGCGGTCTTGCCACCCAGGCTGCGGGACAGGAACGCCAGCAGCTTGCCGTAATACTCGCGGCGATGCGGGTCGGTGTAGAAGCCATGGCCTTCGGTGGAGTAGTACAGCGATTCCACCGGCACGCCGGCCTTCTGCAGCGCCGCCTCCATGCGCTTGGTGTGCTGGATCGGGGCGCGCTCGTCTTCGCCGCCAGCGGCCAGGAACACCGGCACCTTGATGCGGTCGGCAAGGTTGACCGGCGAAACCGCGGCCACGTCGTTGGGGCTGCCCAGCCATTCCTTCAGGTAGGTGCTGCCCGAACCGCTGCGCTGGACATCGCCGGTGGTGTGCATCATCGGCAGGTCGTACACGCCGACGTAGCCGGCGGCGCAGCGGTACATGCCCGGCTCGCGGGCCGCGCCCATCATCGCCGCGTAAGCGCCGTAGCTGGCGCCATAGATGCAGACCCGGGCGGGGTCGGCGTGGCCCTGGCTGATCGCCCAGCGGGTCGCATCGGTGACGTCGTCCTGCATGGCGGCGCCCCACTGTTTGGCGCCGGCGTGCCGGTACGCACGGCCGAAGTTGCCCGAACCACGGAAGTTGACCTGCAGCACGGCGTAGCCTGCCGCGGCCAGCATCTGCGCTTCGGAATCGTAGCTGCCGTCGTCGAACACGCCGAACGGGCCGCCATGCGGCATCACCACCATCGGCGGCTTCGCCCCTGCCGACGCGGCCGGCAGGGTGAGGTAGCCGTGCAGCTCCATGCCGTCGCGCGCCTTGAAGGCATACGGCTGCACCTTGGCGGCGGTGTCCGGGTCGATCCAGGCGCCGCGGCTGATCAGGTGGTCGGCCTTCTTGGCGACCGTGTCGAAGATGTAGAAGTCACCTGGATTGCTTCCCGACCAGGTTTCCACCAGCACACTGCGGCCATCGCGCGTGCTGGAGGCGATGAACACCGCATCACCGCCGAACGCGGCTTCCAGGCTGCGGTACAGGCGCGCGTCGGCCGAGGTTTCGTCGAAGAAGCGGGTGCGCGGCTTGTCGCCCAGGTAGAGCGCGCCGACCGGAACACGGGTGCCGGGGCGGTAGATCAGCCGGTCCGGGTCCACTACCGCGTCGCGCAGCAACGGGTTGCGGGTGCCGGTGACCGGGTCCCAGGTGACGATGGCATCGGGGCCGTTGGCCTGCTGCACCTGCAGGTAGGCGGTCTTGCCGTCTTCGGAGAAACCGAGCGCGGTTTCGATGCGGCCGGTATCGGCCTCATCGTTCACCAGCTTCCAGGTGTCGCCGATGGCATCGCGGTAATAGAGTTTGTTGACGTTGTCGATACCGGCACCGTGGGCGAAGCGGATCTGCCCGCTCGGGTCGCTGGTGAAATCGGCGCGGCGTACCGGCGAGCGGGCCACCGTGACGCGGCGGCCGCTGGCGATATCCATGCGATCGACACGGGTGAACGGATCGTCGCTGAACGGCCACACCGTGACCAGCACGTTGCGCTCGTCCTGCGGCATCGAGTCGATCAGGAAGGCGGCGACCGCTTCGACCTTCTTCGGTTGGATGCGGGTGCCCGGACCGTTGCCTTCGACTCGATAGCCGACCAGCAGTTCGCCGCGGCCGCCATTGGCGTTCATGGCGTACAGCTCACCGGTGAGCTGCGGCTGGTCGAGGCTGCCGAACTTTTCGGCCAGGCCGATCAGCACGCGCTCGTTGTTGACCCAGTAGAAACTGGTGGCGTGGTTGTTGCGCGGCGGCACGAACGAACCGGTGACCTTGCCGGTGGCGCGGCTGAGGATGGCCAGTGCGGTTCGGTCTTCCATCGGCACGGTGGCGGCGTAGTAGTCCCCGCCCGGGGACAGCTTGATGTCGGTGAACGTGTCTCGCTTGAGATAACGCTCAAGCTCCAGCTCCGCCGCAGCCACCTGCCCCACCGCCCCGCACAGCAGGGCCAAGACGGCAAGGGCCGCCCATTTCGAGTACTTCATCCTTCCCCCTCCAACCAGACACCTTGTCCGTGATGGGCGATTCTAGTCAGTTCGGCGTCGGGCAAGCCAGTGGCGACACTCCCGGGCGTTTTCGGGACAGGAAAGAAAAATGGCACCGCGAACGGTGCCATTTGGACGTGCATTGACGGAGAGAGAGAGAGAGATCAATGCACGCCGCGGAACGCCAGGCTCAGGGCCAGGATGGACAGGATCACGGCGATGGTGCCGTCGAGGATCCGCCAGGTACGGGGTTTGGTGAACAACGGGGCCAGCAGGCGGGCACCGAGGCCCTGGGCGGTCAGCCACAGGCAGCTGGCGGTGACCACGCCGGCGGCGAACGCCATGCGGGCATTGCCGAAGTTTTCGGCAATGGAGCCGATCACCATCATGTCCAGCCAGAAGTGCGGGTTGATCAGCGAGAAACCGACCGCAGCGGTCAGCACGGCGCGGCGCGAGGTGGTGTCGCCGTCATCGACCTGCATGCCGCCGCCACCGGCCAGCGCGCGCCGGGCCGACTGCCAGGCGTACCAGCTGAGGAACGCCACGCCGCCCCACAGCACCACGGTGGTCAGCCAGGGCAATGCCTGGGTCAGGGTGCGCAGGCCGGCCACGCTGGCGAAGATGAAGATCGCATCGATCGCCGCGCAGGTCGCCACGACCGGCACGATGTGCTTGCGCAGGATGCCCTGGCGCAGGATGAAGGCGCTCTGGGCCCCGACCACGGCGAACAGGCCGATGCCGGCTGCGGCACCACTGAGCCACGCGGCCAGACCGGGGCCGCCGGAAATGAAGGAGAACATGGGATACCACCTGTGTTGCTGGGGGGCGGTGCCTCGCCAGGGCGTACAGCACCGTGATGGCGCGTATTGTCGCGCCGCAACATGGAAAAGTAGAGCTAAACTTACTTAACCATCTTTAGCGGAACTTAAGACAATGCGCATCGACCATGCCCAGCTCCGCGCCTTGGCGGCGGTGATCCGCGAAGGCAGTTTCGACCGCGCGGCGCAGTCGCTCAATGTCACCGCCTCGGCGGTGTCGCAGCGGGTAAAAGCGCTGGAAGACCGGGTCGGGCGGCTGCTGGTCAAGCGCTCTTCGCCGGCGGTGGCCACGCCGGAAGGCCAGGTGCTGGTGCAGCTGGCCGAGCAGACGGCGCTGCTGGAGCACGATGCGCTGCACCGGATGGGTATTGCCGATGAGGACCTGCCGCACGCCAGCATCCCGGTGGCGGTGAACCACGACAGCCTGGAAACCTGGTTCCCGGAGGCGGCGCTGAATTTCGCGCGGCAGACCGGGACGACGCTGGACCTGCGCTCGGAGGACCAGGACCACACGGTGGCGCTGCTGCGCCAGGGCGCGGTGCTGGGCGCGGTGACCACGCTGGACGAGCCGGTGCAGGGTTGCCAGATCCACGCGCTGGGCAGCATCCGCTATGCGGCCACGTGCACGCAGGCCTTCCACGACCGCTACTTTGCCAAGGGGGTCAACGCGCAGTCGCTGGCCCAGGCGCCGGTGCTGGTGTTCAACCGCAAGGACGACATGCAGGCACGGTTCGCGCGGCGGCTGGCGGGCGACGACCTGCCGATGACGGCGCCGACCTGGTGGATTCCGTCAACGCGGGCGTTCGTGCAGGCCAACGTGGGCGGGCTGGGCTGGACGATGAACCCGCTGCCGCTGGTCAAGCGCCACCTGGACGCGGGGCGGCTGGTGCTGATGAAGCCGCGCGCGTGGGAAGACGTGCCGCTGTACTGGCAGCACTGGAAGGGCGACGTGCAGACGATGGCGCTGCTGACCAGGGCCGTGCTGGCGGCGTCGGCTACGTTGGTGCGCCGCAGACGGTAGGTACCCGCCGTTGCCGGGTACGCCTTCACGTGCCGACCAGCGGTCGGCACCTACCGTGGCCTTCAAGCATCCAGCGCGGGGCATTCGATGGAATCGGATCCGGTCTATCTGCATATCCGGGTGGTGCTGAGCATCATCCTGGGGTTGAGCATCACCACGCTGGTGAAGGGATTGGCGTCGATCATCGAGCACCCGGCCCGGCGTGGCGGGTGGTCCGGCATCCATCTGTGCTGGCTGCTGTGGACGCTGGTGTCGGTGGTGACGTTCTGGTGGTGGGAGTTCCGGCTGGCGGAGGTGCGGCAGTGGACGTTCGGGCTGTATCTGTTCGTGATCAGCTATTGCGCGAGCTGGTACATGCTGTGCGTGCTGCTGCTGCCCGATGACCTGCGCGAGTACGGCAGTTACGAGACGTACCTGATTGAACGGCGCGCGGGGTTCTTCGGCATGCTGGCGCTGGTGACCCTGCTGGACCTGGGCGACACGGCGATCAAGGGTCACAGCCGCTGGCAGATGCTCGGCGAGGCGTACCCGGTGCATACCGGGATCATGCTGGTGATTGCCGGGGTGGGCATCGCAAGCCGTTCGCGACGGGTGCACCAGGGGCTGGCCGTGCTGGCGCTTGTTTACCAGTGCGGGTATTTCCTCGCTGAATATTTCACCTTGGGGTCCGATTGATCCCTGCGATGCTGCGTTGCACCAAATCCGTACCGATTCGGGCTAAAATTGGGCCATGGATGCGCCAAGAGCTTGTTTCTTCACGCTTCTTCCACGAAGCGCCGTCATCCTGCCCTCATCTCCCCACATGAGATATCCATGAAAAAGTTAGCGAAGGTCGTCCTCGGCCTGCTCGTGCTGTTGCTGATCGCAGCGGCCGTATTCCTGTACTGGCCCCTCCACCAGCGTTCGGTTCCGGCCGCGGGCAACGACAAGCCGGTCGACGTCGTGCTGGTCGGCGGCGGCATCATGAGCATCACCCTGGCCACCTTCCTGCAGGAACTGCAGCCAGACTGGAACATCCAGGTGTTCGAACGCCTCGACGGCGTGGCCCTGGAAAGCTCCGATGGCTGGAACAACGCCGGCACCGGGCATTCGGCCTTCGCCGAACTGAACTACACCCCGGAACTGCCCGATGGCAGCATCGAGACCAAGCGCGCGGTCGGCATCGCCGAGCAGTTCGAGATCTCCCGCCAGTTCTGGTCGCACCAGGTCAAGGAAGGCCGGCTCAGCCAGCCGTCCGACTTCATCAACCCCACCCCGCACATGAGCTTCGTGTGGGGCGATGACAACATCGCCTACCTGCACAAGCGCCAGCAGGCGCTGGTCAGGAACCCGCTGTTCTACGGCATGCAGTACTCCGAAGACCCGGCGCAGATCAAGGCCTGGGCCCCGCTGCTGATGGAAGGCCGCGACCCGAACCAGAAGGTCGCCGCCACCTGGATGCCGCTGGGCACCGACGTCAACTTCGGCGTGATCACCCGCCAGCTCACCGCCGGCCTGCAGCGCAACCCCAACTTCAGCCTGCACCTGGAACATGAAGTCCGCGCCCTGCGCCAGAACGACGACAAGACCTGGAACGTCACGGTCAAGGACCTCAACGCCGGCACCGAGTCCACCCTCAAGTCGCGCTTCGTGTTCATCGGCGCCGGCGGCGCCGCGCTCAAGCTGCTGCAGCTCTCCAACATCCCCGAAGCCAAGAACTACGCCGGCTTCCCGGTCGGCGGCCAGTTCCTGGCCTTCAAGTCCCCGGCCATCGCCGGCCGCCACGGCGTCAAGGCCTACGGCATGGCCGAGACCGGCTCGCCGCCGATGTCCGTGCCGCACCTGGATTCGCGCAAGCTCGATGGCAAGCCGGTGGTCCTGTTCGGCCCGTTCGCCCTGTACAGCACCAAGTTCCTCAAGCACGGCTCCTGGTTCGACCTGTACTCCTCGGTCAACCACAACAACGTGGCCGGCATGCTCGACGTCGGCGCGGAGAACCTGGACCTGGTGAAGTACCTGATGGGCCAGGCCCGCCTCAACGACGACGACCGCCAGGCCGAACTGGTGAAGTACTTCCCCAACGCCAAGCGCGAAGACTGGGAACTGGTCACCGCCGGCCAGCGCGTGCAGATCATCAAGCACGACCCGGAAAAGGGCGCCGTCCTGCAGTTCGGCACCGAAATCGTCACCGACAAGGACCACACCCTGGCCGCCCTGCTCGGCGCCTCCCCGGGTGCCTCGACCTCCCCGCCGATCATGCTGGACCTGCTCAAGAAGGCCTTCCCCGAGCAGATGGCCGCCGGCTGGGAAGCCCGCCTGGCCCAGATCGTGCCGTCCTACGGGCGCAAGCTCAACGACAGCCCGGCCCTGACCAACGAGATCCGCCGCCAGACCAGCGACACCCTGCGCCTGCCGTACCTGGACGTTCCGGTGGAAACCAGCCCGGCAGTGATGCTGACGCCGCCGCCGGTGACCCCGGCAGCGCCGGCCAAGGAAAAGCGCAACGCCAACGAGGAATTGCAGGCGTTGTGAGCCTTTCCGGCACCGCGTAGACACGCATGGCGTGTCCCTACAACCGGCCCTCGCGGGCCGGTTTTTTTTTGCCTTTGCCTGTTCCGGCCGCCCCGCGCCCCAACTCGTAGAAACGAGACGCCCTCGCTTTCATCTCGTTAAATTATTGTAATTAGAATGCGAACGATTTACATTTGCGTCCCACTGTGCCCCACGGCCCCCGCTGAGACCGCGTATGTCCTTCCGTTCCCGCTCTGCTTCCGTCCGCCGCGCCCCGCTCGGCCTGGCCCTGCTTTCCGTGCTGTCGCTCGCCGCGCCCCTCGCGCAGGCCGAGACCGCCGATGCCGCCAGCGATGCCAAGACCCTGGACCAGGTGAACGTCGTCGGCTCCCAGCGCGCGCCGTCCAGCACCACCCGCCTGCCCATCACCCTGCAGGAAACCCCGCAGTCCACCAGCGTGCTCGCCCTCGACCGCATCCAGAACGAATCGCTGTTCTCGATCAACGACGTCATGCGCAACATCACCGGCGTCAACGTCTCCTTCTACGACACCCAGCGCCCCCTGTACTACGCGCGCGGCTTCACCATCACCGACTTCCAGGTCGACAGCCTGCCCACCTACAGCGGCTCCACCAACCAGGAATACGACACCGCCTTCTACGACCGCATCGAAGTCATCCGCGGCGCCAACGGCCTGCTCAGCGGCGCCGGCATTCCCTCGGCCACCGTCAACCTGCTGCGCAAGCGCCCCGGCAAGGAGTTCGACGCCTCCTTCGCCATCAGCGCCGGCAGCTGGGACTTCCGCCGCATGGAAGCCGACGTCAACGCCCCGCTCACCCGCGATGGCCGCTTCCGCAGCCGCGTCGTTGCCGCCTATACCGATCGCGAGCTGTATTACGACCGCTACAAAGAAGACAAGATGGCCGGCATGGCCGTGCTGGAAGGCGACCTGACCGATTCCACCACCGTCACCGTCGGCTACCAGCGCCAGGACAACAACCCGGTCGGCTCCACCTGGGGCACCGTGCCCTTCTTCAACAGCGACGGCACCTTCGCCCACCTCCCCCGCGAAACCAACATGGCCCCCAAGTGGAGCTACTGGCAGCGCGAAACCAGCACCGCCTTCGCCAACCTCGAACAGCGCTTCGGTGAGAACTGGCTGCTCAAGCTCAACACCGCCTACACCCGCGGCAACGTCCAGAACGTGCGCGTCTACGGCAGCGGCTACCCCGATCCCGTGAGCGGTGCCGGCACTTACCTGCTGGCCGGTGCCGGCGATGCCGAAGACACCCGCAAGGGCGCCGACCTGTTCCTGTCCGGCACCTTCCCCGCCTTCGGCCGCGAACACGATGTCGTCGTCGGTGGCAGCTGGTCCGACCTCGAAGCCACCACCTGGACCCTTACCTCGGTGGCCAACTGGCGCTACAACATCCCCGACATCCGCAACTGGAACGGCGACATTCCCGAGCTGACCGCCAGCCGCACCGGCGCCCGCCGCATCGCCCGCACCCGGCAGAGCGGCGTGTACGCCTCCACCCGCCTGCGCCTGGCCGATCCGCTGTCGCTGATCGCCGGCGCACGCCTGAGCCGCTGGGAAACCCTGACCCGCGCCTACAACGCCGCCGGCACCTACACCGGCACCAGCGGCCAGTACAAAGTCACCGACGAGGTCACTCCCTACGTCGGCCTGGTCTACGACATCGTGCCCGACTTCTCGGTGTACGCCAGCTACACCGAAATCTTCAACCCGCAGAACTACAAGGACCGCAACGAGAACCTGCTCGCCCCGGTGGAAGGCTCCAACCTGGAAGCCGGCATCAAGTCGCAGTGGTTCGACGGCCGGCTGACCGCCAACGCCGCCATCTTCGAAGCCAAGCAGGACAACTACGCCGTGCGCGACATGAGCCTGCCGGACGGCTCACTCAGCGATGGCACCTCGGCCTACATCGGCGTCAACGGCACCAAGTCGCGCGGCTGGGAAATGGACATCAACGGCGAGATCCGCCCGGGCTGGACCGTCAATGCCGGCTACACCCACGTCAAGGTGACCCGTGCCAGCACCGACCTGATCTACGCCAACCTGCCCGAGGATTTCCTGCAGCTCAACACCAGCGTGCGCCTGCCCGGCGTGCTGGACCGCCTGACCGTGGGCGGCGGCTTCTCCTGGCAGAGCGAAGTGGAGGGCTACAACATCCCCTACCCGCTGGGCGGCACCCGCACCGTGCGCCAGCCGGCCTACATGCTGGTCAACCTGCACGCCAACTACCAGATCAGCGACAGCTGGACCGCCACCCTGAGCGTGCGCAACGCGCTGGACAAGACCTATTGGGCCAACCTGGACTACAACAACTACGGCGAACCGCGCTTCATTTCGGCGAGCCTGCGCTGGAAATACTGATCGTCAGCAGGGTCGCGTTTCGCGCAGGCCCCACAGCACCGGCAGCACCAGCAGCGCGACGGCGGCGATCATCGCCCCGGGCGCTGCCGCCCAGCCGGTGTGGCGTACCAGCAGTTCGGCCAACAACGGGGTGGCGCCGCCGAAGAAGGCGGTGGCCATGGTCACGCCCAGCGCCAGGCCGCTGAGCCGGCCTTCGCCGGGGAACTGTTCGGCGGTGGCCGGCGCGGCGACGGCGCTGACGCCGCCGGCCAGGCAGGCCAGCACCACGGCGGCCAGTGCGATCTGCACCGCGCTGCCGGTGGCCATCACGCCAAACATCGTCAACGGCAGCAGCGCTGACAACAGTGCCAACCCGATCAACACCGGGCGTCGCCCCACCTTGTCGGACAACGCGCCCACCAGCGGGGTCACGCCGATCACGGCGACGGCGGCGATGGTGGACAGCCACAGTGCCTGGGATTCGCCGATGTCACTGGCCGAGCCGAGAAACGCTGGCACGTAGGTGATGCCCACGTAGTAGGTGATCGAACCCAGCGCGGAGATGGCGAAGGTGCGCGCGACCGCGCCGCGGTGGTAGCGCCAGGTATCGCGGATCGGCGAGGTCGGTACCGTGCCGGCAGCCACCTGGCGTTCGAATTCGGGCGATTCGTGCATGGTCGAGCGCGCGAGGAGGATCGCGCCGGCCAGGGCCGCACCGATGAAGAAGGGAATGCGCCAGCCCCAGCCATCGAGCTGGGCGCTGCTGAGCAGCGCCACGGTCAGTGCCGAGAGTGCAACGGCGAGCAGGGCACCCACTTCGCTTGCGGCGGAGGCGAGAGAGGTCACCAGCCCGCGCCGGCGGATGGGGGCGCTTTCCAGCAGGTACGCCACCACGCCGGTGTATTCGCCGCCTACCGAGAAGGCCATGACGCAGCGGAGCAGCAGCAACAGCACGCCGGCGGTGGCGCCGATGCTGTCGAAGGTCGGCAGCAGCGCGGTGGCCAGCATCGCCAGCGTCATCAGGGCCATGGAGGCCAGCAGCATGTAGCGGCGGCCGAAGCGGTCACCGAAGTGGCCGAAGCAGAGCGCGCCGAGGGGCCGCATCAGGTAGCTCACCGCGAAGCCGGCCAGGGTGGCCAGCAAGGCGTTGTCGCCCCCGCCGAAGAACACCCGCGACAGCACCGTGGCCAGGTAGAGGTACAGGGTGAAGTCGTACCACTCCACCACGGTGGACAGACCAGCGACGATCATGGAGCGGGTGGGTGTGGCGGGCGGTGGGTTGGTCATGGGGTGGAAGCCTACGACAGCAGACCTGCAGGCGATGTCGTCGTGGGGACGCCGTGCCTGGCTCACGCATTCCGTGGGACACGCGTGGCGTGTCACTACGTCCGGGTGTAGGGGCACGCCATGCGTGTCGTCACGCGGTACGGGCGTAACGCAGGAGGCGTCCGCGCCCTGGCGAACTGCTTTCATCCTCGCCGAAGCCGCCCTCTTCGCTCGCTTCATACCCCTGCAGGGCCATGGCGCGCGAGAAGCCGCCGAGGTTGCCGCGACCGGGATCGGTCAGCAGCAGTTCGGCCGTAGGCTTGGCGTGGCGCTCCATCACCGCGGCGATCTGTACGCCGTGGCCCCGCTCGTACAGCACATCGCTGCCGATGATCAGGTCGAACCGACCCAGTGACGTATCTGGCATTTCCCAGGGCAGGTCGCGGTAATGCACGGCCGGCAGGTCGTTGAGCCCGGCGTTGTAGGCCAGGAACGATTCGGCCAGCGGATGGTGGTCACTGGCCACCACGTTGGCACCACGATGCGCCAGCACCAGGCTGGACAGGCCCAGCCCGCAACCCAGTTCCAGGATGCGTTTGCCGGCCACGTCGTACTGGCTCATGGTCTCGGCCAGCACCCGGCCGGCGGGCCAGACCTGGCCGAACAGGCTCCACAGCGAGGAATGGATGCCGGCGCGTTCGGCGCGGCCGGTGGGATCGGCGAACTGCTGCAGGTCGCTCAGGGCACGAATACGGAACTCGTGGCCGTTGACGGCAACCGTGAGAATGCGGGTGGTATAGCCCGGCATGTGCGCTCCATGAAACACGGAGAGCCGGCCCACCCCGGTGGCGGACGGCTCGAAAGGGGAGCGAAGCGGGCGACCGCAAGGGGCCGCGCAGGACGCGCGAAACGGCGTGGGACGCACCCATCCTACAGGACGGGTGGTTTCCGCCCTTCACTCAGTACCGGATCTGGCAATTGGGACAGAAGAAGGTGCGCCGCCGGCTCTTGCCGGGGTAGGTCTTGGAAACCGGGCCGCCGCAGGTCGGGCAGGTCCGCTTGGTATGGATCTGCCAATGCTTCTTGAGCTCGAAGGCGCGCTTCCATTCCAGGAACAGGAAGCTGTAGGCGCGGGCGTCGGCAATGACCCGGCCGAGTACCCGCGGCGGCAACGCTCCCACCGTGCTTTCCGGGTGCACCCGCTGGCGGAACAGCACTTCGTTCTTGATGATGTTGCCGACGCCGGCAAACAGCTCCTGGTCCAGCAGTGCATCGCAGATAAGGGTGTCCGGCTGCTGCTTCAGACGGCGCCGGGCCAGGCGGGGGTCCCACGCGTCGTTCATCACGTCGGTGCGCCAATCGTAGGTTTCGTCCAGCTTGCCTTCGATGTACTTCAGCGATGAGGCGTAGATGTTCAGCTCGCCGTTGTCGAACTGCAGCGAAACGCGCGGGGGCGATGGCTTGCGTTCGTCGATGCGGTAGCTGCCGAACATCAGCATGTGCACGCGCAGGCTGAAGCCGCTGAACTCGATCAGGAAGTGTTTGCCCCAGCTGCGCAGCGCGATCACGCGCCGCCCCTCCATGCGGGTGAGATCCAGGGAGCTGTTGCCCAGCGCCCGGCGCACGGTCTTGCCACGGAACTTCGCCGCCGCCTCGCGCAGGATGACGATGGAAGGACCTTCAGGCATGCAACCGCTCCTGCAGGCGCGCCGCGTTGACCACGGCAAAGCCGTGCGCGGTGTTGTCGAAGATGACCCAGCGGGGTCCACGTGCATGGCGCACCTGCGCGGCCAGCGCGTCCAATGCCGCGTCGTCGTAGTCGCTGTAGTACATCCGCGGTGCGCCGTGCCAGCGCCAGTAGCGCCACGTCGGTGCACCGCCCGGTTGGGCCGCCGCCGGCACGCGCGCTGGATCGGCCCCCAGCCGCGAGACGCCGTGACGCAGCAGCAACGCGTCGGCCGTGTCGGTGAACCAGCTGGCATGGCGCGGCTCGCACGCCAGCGGCACCCCGCTGCGCCTGCGCAGCGCGCGGAAGAAGCTCGAGGCGCGGCGGGTATCCAACGCCAATGAGGGCGGCAACTGCAGCAGCAGGCCGCCCAGCTTGGTGCCGAGCGCGCTGGAGTCATCGAGGAAGCGGTCAAGCAACGGCCCTACGCCGACCAACGCCGAATCGTGGGAGATCGTGCGCGGGATCTTGACCGAAAAGCGGAACCCGGGCGGCACACTGGCCGCCCAACGCTCGTAGGTGCCGGGCTTGTGCGGCCGGTAGAACGAGGAGTTGATCTCCACTACGGGAAACCGGGTGGCGTAGCGCGCGAGCATGCTCTCCCCGGGGCCGAACAGGTCAGCGTAGCGGCCCGGAATGGACCAGCCAGCGCAGCCGACCAGCGGCCCGGAGGAGGCAGGCATGTCCGGCGTTCCTCAGACCTGGATCTCGCCCTGGTCTTCACCGTCCCAGTAATGGATGCGGTGCGCGTGGACGTGGATCAGGACCAGGCCGGGGGTGTCCACACCCTGTTCGAACCAGCGCTCCAGGCTCTTCTGCCAGTGTTCGCGCATCACTTCCTTGTCGCGGATGATCCGGCCCTTGCCCTGCACGAACACGAACAACGGCGGTTTGCCGAGCAGACCCTTGCTGCCGACGAAGCTCAGCGCGGCCTTGGGCTCGGCCTGCAGCTCGCGCACCATGTCGGTGCTGTCCAGCGAGAAGAACCAGCTGTCACCGTCGTAATCGACATCACCGTTGTTGCTCATCGGGCGGCCGGCGATCTCGCCGTTGTCGGCGAAGGTCTGCAGCATGGTGAAGTCGATGCCGGCCATCTTCTTGGCCAGGTCGTGCAGGGTGAGCGTGGTCATGGCGGTATCCGTGCGGGAATCGGGTACTGCCAGACTCGGTGGGGGGCCGTGACCGGATCGTGCACGTGCCATGTCGTGGCGTTCACGGCGGTGAGTTGTTGCCGATGAACACCGGGTTGGAATGGAACCACAGGTCCTGCCAGGGATCTTCGCCTTTGATGTCGACCAGTGGCGTCGGCTCATCCGTGTTGCTGCCGCGTGCACGTACGAATCCGCCGCCGGGCGGCGCCGGCAATTCCCACGTCACCTCATACCACTGACCTTCCTGCTTCCACTCCTTGGCGGTAAAGCGCCGGGTCTGCATCCTGGGCGCCTGGCCGGTGCCACTGCCGAAGATCAGCTGCAGCTGGCGCAGCGCCGGATGTCGCCCGATCGCATTGGCGCTGTCCGGCGTTCGCACCCGCAGCTGCACGCGCATCGGCGTACCCGCTGCCACGGTCACGCCCCCGCCCATGTGCCCCACCCCACCGCTGCCATCGACCGCCTGCACGGTCAGCTCCAATGCATCGATCAGGTCGCCGGTCACCGCGAACATGCGCCCGGCACGCACGCCGCCGAGGATGTCATCGGCTTCCGGGCGTGCCCAGACATACGTCTTGCTGTACTCACCGGGATCGAAATCGCTGCCCCCGTCGCGCTGGTTCACGTGCGAATCGGAACTGGCGGTGATCCAGAAGCGGCTACCGTCGGCCAGCATCTGGTCCCAGACGCCGCCGACCTGCGTGGTCATCTGATCGAAGCCGCCGAAGGTCGGCGCCGCCGCATTCCGGTACAGGCCGCGCTCGGAGCGGGTAGCCTGGTGCCCGGGCGCGCCCTCCATGCCGACCAGCACCTGCGGCGCAGCGGCATGCCACGCCTTCAGCTCAGCAGGCTCCACTTCGCCCCACTGCCCCACCCCGGTGGCGGTTCGCGAGGGGTGGTTGATCAGCATCAGCGGCAGCGGACGCAGCCCGCGCATGTGGACCAACGCGTCCAGCATGTGCTGGTGGGTATCGCGGCTACCCGCTTCCAGCGGTTCACCGCGACCGTAGTGGCGCTCGATCGTCACCAGCTGTTCGGCTTCGCGCGCGCCCGGCGCGATGATCAGCGAGGCGTGTTCGCCGGCCGGCACATCGAACTCCATGCCGTTGAACTGGATGACCTCGGGCACGTCCTGCCGGGCCTGCAGCAGCGCCGGATAGGCGTGATCGCGGGTCACCGCCGAGTGGCCCGGGCCGCCGTGGTCGGTGTGCACCATCCAGCGCAGCCCGAAGTGCCGCGCCCGTTCAGCGTTGTGGCTGCGGGTGTAGGACGAGTCGCCGCCACGGATCGGTGTGGGCGGCGTGGTGCTGCGGTCCCAGTCCACGCTCCATTCGCTGTGCACGTGGTGGTCGCCAGGCTGCCAGTCGCGACCGGCATCAGGATCGGCAGGCGACGCCGTGGTCGGCGCCGCAAGGAGCGCCAGCAGGAGAAGTGTCTGCATGATCAGAAGTCGGCGCGCAGGCCCAGGCTGATGCGGCGGCCCGAGGCTTCGTACATGGTCGGGAAGGATGGATCCATGGTGTAACCGCTGGTGATCTCGTTGGTCAGGTTGATGCCCTTCAGGCTGACCTTGATGTTGTCGGTGATCCGGTAGCCGATCGACACATCCATCTGGCCATAGGCATCGCGCCAGATCGGGTACATGTCATAGCCGATCGATTCCACGTATTCGTCCTTGTGGTTGTAGGACACGCGGGCATCGAACCGGTCATTTTCGTAGTACGCAGTAAGGTTCCAGGTCTTCTCGGCCAGGCCCGGCATCGGCGTGCGGATGCCCAGGTCGGACTCACCGGCCAGCGAGCTGTCCAGCACGGTGTAGTTGGCATTGACGCCGAAGCCTTCCAGCATGGGGTGGAACATGCCCAGTGGCAGCTGCGCCACCAGCTCCACGCCGTCCACCTGGTAGGAACCCTTGGCGTTCACCGGCTGGTACACGTCGAAATCGAAGATGCCGTTGAGGGTGCCGTTGGCGTTGTACACGGCCACATCCTCGACCACGCCGGTCAACGAGTTGATCACCACGCCGTCGATGTTCTTGCGGAAGTAGGAAGCGGCAAACAGCGCGCCGTTGTCCAGGTACTTCTCCAGGCCCACTTCCCACTGCTTGGCGTAAGTGGGCTTCAGCTCCGGGTTGCCATCGGTGAAGCGGTACGAGCTCCAGCTGGCGGTGCGCTTGTAGGCAATGTCGGTCAGCGCCGGGCGCATCATGGTCTTGGACGCGGCCGCACGCAGCAGCAGGCCCTGGGCCAGTTCGGCGGTCATGTTGAAGCTGGGCAGCAGGTCGTCGTAGCTGCCGTCCCTGGACACCGGGGCATCGGTGTAGCCGGTGCTGCCATCGGGCCGCTGGATCGGGTGGTAGCCGAACGAGGTGACGCTGGTATCGACATAGCGCGCTCCGGCGTTGATGTTGACCGGCACGTGGCCGATCTCGAAGGCGAAATCCGCCATCGCGTACACGCTCGTCACCTTCTCATCGACCTGGTAGAACTGGCCGGCGTCGAAGGGGGTGTAGAAGCCGTCATAGCGGAAGGCGCGGCGTGCGTAGTCGTTGGACACCTGCTGCCAGTCCAGGTCCTTGATGGTGTAGTCGCCGCCGGGAACGATGTCGCCGATCCACTGCAGCGGGCTGTCGGCCAGGGTGCGGGTGTTGACCCAGGCGCTGCTGCCGGCGGTCGGCCCGGTGATCTTGAGCTCGCCATACTCGCGCTGCTTGGAGCGGTCGGTGTAGCGCGCCCCGAACTTCAGGTCACGCAAGGCCGGCAGGAAGGCCAGGTCGAGCATGCGGGTCACGTTGACCTGGGCGGCGTACTTGTCGTCGTCCACCTTCTCCAGCGTGGTTTCGTAGGCTTCGAACAGGTACTTGTCCGAGGCGTTGTACATGTCGAAGCCGCCCGGCGTGCTGGGGATGGTTTCGCCGCTGCGGCCGGTCCAGCGGGTGCGCGAAGGCGCGTAGGCGACGTGCTTGAGGTTGGAGAAGTCCGAGGTCTTCTCCGCGCCGGAATAGCCGGCCATGGCATCGATGTACCAGTCCTGGCCCTTCCAGTCGAGCGCAACGCTGTACTGGCTGTAATCGGTCTTGTTGATCCGCTCCTTGCTCAGCATCTCGTGCTGGGTGGCGGTGTAGGACACATCGCGCAGCACCACCATGCCGTACTCGGACAGGGTGCTGGCGTCGTATTCGTGGATGGTGTCGAGGGTGCTGCGGCTGGAGGCGGAATAGGCCGCCGCGTCGTACTCGTCCTCGGTTGAATCGTAGCCGCCCAGCATCGCATCGAAGGTCAGGCTGAAGCTGCTGCTGGGCTTGTACTGCAGCGACGCGGTGGCGCCCCACTTGTCCTGCTCGTTGAGGTAGACGCGGTCGCCGACCTTGTCCTGGAAGACCACCCGATTGGTTTCATCGGTGTCGGTGCGGTTGGCGATGTTCACCCCGGCGTCGCGGGCCAGCACGGCCTGGGCCTGGGTACCGCGCGTGCCGGACGCCCCCAGGAAGCGCGACATCGGACGGAAGTTGATGCCCGAGGTGGAGTCGGTACGGTTGGTGCGCTTGGACTGCGAGTACGACACCAGGCCGCCCCAGTCGCCCCAGGTATCGGCGGCCAGGAAGGCGAAGCGCGGGTCGACTTCTTCGGAGATGCTGTTGTGTGCGCCCTCGGCCGACAGCACCAGCTTGCGCTCGTTGTAATCGAACGGTCGCGCGGTGGTGATCTTCACCGAGCCGGCGATGCCGCCCTCTTCGTCGGCGGCGGTGGGCGACTTCTGCACCGTGACCTGCTGGATGATCTCCGAGGCGAACATGTCGAATTCCACGTCACGCCCGCCACTGCCCGAAGCAGTGGCCAGGTCGTTGATCGACACGTACGTGTACTCCGAAGGCAGGCCGCGCACGTTGACCTTGGTGCCCAGGCCCTTGCTGCGCTCGATGGTCACGCCGGGAACGCGCTGCAGCGCTTCGGCCAGGTTCTGTTCCGGAAAGTCGGCCACGTCGGTGGCGACGATGGAGTCGGAAAAGCCGATGTTGTTGCGCTTCAGGTCGACCGCCTGTTCCAGGCTGCGGCTGTAGCTTCCGGTCACCTGGATGGTTTCCAGGTTCTGCGCGCCGGGCGCGGCGCCTTCGCCCGCAGAAGCCTGCAGCGGGGCGGCCCCGGCCTCGGCTGCCGCCATCGGCGCAACCACGCCGGAGGTGGGCGCGTTGCCCGCCGTCGCCGCTTCAATGGTGACCGTACCGGCATTGAGGTAGCGGTAGCGCAGCCCGGTGCCGGCCAGCAGGCGGTCAAGCGCCGCCTCCGCGCTCAGGCCCGCCGGCACCGCCGGGGTGCGCGGATTCCCCGCCACCTGCGCGTTGTAGACGAACTGCAGGCCGGTCTGGCGCGACAGCGCGTTGAGTGCCATGTCCAGCGGCTGCGAGGCGATGGCGTCGGCGGCAAGCCGGGTCGGTTCTGCAGCGGTAGCCGTCGCGGTGGCCTGCAGGGCAAGGGCGATCGAAAGGAACAGAGTGCAGCGCATCGTGGGATCCAGTGAGGGAATGGCGGTGGCGTTCCCCAACTACGACGCGGCAAGGCGTGGATCGGGCACCGCTAATTCGATGAATTTTTTTTGACAACGCTTTCGGCCACGTCGCGCATGCGTACGTGGATGCCATCGGCACGTTGCTGGATGACCAGCGCCGGCTGCTGGTCCAGGAACGCACGCAGCGAACCCAGGTCATCGGCGCGCAGGTTGCCGGTCAGGCGAAGCGCGCCGGCGTCATCGCCCACGCGCAGGCGCAGGGTGTTGCTGCGGTTGAAGCGGTCGGCCACTTCGCGCAGGGGCTCGTCGCGGAACACGATGCGGCCCTGCCACCACGCGATCATGCTGGCCGCGTCCTCATCGCGCAGCTGCACGCGCTGGTCGCGATAGTCCACCTGGACCACCTTGCCCGCCGACAGATCGGCCAGCAGGCGTCCGCGGCCGCCATCACCGTGCACCTGTACGCGGCCCTCGCTGACCGCGATCCGCGCCTGCTCGCGCAGCAGCGAGACATCAAAGGTGGTGCCGATGTCGGTCACCCGCAGGCCGCCAGCATGCACGGCGAATGGCCGGCGGTCCGGCGCGACCACGAAGCTGGCCTGGCCTCGCTCCAGTTCAACGCGTCGACCGAACAGGCTCATCCGCACCGAGACTTCGCTCTCGGCATTGAGATGAAGCACGCTGTGGTCGGACAGCTCGATCTGGCGCGGCGCGCCATGGGCGGCCACATAGCGGTTGGTCTGCGGCCACGGCAGCGGCGTGCCGACACCCACCGCCAGCAGCAGCGCGGCTGCGGCAGCGATACCAGGAAGCCACCGACGTCGCGCCGGCGCAGGCGCGGCTGCACGCGGCGCGCGCGCCGGCAGCTGCACGACGTTATCGCCCGAGCCCTGCGCTGCCGGCGCCGCCAGCAGTGCATCCAGGTCGATCGGCATCGCGCGCAGCGCCTCCCCCAGCGCGCCCGCGGTTTCGCTGATCACCAGGTACTCGCGCAGGTGCTCGGGTGAGACCAGCAGCCAGTCCATGAAGGCGCGCTGCTGCGCGGACGTCACATCGCCCTGGCGTTGCAGCGCATGCCAGTGGGCGGCGGCCTGGGTCAACGCGGAGGGGTGCAGCGACGGTGCGCTCATCGCAGCACCTCGCGGTCGGCCATCGCACGCCGGCACACGGCAAGTCCGCGCACGACGTGCTTCTTCACCATGTGCGGGGAAACACCCAGGCGCTCGGCAATCTGCTTGTAGCTCAGCCCATCGCGGTACTGCATCACCAGCACGGCGCGGGTGTGGTCGGGCAGCGTGGCCAGCAGCGCCTGCAGGCGCTGGCTGCGTTGTTCGCGTTCGGCGGCATCTTCCACGCATTCCCCGCTGGCCAGGCCCTGGCCCAGCTGTTCGATGTCCTCGATCGGCAGGGTCGACCAGCGCCTGCGGCTGGCCTGCTCACGCGCCAGGTTCAGCGCTACGGTGAACAGATACGCCTCGGGGTTGGCGATAGACTCGCCCGGCCCCGCATGCGCACGCAGCAGACGCAGGTACGTCTCCTGCACCAGGTCTTCGGCGTCCTGTCGCGCCCCCCGGCGCACGAAGAACCCCCGAAGCACCGGCGCGTGTTCCACGAACATCCGCGCCAGCCGCCCTCTTGCCTGCTCGGCCACTGTGCCGCCCCAACCCCTGAAGTGCGGCGCAAGGTAAGCGCTGCGTATTACGCGGTGGTGACGGTGCGATGCGGCACCCGGCACTTGACAGACCCAGGGCCACGAAGCACGATTAGTTAACGAATTAATTAACTACCGGAATGGACCGCATCTTCGAGGCCCTGGCCTCCACCGCCCGCCGCCAGATCCTGGCCTACCTCAACGGCGGCGAGCTCACTGCGGGCGAACTGGGCGAACGCTTTGATTTCAGCAAGCCGGCGCTGTCCAGCCACCTGCGCATCCTGGAAGATGCGGGCCTGATAGAACGCGAGAAGCGCGGCCAGTTCGTGTATTTCCGCCAGGTGCCCGACCGCCTGACCAACACCCTGTTCGCCTGGGCCGCCGAAGTCTGCCCGGTTGGCGGCCCCTTGCAGCGCGAGAGCCGCGCACGCGCCAAGCGCAAACCCACCCCTTCGACCTGAGCCCTGCCACCAGGAGACCGGCATGCTGGACACCCACCGCGTGAGTCGTTCGTTCCCCAGCATCAGCCTGCCTTCGTACGGGGATGGCAGCCCGGTGGAAGTGGCCTTGATCACCCAGCTCGGGATCGGTGCGGGCGACCAGCTGCTGCGTGATGCCGGGCTTCGCCAGGCCGCGCATCCGGCCTTCGTGGATGCGCTGGACGAGCCCTCCGCACGGCTCGGCGGCATGCACCTGGCCCACGACGATGCGTCGTCGCTGTACTCGTTCTCGGTCGGGCGCCAGGGGCATCCGTTCCACCGCCATGCCGGGCCCCGCATGTTCACCGCCATCGCCGGCAGCGGCGGTGCGCAGCTGCGTTTTTCCACCGCGTCCGATGCCCAGCTGCAGCGCGACCCCGCTGCGTTCCTGCATGCGCTGCGCTGCGTGGACATCCCGCCTGATTGCCTGTTCACGGTGCGCTTCGGCAGCGGCACCTGGCACCAGTTCGTGTCGCGCCACCCGCGCCACCCGGCGCTGTTCGCGCTCTCCTGCCATGCCAACGAACGCAGCGGCGCGTTGACCGAGGCGCAGCGCGAGCAGATCGATGCGGACAGCGCCGACATTCCGTCCCTGACCGATACCCTGCCGCAGACGCTGCAGTTGTTGCTGGAGCAAGCCGACCTGTCGCGCGTTCCGGTGGTGAGCCTGTCGCTGCAGTCGCCGGCCCGTTCGGCGTTGGCCGGCCTGTGCGCGCGCACACGCGACCTGGTCGGCCCACTGCGCGCGTGGCTGGCGCGGCTGCGCCCGGCGCAGGGTTACATCGGCCGCAGCGCTGCGCGGCATCCGGTGCAGGCGCTGCCCGCCCCGCCGGCGGATTCGCTGCTGCACGGGGCGCTCGCCGACGGCGTCGACCACCAGGACTACAACACGCTGGTGCTGCCCGCGCACAGCGTGGCAAGCCGTTCGGCCAGCGTGGTGCTGGAAGCGCTGCTGGAAGGCTTCGTGCTCAATCCACCGCCCAGCGTGGGCCGTTTGATGGCACTGCGAAATGCACTGGTGGCGCCGCTTCATCTGCGCACTTCAGCCTTGGGTTGCCCGGTCTCCTCGCTGCTTTCGACCGACCGCAGCACGCTCTTTGCCGGTCGTTTCCCGGTCCATGCACAGCGCGTGGACGCAACCGACCGCAGCGCCGAAGTGCTGCTGGGCGCGGACGACCGCCACCTGCGCTTCCGTTCCTGCGTCCGTGTGCAGCTGCAGGCGGACGGCGCGGCAGTGATTGCACTGGGCACGCGGGTGCGCACCCACAACCGCTTCGGTCGCCTCTACATGGCGGCCATCGACCACGTGCATCGCCGCCACATCAGCCCCGCCATGCTGCGCATGGCCGTAGCCCACGCGCTGGCCCCGGAACTGGCGCAGGCCACCACGCACGCCAGCTGCCGACCGGTGGTCGGCACGCTGTCTACCGCGCCCGCAACGTCACCAGGGTGATCTCCGACGGCACGCCGATGCGCGCGGCGAAGCCCGGCCACAGGCCGGCGCCGTTGCTGACGTACAGGGTCATGCCGTTCACCTCGTAACGCCCGGAGACATAACCGCCGTTGGCGCGCTTGACCAGCTGGTCCATGCCGACGATGTGGCCCCCATGGGTATGACCGGACAGCTGCAGCTTCACGCCCTTGGCCGCATTGGCCAGGGCCTCGCGAGGGCGGTGGTCGAGCAGGATCACCGGGGCGGCGGGATCGGCACCTGCCAGTGCGGCAGTCAGATCCGGCATTGGCAGGCCATAGCGCGCCGCCACCGGGTCGGTGACCCCGGCGATGGTCAGCACCGCGCCATCGCGCGTCACCTGGGTGTGGCTGTTCTCCAGCACCTGCATGTGCAGCGCGCGGAACGCCTGCATCCATTGCGCGTACTGGCCGTAGTATTCGTGGTTGCCGGTAATGGCGATCACGCCGTCCGGCGCCTGCAGCTGGTCCAGGCTGCGCACATCGTTGGCACGGGCGCTGACACTGCCATCGACCAGGTCGCCGGTGATCACCACCAGGTCCGGCTTCAGCGCGTTGCTTTCAGCCACCACCTTGGCCACCCAGTCGCCGGTGAGCAGGCGGCTGGCGTGGATGTCGGTGAGCTGCAGCACGCGATAGCCATCGAACGCTTGCGGCAGGCCGGCAATGGTCACCTCGATCTGGCGGCTCTGCGGCACGGCAATGCCCTGCTGCACGCCCCAGATGCCCAGTACCAGCGCCAGTCCGCCCGCCGCTGGCCGCAGCCAGCTGCGACGCAGGGCATCGGCAGCGCGCGGCAGCTTCAGCAGGCGCGCGCCCAGCAGCAGGACGTCCAGCACCAGCAGGAACACCGCCACCAGCAGCAGGGCGGTGAAACCGCTGGCCAGCACCACCAGGGCCGCCTTGGGAATCTCCGGCGAGGCCATCGTGCCGGCAAACCGCGCCACGATCCGGTGGTGCAGCGCCAGCGCCAGCACCAGCAGGCCAAGCGGACCACGTACCGAGACCGGCACGCGCAGCGGCCAGATCAAGCGCCACACCACATACAACGCAAGCACTACTCCAACAACACTCAGCACAGGCAATTCCAGGTTCCGGGGGGATGCGCGCGCGCCAGCGGCGATCGTGCAGCGCACCATCTTTGCCGATGTTGACGACAGGTGCCACCGCGAGGGGGTGGAATTCTGGGTTGCGCGGTTCAGCGCGAGGGTGATTTCTTCGCTTTTGCCTTGGCCGTATTGAAGGCCACCGCCGCCCGGATCAAGGCCTTCAAGGCCGCCTCGTTGATCTTCTCGCCTTCATGCACGTCGATGGCGCGGCGGGTGTTGCCCTCCAGGCTGGAATTGAACAATCCCTTCGGATCGTCCAGCTTGGCCCCATGGGCGAAGGTCATCTTCACCGCGGCTTTGTAGGTTTCCCCGGTACAGAGGATGCCGTCGTGCTCCCAGACCGGCACCCCGCGCCACTTCACGGTCTCCACCACGTCGGGATCGGCCTTGTGGATGATGCTGCGGAGCTGCGCCAGGGTTTTGCCGCGCCAGTCGTCCAGCGCGGCGATCTTTGCATCGATCTGCTGCGCGGCGTCGTCCGGTGCAGCGGTGGCGGTGGCGGTGGCAATCGGCTTGCTGCGGGTGCTGGCACGGGGCATGACCGGGTCCTGATCAACGTTGAATGGAAGGGGAACTGTTACATCCGTTCGCCGGGAAGCCGGCTGGCCTGCTTTACCCAGCGGGTGAACTGTTTGGCATCCAGCGGCACGTCCTCGACAACGTGCAGGTAGCGCGTGTCCTGGCTTTTGGATGCCTCCGGCGGCACCGGATCCAGTGCCTTGCCACGAAAGAACGCCACTTTGATGTAGCGCGCGTAGCAATGCATGCTCAGGAACCAGCCGTCATCGCCGGCGGCATACAGCGGCGAGTTCCATTTGACCGCCTTGCGCACGCCGGGCACCGCCGCCACGATCAGTGCATCCAGCTGCCGGGCCGCCTCGCGCTTCCAGTCGGGTATCGCCGCGATCCACGCCTGCACGGGGCCATCGCCCTCGCCTTTGGGAATCTGCGGGTTGCCGCCGGCCAGCAGGCGTGGCGCCGCGCCTTCGGGTCGGGGTGCTGCCGTGCGTCGGGTGGGTGCCACGTCGGTGCCCATACAGATGCCTGACCGCCTTATAGACCGCCCTCCCATCGATTTCAATGTGAGCGTGCCGAGTCAGCAACGTGACGAGGCGCGTGCGGTACCGCAAAAGTACTGAGTCGAATGCGGGAGATTACCGATGCGTCACCGGTGTCCTACGGGGCAGGATCAACCCTCCCCCGCACACCAGCGCAGGCGCAGACACCATGGCTACGAAGGCATCCAAGGCACCCAGCAAGGCGTCCAAGGCACTCAAGGCGACCAAGGCGACCAAGCCCAACATTCTGGTCATCTTCGGTGACGACATCGGCATCCCGCAGATCAGCGCTTACACGCGCGGTCTGATGGGCTACCAGACGCCCAACATCGACCGCATCGCCAATGAAGGCGCGTTGTTCACCGACTCGTATGGCCAGCAGAGCTGCACCGCAGGCCGCGCCTCCTTCATCCTCGGCCAGGAGCCGTTCCGCACCGGCCTGCTCACCATCGGCATGCCGGGCGACCCGCACGGCATTGCCGAGTGGATGCCGACCATTGCCGATGTACTGAAGACCGAAGGGTATGCCACCGGCCAGTTCGGCAAGAACCACCTCGGCGACCAGGACCAGCACCTGCCCACCAACCATGGGTTCGATGAGTTCTTCGGCAACCTGTACCACCTCAATGCGGAAGAAGAGCCCGAGGGTTACTTCTACCCCAAGGATCCGGCGTTCAAGAAGAAATACGGCCCGCGCGGGGTGATCCACTCGCATGCCGGCGGCAAGATCCAGGACACCGGCCCGCTCAACAAGGCGCGCATGCCCACCGTGGATGAAGAGTTCCTGGACGCCGCGCAGGGCTTCATCAGCGATGCGGTGGAGAACGACGAGCCCTTCTTCGTCTGGTTCAACACCACCCGCATGCATGTGTTCACCCACCTCAAGCCCGAATCGGACGGCAAGACCGGCAAGGGCCTGCATGCCGATGGCATGGTGGAACATGACGGCCACGTCGGCCAGTTGCTTGACCACCTGGACGAGCTGGGCGTCGCCGACAACACCATCGTGCTGTACACCACCGACAACGGTGCGGAAATCGCGCTGTGGCCGGACGGTGCGATGACGCCGTTCCGCGGCGAAAAGGGCACCACCTGGGAAGGCGGCATGCGCATCCCGATGATGGTGCGCTGGCCGGGCGTGATCGAACCGGGCACCGCCTACAACGACATCATTTCGCTGATCGACTGGTTCCCTACCTTATGTGCGGCCGCCGGCGTGGACGATGTGGTGGGCAAGATGAAGAAGGGCTTCAAGACCAGGAAGAAGACCTTCAAGGTGCACCTGGACGGCTATGACTTCGGCCCCTACTTCCACGGCAAGGTGGATGCCGGTCCCCGCCAGGCACTGTACTACTTTGACCAGGGCGGCAACCTCAACGCGGTGCGCTATGCCGACTGGAAGGTGAGCTTCGCGGTGGCCAGCCACGGCAACATCGCCACCGCCAAGCGCGAGGTCACCGCGTGGGCGACCATCACCAACCTGCGCATGGATCCTTACGAGCGCGGCATCGAAGAAGGCGGCGGCGCGATGGGCTTCATCGGCCAGCAGATGTGGCTGCTGGTGCCCATCCAGGGCCTGATCAAGACCTTCTTCTCCGACTTTGCCAGCTACCCCTACCAGGCCGGCAGCTCGCTCAACCCCAGTGGCATCAACTACAGCCTGCTGCAGGCACAGGATGCGATGAAGCGGTTGAAGGAGCTGGAGACCCTGCGGACCAACTGAGGACCGCAGGCCGACGATGGGGCGAGCTGAACGGCCGCCCCATCCTCGCCGGCCGCCCCTTGCATCCTCGCGTCCCGCGCCCTATAAATGAGTGGTCACTCACTTATAGTCTTTCATGGCCCGCCCCCTCAGCGAAGCGAAACGCGATGCGATCCTGGCTGCTGCCGCCCAATTGGTGGCGGCACAGGGCGTGGGCGCCTCCACCGCGCAGATCGCCAAGGCGGCCAAGGTCGCCGAGGGCACGGTGTTCACCTACTTCGAGACCAAGGACGCGCTGCTCAATGCGCTGTTCGTGCGCCTGGAGGAGCGCCTGGCGCTGGCGGTTGGTGGGACGTTCCCGGCGAATGCCGAGGTCCGCGAACAGCTGCACCATGTATGGAACGCGCTGGTGGTCTGGGGTGCGGCGCATCCGATCGACCGCATGGCACTGCGCCAGTTGAAGGTGTCCGAACGCATCACCGACTGCACCCGCACCCACTGCGCGGGGCTGTTCGGCACCACGCTGCAGACTCTGGAAGCCAGCCTTGCCCGCCATATCGACCCGGAGCGCATTCCGTTCTACCTGGGCCGGGTGCTGATCAGCCTGCTGGAAACCACGCTGGAGGCCATGGCCGCCCAGCCCGAGCAACGCGACACCCTGCAGCAGGCCGGTTTCGACCTGTTCTGGAAGGGCATTCAACGTTGAATTTCTTGCCGCCAATGAATGAGTGCCTGCGCACTCATCCACAAGACCAAGGAGACGCATGCGCATCCTGCCTGTACTCGCTGTCGCCTTCGCCCTCACCGTTCTGATCGGGATGACCTTTGCCGTGCCTATCGCCTCTTACGACACTTCGCCGCAACGCGCCGATGACCAGTTCACCAACGTGGCCGCCAAACCGAAGGAGTCCTTCGGCGCCACGCTCAAGCTGTTCTGGGAGTTCATGTTCAACCGCCCGCCGGGCACCACCCCGCCCAAGGCGCCGCCGGTGCGCGCGCTTACGGCGCAGGCGCTGGCCGAAGCGCCCGACCGCAGCATGTACCGGCTGGGTCACTCCACCCTGCTGATGAAACTTCGCGGTGGCTGGTGGCTGACCGACCCGGTGTTCTCCGAGCGCGCCTCGCCCGTGCAATGGATGGGACCGAAGCGTTTCCACGCCCCGCCGATCGCGCTGCAGGACCTGCCGCCGATCCGTGGCGTGCTGCTCTCGCATGACCATTACGACCACCTGGACCGCGCGACCATCAAGTACCTGGCAACGCGTGCACAGGTGTTCCTGGCCCCGTTGGGCGTGGGCGACCGCCTGATCGACTGGGGCGTGCCGCAGGACCGCGTGGTGCAGTTGGACTGGTGGGAAGAAACCCAGGTCGATGGCGTGCGTTTCGCCGCCACCCCGGCCCAGCATTTTTCCGGCCGCGGGCTGCGCGATGGCAACCGCACGCTGTGGGCCTCGTGGGTGATCCTGGACGATGAGCTGCGCGTGTTCTTCAGTGGCGATACCGGCTACTTCAACGGCTTCAAGCGCATCGGCGAACGTTACGGGCCGTTCGATGTCGCCTTCGTTGAAACCGGTGCGTATGACGCCAAGTGGCCGTTCGTGCACATGCAGCCGGAACAGACCGTGCAGGCGCACCAGGACCTGCGCGGCAAGTGGCTGGTGCCCATCCACAACGGCACCTTCGACCTGGCGATGCACCGCTGGGAAGAACCATTCGAGCGGGTCAGCGCGCTGGCCGCGCAGCGGGGCATCGCGCTGTCCACGCCGGAAATGGGCGAACGCCTGGATCTTTCCGCGCCGCATGCCGGCACGCCGTGGTGGCGTGCACTGGCCGCGACGGAAAGCGAAGGCAGCGGCGTGGTGGCAGGCAGCACGCGCTGAGTGGAGCCTGCCCATCAACGGGCAGGCTGGCGATGACCCGGGGCATTACCGATCAACAGCGTCGGCGCGCTCCAGGGTCAGCTCGGCATGCTCGGCCGGCGTCTTGGCCAGCCAGCTGGCCCAGCCCAGCTCACGGGCCTTTGCCAGCTGCGGAAGGGCCCTCGCCGGCATCGGCGGCTCGCTGCCCAATGCCTCCACGCGCCGGCTCTGCCGGACCCAGTTGATGAAATCCGGGTTGTCCATGCTGTAGTCGCTGCCCCCATCACGCCGGATCGGCCGCAGCTGGTAGCCATTGCCATACACGGGACGGACCAGTACGTAGTAGCGCCGGCCGGCCTCCAGATCGGCGTCCATGAAATGCACGCGCATGCCATCGTTGGAGACGAACATCTTCCTGCCGGGGGCCGTGGAATACACCACCTTGTCTTTTCCACCGATGGCCGAGATGAAACGGTCACCCTCGGGGGTTACTTCACTCAACATGGTGTACATGCCGCCGAACAGCGAGGACGGGCGCAGGAAGATCAGCTGCGCCTTGTCGGGCTCCGGGAGAGCGACCGACTGCGTGGCACTCTTCTTGACGAAATCCCGGGCCCCGACGGGGGCAACGAACGCAAACAGCGAAAGCACGCACAAAACGAATCGCATCATGGTGGATTCCAGAGGTTGGCAGGAGGAACTGCGAACGAGGTACCCCAGCACAGGGGCGCGGTATCATCGCGCGTTCCCGCCATGGAGTCACCGCATGCCCAACCTTTCGACCTGCTGGACCGGCCGCGCGGCGGCGGTACTCCTGCTGCTGGCGCTGGGCCCGGTGGTGGCTGCCGCCGATGACACGACCGCCGCGCCCAGCGCCCGCGACCGCGCGGTGGCCGATGCGGACCAGATTGCCCGGCAGCTGCTCCAGGTGCGCGAGGGCGAGAACGAACTGAACTGCGCCAAGGCCGTCGAGAACGCGCGGTACGGCGTGGAAACCATGCTGGAAGTGGGCGAAAAAAACGTCCGCGGCGGTTACCTCGAGGCGGAGCAGTTCAATGCCTCCGCCGCGCCCTTGCGTGCATTGCTGCCGCAGCTCACCACTGCCGACTGCGAACAGGCTGAAGGCAACAAGCGTGCCTTCTACCAGTGCATGTCCAGCGACTACAACCACGTGCTGGCCTGCGGGAAAGCGCATCCCTACTGAACCGCGTTACGGATCAAGGGAATACGAGGGCAGCCGTTGCAGAGCGATCGTCTACCGTGAAACAGATGATCAGCGTGTCGGTCTGGCCTTCGAGCCCAGCGTGGGGCAACCAGGCACTGCCTGCTTGCAATAGGCAGCAGTGGAACCCCGCACCATCAGGCTGAATTCCAGGGTCTGCTGCAGCGGTACATCCACGCCTTCGATGATGGCGAGCAGCAGGTTGACCGCGCGCTCGCCGATCTCCCGCATGGGCTGCCGGACGGTAGTCAATGCGGGCGTGAGGTAGCTGGACGATGCCAGATCGTCGAAGCCAACGATGGACAGCGCATCGGGCACGCGGATGCCCAGGTCCCGGCAGGCTGCCAGCACACCCAGCGCCATCTGGTCGCTGAAGCAGAAGATCGCGCTCGGCACGGTCGCGCCCGCCAGCAGCGCCATGGCTGCCGCATGGCCGGATTCCACGGAGAAGTCGCCCGGCACCACGCTCAGGCTGCGCAGGCGACCGCGTGTCTTGCTGGCGGCCCGCACCCCTTCGAGACGCTGCTGGTGCAGGGGATTGTCGGGCGGCCCGCCCACTACGGCGATCCGCTCGTGGCCCAGACCGTACAGGTGGTCCATGACCGCGCGCGCGGCGGCGGCGTTATCGATGTGCACGCTGGGGATGCCCAGTGCTGGGTCGAACTCGCAGCCATTGACCACCGGCGCGGTGCTGCCCTGCTGCTGCACGATCGCGCGCGCGGTCGGCGGCAGGCGATGGCCGAGCACGATCATGCCATCGGCTTCGTTGCGGCGGAGCATCTGCGCGTAGCGTTCTTCGCGCTCGGGTCGATGCTGGGTATCGCCGAGCAGCACGGCATACCCGACCGCCTGCGCCGCTTCCTCCGCGCCCTGCAGAATCTGGGCGAAGAACGGATTGGCGATGTCCGGCACGGTCACCAGGATCTTGCCGCTGCGCTGGGTCTTGAGCGTGCGGGCCACCGTGTTGGGCACATAGCCCAGCGCGGCGGCGGCCTGCTCGATGCGCGTGCGCGTGGCCGGCAGGACTTTGTCCGGCCGCGAAAGCGCCCGCGACACCGTGCCTGCGGAAACGCCGACGTGCTTTGCGATGTCGTAGATGGTTGCCATGGGTGTTGGGTTCTTCTTGTCGCTGTGCAGTGCACAACAGGTTTTGCGGAACGTCCTGCTAGGGTAATGCAATCGATTGCATCGAGGTGAATCACGTTGAAGACGCTCAAGGGTCCGGCGCTGTTCCTGGCACAGTTCATCGGCGACACACCGCCCTTCAACCGGCTGGACACGCTGGCCGAGTGGGCGGCAGGCCTGGGCTATTCTGGCGTACAGGTCCCCACCAGCGCGCCGCACCTGTTTGATCTGGCCGAGGCCGCCCGCAGCCAGGCGTACTGCGACGATATCGCCGGCATGCTGGCCGGGCATGGCGTGCAGATCACCGAGCTGTCCACGCACCTGCAGGGGCAGCTGGTAGCCGTCCACCCCGCCTACGACAGCCTGTTCGACGGCTTCGCGCCAGCGGACAAGCGCGGCGATCCGGCCGCCCGCCAGGCCTGGGCCGTGGAGCAGCTGCTGCTGGCTGCCAAAGCCAGCGAGCGACTGGGGTTGACCGCGCATGCCACCTTCTCCGGCGCGCTGGCCTGGCCTTATTTCTACCCTTGGCCGCAGCGCCCGCCGGGCCTGGTGGAAGAGGCCTTCGCCGAACTTGGCCGGCGCTGGCGCCCGATCCTCGATGCCTTCGACGCCTGCGGCGTGGACCTGTGCTTCGAGATCCACCCGGGCGAGGACCTGCACGACGGCGCAACCTTCGAGCGCTTCCTCGACGTGGTGGACCACCATCCCCGCGCGAAGATGCTGTACGACCCCAGCCATCTGCTGCTGCAGCACATCGACTACCTGGGCTTCATCGACCGCTACCATCCGCGCATCGGCATCTTCCACGTCAAGGACGCGGAGTTCCGCGCCAGTGCGAGTAGTGGCGTGTATGGCGGCTACCAGGACTGGATCGATCGCCCGGGGCGGTTCCGTTCGCTCGGGGACGGCCAGATCGACTTCAAGGCGATCTTTTCCAAGTTCGCGCAGTACGATTTCCCGGGCTGGGCGGTGCTGGAGTGGGAGTGCTGCCTGAAGCACCCCGAAGACGGCGCGCGCGAGGGCGCCGCCATCATCCGCGACCACATCATCCGCGTGACCGAACGTTCCTTCGACGACTTTGCCGACAGCGGTGCGGATCCTGCATCGTTGCGCCGCATGCTGGGTATCTGAGCCATAACCGCCTGGGAGGGCAAGCCATGAGGCACGCCATGTCGCGCTTGGGCGCGATGATGTTTCTGCAGTTCTTCATCTGGGGCGCATGGTTCGTGACCCTGGGCACGTACCTGGTGCAGGGCCCGCTCCAGGCCAGCGCCAGCCAGGTGGCCACGGCCTTCCTCAGCCAGTCCATCGGCGCCATCGTGGCGCCGTTCCTGGTCGGGCTGATCGCGGACCGCTACTTCGCGGCGCAGCGCATTCTCGGGGTCCTGCACCTCGCCGGTGCGGTGCTGATGTGGCTGGCGTCCACGGCGACGGACTTCAACACGTTCTTTGCCTGCGTGATGGGCTACATGCTGCTGTTCATGCCGACGCTGGCGCTGGCCAACAGCGTGGCGATGCGCCACATGCAATCGCCGGAGAAGCAGTTCCCGCCCGTGCGCGTGGCCGGCAGCGTCGGCTGGATCGTGGCCGGCGTGCTGATCGGCTGGCTGGGTTGGGAACAGGCGCATACGCTGGAACTGACCTTCCGCATGGCGGCGATGGCATCGCTGGCCTTGGGCCTGTATGCATTCACCCTGCCGCACACGCCGCCGCTGGCGCAGCAGCGCGACGCCGGGCTGGGCCAGATGCTGGGGCTGGATTCGCTGCGGCTGCTGAAGTCGCGCTCCTACCTGGTGTTCTTCCTGGCCTCCATCGCCATCTGCATTCCGCTGGCGTTCTACTACAACTTCACCAACCCCTATCTCAACGACCTGGGCGTGCGCGGCGCGGCCGGGCTGCAATCGCTGGGCCAGGTGTCCGAAGTCCTGCTGATGCTGGCCATGCCGTTCCTGTTCGTGCGGCTGGGGGTCAAGACCATGCTGGCGGTGGGCATGGCCGCATGGGTGGTGCGCTACGTGATGTTCGCCTTCGGCGATGCGGGCGGCGGCTTCTCCCTGCTGGTGATCGGCATCGTGCTGCACGGCATCTGTTACGACTTCTTCTTCGTTACCGGCCAGATCTACACCGATGCGCATGCCGGCCCCGCCGCGCGCAGCAGCGCGCAGGGCTTCATCACCCTGGCCACCTACGGCGTGGGCATGCTGATCGGCACGTTCCTGTCCGGCGCGGTGGTGGAGCACTACACCACAGCGGCGGGCCCGGACTGGCAGCGGATCTGGCTGTTCCCGGCCGGCGTGGCGCTGGTGGTGCTGGTCGCCTTCCTGTTGTTGTTCCGCGACCGGCCGGCGCTGGCCGCCGCGCCCAGCACGCACTGAGGAGCCGACACGATGCGCAAGCTTGGAATCGCCATTGTGGGCACCGGCATGATCGCCGCCGTGCATCGTCGCGCGGCGCTGCTGGCCGGTGCGGAGGTCCGCGGCGTGGTCGCCTCGTCGCCGCAGCGCGCGGAGGAAGTGGCGCGCTCATGGAATGTTCCGCGCGGCTATCGTGACATCGAAGAGGTGGTCGCCGATCCGCAGGTACAGGTGGTGCACGTGTGCACGCCCAACCACCTGCACCGCGCCATGGCGCAGGCGGCACTGGAAGCCGGCAAGCACGTGATCTGCGAGAAACCGCTGGCCACCACGCTGGAAGACGCCCAGGCCCTGGCGGCATTGGCTGCCTCGACCGGGCTGGTCGCCACGGTGCCGTTCGTCTACCGCTACCACCCGGTGGTGCGCGAGGCACGCGCACGCATCGCGCAGGGCGAGTTGGGGCCGCTGCACCTGATCCACGGCAGCTACCTGCAGGATTGGCTGCTGGACCCAGCCAGCAACAACTGGCGCGTGGACCCGGCGCTGGGCGGCGCCTCACGCGTGTTCGCCGACATCGGCTCGCACTGGTGCGACCTGGTGGAATGGGTCAGCGGCGAGCGCTTCGTTGATGTCAGCGCGGCGTTCGCCACCGTGGTCGCCGAGCGTGGTGCGGTGGGCGGGCAGAGCTTCACCACGCCGGCGGCGGGCGGCGCGATGCAGGCGGTAACCAGTGAGGACGTGGCGGCGGCGATGTTCAAGACCGGCGCAGGTACGCTCGCCTCGTTGACCGTCAGCCAGGTCTCGGCGGGCCGCCACAACCGCCTCTGGTTCGAGATCGACGGCGCCACGGCCAGCGTGGCATTCAACCAGGAAGACCCGGAGCGGCTGTGGATCGGCCGGCCCGACCAGCGCGAAGAAACCTTCGTGCGCGGGCCCGGTGCCGGCAGTGCCGAACAACGCCGGCTGGCGGTGCTGCCACCCGGCCACGCGCAGGGCTACGCCCAGTGCTTCGAGGCGTTCGTCGCCGACACCTATCACGCCATCGACGGCGAGCGGCCGCAGGGCCTGCCTACCTTCGAGGACGGCCTGCGTTCGGCGCTGATCGTCGACCGCGTCATTGCATCGGCCAGGTCGCGCGCCTGGACCGCCATCGGTTGAACTCCACGAGGATTTCTTGATGAAGACTGCTGCACGCCGGACCACCACCCTCGCATTGCTGCTGCTCGCCGCCCTGCCCGCCTTCGCCGGGGACGCGGCCGGTCCACAGCAGCCCATCGCGGTGCAGATGTACACGCTGCGCAACGCCGGCACGCTCGACCAGCAGTTGAAGATCGTGCACGACGCGGGCGTGGGCGCGGTGGAAACGGTCGGCACCCAGAACGTCAGCGCCGCTGAACTCAAGCAGCTGCTGGACCGCTATTCGATCAAGGCGGTTTCGTCGCACGTGCAGCTGGCCGATCTGCGCAAGGACCTGGTTGGCGTGGTGGCCTTCAACCGCGCGATCGGCAACACCACGCTGGTGGTGCCGTACCTGGAGAAGAAGGATCGGCCGACCGATGCCGCCGGCTGGACCGCCCTGGGCCAGGAACTGGGCCGGATCGCGGCGCAGGTGAAAGCCCAGGGCATGCACCTGGCCTACCACAACCATGACTTCGAGCTGGTCGACTTCGGCGGCAAGACCGGCCTGGAACTGCTGTTCGCCGCAGCCGGCCCCGACCTGCAGACCGAGCTGGACCTGGCCTGGGTGGCGCGTGCCGGCCATGACCCGGTGGTGATGCTGGGCAAGTTCCGCGGCCACGTATTCGCGGTGCACGCCAAGGACAATGCCCCCAAGGGCCAAGCCGAAGCCGAGGGCGGCTTTGCCGCCGTCGGCCAGGGCGTGCTGGACTGGAACGCGATCCTGCCTGCCGCCGCCGCTGCCGGGGTGCAGTGGTACATCGTCGAACACGACCAGCCGCGCGATCCGGCCACCGTCATCAAGACCGGCGCAGACTACCTGCGCCACCACCTCACCGCCCGCCTGCCCGCCAGCGCACAGCGCTAGCCAGCCAAGGAGCCCTGCTTGAAAACGATCCTGACAATGGCCGTGGTTCTGTGTGGAACCACGTTTGCAACGGCCGCGTGGTCCAAGGACGATCCCGCCGCCGGCGCGCAGCTCTACGCGACGCACTGCGTTGCCTGCCACGGTGCGAACCGGGCCGGCGTTCCGCCGACGTTCCCCGCGCTCACCGATGTCGCCAAGCGGCTGGACTCGGCTCAGATCAAGGACAAGATCAAGAAGGGCGGCGGCTTGATGCCGCCCTTCTCCCAACTCTCCGAACAGGACATCGGCAACCTCGCCAGCTACCTGGCGAAGTAGCTTCCCACTACAGCTTCCGCACCCAGATGTTGCGGTAGCTGACCTTGGAGTCGTGTTCCTGCAGGTACAGCGGCGCGCACCCATGCGGTGCATACGAGGGCGCGCCGATGTACTCGGTCTTGCCCGACAGCACGGTGTCGTCCTGTACCAGCACGCCGTTGTGCAGCACGGTGATGCGCGCCGGTGACGTGAGCCCACCGCCCGGCGAGAAGCGTGGTGCCTTCCAGATGATGTCGTAGGCCTGCCATTCGCCCGGCCTGCGCGAGGCGTTCACCAGCGGCATGGCCTGCTTATAGAGCGAGCCGGCTTGGCCGTTTGCATAGGTGGGGTTGTTGTAACTGTCGAGCACCTGCAGCTCATACAGCTCCTGCAGGAAGATGCCGCTGTTGCCGCGATGCTGGCCGTCGAACCCTTTGGTCGCGGTGGGCGCGCGCCACTCGACGTGCAGCTGGATGTCGCAGAAGTCCTGTCTGGTGCGAATCCCCTTACTGCCTGGCACCACGGTCAGCGCGCCGTTGGCGACGCTCCAGGGCACGGGCCCGCCCGTCTCCGACTCCCACGCGGAGACATCCTTGCCGTTGAACAGCACGATCGCATCGGACGGCGCGGCGTTCGCGGGGGAGGCCACGGTCGCGGGCACCGGCTTCCACACCTCGGTCCTGGTCGGATCGCGCGCGGGGTCATCTGCCTGCGCGAATGCAGGCGTTGCAGCCAGCACGCAGACGGCCATCAGCAGGGGCTTGCTCATCGTGTTCCTCATCAGCTGGTGCCCCACGCGGGGGTACCGGGGACATAGGCCAGGTCGCCGTCGTAGCGACCCGGCACGGCGACGTACTGCAGCGTTTCGGTTGCCCCCACCTTCGAGGTGAAGAAACCGAAGATGGCCAGCTGCTTGATCATCGTGAAGTAGTGCGGCGTCGCTTCACCGCCTTCGGCGGTACCGGTCTCGCTCACATCGGTGGCGCGTTTCCTGGCCTGCGCATCCAGCGTGCGCAGCAGCTCAGTGCGGGCCTGCGGTGCGAGCGCCACGAAGCGGCCGCCGGCACGTTTGTCGATGTCGGCCAGGCCGGCATGGAATGCCGCCTGCTGCTGGGCGGTGTAGCAGTCGGTGACGAACCGCGCCATGAACGCACCGGCACCGGCGTCCTTGGCCCCCGGCGTTTTCGTGCGCGGCAGGATGGTTTCTGCGATCTCGTCCAGCGTGCCGATATCGGCGGTGGAGAAGGCGGTCTTCGCCCCCGCCACCGGCGCCTGGCCACTGGCGAGCGCGGGCAGGCCGACCAAGGCTGCGCCCGTGGCGGCGACGATCATCTTCAACAGGTCGCGACGTTCCATTACAGGTTCCCCGCTTTCAGCTCGCGCACCGCATGGTCGGCCGCGCGTGCGGTCAGGGCCATGTAGGTCAGCGAGGGATTCACGCACGCGCTGGAGGTCATGCAGGCACCGTCGGTCACGTACACGTTGGGCGCATCCCAGACCTGGTTGTGCTGGTTCAGCACGGAGTTCTTCCGGTCACGGCCCATGCGTGCGGTGCCCATTTCATGGATGCCCTTGCCCGGCGCGTAGTCGTTGTCGTGCATCTCCACGTCTTTGACCCCGGCGGCCTCCAGCATTTCGGCGGCATCGGCGGCCATGTCCTTGCGCATGGCCTTCTCGTTCGCGCGCATGGACACGTCCATCGCCAGCACCGGCAGCCCCCATTTGTCCTTGCGGTCAGGGTCGAGGCGGATCGTGTTGTCGTGGTGCGGCAGCATTTCGCCGAAGCCGGTCATGCCGATGCGCCAGTCGCCCGGCACGGTCAGCGCCTCCTTCAGGTCGGCGCCGATGTTGAGTTCGGCGATCTCGCGCGACCAGCCGTTGCGGCTGGCGCCGCCCTGGTAGCCGAACCCGCGCGTGTAGCCACGCCTGTCGCCGCCGACGTTGCGGAAACGGGGAATATAGAAGCCACAGGGGCGCCGGCCGAAGTAGTACTTGTCATCGTACCCTTCGACCCGGCCGGAGGCACCGGCGCCGAAATGATGGTCCATCACGTTGTGGCCCAGCTCGCCGGACGACGAGCCCAGCCCGCCTTCCCACACGTCGGTGGCCGAGTTCATCAGCAGCCAGGTCGAGTTGAAGGAGGAGGCGTTGAGGAAGATCACCTTGGCTGTGTACGTGTAGGTCTGCCCGGTCTCGGCATCGATCACCTCCACGCCGCGTGCGCGCTTGCGGTCCTTGTCGTAGAGCACTTCCTTGACGATCGAGAACGGTCGCAGGGTGAGGTTGCCGGTCTTCATGGCCGCAGGCAGCGTTGCCGACTGGGTCGAGAAGTAGGCGCCGAACGGACAGCCCAAGATGCACTTGTTGCGGTACTGGCAGTTGACGCGGCCCTGCTCGGGCTTGGGCTGGGTGATGTTGGCGGTGCGCGAATGGATCATGTGCCGGGTGCCACCGAAGGCCTGCTTGATCCGCGCGGCCACGTCTTTTTCAACGATGTTCAACGGGACCGGCGGCAGGAACTCGCCGTCCGGCAATACGTCCAGCCCTTCGCGCGTACCTGCGATGCCGGCGAACTTCTCCACGTGGTCGTACCAGGGCGCGATGTCGGCGTAGCGGATCGGCCAATCGGTGGCGATGCCATCCTTGAGGTTGGCCTGGAAATCCAGGTCCGACAAACGATAGCTCTGCCGCCCCCACATCAACGAGCGACCACCGACGTGATACCCACGGAACCAGTCGAAGCGCTTGGTCTCGATGTAGGGCGAGTCCTGTTCGTCGGCCCACATTCCCTCGAGGTTCTCGGCCAGCGCGTAGTCGCGCATGAGTACCGGAAAGGCGGCCTTCATCGCCTGGGTTGGCCGGTTGCGGTGCGGGAAGTCCCACGGTTCCTTCATCGCATTAACGTAGTCCTTCACGTGCTCGATGTTGCGCCCGCGTTCCAGCATGAGGACCTTGAGGCCTTTCTCGGTCAGTTCCTTCGCCGCCCAACCGCCACTGATGCCGGAGCCGACGACGATTGCGTCGTAATGATTGTCTGCCATGGGTTCTACTTCACCTGGGTGGATATCAATTTCAGACGTCGCAGAGGCGGATCGCCTCGCGCAGCGAACCGATGGGATCGGGTGCCGCAGGCATGAACTCCTGCGCCAAGTACCCATCGAAACCGGTGTCGCGGATCGCGCGACAGATGGCGGGATACTGGAGTTCCTGCTGGTCTCCGATCTCGTGCCGGCCCGGCACGCCCGCGGTGTGGTAATGCTTGAAATGCGCGTGATGCCGGCCGATGGTGGCGATGATGTCGCCCTCCATGATCTGCATGTGGTAGATGTCGTACAGCAGGCCGAAATGATCCGATCCGAGCCGTTGGCACAGTTCAACGCCCCATGCGGAGTGATCGCACAGGTAGTCCGGGTGATCGACCCGGGAGTTCAGCAGCTCCATCACCAGCACCACGCCGCGCTTCTCGGCATGCCCGAGGATGCGCTTGAGCCCGGCTTCGGCATGCGCTAAGCCCTCCTGCGGGTCCATACCGTTGCGGTTGCCGGAAAAACAGATGAGATTGCGGTAGCCGGCATCGGCGACCAGGTCGATGTGCCGGGTATAGCGCTCCACCAATTGGTCGTGGAACTGGCGGCTGGCAAAGCCCTTGGTCAGGCCCAGCTCCGCGCCGTTGCACATCGAGCTGTACACGCCGTGTGCCTTCAGCGTGGGCCAGTCCTCCGGCCCCACCAGGTCGATGGCGGCGAACCCGATGCCCTTTACCGTCTGGCAGAGCTGGGCCACCGACAACTGGGGGAAGGTCCAGCGGGCGACCGAATGCTTCAGGTTGCCCTTGAGCGGCGCGGTGGCGGCCATCGCGGGCGTCACGCCTGCGGTTGCCAGGCCAAGGCTTCCCGCGACCGCAATACGCAGCGCATCGCGCCGCGTGACGCGCGCACCTTGGATCGATCCAATCGAATGGTCGGGCATCCGCTTTCCGGCCTCCCAACCGGTATCAAACGCAACTATTCACTGCAATGCAATCGATTGCACCATAGAGGAGTCGTTCGTTTTTTTTCAAGACGCACTGCACGAAAATTAATGCTGCACGGCACAACGTCATATACCGCACGTTGCTCATTTACCCTTAGGCTGAGATGGGGGTTTGGAGCCGGTCGAGTCCTACGGGGATGAGGACCGTTCAAAAAAAGCAGGCGACACAGCAGACACGGCGAGAATGATGGGTTCAGCGCTGTGCGCCTCAAGCTGGCTGATCGCCGGCAAGTTTTCCAAGGTCATCCTCGCCATCTGTTACCAGAAGAAGGCGAACCCGCCCACGTCGATCACCTACGGGAAAGTAAGCACATGACCATCAGAACCTTCACACTGGCGCTGGCTCTTCTGACAATGTCCGTTTGTGTTGACGTTTCGGAAGCTATGGAGACGAGCTCACCGGTAAGTGCCGCCTACAAGTGCGGGAGCGAAGGGGGCATGACCATCATCGCAGCGACGGCCGATTTCTCCACGTCCGCATCCGGACCTGGCAAAGACGGCTATCAGCGTGCGCGAACAGGCAGGCAGACATTCCGGTGCAATGGTGGGCCAAGCGTTTCGGTCGTAGTGTTGCCACCGCAGGCAACCGGAGAATGCGGCGCTGATGGACGGGTGGTCATCACCGACATCACACCTCCCGGTGGGCGCACGGGCACCGAGCTGATCGAGTTCAACAGACGGTGTTTCTTCAATGATTACATTACGACAATACGCATTTTCAAGCAGGATTCGCACTACTCGATAGAGCGTTGTTCGGAGACGAACAGGTTCAACAAACAGGCATTCGTCGGCTGCACGACCACGTCCATCGCTTCTGAAAGAACGTAATTACTTCCGGCCCGAAATGCACGAAGCCCAGTGATAACTCATTCACTCAGTGACCGATCAAAACATCCAGCCCTTCCTGAGCCATTCGGAACTTGATGGCCTCAATAGGATCGGGGGCCTCGAGGCGGAAATGGGTGCCTTCGTAGTTGGCGACCAGGATCAGCAGGACTTCAAACAGATCACCTTGCTCGGTACCCGGCTCAGGCATGGCATCGAACCAGGCGGCAAGCTTCTGCTTGGCCTCGTGATAGTCGCGCTCGGAATGGAGAGGTCGCATGTTCATCAGGATTGGTCCACGTTGGCGGCGTCGATCTTGTCGTACTCTGCGTGAGTACCTACCCCTGGTCCCATCTTGGGACCTGGTCAATCATGCTGCCAGCCGCAGGTAGTGTCGGCTGGCGGACGCATGACAGCATGACACGCGCGGCGTGTCACTACGTAAGGGTGTGGAAAGCAAAAAGGCCCGCTATCGGCGGGCCTTTTGGTCGTGCAGGAAACAACCTGCGCTTAGAACGGAATGTCGTCGTCCGCGAAGTCGTCCATCGGCGGAGCCGACTGCTGCGGCTGCTGCTGCGGGCGCTGCTGCTGGCCGTAGCCACCACCGCCACCACCGCGCTGACCGCCGCCGCCACCACCACCGCCGTATTCCTGGCGCGGGGCCTGCTGGCGCTGCGGGCGCTCGCCGCCGCCGTAATTGCCACCGCCACCGCCGCCACCACCACCGCCTTCACCGCGGCCGCCCAGCATCTGCATTTCGTCGGCGATGATGTCGGTGGAGTACTTCTCCACGCCATCCTGGCCGGTGTACTTGTCGTAGCGAAGGCTGCCTTCGACGTAGACCGAGCTGCCCTTGCGCAGATATTCACCGGCAATTTCGCCAAGCTTGCCGAAGAACACCACGCGGTGCCATTCGGTGCGCTCCTGCTGGTTGCCATCCTTGTCCTTGCGGACGCTGGTGGTGGCCAGGCTGATGCGGGTGATCGCCATGCCGCCTTGGGTGTACTTCACGTCCGGGTCGTTGCCGAGGTTGCCGACCAGGATGACTTTATTGATGCCGCGCGCCATAGGGTTGCTCTTCCGTTGTCCGAGGGCAGGCCCGACAGATATCACACTCTGTTCGGTGCCGATACGGGTGCTGCCCTGCGTGTGATCTGGGTAGGATTGCAGAACGGGGCATTCTACCATCCCCGCTCGCCCCGCCCCTGTCAGGATCGCCCCCGCTGGAGGTCGGATTCCTGCCAAACCCTTGTCAGGATTGGGCCTGCACCCAGTTGCGCCGCCGGCTGAGGCAACCTCGGAGGGGGGTCCAGCCGGTCCCCGGGCTTACCGCGTGCCTGGATTCCCTTCAGGCATCACGATCAGCAGAGGGACGGGAGAAACAGGTGTCCACGCGCCGTCCGGCGCTTCATCGCTGCGATAGCCGAAGGGGAGACGTAAGGCGACCCTGTAGCCCGCTCCTGGCGCGAGGCGATAGCTCTTGTCCAGCGCGACTTCCACGCTGAACGTGCCACCAGCAGGCAGGGAGAGAAGAGTTGGGACGGCTGGCAACCTGTCCATGAGGATTCCGACGTACTCGGCTTCAGCTCCATCCGGCAGCGTCACCACGAAGAAATCGTCCAACAGCATTCCGCGCGCATTCGGCTGCGGAAGAGAGGGACCCCACACCACTGCAGCCCGGTCACCAACATTGACAAGTTTCAGTTCGATCGACGCTCCGCGCCCACCGCTCACCGGGAGGATCTCGGCCTGCAGGCGGGCGCCGGCGACTGCATTGGCGCTGCACCCCAATGCGACCACCAGCAGCGTTACCCTGATCGGCAGATTCATGCCATCTCCCTTGTTCGTCCGTGAGCACCGATGAACCAGTTACCACGAACCCCACCCCGCGCCAATAGGCAGGAAATCTACGTCAGTACCGATGTGGAGGCCGATGGCCCCATTCCCGGCCCGCATTCCATGCTGAGCTTCGGGTCGGCGGCGTATCTGGCCGACAAGACCCTGCTCACGACCTTTTCGGCCAATCTGGACACCCTCCCGGAGGCGCAGGGCCATCCCGATACCATGGCGTGGTGGGCGACCCAACCGGTGGCGTGGGCGGCCTGCCGGCGCGATTGCGAGGCGCCCGAGGCGGCGATGCACCGCTACGTCGCGTGGCTGAAGGCGTTGCCGGGCAAGCCGGTGTTCGTTGGGTATCCGGCCGGGTACGACTTCCTGTTCGTGTACTGGTACCTGATGCGGTTCGCCGGGGAGAGCCCGTTTTCGCATTCAGCTCTGGATATCAAGACCTATGCCATGGCGATGCTGAAGACTGACTACCGCAGCGTCACCAAGCGGAGCATGCCCAAGCGCTGGTTCGACCGGCTGCCGCATACCCACGTGGCGCTGGATGATGCGATTGAACAGGGTGCGCTGTTCTCCAACATGCTGGCCGAAAACCGGGGGTAAAACCACGGTCCCACGTCCCATGGCATCATGGGTTCCGTCGTCCCCGCCCTGCCCTTCATGACCATCCGCGGCAAAGCCACCTCCCTGGATATCGCCCACCTGGCCGGGGTTTCCCAGCCCACGGTGTCGCGGGCGCTGCGTGGCAGCCCGATGGTGAATCAGGAAACCCGCGAGCGGATCCTGAAGATCGCCCGGGAGCTGAACTACAAGGTGGACAAGAACGCCTCCAGCCTGCGCCTGCGCAATGCCGGCACGCTGGCCCTGCTGTTCTTCGAGGACCCCACCAACGACGATTCGCTGATCAACCCGTTCTTCCACGCCATGCTGGGCTCGATCACCCGCGCCTGCGCGCTGCGCGGCTACGACCTGCTGGTGTCGTTCCAGCAGCTGTCCACCGACTGGCAGGCCGATTACGAAGACAGCAATAAGGCCGACGGCATAATCCTGCTCGGCTATGGTGACTACCACGAATCACGCGAGCGGCTGCAGCGGCTGGTGGAACAAGGCACCCATTTCGTGCGCTGGGGCGCGGCACTGCCGGACCAACCCGGGGTGTCGATCGGCTGCGACAATTTCCAGGGCGGCTTCGACATCACCACTCACCTGCTCGACCAGGGCTGCCGGCGCATCGCCTTTGTTGGCCATGCGTCCAGCCACTACCCCGAGTTCGAGGAACGTTACCGCGGCTATGTGGCCGCGATGACCGAACGCGGCGTGCCGGTGGACCCGGCATTGCAGTTCGATGCGATTACGACCGAGCTTTCCGGCTACGACGCCTGCCAGGCGCTGCTGGGCGATGGACAGGCCATCGATGCGGTGTTCGCGGCCAGCGACCTGATCGCCATCGGCGCGATGCGGGCATTGCGTGAGCACGGCATGCGCATTCCACAGGATGTCGCGCTGGCCGGGTTCGACGATATTCCGCTGGCGGCGTCGGTATCGCCCACCCTCTCCACCGTGCAGCAGGACACCAAGCAGGCCGGCCAGCTGCTGGTGGAGCGCCTGCTCGCGCTGATCCAGGGCGAGCCGGTGGAAAGCCAGACCATTCCGGTGAAGCTGGTGCTGCGGGAATCGTCGCTGGCCGGGCGCTGAGCCTGTTACCGGAGCACCTGCTCCGCATCCACGATGTCCACTCCCTGCAACTGGCCCAGCCACTGGTCGAACCACGGTTTGTGCGAGGCACCGACCACCGACAGCACGCGCACGCCCGGGCGTTCGCGGAACGTCTGCTGGATGTTGGCCACCATGCGCAGGTTGCGGATCTCCCAGCCGCTGACCCATATCTGCGGGTAATGCTCGGCTGATGTTGCACGCAGGGTGGCGCCGACGTTGACATCGGTCAGTACATTGAGCCGTTCAGGCGCATTGATGAAGCGGTACAGCGGCAGCAGGTCGCGCGCTTTCGCCAGCCTGTCCTCGATTGCGGTGTTCTTGTCCAGCTCTGCCTTGCCAGCGTTCCACGCCTGTTCCAGCGAGGTGCCGAACGCCTTGGGATCCTTGACCTGGATGTTGTCGCCGGTGTGGTCGTCGATGGCGTACACGCGCGGCAGGCCCAGTCGCGCGGCCAGCTGCGCGGCGATCAGGTAGCTCTCGTTCTGGCGGGTCGCGATGGTGTTCAACAGGGCAACCAGCGTGGCATCCAATCCATCGCCAGCGCGGCGCTCCGCCGGGGGCAGCTGCAGCCATTGGGTGTAGGCCGAGGCCCGCTCGTTGGCGGCCAGCATCCATGCGGCCAACTGGCGACGCTGGGCTGGCGTGGGTGCCTTCGGCCACGTGTCGAGGGCGGCGTTGATCTTCTCAATCGCGGCCGGGATCTGCAGGCCGGTGGCCGTGCGCGCCACGTCGGTGCTGGCGCAGTAGTCCGGTCCGTAGACGCTGGCATGGCGCTCGGCAAGATCGCACTGCTCACCACTGATGGCTTCCACGGTGATGATGTCCGGCTTGTAGGCGGCCAGCTTGTCCAGCAGGGGACCGAGCGCACCGGGCTGGACGCCGCCTTCCACCTCGCTCAGGTGCACACTGCCCAGCACCAGCACCTGGGTGCGCGGGCCGGTCATTTCCCGGTCGAGCGTCGCCAGATCGACCGGCACCGCGGCCAGCGATGGAAAGGCGGAAACCAACAGCGTTGCGATCCATAACCTGCGTTGCATGCCACCACCCTCAATCCATCGATGCAGACAGTGTGGGTCACCATGGACCCTGCCGACGCGTGACGGTGGTCAGGGTGCCGTTGGTCAGGGTCTCAGGCGCTGGCGTCGCTGACGGCATCGGCCAGCGCGCTGCGCACCGCGTCGCTGAAGGCCTCGAGCAGGAACGGTTTGGCGATCATGCTCATGCCGGGCTCGAGGAAGGCCGAGCGCTCCTGTGCCTTCTCGGCATAGCCGGTCATGAACAGCACCGGCAGCTCGCTCCGCGACTGGCGGGCGATCTCGGCCAGCTGGCGGCCGTTCATACCCGGCAGGCCGACGTCGGTGACCAGCAGGTCCAGCCGCCGCGTTGACGCCAGCACCGGCAGCGCGCCGTCGGCATCGCCCACCACCTCCACCGTGTAACCCAGGTCTTCCAGCACCACCGTCACCAGCATCCGCACCTGCGGATCGTCTTCGACCACCAGGATCGACTGTCCGGCACCCAGTGCCACCGGCGCCGCGTCCGCGGCCGGCTCCGGCTCGGCGTCGGCTTCCACCTGCGGAATGAACAACGAGATCGTGGTGCCCTGCCCTGGCGTTGAATCGATGGCGATATGGCCGCCGGACTGCTGCATGAAGCCATACACCATGGACATGCCCAGGCCGGTGCCCTTGCCGATCGGCTTGGTGGTGAAGAACGGCTCGAAGGCGCGCTCCACCACTTCCGGCGGCATGCCGGTGCCGGTATCGGAAACCGCCACTACGGCGTAATCGCCGGCGGGCACGCTGGCGCGTTCGCCATCGGCCAGCCGCAGCGGGAAGGTACGCAGCGCCAGCTCACCGCCGTTGGGCATCGCATCGCGTGCATTGATGGCCAGGTTCAACAGCGCGCTTTCGAACTGGTTGGTGTCCAGCGCCGCGTGCAGCGGTGCCGGCGCTTCTTCGGTACGGATACGAACGCTCTCGCCCAGCGTGCTGCGCAGCAGGTGCTGCATCGCGCCGACCAGTGCGTTGAGTTCGACCGGCCGCGCGTCCAGCGACTGCCGGCGCGAGAATGCCAGCAGGCGCTGGGTCAAGGCGGCGGCGCGCTGGCTGGAGGTGGTGGCCGCATCCAGGAAGCGCTCCAGATCATCCGTGCGCCCCAGCTCCAGCCGCATTCGCACGATATCCAGCGCCGACAGGATGCCGGTCAGCATGTTGTTGAAGTCATGCGCGATGCCGCCGGTCAGCTGGCCGATGGCCTCCATCTTCTGCGACTGCCGCAGTGCCGCTTCGCTTGCCTCGCGCGCGGCCATCTGTGCTTCGAGCTCACGGGTACGCTCGGCGACCACCGTTTCCAGCTCCAGTGCATGCTGGCGGCTGGCTTCCAGTGCCGCTTTCGCGCTGCGCTCCAGCGCACTGCGGCTGTCGGCCAGCGCACGCATCTGGTCGCGCACCAGGAATTGCTTCTCGCGCGCACGCAGCGCGCCCTGCACGGCGCTGAGCAGCGACATGCCGCCCAGCGGCCGATCCAGTTCCACCACGTTGACCGTGCGCGGAAGCAGGCTGTCGAACGGCGAACGACGGTGCGCACGCGGGGAGCGCAGCAGGATGACGGGCAGGTCCGACCAGGCAGGCTGCGCGGAGAGGCGTTGCAGAAGGCAATCGGTACCACGGGCGATGGCTTCTTCGGTGATCAGCACCACGCCGGCCTGGTCATCGAGCGCAGCGGCCAGGTCGTCCAGGGTATCGGCCGGCCGGGTGGCCAGCCCTGCGCCATCCAGCACCGACGCAATGCTGGCCGCATCGCGGCCGAACGGGGCGACGATATGGACAACGCCGCCGCGCCCGGGGTCATCCTGCATAGGGATGGGCCAGCAGGGATGCCGTATCGCCCACGAACTCCGGGGTGCCGGTGAGGATGCCCTTGAATTCGTTCAGCGGCGCGCTGAGTGCCAGGCCCTTGCCGTTGATCTTGAGCTCGCGGATGGTGTCTTCGTGGGCGCCGCCGCGGTTCTTGATCACCGAAATCGCCTTGCGGATGCGCCCCTGTGCTTCGAAGAAGCGGAACAGGATCACCGCATCGGCGATGTAGGACACGTTGAGGTTGCCGGTGGACATCGTACCCACCAGGCCGTGCTGCGGGTTGATCAGGAACGTGGCCACGCCCTTCTGGTTGAGGTAGGACAGCATTTCATGCAGCTGCAGCATAAGCTGCTTTTCCTGCGGCATAGCAGCAACGTAACCGTTGAGGCTGTCGATCACCAGCACGCTGCAGCCGCGCTGCTCCACGGCCTTGCGCACGTTCCAGGAGAACTCACCGGGCGAGATCTCGGCCGGGTCGATCTGCACGATCTCCAACAAGCCCGAGGCCAGGTGCGACCCCAGGTCGATATCCAGCGCCTTGGCGCGGGCCAGCAACGTGCCCACCCGCTCGTCGAATTCGAAGATGCAGCACCGCTCGCCGCGCTCGCAGGCGGCCCAAACATACTGCAGCGCCACGTTGGTCTTGCCGCTGCCGGCCGGACCGGTCAACAAGGTGCTGGTGCCCCGCAACGGGCCGCCGCCGAGCAGGTTGTCGATTTCCGCCACGCCGCTGCCGAGGGTCTCCCCGCCGAAGTCGTCATGGTGGTGCGAGGCAATCAGTCGCGGGAACACTTCCAGCCCGCCGGTGCGGATGGCAATGTCATGGTAGCCGGCGACGAAATCCACGCCGCGCAGCTTCTGCACCTGCATCCGGCGCCTCGCTGCGCCAAAGTCCAGGGTCAGCCGTTCCAGCGAAATCACGCCGTGGCAGAGGCTGTGCAGCTGGCCGTCGCGATCATCGGCGCCCGAGGTCAGGTCGTCCACCAGCAGCACGGTGGCGCTCTTGGGCGCGAAGAACTGCTTCAGGGCCAGGATCTGGCGGCGGTAGCGCAGCGAGTCCTGGGCCAGCAGGCGCAGCTCGGACAGCGAATCGAACACCACCCGGTTGGGCCGGATGCGATCCACTTCGCCGAGGACCAGCTTTACCGTTTCATCCAGCTCGACTTCCCACGAATGCAGGACCGACTGCAGCCGGCCATTGCCCAGCGCATCTTCGGCCGAGCCGAGCTCGAACAGGTGCAGGCCCTCCAGCGACCAGCCATGCGCACTGGCCACCTCGCGCAGCTCCTCCGCCGTTTCCGAGAGGGTCACGTACAGGCAGCGTTCGCCCCGTTTCAGGCCCTGCAGCAGGAACTGCAGGGACAGCGTGGTCTTGCCCGAGCCGGGCGGGCCTTCCAACAGGTAGAGGCGCCCCTGCGGCAAGCCGCCACTGAGGATGGTATCCAGGCCCTGTACACCGGTGGTGACGCGCGACGACTCTGTCTGCATGAAAGACCCCTGTTTTGCGGCGGAGTCTAGCAACCAGCACTGTGTAGAGATTGTGTGATCGACATCTCTACATTAAGTCCACTTCAGCAATGTGCAAACCGCGTGGAGCGGGAACTGCAGGCCATCCCTCAGGCGAAATCCTTCAGGATCTCGCCGATGCCTGCCGGGGACAGTTCCAAGCCGAGCGAGGTGCCCGGATTGACCACCACGCCATAGCCGCCGGGTACGCGCTTGAGCACCTCCAGCATCTGCATGCGGATCGTGTGCGGCGCCTGCTCGCTGTGGAAGCCGACCCGCTCCATGTGGGTGAACACCGCCACGTGCAGGGTGCCCTGCTTGTCGAACAGCAGCGGGTCGAAGCCGCTGCCGTCGGGGGTAACCAGGCTGCCGGTGAGCAGCACCACGTCCGAGGCGACGAAGGCCTTCATGAAAGCGCCGATCGGGGTCTTCCCGTCCATGGCGGATCGCAGAAGGGCTTCGATCGGGGTCAGTGGGGTGAGGTCGTTCATGGGGCGATTCTACCCGGTCGGCAGCCACCGACCGTTGGTCGGTGGTCAGGGCGTACCCACCAACGGTGGGTACCTACCGGGACAGGCGCGTGGTCCTCGCCTGCTGGTCCGCCACCGCCTTCGCCAGCTCGGCCTGCAGTTCCTTCTGGTTCACCGCCGCTTCCAGCAAGTACACCTTCACCCCGTGCGCGGGGACGTCGGCTTTCAGGGTGCGCTCGACCGACTGGCTGCCGCCGCCCAGCGCATCACGCCAGGTGCCCGGCTGCAGGTAGCGGCTGACCTCGAAGGTGCTGGCGGTGTCGCCCTTGTTGAGCAGCACCAGCGCGGTCTGCGCGGTGTCGCCGTGCTGCAGTACGCGGTAGAACACCGCCTGGTCGCCCTGCAGGCGTTCGTTGACCTGCAGCCCGCGCTGCAGGGCCGGGGTGGCCTCGCGCAGCTTGGCGATCCGCTGCAGGGGCCCGAAGATCGGGCTCTGCGGGGCGGCATCCACCCGCGGCTGGCCGAAGTACGCACGGTTGCCGGCGTGTTCGGCGCGGCTGCGCATGAAGCCGGTTTCCGAGCCGTAATACAGCACCGGAATGCCGCGCGCGGTGAACAGCCAGTTATGCGCGTCGATGAAGCCGTTGTCGGTGGCATCCAGCCGCGCCATGTCGTGGTTGTCGTAGAAGCTCATCAGCTCGTACGGGTTGGCGTACGGCCCACCCACCAGGTGCAGCGGCTCGGCCAGCGCTTCGAAGCCCTTCTGCTCCTTGCCGAACACGCTGGACATCGCGCCACGCAGCGGGAAGTCCAGCACGCTCACGTTGGCGTTGGTCGGCCAGGTGTGCTCGGCGATTTTGCTTGCGTCGTAGTCGAACGCCTCCCCGAACATGAACATGTCCGGATGTTTGGCGCGGATCCGGTTGACGAACTCATGCCACCACGGGTGCGGCAGCCAGCCGATGGTATCAATGCGCAGCGCATCCACGCCCTGTGCGGTCCACTGCAGGTAGGCGCCCACCAGGTACTCCATCACTGCCGGATTGTCCTGGTTGAAGTCGCCCAGCTCGGCCAGGTTGCCGTCGAAGATCGAGCCCTTGTCCGCGTCGACCGGGCCGATGTTGTTGTAGAACGCGTGCAGCGGCTTGTGCTTCGGGTCCAGCTGCTGCGGCGGCAGGTTCTGGTGGTCGGCGATCAGCTTGCCGTCCTTGTCGAAGATCTGTCCGAACTGCGGCTGCTTCACCGGCATGGTCCAGGCCGGCGAACCGTGATTGCCGACGATGTCCAGCACGACCTTCAGCTTGGCGTCGTGCAGGCCACGGGTGAGCCCGGCGAAATCCAGGTCCGCGCTGGGCAGGTGCTCGTCGAGCTTGTAGAAGTTGATGCCCCAGTAACCGTGGTACCCGGTCTTGCCGCGGTCGGTCAGGGTGCTGGTGCAGCTGATCGGCTTGCTGCCGGTGAAGGCCTCATCCGGGTTGTCGATGATCGGGGTGATCCACACCGCACCGAAACCGAGGTTGCGGATGTAGTCGGCATTGTCGAGCACGCCCTTGAAGTCGCCGCCGAGATAGCCGATGTTGCCGTCGACCTTGTCCGGGCACGGCACCGGGATGTCGAAGGTGCGGTGCTTGCCGCCCTGGTCGCGGTGGTCGTTGGTCGGGTCACCGTTGACGAAGCGGTCGGTGACCACGAAGTACACCGCATCGCTGGCGAACGGCTCCAACGTGCCCACGTACTCGGGGCGCGGGGCGGCAACGGCATGGCCGGCCAGCAGCGCGAACGAAAGGCCCAGCGACAAACGCGAACGAGACAGCATCAGACAACCTCCTGGTGGGACGGCACCCGCAGCACGCACAACCCCGCGATCAACAGGCTGACGCCACCCAGCGCCAGCACGTGCATCGGGTTGCCGCCCAGCCACAGGCGCAGCATGAAGCCCAGCGCGCTGGCCGCGACCAGCTGCGGGATGACGATGAAGAAATTGAACAGGCCCATGTACACGCCCATCTTGGCCGCCGGCACGCTGTCAGACAGCAGTGCATACGGCAGCGACAGGATCGAGGCCCAGGCGAACCCTACCCCGACCATCGACAGCAGCAGCCACTTCGGGTCGTCGATCAGCATCAGCGAGATCAACCCGAGGCCGCCCAACCACAGGTTGACCAGGTGGCTCAGGCGCAGGCCCATCAGCCGCACCATCAGCGGAATCAACAGGGCGGCGAGTGCGGCAAAGCCGTTGTACGCGCCGAACAGCACGCCCACCCAGTTGGCGCCCTCGTTATAGGCGGCCGACGCCGGATCGGTAGAGCCGAAATGGGTACCGGCCACCGCGGCAGTGGTATAGATCCACATCGCGAAGAGCGCAAACCACGAGAAGAACTGCACCCACGCCAGGCGGCGCATGGTGCGCGGCATGCTGCGCAGGTCATCGACGATGACGGCCAGCATGTGCGGGCCCGGCAGCAGCCGCGCCATGCCAAGCAGCAGGCCGTAGGCGATGCACAGCCCGGCCAGCACGTAGAGCATCTTGTCGCCGTTGCGCCAGGCGATCGCCGCAGCCAGCGCCAGGCCGAGCGCGATCCAGCCGCCGATCTGCAGCATCGGCGGCGGCCCGGCGACAGGCGCGGACTGGTGCACGGCCGGCGGCTCGGCATCATCGAAGCTGGCCAGCTCGGTCGGGGAGTATTCGCGCGTGCTGAACACCGTCCAGGCGATCGAGGCCAGCAGCACCACCGCGCCGAAGTAGAACGCATAGCGCACGGTCGGCGGCACTTCGCCGGCGGCAGCGGTATTGGCCACGCCGAAGTGCGCCAGGATGAACGGCAGGAAGCTGGCCACGATGGCGCCTACGCCAATGAAGAAGCTCTGCATTGCGTAGCCGGTCGGGCGCTGGCGCGGGGCCAGCTTGTCGCCGACGAACGCGCGGAACGGCTCCATCGAGACGTTGATCGAGGCATCCAGCACCCACAGCGTGCCCGCCGCGATCCACAGCGTGGGCGAGTTCGGCATCACCAGCAGGGCCAGCGTGGTGAACACCGCGCCGATCATGAAGTACGGGCGGCGGCGGCCCCAGCGGGTCCAGGTGCGGTCGGACAGGTAGCCGATGATCGGCTGCACCAGCAGCCCGGTCAGCGGTGCGGCGATCCACAGCCCGGGCACGGCGTCCATCGGCGCGCCCAGCGTTTCGAAGATGCGGCTGGCGTTGGCGTTCTGCAGGGCAAACCCGAACTGGATGCCGAGGAAGCCGAAGCACATGTTCCAGATCTGCCAGAACGACAGGGTCGGCTTGGCGGTGCGGCTCATCGGGCGGCCTCCGCGTCGCCGGCCACCGGTGCGATCAGCAGCGCCCGGACGTTGGCCGCGTTGAGCACGCCGTCGCGGCCGCCCTTGCCACCGTTGTACTGGGCGAAGTGTTCCAGTGCGCTCATGTTGAAGCCAGGTTCCAGGGTGAAACGGCAGCTGCCCTTGGGCAGGTCGAATTCGGCGGCGGTGGACTCCTGCGGGCCGATGCTGTGCGGCATCACGATCGTGGCGCGCTGGACCGGTTGCCCCGTGCATTGCACAGCCAGTTGCTTCACGGCAGCGGTGACGCCGGTGTTGATCGGGCCGTTGGGGTTGTCGTAGTGGAGGCGGATGCGGACACGGGTGGGCTTTGCGGCGGTCCAGACCCACTGGGTTGCGCCGGGCAGGCGTTGCTGTGGGCCGATGCAGGTCATCGGGCTGTGCAGCGACTCAAGGGCGCCTTCGCGACGCGTGAGGCTCAGGCAGTGCTGGTGGCCGTCGTTGGTGACGGTGTGGGTGGCCGAGCTGCCGACCGCGATGCCGTCCTGCCAGAGCTGGTGGTGGGCGGGGATGGCGATGGTCCAGGTGTTGCCGCGCTTCTGCGCTGCCGGGGCGGCGGGGGTGGCCGGGGCGAAGGCGTTGGGGTTTGCCGGGTCTGCGCGGAAAGCGGACACGCGTGGCGTGTCCCTGCGCGGTTCGAGCTGGACGGTTACGGTGTTGCCCTTGCGCTCGATCTTCTTTGCTACGAGCAGGTCGCCGTCGAGGGTGCGGGGGCGCTTGAGGATGTAGCGGGTGCTGCCGGTGTCGAGCTCGATGCTGTCGCGCTTGCCGAACAATTGCGGCACCAGGGCCACCGGGAGTTTGGGGGCGACGCTGCCGTCGGCTTCCACGCCGAACACGCCTTCGAGCACCATCGAGAGGTAGCCGGCTACCGACCACAGCTGGCGAGGTGAGTTGACCACCGGGCCGCTCAACGGGCCTTCGTCGACGTGCACGGCGAGCGTGCGCATCTCGTAGTTTTCCATGTTCGAACCGGCCAGTGCGCTGCCGCGCATCAGCGATTCGATCTCGCGCTGGATGCGGGTGGCATCCTCCACCTTGCGTGCCGCACGCAGCGAGTAGGCGCTGACGAACGGCCACACCGCCCGGTTGTGGTAGATCGGCTGCTGCGCTTCCTGCGGCCACACCACCGGGCTGCCGCCTTCCACGTACGGGTAGTTGGCCAGCGAGCGGCGGGCACGCTCGGCCGGGAACACCTCGGCCAGCACGCCCAGCGAGATGCCCAGCAGGTCGTACTTGGCATACGGCACCGGGTGTGCGGCTTCGCCGATGTAGCTCATGTACATGCCGGCGTCTTCGCGCCAGAAGCGCGCGTCGATCTGCGTGGCCAGCGCGTCGGCCCAGGCCGCGTACTCGCTGGCGCGGGCGTCGCCGAGCTCACGGGCGTACTTCTCGGCCAGGCGCAGCGCCTGGTAGTGCAGCACGTTGGTGGACAGCGCGAAAGAGTCGCCGATGAAGCGCACGTCGTTGCGGGTCCAGTCCGGGTAGGTCTGCTCGCGCCAGTCCAGGAACGAGGTCTCGCCGCGGTACAGCCCCGTGCGCGCATCGAACACCATCGCGCGGTCCTGCGCCAGGGTGGCCTGCAGGGCCTCCCAGGTCTCGGTCATGAAGCTGGAATTGTCGTGCAGGTCGCGTGCGGCCAGGAACCACACCACGCGGTCGCTGCTGATCGGCCAGCTGCCGCCGGAGCCGGTGTCCTGGGCCACGAACAGGCCGGGGGTGACGCCGTCGCGCGCCTTGGACAGCTTGAACTGCAGGGACTGGCGGGTGCGGATCGGCTCCAGCCGGGCCAGCGCCAGGTCGGCGGCGAAACTCACATCGCGTGTCCACACGTACGGCCAGCGCTCGCCGGTCTGGAAGCACTCGCAGTCCACCGGGTTGCCGAAATTGAAGGCCGGGTCGCGGATCGCGTCCACGCGGTCGGCGGCCATGTCCTGCTGGGCCAGCGCGAACAGCGCATCGAACATCACGCTGTCGGTGCGGCTGCGCATCGGCTGGGCGGCAATCGCCACCGGCTTGCCATCGGCCAGCAACTGGAAGCTGCCGTCGGCAGCGGCGGTGGCGCGCGCGGTGCGGCCATCGAAAGTCAGGTCCGCCGCCGTAGCGGTGGACACCAGCGCCGCCCCGAGGGCAGCGGTCAGGCAGATCGTTTTCAGCATCGAAAAGCGGCGGACCGGCTTGCGCCCGTCGGCCTTCCTCCCTTCTTGCACGCGGTATGGTTCGCCAGCGCCGGGGCGCTGTCGTCGCGGCCCCCTCCCAGGGTGCCTGCCTGCATGGTAGGCGACGACCGTCGCCCGTCGCACTGCACAGGCGATATACGTGCCCGCTTGCATACGTATTCATGGCGATGCGCGGTGAGGCCGCGGCAGGCGTGGCTATAGTCCGGGGCAGATATGCGCTGCCCTGGGAGGGGAAATGCCACTGGAGTTGCCGTTGTTGCGCGCTGTTGCCGCGCCCCGCCCGCTGGCCTGGCTGGCACTGTCGTTGCTGGTCTGCACCACCGCCGCACACGCTGAACCGGTCACGGTGGCCAGCGCCAGCTCACCGGGCGACATTCTGAAGGTGTCGCTGCAGCTGGATGGCGGCAACCCGAGTTACCGGGTCGAGCGCCTCGGCCAGACCGTGGTGGCCGAATCGAAACTGGGCTTCCAGCTGCGCGACGGCCGCCTGGACCGCGACCTGGCGGTGCTCGGGCAGGAAACGCGCCGTGTCGATGACACCTGGGAACAACCCTGGGGCGAGCGCCGCAGCGTGCGCAACCACTACAACGAAGTCACTGTGCACCTGGGCGAGCGGAGCGGTGCCAAGCGCCGGCTGGACGTGGTATTCCGCGTCTACGACGACGGCCTGGGCTTCCGCTACCACTTCCCGCAGCAGCCGGGCCTGCGCGAGGCGATCATCGACGACGAGCTGACCGAGTTCGCGATCGCCCCGCCATCCACCGCCTGGTGGATCCCCGCTGGCGAGCCCATCCACTACGAGTACCTGTACCAGCGCACGCCGTTGGACCAGGTGCCGCTGGCCCATACCCCGCTCACCCTGCGCAGCCACGACGGCCTGCATGTGGCGATCCACGAGGCGGCACTGGTCGATTACGCCGGCATGTGGCTGCGGCGCACCGAGGGCCAGCGCCTGCGCGCCCAGTTGTCGCCGTCGGCCGAAGGCTGGAAGGTGCGTCGCACCCTGCCCTTCGATACGCCCTGGCGCACGCTGCAGATCAGCGACACCGCCGGCGGGCTGGTGGAATCCAACCTGATCCTCAACCTCAACGAACCCAACGCACTGGGCGATGTGAGCTGGGTAAAGCCGTCCAAATACCTGGGCGTGTGGTGGTCGATGCACCTGGACCAGGAAAGCTGGGCGACCGGCCCGAAGCATGCGGCGACCACGGCAAAGACCAAGAAGGTGATCGACTTCGCCGCCGAACACGGTTTCCGGGGCGTGCTGGTGGAAGGCTGGAACCCGGGCTGGGATGGCAATTGGGTCGGCAACGGCTACGACTTCGATTTCACCCGCGCCACGCCGGACTTCGACATCGAGGCACTGTCGGCCTACGGCGCGAAGAAAGGCGTGCACCTGATCGGCCACCACGAAACCGGCTGCGCGATCGAGCACTACGAAGACCAGCTGGGCGCGGCCCTGGACCTGTATGCGCGGCTGGGCGTGGATTCGTTCAAGAGCGGCTATGTCTGCGACGACGGCCAGGTGGATCGGCGCAATCCGGCCGGCGGCCCGCTGTGGCGCGAGTGGCACGACGGCCAGTTCATGGCCCGCCATCACCTGAAGGTGGTGCAGGAAGCAGCCAAGCGCCACATCGCGGTGAATCCGCACGAGCCGATCAAGGACACGGGGCTGCGCCGCACCTATCCGAACTGGATCTCGCGCGAAGGCGCACGCGGCATGGAGTACAACGCCTGGGGCCAGCCGCCGAACCCGCCCGAACACGAGGTCAACCTGGTGTTCACCCGGCTGCTGTCCGGGCCGATGGATTACACCCCGGGCATCCTCAGCCTGAAGGGCCGCCACGGCCAGGCCATTCCCAGCACGCTGGCCCGCCAGCTGGCGCTGTACGTGGTGATCTACAGCCCGATCCAGATGGCCGCCGACCTGCCCGAGCATTATGAACAGCACCGCGAGGCATTCCGCTTCATCGAGGATGTGGCCGTGGACTGGGACGACACCCGCGTGCTGGATGGTGAGGTGGGCGACTACGTGACCATCGCGCGCAAGGATCGCCACAGCCGCGACTGGTTCCTGGGCAGCATCACCGATGAGCATGGGCGTTCGCTGCCGGTACCGCTGTCGTTCCTGGAGCCCGGCGTGCGCTACCGCGCCGAGATCTACCGCGATGGGGAGGGTGCGGATTATCAGTCCAATTCGTTCGCGTTCACGCGCGAAACCCGCCAGGTCACCAGCGCTGACACCCTGACTATCGTGCTGGCGCCCGGTGGCGGCCAAGCCATCCGGTTTACCCCGTTGTGAAGCCTTAACGACCTACGGTCGTTACCTACCGGGGGCGGCGAATGCCCCGGTAGGGCACGACCGTTGGTCGTGCCGCCGGTGAAACCGGTTCCATAATCCCGCATTTTCATTGAATACGTATGCAGGGTGATTCACGCCGAAGGCGCGCTGCCTACCATAGCCACGCAGTCAACGGCCACCGCGCCATGACACCTGCGGCAACGCATCGCCGTTGATCACAACATGAGTTTGGCAACATTGCCTGGGAGGGGAAAATGTTGAATCGCAAGCGCAGCGCGCTGAGTATCGCGCTGGCCGTCGCCCTGACGCCTTCATTGGCGTTGGCGCAGTCCACCACCACCGCACCGCCGGCGGGTAACGCCGCCACCGACCTGGATACCGTCCAGGTCACCGGTATCCGCCGCGGCATCGAAAACGCCATTGCGATCAAACAGGACGCCACCTCGGTGGTCGAGGTGATCTCGGCCGAAGACATCGGCAAGCTCCCGGATGTGAGCATCGCCGAATCGCTGGCCCGCCTGCCCGGCCTGGCCGCCCAGCGCGTGGCCGGCCGTGCGCAGGTGATCAGCGTGCGCGGCCTGTCGCCCGACTTCGCCACCACCCTGCTCAACGGGCGTGAAGTGGTCAGCACCGGCGACAACCGCAGCGTGGAATTCGACCAGTACCCGTCCGAACTGGTCAACGGCGTGACCGTGTACAAGACCCCGGATGCGGCGCTGGTCGGCCAGGGCCTGTCGGGCACCATCGACATGCAGACCGTGCGCCCGCTGGCGTTCGGCGAGCGCGTGATCGCGCTCAGCGGCCGCTACTCGAAGAACTCGCTGGGCAAGGCCGCCAACGTGGACGCGTTCGGCAACCGCTTCAGCGCCAGCTACATCGACCAGTTCGCCGAAGACACCTGGGGCATCGCGCTGGGCTACGCGCACAGCGACAACCCGATCCAGGAAAACCAGGTGGGCCTGTACGAGCCGTGGACCACCGAGCAGACCGACCAGGGCAATCGCCCCGGCGTGGCGCCGGGCACCGCGTTCTCCGACGGCATCAAGGCGCTGCGCCGTACCGGCAACGCCAAGCGTGACGGCTACATGGCCACCGTGCAGTTCCGCCCGTCGAACGTGTGGACCAGCACGCTGGACATGTTCCACACCAAAGCCGAGCAGATCGACACCGCCAACCAGTTCGAGGTCAACCTCAGCAACTACAACGGCGGCTACACCCCGGGCCTGCTGATCACCAATCCGCAGGTGAACGGCAACGGCACCTTCACCGGCGGCACCGCCAGCGGCGTGTACCCGCTGGTGCGCGGCATGTACAACAAGCGCGAAGACAAGATCGACGCGTTCGGCTGGAACAACGAGCTGACCTTCGACAGCTTCAAGCTCACCGCCGATGTGAACTACTCCAAGGCCACCCGCGATGAGCTGAACCTGGAGAACAACCTGCAGCTCACCCCGATGCCGCAGCTGGACACCATCGGGCTGACCATCAATCCGGATGGCTTCTCGCAGATCCGCCCGGGCCTGGACTACTCCAACCCCGAAGCGCTGTACCTGACCAACACCATCTACGGCTCCGGCTACGGCAAGGTGCCGCAGGTGGAAGACCGCCTGAAGGGCGCGCGCCTGCAGGGCACGTTCAACATGCCCGAAGCCCTGTCGTGGTTCCAGGACGTGGACGTGGGCGTCAACTACGCCGACCGCCGCAAGGAAAAGACCCAGGCCGAAGGCAACATCCTGCTCGGCGCGCAGGGCGACGCCAACGTCGCCGGCGACCTGCAGTACGCCCCGGTCAACCTGGGCTTTGCCGGCATCGGCTACATCCCGGCGTGGAACGTGCCGGCCGCGGTCGATCGCTACATGACGTTCAACCCGGTCACCAACCTGGATTACCTGATTCCCAAGTCGTGGGTGGTGCAGGAAAAGACCACCACGGCCTGGGTGCGCGCCAACATCAGCACCGACATCGGTGACGTGGGCGTGCGCGGCAACATCGGTGTGCAGATGATCACCACCGACCAGAGCTCGCAATCGAACTACTTCGACCGCTCGCGCCCGGCCGGCCAGGAAGTGCTGCCGATCGACGAAGGCAAGAAGTACACCGACTGGCTGCCGAGCCTGAACCTGGCCTTCCTGTTCCCGCACCAGCAGACCCTGCGCTTCGCAGTGGCCAAGCAGGTCGCGCGCCCGCGCGTGGACCAGATGCGCGCCGGCCTGGAGTTCGGCGTGGATACGGCCACCGGCAAGCCGGGCGGCAGTGGCGGCAACCCGCTGCTGGATCCGTGGCGCGCCAATGCCATCGACCTGTCGTACGAGAAGTACTTCGGTGAGAAGGCGTATGTGGCGGCGGCGATCTTCTACAAGGACCTGAAGAGCTATGTCTACACCCAGTCGGTGGACGACTACGACTTCAGCGACCTGCTGGCCAGCTACGTCATCCCGCCGGGCATGACCGCCCCGCTGCAGACCACGGGCACCTTCTCCGCACCGCAGAACGGCGAAGGCGGCACCCTGCGTGGCCTGGAGCTGACCGCGTCGTTCCCGCTGGAAATGCTGGCCGAACCGCTGCGTGGCTTCGGCGTGCAGGCCAGCGCGACCTTCAATGACAGCGACATCAAGATCCTGGACCCGGAAAGCGCGTCCAGCGTGGGCACCGATCCGATCAGCCTGCCGGGCCTGTCCGAGCGCGTGTACAACTTCACCGCCTATTACGAGCGCAATGGCTTCGAAGCGCGCGTGAGCCAGCGCCGTCGTTCGGACTTCATCGGTGAAATCGGCAACTTCAACGGCAACCGCACGCTGCGTTACGTGGTGGGTGAGAACGTGACCGACGCGCAGATCAGCTACACCTTCGCCGATGACAGCGCGCTGCACGGCTTGACCCTGCTGCTGCAGGGAAGCAACCTGACCAACGAGCCGTACCGCACCTACGCCGGCACCAAGGATCGCCCGCTGGAGTACATCGAGTGGGGCCGTACCTACATGCTGGGTGTGAACTACAAGTTCTGATCCAGGCGTAGAAGCGAATAAAGAACCCGCTGCGCGAGCAGCGGGTTTTTTCTTCCCGCAAGCCGAGCCCCGTCGCGGCCGGCAGGCTCCTGGCAAAGTAAAGGAGGAGGCCGTCGCCGCAGGGCGACCGCCGGGGGACATTTGCACAGGGGCCTGCCGGCCGCGGCGGGGCCCTCAACGCTCGCGATGAACCTGATCGAAGAAAAAAGGGCGGAACCTTTCGGCTCCGCCCATCAATACCACCGGAAATCGTGAATCAGGCGCGGCGTGCGCAGTACATCGCCTGTGCCGGCAGGTGCAGCGTTGCCCCATCGGCCTGCCCTGCATCCGGGCCCGGCACGTGCAGCGCGTGCCACTGCCCTTCGGGCAACGTCACCTGGGTCGCCTGGGCCGACAGGTTGAACGCCAGCAGCAGCGTCTCATCGCCGTGCGTGCGTTCAAACATCAGCACCGGTTCGGCCGTCTCCAGGAACCGGATGTCGCCCAGCAGCAGCGTCGGCATCGTCCGCCGCCACGCCAGGAACTGGCGGAACGCGTTCAACACCGAGTGCGGATCGTGCTCCTGCACCGCCACTGCACTGGCCTGGTGCTCCTGCGGGATCGGCAGCCACGGCGCACCGCTGGTGAACCCGGCCAGCGGCGCATCCAGCCACGGCATCGGCGTGCGGCACCCGTCGCGGCCCTTGAAGTTCGGCCAGAAGGTGATGCCGTACGGATCCTGCAGCGCCTCGAACGGCACGTCCGCTTCGCCCAGGCCCAGCTCTTCGCCCTGGTACAGACAGATCGAACCGCGCAGCGAACACAGCACCGCCACCAGCAGCCGCGCCAGCCGCGGCTGCGCCGGGTGCCCGCCCCAACGGGTCACCGCGCGCTCCACGTCATGGTTGGAGATCGCCCAGCACGGCCAGCCTTCGGTCATGGTCGCTTCCAGCCGCGACACGGTGTCGCGGATGTAGGCCGCGCTGTAATCCTTGACCAGCAGCTCGAAGCTGTAGCCCATGTGCAGGCGACCCGGCGCGGTGTACTCGGCCGTGGTCGCCAGCGAATCCTCGGCGGAGATCTCGCCCAGGCTGACCGCGCCCGGGTACTCGTCCAGCAGCCCGCGCAGGCGCTCGATGAACGGCAGGTTCTCCGGCTGGGTGTTGTTGTAGTAGTGGTACTGGTAGGCGTACGGATTGTCGGTGCTGAAGCCCCGGCCCAGGCGCTTTTCCAGCGGCTTGGCCGGGTTGTCGCGCAGCTGCTTGTCGTGGAAGCAGAAGTTGATCGAATCCAGGCGGAAGCCATCCACGCCGCGGTCCAGCCAGAACCGCACGTAGTCCAGGGTGGCCTGCTGCACGGCCGGATTGTGGAAGTCCAGGTCCGGCTGGTCGGCCAGGAAATTGTGCAGGAAGTACTGCTCGCGGCGCGGCTCCCACTGCCAGGCCACGCCACCGAAGATGGACATCCAGTTGTTCGGCGGGGTGCCGTCCTCGCGCGGGTCGGCCCACACGTACCAGTCCGCCTTGGGATTGGTGCGGTCCTGGCGGCTCTCGCGGAACCAGGCGTGCTCGATCGAGGTGTGGCTGAACACCTGGTCGATCATCACCTTCAGGCCCAGCGCGTGCGCCTTGGCCAGCAACCGGTCGAAATCGGCCAGGGTGCCGAACAGCGGATCCACATCGCGGTGGTCGGCGATGTCGTAGCCGAAGTCGGCCATGGGCGAGGTGAAGAACGGCGAAATCCAGATCGCGTCCACCCCCAGCGAGGCCACGTAGTCCAGCCGTTCGATGATGCCGGGCAGGTCGCCCACGCCATCACCGTTGGCATCCAGGAAACTGCGCGGGTAAATCTGATAGATGACGGCACCGCGCCACCATGGAGTCTGCGTCATCGAGGGCCCCCCTCCGGGCTTCCAGGGCGCCCTCCCACGGGCGCCAGAACGTACCCGACAAGCTTAGCGGCGCACCCTCGGCGGTGGCGCCGCTTGCATACGTATTCACGCCCTGCCCGGCCCCCGGAACGCCTTCGCGGGCGGAATACGTCCGCACCGCCTATAATTCCGCCCAAGCCTGAAAGTCAGACCGCATGACCATCACCGAAGACACCCGCCCCGCGCTTGGCCTGCCCCAGATCCAGTCGCTCGCCGCGCCCGACATGGCCGCCGTGGATGCGCTGATTCGCCGCCGACTGTCCTCGGATGTCGTGCTGATCAACCAGATCGCCGACCACATCATCTCCGCCGGCGGCAAGCGTCTGCGGCCGATGCTGGTCATGCTGGCCGGCCACGCGGTCGGCCAGGCCGGCCCGGAGCACCACCAGCTGGCGGCGATCATCGAGTTCATCCACACCTCGACCCTGCTGCACGACGACGTGGTGGACGAATCCAGCCTGCGGCGCGGCCGCAGCACCGCCAATGCGCTGTGGGGCAACGCCCCGAGCGTGCTGGTCGGCGACTTCCTGTACTCGCGCAGCTTCCAGCTGATGGTTGAACTGGACCGCATGCCGGTCATGCAGATCCTGGCCGATACCACCAACCGCATCGCCGAAGGCGAAGTGCTGCAGCTGCTGCACGTGCATAACCCGGATACCGACGAGGCCGCCTACCTGCGCGTGATCGAGCGCAAGACCGCGGTGCTGTTCGCTGCCGGTACCCGGCTGGGGGCACTGGCCAGCGGCGTGCACGAGGCGACCCAGCAGGCGCTGTACGACTACGGCATGCACCTGGGCTACGCCTTCCAGATCGCCGACGACGTGCTGGATTACTCGGCCAATGCGGACGAGCTGGGCAAGAACCTGGGCGACGACCTGGCCGAAGGCAAGGCGACCCTGCCGCTGATCCACGCCATGGCCCATTCCGACGCCACCACCCGCGAGCGTCTGCGCGCGATCGTGCAGAACGGCGATGCGGATGCGATGCCGGAGGTGCTGGCCGCCATCCACGCCACCGGCGGGCTGGAATACAGCCGCCGCCGCGCCGAGGAATACGCCGACGCCGCCGAGCGCGCGCTCGACGGCCTGGCCGACAACGATGCGGTCGCCGCCCTGCGCGGCCTGGCCCGTTACGCGGTACAGCGTTCGCATTGATCCCCGCGGGTGATGACCAACGGTCGTCACTACCGTGCTGCCGCGCGTTGATCGGGGCGCGACGACCAACGGTCGTCGCCTACCGGGCCGCGGCGCGTTGATCGGGGCGCGACGACCAACGGTCGTCGCCTACCGGGCCGCGGCGCGTTGATCGGGGCGCGACGACCGACGGTCGTCGCCTGCCAGGGTAGCGCCCGACCGTTGGTCGGGCGGCGCCGCAACGCGGCGTGCGTCAGCGCTTGTCGAACAACCCGTCGAAGAACGTATCCAGGCTCTTCCACGCCCGCTTCGCCGCCCGCTCGTTGTACAGGCAGCCTGGCGGGTTGTTGGCATCGGATTCGGCGAAGCAGTGCACCGCACCGCTGTAGTTGGTGAACTCCCAATCGACCTTGGCCGCGTTCATCTCCTGCTCGAAGCTGGCGATGTCGTCCTTGCTGACGCCCTTGTCGTCGGCGCCATTGAGCACCAGCACCGACGGATGAGTACCGCCGGCCTTGGCCGGCAACGGCGAGCCCAGCCCGCCGTGCAGGCTGACCACACCGGCCAGCGGCGCCCCGGCACGGGCCAGCTCCAGCACCGTGGTGCCGCCGAAGCAGAACCCGACCGCGCCGATCTTCGTGGCATCCAGCGGCGCGTTGCCGGCCTGGGCCTTGAGCACTTCCAGCGCCTTCAGCGCGCGGGCGCGCAGCACCGGGCGGTCATTGCGCAGCTTGGTCGCCACCGGGCCGGCTTCCGCGTCGGTCTTCGGGCGCACGCCCTTGCCGTACACGTCGGCGACCAGCACCACGTAATCGTCGCCGGCCAGCTGCTTGGCCTTGGCGATGGCCGACTCGTTCACGCCCTTCCAGTTCGGCACCATCACCAGGCCGGGGCGCTTGTCGTTGTCTTCGTCGTCGTAGACCAGCACCCCGCTGAAGGTAGTGCCTTCGTGCTTCCACTCCACCGGCTTGGCCTGCATCGCCGCCAGGGCCGGCAATGCCGTCATGCCGAGTACCAGTGCCGCACCCCACTGCCATTGCTGCTTCATGCGCCTGCTCCTTCCGGGAAAGAGCCCAGAGTGTATGTCGGGACATGTGACGGGCCGCAGGTGGCGGGTGGTTACGTGGCGGGGGGTCGCGTGGCGAGTGGTCAAACGGCGGGTGGTCGCTCGGCGCGGGTCAAACGGCGGGCGGTCGCTCGGCGCGGGTCAAACGGTGGGCGGTCGCTCGGCGCGGGTCAAACGGTGGGCGGTCGCGCGGCGGGTGGTAGAGCCGACTGTTAGTCGGCTGCGCCGTTGGCGCTATGTCAGGGTGGGCCGCGAAGAGCATCGGACTAACAGTCCGCTCTACCGTCCGGCTGCGCCGTTGGCGCTATGCCAGGGTGGGCCGCGAAGAGCAGCGGACTAACAGTCCGCTCTACCGTCCCGCTGCGCCGTTGGCGCTATGCCAGGGTGGGCCGCGAAGAGCAGCGGACTGACAGTCCGCTCTACCTTCGGCTGCGCCGTTGGCGCTTTGCCAGGGTGGGCCGCGAAGAGCAGCGGACTAACAGTCCGCTCTACCGTCCGCTCTACCGTCCGCTGCGCCTTTGGCGAAATGTCAGGCGATGCCGATGCCCGGGATCGCGGTGATCTGGTCCGGGTCGAACCCGGCCAGCTCGGCGAAATGGCGGCCGCGGGCGACGTAATCGCGGTACACGCCGTAGCTCGGTGCGCCCGGGGACATCAACACCACCCCACCCTGTTCGCCGAGCGCCGTGCGGGCGAGGCGCACCGCCTCCTCCAGGTCGCGGGCGGCATGCAGACCGAACCTCCCTGCATCAGCCAGCGGCTGCAGCAACGCATGGATGCGCGGGCCGTTGGCGCCCATGGTGACGATCTCCACCGGCGGCACGTCGTGCGCCATGTGGTCCACGAAATCGTGCCAGTCCAGCCCCCGGTCATGCCCGCCCACCAGCAGCGCGATGCGCTGGCCGGCGAAGCATTCCAGCGCCGCCAGGCTGGCGTGCGGGGTGGTGCTGATCGAATCGTTGACGAAGCGCAGCCCGTCGCGGATGCCGATGGTCTGCAGGCGGTTGGGCAGCGGCCGGAAATCCTGCACGGCAGGCGCCAGCGCCACCGCATCCAGGCCCAGCGCTTCGATCGCCGCCAGCACCGCGCACAGGTTGCCGCGGTTGTGCCGGCCCGGCAGCGGCGTGTTCGCGGTATCGAACACCCGCTGCTCGCCGCGATACACCCACTCGCCGCGCATGTGCCAGCCCTGCGGCTGGTTGAACCACACTACTTCGCTGTCCGGCAGCGAGAGCGCGGCCAGGTGCGGGTCGGCCGCGTTGAGCACCGCGATACGCGGTGCCGCGCCGGTCACCAGCGCCAGCTTGTCCTGGATGTAGCGCGCTTCGCTGCCATGCCAGTCCAGGTGCTCGGGAAACAGGTTCAGCACTACCGCCACCTGCGGATGCGCGCCACTGCGCGCCACCTCGCCGGTCTGGTAGCTGGACAGCTCCACCGCCCAGTACGCCGGCGCCGGCTGCGGGTCCAGCACCTCCAGCAGCGGCAGGCCGATGTTGCCGACCAGGCCGGTGCGCGCGCCGGAGGCGCGCAGCAGATGCGCCAGCAACGCGGTGGTGGTGCTCTTGCCCTTGGTGCCGGTCACGCACACGGTGTCGCGCACGGTGCCTTCGGCATCGGCATGCTCGGCAAACCAAAGCGAGGTTCCGCCGATGAACTGCGTGCCTTGCGCCGCCGCCAACACCGCGGCTTCCCCGTAGGGGCTGATCCCCGGCGACTTGATCACCACCTCGAAGGCGGCCAGGGATTCACCGTTGACATCCGACCGCACCTGCAGCGCATTGCCGGCCTCGGCCCGCGCAGCGGCAGCCTCGGCCTCGGGGCAGAACAGGGTCAGGGCTAGCGCCGGCAGGCGCTGGCGCAGGACGGCGAATGCCGCACGCCCCTCACGCCCCCAGCCCCACAGCGCTACGCGCTTGCCTTCAAGCTGCGAAATTCGCACGCAGGCGCTCCCAGATCGCCGCCGGAATCCGGTGCTCGCCTTCCAGCACCAGCAACGGTTCGATCTGCAGTTCGGCGCCGTCCAGCTGCGGCTGGATCTCCTGGATGAAACGCTTCACCAGCGCATCCTCGTTCCATTCCGGACGTGCCGCCAGGGTGGCCATCGCCGCACGCGATTCGCGGCCTTCGCCCACGCATTCGAACGGTTTGTGGTCCTGGAATTCCAGCAGCGCGTCGAAGCCGCCGGCCTGCTCCATGTCGTCCAGCAGGTTGCGGCCGAAGATGCGCACCAGCCGGGTCTTGGGCATGAACGGGGCCAGCGCCAGGAACACGAAGTGGCACTTCGGGCAGACCCCGCACCAGCGGTTCACCGGGCGCTCGCCCAGGATGTGGAAGTTGCGGTTGCAGCTGGAGAAATGCGCGTCGTAGAAATCGGTCCTGGCGAACTGGCGCGCCACGGCCAGCTCCGACAGCGGGCGCAGCAGCGAGTAGTAGTGCAGGTCCGCCGCCACGTGCTTCTCAAGGTGTTCGCCAAAGGCCTGCTCGAAGGCCCAGCCCTTGGACCACTGGTGGTTCACTTCACCGGTACCCGGAATCTGGCTGCCGTAGCTGGCCGAACGCTCGTTGGAGAACACGACCTGGTCCACGCCCTGCAGCAGCGCGGCCAGCACCATGATCGCCGAGTTCACGGCAGTGACCGGGATATGCCCGTTCCACGCGCCCTGGCGGTTGAGCTCGAACAGCTCGGGGGCCAGCGTGCGGCCGATGTTGAGCATCGGCAGGCCGGTGCGTTCGGCGCAGGCACGGATCAGCTGCGAACCGCCAATCCAGGTCACCGTTTCGGCGATGCCCAGCGTGCGCAGCGCTTCAATGCTGACCAGCGAATCCTTGCCGCCGCCGATGGCCACCAGTGCATGCTCGCGCAGGCCCACCGCCGGCGCGTTGAACGCCTCGCCGTCCACCGGCAGGCGGAACCGCCCGCGCAGGTTCAGCCCGTTGCGGTAGGCGAACTCGCCCAGCCCGTTGAGGTACACCGTTTCCACCAGCGCGGCGGTATCGGCATCGATGCTGTAGCTGTCGATCCGCACCTGCTCCGGCACCGCAGCCTTGTAATAGCTGACGCCCGCGAACAGGTGCAGCAGGCGCAGCGCCCGCTGCACGGCCTCGGCGCGGGCAGCGTCCAGCACGAACGGCGCGCCGGGAATGCTGACCGTCTCGACCAGCTCCGGACCATTGTCGAAGGCGTAGACCAGCTGCGCCACGCCGGTATCCGCGGCGAGGTCGCAGCGGACGAAGCGGAAGCAGGCAACCTGGTGTTTATCGAAAGCAGTCATGGCGTATCCGGTGAGGCAATAAGGGAAACCAACGGGAGGCGCTCAGGGCACATCGTCGATGATGTCCTCGCGCGGCAGCTCGCGCTGGTTGTAGGTGTTGGCCATGACGTACCCGTAGGCACCGGCATCGGCGATCAGCATCACATCGTCCGGCGCGGTGGATACCGGCAGCCGGCGGCGCTTGCCGAACACATCGCTGGATTCGCAGATCGGCCCGACCACGTCGAACAGTGCCTCGGCATACCCGCCCAGCCGGCTGAGGTTCTCGATGTCGTGCCAAGCGTCGTACAGCGCCGGGCGCATCAGGGTGTTCATGCCCGCATCCAGGCCCACGCGGCGGATGCCGTCCTTCTCCACCACCTGGGTGGCGGTAGTGAGCAGCACGCCCGATTCGGCCACCAGGTAGCGGCCCGGTTCAATCGCCAGGCGGAACGCCGGGTGCACCGCCTTGACCTCGGCCAGGCCGACGGCCCAGGCGTCCAGGTCGAACGGTTCATCGTCATCGCTGTAGGGAATGGGCAACCCGCCGCCGATATCGATGGTTTCCACGCTGCCGATCCGGCGCGCGAACCCGGCCAGTTCGTCGCACATCAGGCGCCAGTGCTGCGCCGTTTCCACGCCGCTGCCCAGGTGGGCGTGCAGGCCGACCACGCGGGTGCCGAGGTCTTCGGCCAGGCGCACGAACTCGTCCACGCGGGCGATCGGCAGGCCGAACTTGGAGTCCTTGCCGCCGGTACGGACCTTGGCGTGGTGGCCTTCGCCGCGGCCCAGGTCCACGCGCAGCCAGAGCTCGCGGTTGCGGAACAGGTCCGGCCACCGCTGCAGCGCTTCCACGTTGTCCACGGTGACGGTCACGCCAAGCGCGAACGCCGCTTCATATTCGGTGCGCGGCGCGAAGCTGGGGGTGAACAGCACCCGGCGCGGCGACAGCGTCGGCAGCACGTTGAACACATGCTTCAGTTCACCGTGTGACACGCACTCCAGGCCAAAGCCTTCCTGCTCCAGCAGCTCCAGGATGGCCGGGTGGCTGTTGGCCTTGATCGCGTAATACCGCTGGTCGATCGGCCTGATCGCGGCCAGCGCGCGGGCGCGGGCGCGCACCGTGGCCAGGTTGTACACATAGCGCGGCGTACCGGCCTGGGCCAGGTGCAGCAGGTGCTCGCGCTGGCCCCGCCACCACGCGGTTTCGCGCGGGCGGATGGTGCCGGCGATCTCGCGCCAGCGCGGGCCGAACACCTCGCCCTCTTCCACCGGCATCGCGCCGCTGTCGATCAGCTCGGCATGCAGGATCGGCAGCAGGCCGTCGGCGTCGGCTTCATCGATGACGAAGGTCAGGTTGAGGTCATTGGACGACTGCGAAATCATGTGCACGCGCTCGCGCCCGAAGGTCGCCCACACGTCCGACAACTTGTGCAGCAGCGAACGCATGCCGCGGCCGACCAGGGTGATCGCCGCGCACGGCACGATGATCTTGACCTTGCAGATCTGCGACAGGTCGGCCGACAGCGCGGCCAGCACATCGGTATTGACCAGGTTTTCGGACGGGTCCAGCGACACCGTGACGTTGGTTTCGGCCGAACCGATCAGGTCCACCGACAGTCCGTGCTTCTTGAACAGCCCGAACACGTCGGCCAGGAAGCCGACCTGTTGCCACATGCCGATGCCTTCCATCGACACCAGCACGATGCCGTTGCGGCGGCTGATCGCCTTCACCCCCGGCACCGGTGCGGCATTGCCGTCGATGCTGGTGCCCGGCAGTTCCGGGCGTTCGGTGTCCAGGATCGCCATCGGCACGCCGGCATCGCGGCACGGCTTGATCGAACGCGGGTGCAGCACTTTGGCGCCGGTGGTGGCGATTTCCTGTGCTTCGTAATAATCCAGGCGGGTCAGCAGGCGCGCATCGGGTACGTCCTTCGGGTTGGCGCTGAACATGCCCGGCACGTCGGTCCAGATTTCCACGCGGCTGGCGCCCAGCAGCGCGCCAAAGTAGGCGGCAGAGGTATCCGAGCCGCCGCGGCCGAGGATGGCGGTACCGCCATCGGCGTGGCGCGAGATGAAGCCCTGGGTGATCAGCATGCGGGTCGGCTGGGCGCGGAACGCCGCAGCCCACTCGGCATCCGAACGCCACTGGCAGTTCACCGACAGGCGCTGCGACCAGTCGCTCTGGTTGGGCTGCGGCGGCAGCGCCTGCAGCCACTCACGGGCGTCCATCCAGCCGAAATCCAGGCCGCTGGCGCGCAGGTAGGCCGCGCCGATGGTGGAGGACAGCAGTTCGCCCTGGCCCAGCACGTCGGCCTGCCACTCCAGCGGGCGGGCGGCCGCGCGCGGCTCGTCCAGAAGGCCCTGCAGCGCGGCCAGGCGCACATCCAGCGCACTGGCGTCGAGCTCGAGCTCGGCCAGGAACTCGCGGTGGCGGGCCACCAGCGCATCCACGCGGGCGCGGCTGTCGGCGGCGCCATCGGCGATCGCGGTCAGTTCATTGGTCACCCCGGACAGGGCCGACACCACCACCAGCACGCGCGCACCGGTTTCTTCCGCACGTTTTTTCGCCAGCTTCCCGATCGTGTCCCAACGGTGACGACGCGACACGGAGGTGCCGCCGAACTTCAGTACGATCCAGCGATCGACAAGGGGGGAAGCTGACATGGAGGTAAGAATGGGTAGGTAGTGGGGGGGTCGACCCGGCACGCCGGGCCGAACCTCTGATTCTATGCCAAGCCACGCCCCGGCAGGGCTTGTTAAGCTGCCCGACCGTTCCGCCAGACCGATCCGCCATGACCGCCCGCCGTTTCCTGCAGCTTGACGTGTTTTCCCCTTATCCCGGCGCCGGCAACCCGCTGGCCGTGGTGCTGGACGCGGAGGGCCTGGACGACGCGCGCATGCAGGCCATCGCCCGCTGGACCCGCCTGCCGGAAACCACGTTCGTTTTTGCCCCACAGGTGCCGGGCGCCAGCTACCGCATCCGCATGTTCAGCCCGCAGAAGGAAGTGCCGTTCGCCGGCCACCCCAGCGTGGGCACCGCGCACGCGGTGCTGGACGCCGGCCTGGCCGCGCCGGTCGACGGCGTCCTGGTCCAGGACGGCATCGCCGGCGCCCTGCCGCTGCGGGTGGTAGGCGAAGGGGCCGCGCGCAGCATCGCCATCCGCACCCCGCGCGCGGCGGTCGCCGAGGTGACCACGGCGGACGATCCGCGCCTGCAGGCGGCGCTGGCCGGCTGGACACTGGGCGGACTGCCGCCGGCACGCATGTCCGGCGGGCGCAGCTGGTGGGTGGTGGAACTGGCCGATGAAGCCACGTTGCGCGCCCTGTCACCGGACTGGGACGCGGTGGCTGCGCTGGCCGAAAGCACCGACAGCATGGGCGTGTTCGCGTATGCGCGGAGCTCGGCAGACGATTACCAGCTGGCCGTGCGCGCGTTCGTGGGCAACGGCCGGCGGTTCGAGGATGCCGCTTCAGGCGCGGCCAATGCGGTGTTGGCTGCGTGGCTGGACAGCCGCAACGCCCTGCCCGGCGTGGACGGGAGTTATGTCGTCAGCCAAGGCCGCGAGGTCGGCCACGATGCACGACTGACCCTGCATGTGGATGCGGAGGGCGAAGTCTGGTCCGGCGGCCAGGTGCAGACGGTCATCCAGGGCACGATCATCTGGTAGGGACACGCCACGCGTGTCCTGCGTGGAATCCGGGCCTACGTGGGACACGCATGGCGTGTCTCTACGGGTCACCCCAGGGTGCCGACTTTGCGTCGGCACCCTGAACATTTCAGCCAGCCAGCTCGGCTTCCATGCTGATCGGCACCGCGCTCAGCGCCTTGGATACCGGGCAGTTCTGCTTGGCATCATCGGCAATGGCACGGAACTGGGCCGCGTCGATGTTGGGGACCACCGCTTTGACCGTGAGCGTGATCTGCGACAGCTGCGGGCCACCTTCCATCGACAGGTCGACCTTGGCTTCAGTGTCCAGCGAGGTGGGCACGAAACCGGCCTCGGTGAGCTTGGCCGACAGCGCCATGGTGAAGCAGCCGGCGTGCGCGGCGGCGATCAGTTCTTCCGGGTTGGTGCCCTTCTCATCGCCGAAGCGGCTGCTGAAGGCATAGCGGGTTTTGTCCAGCAGGCCGCTCTGCGGCGTGCTCAATTGTCCCTTGCCTGTCTTGAGGTCACCTTCCCAGTGCGCAGTGGCGTGACGCGAAATGCCCATCGTTGGATCCTTAGTGGGTGAATGGCAGCACCAGCGTAGACCGGCAGGCGTTAGCACCGTGTCTGGCCGTACCGGCCTGCGGCTTCCGGCCGCAGCCGCCCGCCCCCTTGCCAGGCATGCGTGAGCCTGGCCTCGTTGCAAAGTGCTGTTTTCAAGGCATTTCCGCACAATCCCTGCCCGCCCGCCTGGCCCGGCAAACCGCTTCCACCCCGCCGAACGGACCGTTTTTTTGGGCATGTCCTGATGCACTGCAGTAACCGCAAACGCAGAAAAGCCGAATATTTATGCGTTTGCCTATTGGCGGCGCCGCATTGTTGCCCTACATTTCGCTTGCCGATGGGTTCGGCGCGACCACACAACCAACCGATCACGGAACAGGAAACCATGGCAAAGACCGCTAAGAAGGCTGCCCCGAAGAAGGCAGTGAAGAAAGTCGCTACGAAGGCCGCCGCAAAGCCGGCAGCTCCGAAGCCGATCAAGGAAGTGCTGACCAAGTCCGGCCTGGTTGCACACATCGTCGAAGCCTCTGGCGTTGTCGCCAAGGACGTCCGCGCTGTGCTGGCCTCGCTGGAAACCGCCGTGGCTTCCTCGGTGCACAAGAAGGGCGCAGGCAGCTTCACCCTGCCGGGCCTGCTGAAGATCACCACCGTCAGCGTCGCGGCCAAGCCGAAGCGCAAGGGCATCAACCCGTTCACCAAGGAAGAGCAGTGGTTCGCCGCCAAGCCGGCCACCACCAAGCTGAAGGTGCGTCCGCTCAAGAAGCTCAAGGACGCCGCGCTGTAATCTGCGCGCTTCCTGCAGCACCCGAACGGGACGGCCTTGGCCGTCCCGTTCTTTTTTGGGGGCTCTCACGCGCAGCGAAACACAGCGTTGCCAAACCCTGCCTGCGCCCGGCAGGATCGCGCAGAGCCAGCCGCCACGGCCCTCGCGGCCACTACGTGCAACCCCGGAACGTACAAGGTGGAACACTGCGTGCGGCCGCGCCTGTCGTCCGGCCCGCCGGCCACGCCTAAGGTGGACCCACTCCCCCACAGTGCAGCGCCATGGCCAGCCCCTCGCAACGCTATCGCATCACCATCACCCCGATCGAAAAGGACGGGCTGCAGTGCAGCGGACGCTGCACCATCGAACTGGAACATCGCGCGCAGCAGGACTGGATGCGCCTGCTGGAGGTCGCCCGCCGGCAGACCGGGCTCGCCGGTGACGAGCGCGCCGCAGCCATCGTCGCGACCCAGCTGCTGCAGGACCTGGCCGCGCGCTACGCCGAACAGCCCGCGCATCCACTCACAACCCTGCAGCCGCAGCTGGGTCAGGTGCTCGACGCCCTGGATGCAATCCAACGCGCGCCCTGAAGGTGGTTACACTCACCCTTCCTCTGGGGAGAGTGAATCATGCGTCGAGCCTTGATCCTGTTACCGCTGCTGCTGGGAAGCTGTTCCTGCCAGCGCGATGCTGAGCCTGAGCACGCGCTGGCGGCCAGCGCCTCGGCGCCGGCCCCGGCGCCCATTGATGTCAGCGCAGCCGCGTCGCAGGGGATGACGGCCACAACCCCGCCGGCCCTCAGCGCGGTGGCACCCGACGCGCCGAGTGAGTCGATCACGGTTCGCAACTACATCTATGCCCTGCTGGGCAAGGACCGCAGCGCGTCCGATGCCTACTGGACGGGCGGACGAACCTCGTCGCGCCCGGACGATGCCGTGCTGCGCTCGATCCCGCAGCTGCGCAGCCTGCGCGTGGATACCGAAAGCCCCATCGCCCGCGACACCGCGCAGCCCTCGCGCCTGCGCGAGGTACCTGTGCGCGTCCGTGCCATCACCGCTGATGGCACGTTCAGATACGAGGGCTGGTACCGGCTGCAACCGCGCCCGGATGGGAGCGGCTGGGAAATCCTGAGCGCTTCATTGCAGCCCAGCCTGCAGTGACACGCCGACCAGAGCGCTGCGCTCCGGGGGAGGCACCATCGGTCCGGGTGTCCACGCTCATGAAGCGCTGATTCAGGCCGACGCGCTATGGTGTCACCACCTCCCTGCCGCGCCTGCCGATCATGACGCTACGCCCCCTGTTGACCCGCTTCGCCGCCTGCACCGTCCTCATTGCTGCCGCCGTCGCCGCACAGGCCGCGCCGAGCATTTCCGGCCGCGAACTGTCTGTCGGTGCCACGGATGTCCAGCAGTATCTGGACGGCAGCTTCCCGCGCACCCAGGACGCTCTCGGTGGCCTGATCGCGATGACCATGAGCCACCCCAAGCTGACCCTCCCGCAGGGCAACCGCCTCGACCTGGGCTTTGACGTGGCGCTGGCGACTGCCGGCGGTGCGCCCGCGCCACTTGGCAAGGTCAAGTTGAGCAGCGGCCTGCGCTACGACGCGCAGACCCAAGGTTTCCACCTGGACCAGCCGACCGTGGACGACTTCACCCCCGCCAACAACGGCGGCAGGCTCGACTCGCGCACCCGCGAGCTGCTGAACGCGTTCCTGGTCGATTACGCCCGCCGTGAGCCGATCTACAAGATCGACCCGACGGTCGGCGCGATGCTTGGCGCGCTGCAGGTGCAGTCGGCCCAGGTGCAGAACGGCAAGCTGGTGGTCACCTTCAACCAGGACCTCGGCACGCTGGTCCCCGCTGGCGTCCTCGGCCGGTAAACCGGACCCTGCCCGGCTGGCGTGGAACCGGGCACGGCCCGGCTCCACCCCTTCGTTCATCCAACCAGCGCCTTCGCCACGGCCTCGGAAAACGCCGGAATATCGTCCGGCTTCCGGCTGGTGATCACCCCGTTGTCCACCACCACTTCCGCATCGGTCCACTGCGCGCCGGCATTGGCGAGATCGCTTTTCAGCGACGGCCACGAGGTCACGTTGCGACCCTTGGCCAAGCCGGATTCCACCAGCAGCCAGGGGCCGTGGCAGATCGCCGCGACCGGCTTGCCGGCCGCCGCAAACGCCTTGATGAACGCCACTGCCGGCGCCTGGGTGCGCAGCTTGTCGGGGTTGATCACCCCGCCCGGCAGCACCAGCGCGTCGTAGCTGGCGGCGTCGGCGCCTTCCAGCGACTGGTCCACCGGCACGCTGTCGCCCCAGTCCTTGTCCTTCCAACCCCGGATCTGGCTGGCGTCACCCGGTGCGATGACCGAGACCTTGGCGCCCCAGGATTCCAGCAGGCGCTTGGGTTCCTGCAGCTCGGACTGTTCGAATCCATCGGTGGCGAGCAGGGCGACGCGCTTGCCGTTGAGATCATGTGCCATGTGGGGGCTCCTTCGAAAAGTGAGCCCCTACCATGCAGATCCGCGCATTGGCGGAGAGTGACTGGCATGTGGACGTAGCGTGGCCGGTGGGTACCGACCGTTGGTAGGTACGCAATGTCACCCGACCAACGGTCGGGTGCTACCGCGGTAAAGCGCCTGCGGGCGCTTTACCGCTTGGGCTGCAACATCGTCCCGGTGCACTTCTTCGAGCCGCAGCGGCATTCCCAGATCTTCTTCAACCGTGCGGTGTGACGCTCGGCCAGGGTGATGCCGTAGTTGTAGGTCAGCTCGTCGCCCGGCTTGATGTCCTTGATCGCCTCGATGAACACCTTGTCCTCGCGGCGGTTGTCGCCCTCCGCTTCCTCGATCACGGCCTCGCAGTTGGGGTCGCAGCTGTGATTCAGCCAGCGCGCATCGTTGCCCTTGTAGTTGGCATCGATGACGTAATCGTCGTTCAGGGTGAACAGGAAGGTGTGACCGCTCTCCACATCCCCGGTATCATCGGCATCCACATCGGCGTGGCTGCGCAGCAGCCCCTTGTACTGGATCACCCGCTCGCCCTTCTTGAGCGGCGCCAGCGCGAACACGCCATTGCCGTGAATGGTCGACTTGCGGGCTTGGATCTTCTTGGGCATGTGGCTGGCCATTACGTTGGGATGGTCGATTCTCGCTTAATCTTTGTGATTGCCCAACCACGTCTGCACCGCGCCCCTGCTGGCGCCCCGCGTCGAGCAGCTGAACAGGACGGGTTGGATGCCCGGGCATAAAAGCGTACAATTTCAGTCCGCTTTATGGTTCTGCCCTCCCCATGCTCCGCGTCACCAAGCTTACCGATTACGCCACCGTCGTCCTGACCGTCCTTGCCGCTCGCCCGGGCGAGGTCCTCAGTGCGACCGAACTGGCCGAATTCGCCAGCCTCGAACCGCCCACCGTCAGCAAGCTGCTCAAGCCCCTGGCCCAGGCCGGGCTGGTGGAAGGCCTGCGCGGCGTGCGCGGCGGCTACCGGCTGACCCGCCGCCCCGACCAGATCAGCCTGTTCGAGGTCGTCGAAGCCATGGAAGGCCCGTTGGGCCTGACCGAGTGCGCGCACGACCACAGCCAGTGCGGACGCGAGCTGCAGTGCGGCGCGCGCAGCAGCTGGCGGATGATCAACGACGTGGTGTCCGACGCACTGCGCAAGGTCACCCTGGCGCAGATCCTGCCCCCTCTTCCCCTTGTTGACGCCCCCCGCCGCGTGATCGCGGCGGATGTCGTCTCCTGATCCACAGGCAGCCCCCATGGCCACCGATATCCTCGACACCGTCGCCCCCGGCGACACCCCCAACCGCGAGATCCACGAGCAGCTCGGCCGCAAGTATTCGGCCGGCTTCATCACGGACATCGAATCGGATTCGCTGCCGCCCGGCCTGGACGAGGACACCATCCGTGCCCTGTCGGCCAAGAAGGACGAGCCGGAATGGATGACGCAGTGGCGCCTGGACGCCTACCGCCACTTCCTGACCATGCCGATGCCGAACTGGGCCAAGCTGCAGATCGCCGCGATCGACCTGCAGGCGCTCAGCTACTACTCCGCGCCCAAGGGCCCGAAGTACGCCTCGCTGGATGAGGTGCCCAAGGAACTGCTGGACACCTACGACAAGCTGGGCGTGCCGCTGCACGAGCGCGCCAAGCTGGCAGGCGTGGCCGTGGACGCAGTGTTCGACTCGGTCTCGGTCGGCACCACCTTCCGCAAGGAACTGGCCGAAAAAGGCGTGATCTTCTGCTCCATGTCCGAAGCCATCAAGGAACACCCGGAACTGGTGAAGCAGTACCTGGGCAGCGTGGTGCCGGTGGGCGACAACTACTTCGCCGCGCTGAACTCGGCGGTGTTCTCCGATGGCAGCTTCGTGTTCATCCCCAAGGGCGTGCGCTGCCCCATGGAACTGAGCACCTACTTCCGCATCAACGCCGGCCATACCGGCCAGTTCGAGCGCACCCTGATCATCTGCGAGGACAAGGCGTACGTGTCCTACCTGGAAGGCTGCACCGCGCCGATGCGCGATGAGAACCAGCTGCACGCCGCGGTGGTCGAACTGGTGGCGCTGGAAGACGCCGAGATCAAGTATTCGACCGTGCAGAACTGGTACCCGGGCGACGAGAACGGCGTGGGCGGCATCTACAACTTCGTCACCAAGCGTGCCGAATGCCGAGGCGCGCGCAGCAAGGTCACCTGGACCCAGGTCGAAACCGGTTCGGCGATCACCTGGAAGTACCCGTCCTGCGTGCTGCTGGGCGATGACTCGGTGGGCGAGTTCCACTCCGTGGCGCTGACCCACCACCGCCAGCAGGCCGACACCGGCACCAAGATGATCCACATCGGCAAGCGCACCAAGAGCAAGATCGTCAGTAAGGGCATCAGCGCCGGCCGTGGCCAGAACACCTACCGTGGCCTGGTCAAGGTGGACCGCAATGCCGATGGCGCGCGCAACTACACCCAGTGCGATTCGCTGCTGATCGGCAAGACCTCCTGCGCGCACACCTTCCCGTACATCGAGGTGAAGAACCCGAGCGCGACGGTGGAGCACGAAGCCACCACGTCGAAGATTTCCGATGACCAGATGTTCTATTGCCGCGCGCGTGGCATCGACCAGGAAAACGCGGTCTCGATGATCGTGGATGGCTTCTGCAAGCAGGTGTTCCGCGAGCTGCCGATGGAGTTCGCGGTGGAAGCCAAGAAGCTGTTGGAAGTCTCCCTTGAAGGTTCCGTGGGCTGACCGGTCGCGCCTTCGTTTGATTTTTTTGCCACGCATGGCGTGGCACTACTGGATTCGTATCATGCTGAAGATTGACAACCTCCACGCCCGCATCGGCGACAAGGAAATCCTCAAGGGCCTGTCGCTGGACGTGAAGCCGGGCCAGGTGCACGCCATCATGGGCCCCAACGGCGCGGGCAAGTCCACGCTGGGCAACGTGCTGGCCGGCCGCGAAGGCTATGACGTCAGCGAAGGCGGCGTGCAGTTCGAAGGCCGCGACCTGCTGGAGCTGGCGCCGGAAGAACGCGCCGCCGCCGGCCTGTTCCTGGCCTTCCAGTACCCGGTGGAAATCCCCGGCGTGAACAACACCTACTTCCTGCGCGCCGCGCTCAACGCCCAGCGCAAGGCGCGCGGCGAGGAAGAGCTCGATTCCATGCAGTTCCTCAAGCTGGTGCGCCAGAAGCTGGCCGTGCTGCACCTGAAGGATGAGCTGCTGCACCGTGGCGTCAACGAAGGCTTCTCCGGTGGCGAGAAGAAGCGCAACGAGATCTTCCAGCTGGCCGTGCTCGAGCCGAAGCTGGCGATCCTGGACGAGACCGACAGCGGCCTGGACATCGACGCGCTCAAGAGCGTGGCCGACGGCGTCAATGCGCTGCGCTCGCCGGACCGTTCCTTCCTGGTCATCACCCACTACCAGCGCCTGCTCGATTACATCAAGCCGGACGTGGTGCACGTGTTGGCTGACGGCAAGATCGTGCAGAGCGGCGGCCCCGAACTGGCCCTGGAACTGGAAGCCCATGGCTACCACTTCCTGAAGGACCGCGTGGTGCCGGAGGCAGCGGTCTGATGAGCGCCCTGCTCGATTCCCTCGCCGCCGGCTTCTGCGGCAGCGACGCCCGCCGCGCCGAGCTCGACGCCGCCCTGCAGGCCGGCCTGCCCGGCCCGCGCAGCGAAGCCTGGAAATACACCTCGCTGCGCCAGCTCGAACGCCGTTCCTTCCAGCCCGCGCCGCTGGCCGCGCCCGAGATCGACCCTGCCCTGCTGGCCGACATTCCGTCGCCGCGGCTGGTGTTCGTCAACGGCCGCCCGTCCGCCGCGCACAGCGATGTGTCGGCGCTGCCGGCCGGCGTGCAGGTGCAGACCCTGTCCTCGGCGCTGGCTGCCGGCGAGGAAGCCCTGCGCTTCCTGGGCCGCCGCTTCGAGCGCAGCGAAGAAGTCTTCGCCCGCCTCAACGCCGCCCTCGCCGACGAAGGCGTGCTGGTGCGCGTGGACGACGGCGTGCAGGTTGAAGCCCCGCTGCAGCTGGTCTTCATCAGCGCCGCCGGTGGCAGCGACCTGGCCTGGCATCACCGCCATCTGATCGAACTGCGCGCCGGCGCCGCGCTCGGCGTGGTCGAGCATCACCTGGATGCCGGCGACGCCGCGCATTTGGGCAACACCCTGGTGCACGTGCACCTGGCCCAGGACGCCGTGCTCTCGCACGCCCGCGTGCAGGCCGATGGCAGCCGCGCCACCGCCCTGCTGCGCACCGATGCCGTGCTGGCCCGCAACGCGCAGTACCGCCGCGTGGACCTGGAGCTGGGCGCCGCGCTCAGCCGCCACGAACTCAACGTGCGCCTGGAAGGCGACAACGCCCAGCTGACCGCCAACGGCGTGCTGCTCGGCAACGGCCGCCGCCATGTCGATACCCGCCTGGGCATCGAACACATCGCGCGCGATACCGCCTCGGAAATGGTGTGGCGCGGCGTGGCCGCCAACCGCAGCCGCGTGGTCTTCCACGGCGGCATCCACATCCGTGCCGGCGCCGATGGCACCGACGCCAACCTCTCCAACAAGAACCTGCTGCTCTCGGCCGACGCCGAAATCGATACCCAGCCCACGCTGGTGATCGACGCCGATGAGGTGAAGGCCGCACACGGCGCCACCGTCGGCCAGCTCGATGCCAACGCCCTGTTCTACCTGCGCTCGCGCGGCCTGCCGGCCCAGCAGGCGCAGCAGCTGCTCAGCGCCGCGTTCTGCCACGAGCCGCTGAACGTACTCGACGCGCGCCTGACCGAACAGCTGCGCCGCCAGCTGGACCTCGCGCTGGCCAAGGCAGGCGTGGCATGAACCTCTCCACCCCGCGCCCGGTGGCCGACACGGCCGCCGCTCCCGACTGGGACCGCGTGCGCCTGGACTTCCCGCTGCTGATGCGGGAAGTGCACGGCAAGCCGCTGGTGTACTTCGACAACGCCAACACCGGCCAGAAGCCGGTGCAGGTGATCGGCGCGGTGGATGAGTTCTACCGCCGCTACAACGCCAACGTCAGCCGCGCCGTGCACGCGCTGGGCACCGAGGCCACCGACGCCTACGAAGGCGCACGCAGCAAGCTGGCGCGCTTCCTCAACGTGCGCGCCAGCGAACTCATCCTGTGCAGCGGCACCACCTTCGCCATCAACCTGGTGGCCTATTCGTGGGCCCTGCCGCGGCTGAAGGCCGGCGATGTCATCCTCGTCTCGCGCATGGAACACCACGCCAACATCGTGCCGTGGCAACTGGTCGCCCAGCGCACCGGCGCCACCATCCGTGTGGCCGAGATCACGCCGGAGGGTGCGCTGGACCTGGACGCCCTGCGCAAGGCCATGACTCCCGAGGTCAAGCTGCTTGCCGTGGCCCACGTCTCCAACGTGCTGGGCACGGTCAACCCGATGCGCGAGATCTGCCGGGAAGCGCGCAAGCGCGGCATCATCACCGTGGTGGACGGCTCACAGGCCGTGCCGCACCGCAAGGTCGACATTGCCGCCATCGGCTGCGATTTCTACGCCATCACCGGCCACAAGATGTGCGGTCCTACCGGCACCGGCGCACTGTGGGCGAAGCGCGAGCATCTCGATGCCATGCCGCCGTTCCTCGGTGGCGGCGAGATGATCAAGGAAGTGAGCTTCGAAGGCACCGTGTTCAACGACGCCCCGCACAAGTTCGAGGCCGGCACCCCCAACATCGCCGGCTTCATCGGCCTCGGCGTGGCGGTGGACTACCTCGAATCACTCGGTCTGGAACACGTGGAAGCGCGTGAAAGCGAGCTGCTGGCGCACTTCACCGAAGAACTGAACAAGATCGACGGCCTGCGTATCTTCGGCACCACCCCGGACAAGGCGGCAGTGGTTTCTTTCCTGATCGAAGGCGCGCATGCGCACGACCTGGCCACCCTGCTGGATCTGGAAGGCGTCGCCATCCGCTCCGGCCAGCACTGCGCGCACCCGCTGCTGCAGTACTACGGCGTGGCGGCCACCTGCCGCGCGTCTCTCGCGTTCTACAACACGCATGCGGAGATCGAGCGGTTCATTGCGGCGTTGAACAAGGTGCGCAAGTTGCTGGGCTGACGCCTGCCTCCTACGCTGACAACAAGACGCCGCGGACAACCGCGGCGTTTTGCATGGCGCGGACCCTTTACATCGAGCCGGTAGCGCACGACCGTTGGTCGTGCGCCACATACGTAAACCTTCGAAGCTCAATGCCCTCCAAGCCGCGCGCATTCACCTTTATGATTGGCTGAGCGCCATTCAGCTGAGCTACGGACGGGATGCAGATTCAACGAGTTCCTTGATCAATGAATCGACACCCAAAGAATCCGCAGCTCCATAGGCAACCGCAGTACTGGTCTTGCCACGCACGAACACCGTAAGAAAATAGCACTCACCATCGTCCATCTCACCTCCCGTGTGCTGCTTCGGCAACTCAGCCGCGTCGGCATACAAGCTGATGAGATGTCGACCGAGCGGTGTGGCCCCCAGGTCACGCTCAGGCCCGAAACTACTCTTCATCAGAGTGCCATCCACACGAACGTAACCATAGTTCGGGAACCCAGCACTCCCGATCTCAAGGAGCACGGCACCGGAATTACGCGCAGAACGGTCGGACAACTCTACCCGGTGCACGCGCGTCTCTTCCCAGTGTCGAATGCATCTCCTGAATTCAGGAACGAAAGCGTTCGAAGAGTGAGAACCGCTGACCAAGCCTGCATAGTTGGCAACCTCTGCAGCTGGCGCGCGACCCATCGAAAACATCAGGGCGATGCAGGTAGCGAGAGGAGCAATAGAACTGAAAACGTGCTTCCAATTCATGACTTAGTGTCCAAGCCGTGACCGGTCAACAGCGAACCCTTACCTCGACACTGGAGGTGAGCGTGAGTGATGCGTAGCCTGGAAGTTCAGCGAGCACAGTGTATACCTCCAAGAAGGAGAGAAAGCCACCTCGCACGAACAGAATGAACTCGACTCCAAAACCATCTGCCCCTGTAGCCGACAGACCCTCAATCTCAAAGTCCGCCTCACCTGAAAGCGGGATCGCGTCGTCCCCCAGAATAAAGTCGACGTACACGCCCACTCGACTTTCCGTTCGCACAGTAGCAATGACGCGGCCCAATTGAGCACTGAGTTCTTCCGGTATACCCTCAGCCTCAAGCAGATACTTGATTGCCGCTTGTTCCAGATCGGGAATATCAGAGAGCTTCATCAACGCTGCCCTCAATTGCAGCTGCCGCTGGCGACACTTTCATGCGCCGCGACGTTCGCACATCGGACAGTCCGGTGAGGCCCGAGCATAGACCACCGTCTTCGAAGACCAAGACACGACACGAGTACCCGTCGTGGCGATCCATCTCGTCTTCGGATCTGACCAGTTCCTTTGCAAGCGCAAGCGCCTGAGCCATATGTCCTTCCTCAAAGAGGCGAACCCCGATCATGAATTTTTGATGGACCTTTCTCATTGGTCGTCCCTGACTATCACAGCGGCGCAAGCAGCCCATCAATGTAGGTACCGAGACCGACCACATCGTCTGCATCACCGATGAAATCGTCGTCCATCATCTTCCTGACTTCCGCCACCCCGCCCAACCTGTCCACCACGGATCGCATGAAGTCCAATTTTCCCAGGAACAGTGTCGTATCCTGATCCAGTCGAATGATCCATTGCTGGTCGAGAGAGAAGACATAGTGGTCGCGCAGGAAACTGTAATTCTCATCCCAGTACGTGCGAATGGATTCCATATCCGGCTTGATGTGGACGCCGCTCAACAGATCAGAGGCGTTCCTGTATCTGACTGCACCGAGTCCCGAAGGATACCCGGCCGCCTGGTTGTGCACCGCCATCCAGCATTCCCACACGTTATCCGGTGCCAGATCCTCATAGGAAGTTCGGTCAAAGGCCATTCCAGCCCAGCCCTGGATCGCGAAGGGCAGATCAGGGGGCATCGTCGGCAATACGATGGACTCGATGAAGTTCAGCCAAGCAGCCGTCGGGGAGAGCCAAAGGGCTTCCGGGAAGTGATAAGCCATTCCGTCCAAGGTCATCGGTCGGGCTCTAGGTTAAGGTCTGGCGGCACCCCTGCTCCCTGGATCACCACGCTGAACTGTTCTTCGGCATTGTATCCATAGCAGTCCACGAGTATCACGACCCCAGCAGCTTCAGAGTGGAACAGGGCCGAATCACCAGTGGAGGCCGCAACCGCCACCATGGAGGTGACGGCAAACCCGCTCACGGGCGCGAATCCAAGATAGTCCTTCTCATGAAAGCCAATCTCGCCCTCAAGGGGACCCAGCCTGCGCTCGACGCAGCGCATGATCCTGAGTGCTTCGGCCAGGCCGACATAGGCTCGAACGAGACCCGGGGCATCGCGAATATCCTGCGGCCACACAATGTCCCGGTCAAATGACCTGGGCCGGAAGTCCTCGATACGCAGGCTACATGAGGCCGCTTCATTGATAGCCTGGACCAGAGCAGCGCCGTGGCGTAGCCGCAGATGCGCACGCTCCCTCTCATCGGCCAGCAACATTCGCCGCTTACGCACCTCATCCCAGCTTTTTCTCTCCACGCGTAGCGTCCTCGAATCAAGCTGATGTGACATCAACGTAGAGCGAGGTCAATAAGCCACCGGTCGCTGCTTGTTCAGAGTGTAACTAGAAGTCGGCTACTCCACCCTCTGCATCACATTGAGCTTCTTACGGCGCCCTCAGTCAGTTACGTCGACCACCCGACAGACTCCGCCTCCAATCTCAGCTTCCACACGCACGCGGAGATTGTTGGTGAAATACACATCCCCATCGCAAACTGCATCCTCGTTACTGTCTCTGTAATGGATTCGCAGAGACGAGTCACCCTTGATCTCCGGCCTCACCGACACTTTTTCACCGGCATCGAGAGACTTGATCTCGACATTTCCACCTCCTGCTTCCAATCGAATCTGATCCAACCGATGAGCTCCAACGTTTTCGACGGTAACCACAGCGCCAGTTAGCCAGCCACACGCGCTGGCACTGAATGCGAGCACCGCTACAATGCATGCTCGGTGGGCGCCGCGCCTCAGCAAACACTCACTCGCCCATATAGACTCCCAACTGATCATTTCTTGCGGCCTCCGCACAGTTCGCAAAGCAAGTACCTGGCAGGGTTGATAAGGCTCAGACGCTTCGTATCCAGACGGCCTTCGACGCCGCGCCCCTTTGAAATCACTCACCTTGAATCTTAGATCCTCCAGCGCTGCTACGACCTGAAACGAAATCCCTAAGGCTTTTCCTTAGGGGCCAAACGCCGGCCGAAACACGTGCCGAATCGCCACAACTTCATATTCACCCACCCAACCCTAGCCTTTCATCGCCGCGTTGACAGGGTGCGCAATCGTCTAAGCCGCATTCTTACGCCCTCTTCCCAAACCAACGCGGCGGAGGGAACCGCGGGCCTTTACGGGCATCATTCCTCGCCGGCGAATTCCAGAAACTGACGAATCATTTCCTGAAGGTTGAACACACCCCCACAGGCAATGTACGTATCACTCGAAACTTCGCACTGTATCCAATCGATATCGGACCGATCAATTCGTGACCTTGGCCAGGATCTTCCACTCAGCTCGGTGTCGACCAGGTCAACCGTCAACATCCACCCCGGATTATCCAGCGTATCTATTTTAACGCCGTAAGAATGCTCCCAATCTTCGTCGCATTGCCGCGCATACCATTTCTGCAACAACAGAAGCTCAGACATCACACTTGTACCTCATCTTGTTCTTGGAAGGTCCTCCGGCAATGCCGGACGGACGCCCTTCTGCCCAGCATCCTTTACGTGGGGTGTCGGCACAATTGACCCGTCAGGATTCGCGTGCGCCTTTCCAGCCACATCAACACGCTTGACCTCTTGAAATCCACTGGGGTTGTTTGAGTTTGGCTCATACGTCGCGGTACTGCTGATGTTCCCGTCTTCTCCGCGCTTGAAGGTGGAGTGCGCCCCAGCTGCATATGGATCTGCAGGTAGCTTGTTTGTATTTCGGCCTAGGCGTGTCCCCTCGACTGCCTTGTCCGTCTCGAGCGCTTCATCGCAGCGCTTAACAAAGTCCGCAAACTCCTCGGCTGAAACCGCCCCCCCCGCGGTAGCGCACGACCGTTGGGCGTGCGCCAACCCAACCCCATCCCGCACCCCATCATCAACCGACGTCCGGTAAAGCCGGCCGTCGGCCGTCCCTCGAGATGGCTGCCGCCCCGACCATCACAAAGAGCATCGTTAGCCCGCACTCCACTCAACTCGGGGCGACGGGCCGCCTATGGTACCTTAAGCACCTTTGACTCCTAATCGGCGCCGAAGAACCGGACGAGCTCATCCATTAAGGAACATAGACGAGAATGACCTCGTACATGAAACCGTTTTGGTCTCCCCGGACATGCACTTGAAGGACAAGATCGCTCCGCCCCTCCTCCTCGGTGTATAGATCCACCAATACCTCCCAAAACTCTCCGACCCAAATGCATACGGATGAATCCCACGACTCTTCCGGCAGCCCAATCAGATGGGCACCATAGTCTTGAAGATTTGACTTGATATGACCCCAAGTATCTGCCGTGCGAAATGAAACGTGAGGCAGCTGAGGCTCATCTCCTTTGACCAACGCGTCAACAATTGAGGAAAGGGTCGCGCGCCATACGCTTGGGACGCGCGACTCTCTCTCTCCATCCTTCACAACCTGCACTTCGTTCATGATCAATCCTTGTAATGCAATCGTGCATGACAATCCAGACATACTTCAGAGTGGTTGTCTGACGTTGTAGCGCCACCATCGGCATGTCGTTTGATATGGTGCCCCGCAGAGTTGCTCTTATCAATCGACGTTCCGCAGTTCGTCCCGCATTGCCCACCTTGTTCTGCACGTTTCGATTCTCGCGCCGATTCGGAGAACCTTCGCTGAGGGTCTCGCTGAGCCACTGGAACCGCCCCCGGTCCGGTCGGTGGCTTGGGAAGCTCGCCAACCATCGCCTGCGGATTAGCATCGGGCGATTTCACCACCTTACCGACGGGGCCTACGACCACCGAGGGCGTCTTGGGTGGCTGCATCCTCATCGCGGGCACACGCAACCCACCATGTGATTGTCCTCCGCGAACGATCCCCGCACCGGCAGCATATCCAAGCTGCTCGCTCCAGTTCGCATGCAGAGGAAAACCATGCTCATACCTTGATGCGTTGAGCGTGCCGTTTTCAAACCCCGTCTGAAATTCGTCCCAACTCTGCCTCCCGTCAGGATCAGTGAAGCGGTAGGGACTCCCATTCGCATACCGGTATCGGTTGAACTGATCCCCACCTCCATTTGCTGCCGACACGGGGTCAACCGACAGGAAAGCACCGATCTCCGGGTCCATGTATCGCTGCTGCATGTAACTCAGGCCAGTAGAAGCATCCAAGACGTGCCCGGCATAGCCAGGACCATCTTTCAGCGGCCGATCAATCACCGCCCCGTATGGCTCGTATATCGTCCGCTTAATCACATTCGCGCTAGCATCCGTCACAGCAACCGGCGACCCAAGCGCATCGGTATGGATGTATTCGACCGTCTCTACCGCAATAGCCGGCTGGCTCACCATCAGTGTTGAAAGTACGGCCAGGACACTGGCCCGGCATGCTTTTTTAAGTTCGTTCATGACTGTCATCCTCAGTCGTCACTCAGCACGCCACGAGTCACCGGATACGCGCCAGACCACCCCGAGCAGCCACCAGCGTTGCACGAGCGAACGCGATAGCTGTTCTTGCAATAGGTGCTGTTGCTCGAGGAAATGTAGGTCTGGGCACCGTTGTAGAACACAGCGGTGCCTTCCCCCGAATCCACCTCATACCGTGCGGCATCGGCAACACTTGTCCAGCCGACATCACATTGAACCCGGATGGGAGCCTTCTTTGTGGAGAGCCAGGTTGCCGTGTGGAATGCCGGCGTAGCGGGTGGCAACACGACCGTTACGGTTGCGATACCTGAGAACGGACTGCAGCCGACGAAGTTGCATGCCTGCACCCTGTAAGCATAACTGCCGTTGCCTCGATTGGCGCCAAACGAGTTGCTCCCGCCGCCCTGGACCGTAATCCAACCACCGCCATTGGCGCTTTCCTGAAGCACGAAGCTCTCTGTGTTGGCCGGCACGCTCCAGCTGATGCTGTACGTAGATACGTTCACCAGCCCTGGGGCACTGATCACAGGTTCCAGGGATGGCGCCGCAATGACCGACACACTTACCGTACCAGACCAACCGCCACAACCGGCGCCGTTGCACGCCGCAACACGGTATGCGTAGGTGCCTACCCCGCGTGCGGAGGTAGCGTATGACGTCGCATTGCCGTCCAGCAGGGTGACCCACCCGGCACCATTGGCGCTTTCCTGCAGCGTGTAGCGGTCTGCCCCACCGATGCCATTCCAGCCAATACCAATGCTGCCCGGCCCCGAGCGGGCAGGCAAGCTCAGCCCCGGCGCGGCGCCGGGCGGGTACACGACCGATACAGATGCAGTTGCGCTGTATCCCGTACATCCGATTGGATTGCAGGCGCGCACTCGATAGCTGTACGTACCTGCCGCCTTGCCGCCTATGCTTACCGAGAGCGGCGCAGCGTTGTGGATCAGGGCCCAGCCCCCGCCGTTGGCACTTTCCTCAAGCTGATAAGCCGTAGTGCCTGCCGACGCGGACCAGCTGACAGAATAGCTCCCGTTGTAAGCGACACCCGGAAGGCTCAACGCAGGTGCTGACGCGGGCGGAAGGTCGACCGCGACACTGGCGATATTGCTCCAGCTACCGCAGACCTCACGGCACCCCTGCACGCGGAACTGATAGGTTCCGGTCTGGAGTCCGCTCGCGGTATAGGCAAGAGCGCTGCCGCTGTAAACCGCGACCCAGTTGCCGGCTGTCGCCTGCTGCAGTATGTATCGGTTCGCACCACCGGAAGCCGTCCACGTGAGGCTCACGCTTCCCTGCGTGATGTAGCCCGGCGCGCTGAGCACCGGAACGCTGGGCGTGGCATCTCCGTTGACCTGTGCGACCAGGCTGCCAGACAGATACATGTAGTCAGTCTGCTTGCCGGTCCGCTCGTTGCGCTGGAAGCGCAGGACGCCGGCATTGTCGTAGAACGAATAGATGGCACCGCTCGATGCGGAGAGCGACTTGACCCGGCGTCCGTGGGCGTCGTACTCGTAGCTTTCCGCCTCTGCCACGCTGCGAAGGCGGTTGCCGTAGTCGAACGCAAATGCCTGACCGTTGCGGACAGACAGGTTGCCCTGCACGTCATAACCCAAGCCGGTCACCGTGCTGCCGTTGGCCGTATCCATCACATTGACCAGCCGGTTGGCGGGATCGAAGTAATGCGTGCGGTCGCGACTACCGACCTTGGCTCTGCGCAGGTTATCCAGCGCATCGTATTCGTACAGCGCGTTGCCAAAGCTCGGGGCAGTTACGTTCCGCAGGCGATCCAGGCCGTCGTAGGTCATGTCCCGGTTGCCGGGCGCGCCGGGCAGTCCGTCCGAGATGGCCACCACGTTGCCGCTTGCGTCGTAGTCGTAGCTGTCATCGTGGACGGCACCAGCAGCGTTTGCGTCGCGGCTTCGCTCAGGGAGTCCGCGTGCATTCTGGACCATGGTGTGGGCAATGCCATTGCCATAGGTGAAGCCCGCCAGCGCGCCGTTGGCGTGGTAGGTGGCTTGCTGCGCGTACGTACCCACCTGGGTGGTGCGCCCCATGGCGTCGGGCGAGTAGGCAACGTCGCGCCAGTCGGGATAGGTGTGCCCTTCCAGGTTGCCGTTCGCGTCGTACCGGTAGAAGAAGCTGAGCGCTCCGAGACTGGAGTGCTCCATGCTCTCCCCTATCAGCAGGCGCCGCCGGTTGTAGTAGTACCGGTTGATCACCGGCAACATCGCGGGATCGTTTCGGGTGTACACCTCCACAGGCAGGCCATCTGGCGTGTAGTACCAGCTCTGGTTGCCGCGGCCGTCGGGAAACTTGAGCTCGAACAGACGGTTCACCGCGTCATAGCTGCGCGTCACCGCCCGGCCGCTGGCCAATGCCTCGGTCCGGCTGCAGTCGGTCGTGCTGGTCAACCCCGTGCCTGAGGCCGACCAGGCCACGTTGCCAGCTGCGTCGTAGTTCTGCACGGTCGCCCCTGTCTCCGGTTCGATCGTCTTGCACAGCTGCTGATAGCCGTCATAGACGTAGCGCCGGGTCAGGGTCTGGCTGCCGTCTGCGTTGCGCCGGGTAATTGCCAAGGGCTTACCCAGTGAATCCCTCTGGATCTCGGTAACCACGCCCTCAGGGTGCTGGATGGTCAGCGGCATCTCATAGGTCGGCTGGTCATAGGTCAGGTGCCGCGTCACGGTGGCAAGGCCGCGAGGATTGGTCGTCCTCACGGACAGGTTGCCGATGTAGTCCGTCGCGCTTACCAGGTCTCCAAGTTCAGAAGACTGCCGCGCGATCGTCGGGCGGCCGAGCGCGTCGTACTGCGTGCTGGTACCGGTAAGCGACTGGGTGATGTTCGAAAGCTGGCGCGTCGGGTACGAGGCGAACACCGCGCGGCCACTGCTGTCGTATCGCGTCACCACGGCGCTGTCCAACGCGTTGTTAACATTCTGCGTAACTAGTACGGGACGGAACATCGCGTCCAGGTAGGTATCCGTTCGCTGCCCTCCCAAGGTCCTGGAATGCTTCCACGCCCCGGCTGGCACGCCGAACTGTGCGGCTGCCAGCCGCTGCAGACTGAAACCTGCCGAGTTCCATGCGACCGTATCGTTCTCTGGGAACTGCTGCGAAAGCAGCCTGCCCATGCTGTCGTAACCGTAGCGGGTAGTGGCACCCGTTTCGTCGGTGAGTGCGGTGATCCAGCCGTTGTCGTCGACTTCAACCAGCCGGGTGGCACCATTGGGCGCCTCCTGGGTGGAGGGGAAGCGCAGCGACTGAGGCACGCCGCGCTTCCAGTTCGACAGGAAACTTACATTGCCACGTCCGTCCGCTGACGTCGCGGCAGTGCCATCGGCCGCATAGCTGACCGTCTGCTTCAGCTGACCAAAGGAGTAAGCGCGGAGTGGCAACCCAGTGGCAGCATCGAACTCGGTACGCGCCTGCTCAACACCGTTCAGCAGTGTGCGGGCAGTCTGGCCGCGCAACCACAGCTGCGGATTGTCGTAGTACTGGGTAGTGGTGCTGCGACTGAATCCAGCCGAGTTGGACTCGACCACGTCCACTTCGCGCACCGATGAATCGAACGCCTGGACCTGACGAGTGAACTTCACGCCATCCTGGCTGATCGCCGTGCTCTGCACCGGTCGGTTCAGGTGTTCACCCAGCTCGGTGGCGCCATACTTCAGGTTGCGTCCCGCCTCGCGTGGAAATGGTGCCGTTGCCAGCAGGGCATCCGGATAATAGTTGTTACGATCCACCCGCACGACCGTGCCGCCAATGGTCGTGGTGGTCGCCAACAGCAAGCCGTCGTTGTACGCGACCTCCTTGCCGAACTCATGGGTTCGGATCACGCCATCGGGCAGCGTTTCGATGGTGATCTTCGGCTCCGACTGACCGGCGGGGAGCAACGGCCAGTCCGCCAGCGTGATGTCGCGGTTATAGCGGCCCGCCAGGTTGGTGTACTGGTAGGTCCATTGCGCGGTCGGCATGCCGGGACCGCTGATGGTCTTGGTCACCAGCGACATGGCATCTCGGAAGATGGGGGTCATGTTCCAACCATCTGCCAGCAACTGTTCGTCGCCGGATGTCTGACAGTCGAACGGTACGTTCTTGCGCCCATGTCGGAAGGGGCGGAATGCAAACGTCCCGACTGCGCCCGAAGGGTGCGTGATGCTGACGGCCACTTCCGTCTGCACGATCTTGTTGACCTTGGCGCACAGCTCAGGGTTGTCCATGTACTCGGCTGGATTCTGCCCGGTGTACTCAGGACGTTTATGGGTGACCACCACGCCCGGCAGGTTGTAGGCCCACGAAGTGCCGTCCGGAAGCGTGACGCTCTGCAGCTTGCCTGCTGCCGAATAGCCATATGTCCAGGTGCGGTTCGCGGTGGCGGCGGTTGCAATGCGGCCTGCGGAATCGAAGGTCAGACTGATGCTGCGTCCGTCACTCGACGAGATCCGTTCCAGTCTCCCGCCGTTCCATTCGTAGCGCACCCAGTTCCCGAAGCGGTCCACCACCTGGGAGGGGTACAGATAGACCTTCTTGCGATCAAGGATGGCATGCGTGACCGTATCAAAGGGCTGCAGCGACGCCGACTTGTTGCTTCGTACGACCATCCAGTCAAAGTAGTACTTCGTACCGTCGGGCGCGTGGCCAAGAAAGCCTTCGCCCGGCTGGCCACTTTTCAGCGCGCTCAAGCATGAAAAGAACCAACCGCCCTTGGTGTTCCACGGAGTGGCTTGGCCCAACTGAGGCACCGGCTGCCGAGCGTCGCCGCTGCCGGCCAGTACTGTTTCACCATTGCCGCCGGGGATGGTCAGGCGGACGCCTTCCCAATAGGTATGCGGGTCAAAATTGATCTTCTGCGTACCCAGGTAGTTCCAGACCTTGAGTGTCGGCGGCGCGCTTACCGTTGAACAGCGTGCACTCGGTGTCCAGTAGCCGCCTTGCGCCGTCTCTGGAAGGTCACCGTAAACGCCGGACAACGAGGGCACATCCAGCAACCAGTCGCCAAACTGGTTCTCGGTCACGTTACCGGAGAAATCCTCCAGGTTCCTGCCAAGGGATACCGACAGCCCATTGTTGCCGGGCACTGAGATGTCAGTGGACGCCAGGCTGACGGAACCGTCATACAGGTTCACCTTCTCACCGAAGATGTCGCCCTTCAGCGGCTCCACCAGATCTCCGTACTTCAGGCGCTTCTCGTACTCCTCTCGCCACGTAGGCACGATCTGCGCCTGTGCGGCCAACGGTACCAGCACGCTCGCCGCAACAATCAAATGCGCCAGTCGGGCCATTGGCCCACGCAGGCAGGAACGGTCGTTCGCAGTCAATTGCATTCCCCAGTCCAAGGTTGTCGGTACGCTTACGCGTAACGCAGGTACAACCGAGTGACGCGAACGCGCAGCTCCGGCCCTCCCCATGGGCAGGGAAAGGAAAAGGTTTCCGGAGTGTCACGCCTTCGAATCCCCGAAGCGTCGACACGTCTTGCAGGCAGCTGTTATGCGGTACCCGCCGATTGCCAGTCAATAGGTCACTCAGAATTAATCGGGACGTTGAAGAAACCCTTAAAGAATCAAGGACGTCTCTCGGAGATGCTGTAAGACTTCCCCTACACATTAGCCCTGCGACAGAGGTACCGACTGACGCAAACGACACCAAGTGCGCAGAAGGCGCGCTCTTACCGTCCATGCGGCGGATCGCGCATGCCATAATGAGAACCCTTCTCATTAATGCCACTGGATGTCGTCGGTCGCCCCCAGTGCCGCGAGCACCCCACCACTGCACGCTTACCTGCAGGGCCCGCACCAGGGTGCCCCGGGCCGTGCGCGGGCACGCGCCTCGTTCACCGAACGCCATGCGCGCACGCTCGCTGGCAGCCTGACCGCGCTGGCCCACGCTGCCGTCATCGCGCTGCTGCTCTGGACCCACGTTGCCAGCGCGCCGGTATTGCCGCCCCCGCCGGCCGACCGCACCCAGCTGGTGCTGCTGCCGCCGCGAGCACCGGAAGTGCCGCTGGAAGACATCGTGGCGCCTACCCCCAGCAAGGCGGCCACGCTCCAACGGCAAAAGCCCGAACCCCCGCGCGACCTGCCCAGGACGCCGCCGCGCGAGACGGCCCACTTGGTTATCCCGCCACCGACCCCGCCGCAGCCCAAGCCGGATTCGCCGGCGCCCCTGCAGCAGCAGGCCTCCGTTGCCGCCTCGCCGCCCAGCCCACCGCTGCCGCCCGGCCCCAGCGAGACCACGCCCGGCCGCGACAGCTGGGAAGGCCGGGTCATGGCGCGGCTGGAACGCTTCCGTCGTTACCCCCACGCCGCGCGGGCGCGCCGCCATGAGGGCGTCGTGCAGGTGCGGGTGAGCCTGGCCCGCGATGGCCAGCTGCTTGCGCTGGCGGTGGAGCAGAGCTCGGGCTACGCGATGTTGGACCAGGCTGCGCTTGATACCTTCCGCCGGGCCGCGCCGTTGCCGGCCGTGCCCGACGACCGGCCGGCACCGGTGGAACTGTCGTTCCCGGTGGAGTTCTTCATCCGCTGAGCGCCCGCGCAGGCGTGCTATTCGGTCAGCGCCGTGCGCATCTCGCGCTCGATCTGTTCGACCAGCAGCAGGTTGGCATGCTCCGGCGCGCGCTCATAGGCGCGCTTGGCCGCGTCCCGGGCTTCGGCCAGCAGACGGAAGCGCACCTCGGCACTGTCCGCCACCCGCGCGGAAGCGAAACGCGACGCCGCCTGGTAGTAGAGCTCCTGGACATCGCCCAGGTCGCGCGCGCGCTGCCGCCAGCGCGCGGCCGGCACGTCATTGCCGGGGGTGGCTTCGTAGTGCGCGATGAGCCGCTTGATCGCCACCAGGTTGTCATCCTTGGCGGCGGCGGTCACCACGGCCAACTGGCGGGGCGACAGGTAACGGTCGTCCGTCGGGGGCCCTTCGCCGCAGCCGGGCAGCGCCAACAGAAACACGCAGGACAGGAGAGTGGACTTCATAGCCGCACGATCCTGCCAGTGCCCGATCCGCACGGCCAACGCACCGTTCCTATCAAAAAGCGGCATTACATAGGCAACGTCACTGCTACCCGCCACCGGCGCCCCGCTCTAGAATGACGGCATGAGCACCCTGACCTTCCGTGCGGCCACGCTGGCCGACATTCCCGCCCTGATCACCCTGGTCACCTCGGCCTACCGCGGCGACGCCAGCCGCGCCGGCTGGACCACCGAAGCGGACATGCTGGACGGCGCGCGCATTGACGCAACCGGCCTGCAAGCCGATATCGAGCGCCCGCGCAGCACCGTCCTGCTGGCCGAACGCGACGGCCAACTGCTGGCCTGCGCGCATGTGGCCGACGACCACGGCAAGGGCTACTTCGGCATGTTTTCGGTGGACCCGGCCCAGCAGGGCGGCGGCATCGGCAAGCAGGTGATGGACGCGGCCGAAGCCCACGCCGCGCGCGAATGGGGCGTGCCGGTGATGCAGATGACGGTGATCGACATCCGCGATGAGCTGATCGCCTTCTACGAGCGCCGTGGCTACCAGCGCACCGGCATCAAGAAGCCGTTCCCGTACGGGGACGAGCGCTTCGGCATTCCCAAGCGCGACGACCTGCGCTTCGAGATCCTGGAAAAGCCGCTGGCGGCCCACGCATGAGCGAGACCTGGACCTTCGTCTGCGCCACGGCCGAACTGCTGCCGGGCGAGATGAAGAGCACCTTCGACGAGGTTACCGGGACGCCGATCGTGGTGTTCAACCTGGACGGGGAGCTGTTCGCCCTGGAAGACCAGTGCACCCACGAGGAATTCGAACTGTCCTCGGGCACGTTCGATACCGAGGAAGGCAGCATCGAATGCGTGCTCCACAGCGCACGTTTTGACGTGCGCGATGGCCGTGCCCTGTGCGCCCCGGCCTATACGGCGGTGCCGAAGTTCCCGGTGAAGCGCGAGTTCGACGGCGTCTGGACCCGCGACGACCGCGACTGAGTCTCACCGAGCCGATAGAAAACTTGAATCGGCCCCTGGCCGGTTCTGTGACTCCCGCCGCACGGCGGCGGATGCGAATCATTATCGTTTCTGTTAATTTATCGGTATTCGCCTTCCCGGCCTGACCGACTACCGCCTCATGGCTGCCGCCAGTGATGCCACCGCCAACCGCTGCTGGACCCCATTGCTGGTGACCGCAGCGGTGCTGCTCTGCCTGCTGGCCGTGGTGGGTGGCCTGGGCAGTTCGCCGGGTTCGATGGATCGTGCGGGAACGGTGGCCGCGATGGCCGCTGCCGAATCGCTGCAGGTGTCCGGCATACCTGCACCAGACCGCGCCCCGGTCGCCGTCCACGCCTGCGCCGCAGCGGAAAAGGAAGCCGAGAACGGCCGACCCGACCCTGCCGAACGTGCCACGTCGCTTCCGTCGTGCATGGCAGGCACGCGCACCGCAGCGTCACCCGCCGCGTGGGCCATGCCGGCCATCCGATCGCGCCCACTGCGTTCGCATCTGTCGCAGGCGCCGCCCGCGCGCGCCTGACCGCTGCTGCCCAGGCACCTCGCCACGCAGGGCGCCCAACGCCCCCTGCACATCGCATCTCTTTCGCTCGACCGTCCATGCCCCTGCGTGCGCGCCCCACCCGTGCGCGCTCGATGGCATTCCTCTTCTCGTTTCCAGGTCCATCACCACCATGATCAAGAGCCGCAAGCATTCCTCCCCCGCCCGCAGTGCCGCCAGCCTGGCCACCGCCAGCCTCGTCACCGGCCTCAGCCTGGCCATCCTGCCGGTGGCCGCCCAGGCCGAGTCGGCCAGTGACTCCCCGCGCACGCTGGACCAGGTGCAGGTGCAGGCCGCCCGCGGCTTCAAGGTCGACAAGGTCGCCTCGCCCAAGTTCACCCAGTCCCTGCAGGACACGCCGCAGACCATCCAGATCATCAGCCGCGACCTGTTCACCCAGCAGGGCGCGACCACGCTGACCGATGCGCTGCGCAACAGCCCGGGCGTGGGTACGTTCTATGTCGGCGAGAACGGCAACACCAACACCGGCGACAGCATCTTCATGCGCGGGTTCGATACCTCCAGCAACATCTTCGTGGACGGCGTGCGCGATGTCGGCTCGATCTCGCGCGATGTGTTCAACACCGAGCAGGTGGAGGTGTCCAAGGGCCCGGCCGGCACCGACAACGGCCGCTCCGCGCCCACCGGTTCGATCAACATGGTGAGCAAGCAGGCCAACCTGCATGACGCGGTGAGCGGCACCGTGTCGGTCGGCAGCGACAGCCAGCAGCGCGCGTCGGCCGACTGGAACCAGTCCCTCGGCGCCACCAGCGCGCTGCGCCTGAATGCCATGTGGCAGGACAGCGACCAGCCCGGCCGCGACCACGTGAACAACTCGCGCTGGGGCATCGCGCCGTCGCTGGCGTTCGGGCTGGGCACCAACACCCGCTACATCCTCAACCTGCTCTATGTGGACCAGCAGAACGTGCCCGATGGCGGCGTGCCGACGCTGGGCCTGCCCGGCTGGACCCCGCAGCCCACGCTGGAACCGCTGGCTGGCCATCCGGTGAACCCGGAGAACTTCTACGGCACCCGCGCCGACCATGACGACGTCACCGCGAAGATGGCCACCTTCCGCATCGAACATGACTTCAGCGACAGCGTGCGCCTGACCAACACGGCCCGCTGGGGCCGTACCGACCAGGACTACATGCTCACCGCCTTCATGGGCACCGGCACGCGCGGCGCCAACGGTGCGCCGACCGGCAACATCCGCTACACCGACCGCAACAACCTGGACACCTACACCATCGCGCGCAGCCTGCCGACCTTCAAGGACCAGCAGAACACCATCCTCACCGACCAGCTCAACCTGCGCGCGGACGTCAGCACCGGCGCCATCGTGCACAACCTGAGCACCGGCGTGGAGTTCACCCGCGAAGAACTCAAGAGCTTCGGCCAGGCCGCCACCAACGGCACCACCTGGTCGCCGGCCAACCTGTACAACCCGGACTGGAACGCCACCGGCCTGACCTGGGCACACAACGGTGCCGACAGCCGTGGCAAGACCACCACCTCGTCGGTGTACCTGTTCGATACGCTGAACTTCACCGACAGCTTCCTGGTCACCGCCGGCCTGCGTGCGGACCATTACAAGACCGAGTATCAGAGCGCGGTGGTGTGCGGCGGGCGCGGCCCGGCGTGCGGCAGCAACCCGGTGGGCACGGTGATTCCCAATCCGTCGCTGGAGCATTCCGACACCCTGCTCAACTGGAAACTGGGCGCCGTGTACAAGGTCGGCGACATCGTCAGCCTGTACGGCAACTACGCGCTGTCCCAGCAGCCCCCGGGCGGCAGCAACTTCCAGCTGAGCAGCTCGGCCAGCAGCGCCGACAACCCCAGCCTGGACCCGCAGAAGGCCAAGACGCTTGAAGTGGGCACCAAGTGGGCCTTCCTCGACGATGCACTGGCCTTCAACGTCGCGCTGTTCAAGACCGAAGTCAGCAACGAGATCAACACCCAGGTGCTCGACGATGCCGGCAACCCGACCCAGACCGGCAAGAAGTCGGTGCAGGGCATCGAGGTGTCCACGGTGGGCCGCATCACCGACAACTGGTCGGTGTCGGCCGGCTACAGCCACCTGGACACCGAAGTCGAGGAAGGCGCCAACGTGGCCGCCGACGGCACCCGCAACCTGACCTACACCCCGGGCGCGACCTTCACCAGCTGGACCAGCTACACCTTCCCGTTCGGCCTGACCGTGGGCGGTGGCGTGCGTTACGCCGGCCGCATGCACCGCGGTACCGATGGCGCGGTGGGCACGCCGGCGTTCACCAAGTCGTACACGGTGTACGACGCAGTGGCCTCGTATGAAATCAACGAGCACCTGGTGCTGCGATTGAACGCCTACAACCTGTTCGACAAGGACTATGTGGCCGCGATCAACAAGAGCGGCTACCGTTACACCCCGGGCGCCCCGCGCAGCGTGCTGTTCAGCGCGGACTTCCGCTTCTGATCCACCAAGGACCCTGCCATGCTCCTGCACGTTCCCGATGTCCTCACCGCCGACGAACTGGCCCACCTGCAGCGCGCGCTTGCCGCGGCAGACTGGGCCGACGGCCGCGAGACCGTGGGCGTGCAGGGCGCGCAGGTCAAGCGCAACCAGCAGTTGCCTGACGCCTCACCGCTGAAGGCCGAGCTGGGCAGGATCGTGCTGGCGGCGCTGGAACGGCACCCGCTGTTCTTCGCCGCCGCACTGCCGCTGCGCATCCTTCCGCCGCGTTTCAACCGTTACCAGGGCGGTGGCGAGTATGGCTTCCATGTGGATGGCGCGGTGATGATCACCGACAGCCAGGGCGTGCGCAGCCACCTGCGCTCGGACGTGTCATGCACGTTGTTCCTCAATGCGCCGGAGGACTACGAAGGGGGCGAACTGGTCATCAGTGATACCTACGGCGAGCATGAGGTGAAACTGCCGGCCGGCGACCTGGTGCTGTACCCGTCCAGCAGCCTGCACAAGGTCAACCCGGTCACGCAGGGCGCACGGCTGGCGTCGTTCTTCTGGGTACAGAGCATGGTCCGCGACGATGGCGCACGGCGGATGCTGCTGGAGATGGATGGCGCGATCGAGACGCTGCGCGTGACCGGCGGCGATCCGGGGGCGGTGCTGCAGTTGACCGGCGTGTATCACAACCTGTTGCGTCGCTGGAGTGAGACCTGACGCTGTAAATCATTCCCATTTGCGTTTGTTACAACCGCTCTCTACAATCCCCGCGGCGCCAGACCTGCTGGCGTGCTCCGACAGGGATATCACCTTGCGCCACCCCCACCGCCACCGCCGCTTTGCCCCCGCCATGCGCGGGCAGCGCCCGGCGTTGGCGATGGTGTTGGCGTGGCTGGCCCTGCTCTCGATGTTGCTGGGCACGCTGCCGCTGCTGGAACAGCGCCTGCCCGGCACCGCCGCGCTGGTGCTGCAGCAGCCCGCCGAAGAACGTCCCGGCGGCGAGAATCGCCTGCAGGAAGAAGCACCGGCCAAGCCACGCCGGATGGCCAGTGCGCGCCCGGCGGCCACACCGCCGCGCCTGCCACCGCCGCCGCTGACCGAGTCGCTGGATGTACTGATGGCCACCCTGGCCGAGCTGCCGCCGCAGGTCGTCCCCACCATCGATTCCGCCCCGGCAACACCGCTGCCGGCGGCCCCCGGGTTGCGCGTCCAGCGCGGCCAGGCGCCCCCGCAGGGCTGATCCCGCCCGCGTCCGCGTCGCTGCGCCTGCACGACCGCCGCCGAGCGCCGCTGCTGCCTGCACTGCAGGCCCCCTGACGATTTTTCGATTGCGCTGCGGCCGCCGGCCACGGCGTTCCCGCGTTCGCATCCTTTTCGAGGTACTTCCCATGGCCCAGCGCCATCTTCGTCGCACGTCCCTGTCCCGCTGCTCGTTGAGCGTTGCCCTGCTGGGCGCGCTCAGCGGCCACGCCTTCGCCGCCGGCGATGTCGCGGGCGCCCCCAAGACCCTGGACCAGGTGGTGGTCACCGCCTCGGGCTTCGAACAGAAGATCACCGACGCCCCGGCCAGCATCAGCGTGGTCAGCCGCGAGGAGCTGGCCAAGCGCCCGTACACCAGCCTGGTCGATGCGCTGCGCGACGTGGAAGGCATCGACGTGGGCATGGAAACCACCGACAAGAACGGCCGCGCCACCATCTCCATGCGCGGCATGCCGTCCGAGTACACGCTGGTGCTGATCGACGGCCGCCGCCAGAGCAATGTGGGCCAGCTGTACCCGAACAACTTCGGCGGCGGCCAGTTCGCCTACCTGCCGCCGCTGGATGCGATCGAGCGCATCGAAGTGGTGCGCGGCCCGATGTCCACGCTGTACGGCTCCGATGCCATGGGCGGCGTCATCAACATCATCACCCGGCGCAACCAGGACAGCTGGCACGGCTCGGTCACCCAGGGCTTCACCGTGCAGCAGGACGACCAGTTCGGCGATGCACGCACCACCGACGTGTACCTCACCGGCCCGCTGGTGAAGGACCGCGTGGCGCTGGCCGTGCGGGGCAGCTACTACGACGCCAAGGCATCGAACCCGGAGTGGGACGACCTGCCACTGCCCGACGGCACCCTGTGGGAGCGCAGCATCGGCTTCGGTGGCGGCGGCAAGGCGGTGGCCAACACCAACTGGAACACCGGCGTGCGCCTTGGCTTCACGATCAATGACGACCATGACCTCTCGCTGGATTACGACGTGTCGCGGCAGAAGTACGACAACAGCGAAGGCCAGACCGGCACGCTGGACAGCGCTGCCAGCCTGTGGCGCGTGGGCAATGCCACCATTCCGAACCCGAACGGCACCGGCACCATCACCCGCCGCGTGGTGCAGCCGCGCGTGGGCTATACCGCCTACCAGCGCTATGAGCGCGACCAGCTGGCACTGACCCACCAGGGCCGTTATGCATTCGGTACCTGGCAGACCACGCTGACCCACACCAGGAGCAACAACCTGGGGCGTTCGCTGCCGCTGACCCTGGACGAACGGGCCGACCTGCAGACGCTGTGGAACGACGTGTGCCGCCGCACCGGCGCGGCCAACAACTGCGCCGCCGGCGCCCGTAACGGTCTCGCCGCGCTGAACCCCGCCGAGATGGCACGCCTGGAAGCATTCCTGCCACGCCCGCTGCGCACCATGGAGCTGGAAGGCTACGTGCTGGACACCATGCTGGACATGAGTTTCGACGCGCACAAGCTGACCTTGGGCGGCCAGTACACCGACACCGACATGATCGACGGCGTGTTCGGCATGGACGGCGCCGGCTACCGCGACAACGTCAAGCAGAAGCACCGCATGTGGTCGGTGTTCGCCGAGGACAACTGGGCACTCACCGACGCGCTCACCGCCACCTTGGGCGTGCGTTATGACGACCACAACATCTTCGGCAGCCACGTCAGCCCGCGTGCCTACCTGGTGTGGAACGCCAGCGATGCCTGGACCTTCAAGGGCGGGGTCAGCACCGGCTACAAGACCCCGCGCCCGGACCAGCTGTTCCCCGGCGTCACCGGCTTCGGCGGCCAGGGCGTGCTGCCGCTGGTGGGTTCGCCGAACCTGCAGCCCGAGACCAGCACCAACTATGAAATCGCCTCGTACTACGAGGGCGAGCGCTGGGGCTTCAACGTCACCGGTTTCCTCAACAAGTTCGACGACAAGATCGCCAGCGGCGGCACCTTCCCGAACTGCGAAGTGGCACCGGTTGGCGGCGGCTACTGCGTGGACGTGGGCCCGGGCTGGGCGGCGCTGGGCTACAGCACCTTCAGCCAGAGCGTGAACATCGATACTGCCGAGACGCGTGGTATCGAGGCGGCAGCGCATGTGGACCTGCTGCAGAACCTGCAGCTGCGAGGCAACTACACGTATACGAAGTCCGAGCAGACCAGCGGCGCCGCGAACGGCCAACCGATCGCCGGCAATCCCGCCAAGCACATGGCCAATGCCAGCCTGAACTGGCAGGTCAGTGAGGCGGTGAGCCTGTCGTTGATCGGCGAAGGACGCTATGACCGGTACCGCGACACGCTGGTGAGCAACGTGGCCGGTGTGAGTTCGTCGCAGGTGCGGTATTACGACGATTACACCATCTTCCACCTGGGTGGCAGCTGGAACATCAACGAGTGGCTGACGGTGAATGCGCGGGTCAACAACCTGTTCGACAAGGACTTCGTCTCGCAGTCGTGCGTGTTGATCAGCGACAGTGAGTACAACTGCGTGGATGATTACGCGACGAAGGACCAGCGTCGGAGTTACTGGATTTCGTTGAACGCGGCGTTCTGAAGTCCCGGCGCTGCGCGCCGCCGCCCGACCAACGGTCGGGCGCTACCGGCGCCCACGCACACCGGGCGCCCCACGCACACCGGGCGCCCCACGCACACCGCGCACTCCACGCACACCGGGCGCCCCAGGCACACCGGCCACCCCACGCACACCGGGCGCCCAGGCACACCGGGCACCCCACGCACACCGGTAGGTGCCGACCGTTGGTCGGCACACGCCGCAGACCGGCGTCGCGCGACCAATAATTGCGAACCATTCTCATCAATGGTGTAATTGGCTATTCGTCTTCCTGCCGTGACCGTGGCCACCAGCGCTCCCCCTTCCGCCGTGCAGCAGCAACAGAGCCGTGGCTTCTGGCTGCGCACCCTGCACCAGTGGCACTGGATCAGCTCGGCGGTGTGCCTGATCGGCATGCTGCTGTTCGCCACCACGGGAATCACGCTGAACCATGCGGCGAAGATCGAGGCCACCCCGCAGGTGGTGAACCGCCAGCTGGAACTGCCGTCCGAGCTGCTGGGCCAGCTCGGCGACCGCACCGACGGCAACGCCCCGGTGCCGCGCCCGGCCGTGCGCTGGCTGGACCGCGAACTGGGCATTTCCATCGGCCGTCGCCCGGCCGAATGGTCCGCCGAGGAGATCTATCTCTCCATGCCCAGCCCCGGCGGCGACGCCTGGTTGAGCATCGACCGCGAAAGCGGCGCGGTGGAATACGAAGCCACCTCGCGCGGCTGGGTGTCCTACTTCAACGACCTGCACAAGGGCCGCAATGCTGGCCCGGCCTGGGGCTGGTTCCTGGATGTGTTCGCCGTGGCCTGCCTGGTGTTCTGCATCACCGGCCTGTTCCTGCTGCACCTGCATGCGCGCCAGCGCCGCATGACCTGGCCGCTGGTGGGCCTGGGCCTGATGGTGCCGCTGCTGATCGCCCTGATCCTGATCCACTGACTTTCCTTCGCCCTTTCCCTTCCCGGAGCCGCACCCATGCGCGTCACCCTCACCATCGCCCTGAGCGGCCTGCTGGCCACCTCGCCGGCCTATGCCACCACCCTGGACATCAACGTCGAGGTGCCCAAGCTCAACGTGGCAGAGTATCACCGCCCGTATGTGGCGGTGTGGCTGGAAGGGGCCGACCAGAAGGTCGCCGCCAACCTGGCGGTCTGGTACCAGCAGACCGGCAACAGCGAAGGCCATGGCACCAAGTGGCTGCCCGACCTGCGCCAGTGGTGGCGCAAGAGCGGCCGCGAGCTGAAGGTGCCGGTGGACGGCGTGACCGGGCCGACCAAGCCGGCCGGCACCCACGCGCTGTCGTTCACCGACAGGCAGCCGGCGCTGAAGGCGCTGGCACCGGGCAACTACACGCTGGTGGTGGAAGCGGTGCGCGAAGTCGGCGGTCGCGAGCTGGTCAAGATTCCCTTCACCTGGCCGGCCACCGCGCCGCAGACCGGCAAGGCCCAGGGCAGCACCGAGCTGGGCCTGGTCACGCTGTCGTCCAAGCCCTGATGTTCCACTGCCCTCCCCGTCGAGGGCACCCTTAACCTGTACATGGAGTTGTTGATGAAGCGCTCGCTCGTCCTAGCCGCCGCCCTGGCCGCCGCCCTTCCGTTCTCCGCCCTGGCCCACAAGGCCTGGCTGCAGCCCTCGCAGACCGTGATCGCCGGTGACCATCCGTGGATCACCGTCGATGCGGCGGTGTCCAACGACCTGTTCTACTTCAACCACGTGCCGCTGCGCCTGGAAAGCCTGGTCATCACCGCACCGGACGGCAGCACCGTGCAGCCGCAGAACGCCTCCACCGGCAAGTTCCGCAGCGTGTTCGATGTCGAGCTGACCCAGCAGGGCACCTACCGCCTGGCCTCGGTCAACAACGGCCTGTCGGCCAGCTGGGAAGAAGACGGCAAGCCCAAGCGCTGGCGCGGCACCGTGGCGACCTTCGCCACCGAAGTGCCGAAGAAGGCCAGGAAGCTGCAGGTAAGCCAGTCGGTCAACCGCATCGAAACCTTCGTCACCAACGGCACCCCGAACAGCACCGCGCTGGCGCCGACGAAGTCGGGCATCGAGCTGGTCGCCGTGGGCCACCCCAACGACCTGGCCGCCGGCGAAGAAGCCAGGTTCCGCGTGCTGGTCGACGGCAAGCCGCGCGCCGGCCTGGCCTTCGAGATCACCCGTGGCGGCACGCGCTACCGCAACGCCCAGGAAGAGATCAAGGTCACCAGCGACAAGAAGGGCGAGTTCTCGGTCACCTGGCCCGAAGCCGGCATGTACTGGCTGGAAACCAGCAGCGAAGACAAGAAGACCACGCTCAAGCAGGCCAAGACCCGCCGCCTGAACTACGTCGCCACGCTGGAAGTGCTGCCGCTGTAATCATGTCCACCCTGCACGACATCGCCAGCCTCGGTGGCCACACCATGGGCACCACCTGGCAGGTCAAACTGACCACCACGCCCGGCCGCGATCTGCACCCGCTGCATGCGGGGATCCAGGCGCAGCTGGATGCGGTGGTCGCGCAGATGAGCACCTGGGAAGCGGCCAGCGACATCGCCGCGTTCAACCGCGCAGCGGCCGGCACGTCGCTGCCGCTGCCCGGCCTGTTCGCCGAGGTGATCGACTGCGCGCTCGATATCGCCCGGCGCAGCGAAGGGGCGTTCGATCCCACGGTCGGCCCGCTGGTCGCGCTGTGGGGGTTCGGTGCGCACGCACACGCGCAACGCGTTCCCGATGCTGCCCGGCTGGCGGCCACGCAGGCACGCTGCGGTTGGCAGCGGCTGCACTGGCACGACGGCAACCTGCTGCAGCCGGGTGGACTGGAACTGGATCTTTCGGCCATCGCCAAGGGCTTTGCGGTGGACCTGGTGAGCCGTTGGCTGCGCAGCCAGGGCATTGCGGCGGCACTGGTGGAGGTGGGCGGTGAGCTGCACGGCTATGGGCGCAAGCCCGATGGGCAGCCGTGGCGGGTTCTGGTCGAAGCAGGTCCCGAAGAAGAAGCAGAACTCGCGCATCCGCCGCGCGTGCTGGCATTGGACGACCTGGCCGTTGCCACCTCCGGTGATCGCTGGCACCAGTTCGTCGAGGATGGCACGCACTACAGCCATACGCTGGATCCACGCGCGGGCGCGCCGGTCAGCCGCACGGCGGCCGCGGTGACCGTGGTCGCCCAGCACGCCATGCACGCCGATGGATGGGCCACCGCGTTGACGGTGATGGGCGCGCAGGAAGGGCTTGCGTTCGCCAATGCCAACGCGCTCGCCGCACGCTTCATCACCCGCACTGCGCAGGGCATCGAAGAACACTTGAGCACGGCGTTTACCGCGCTGCTCACCGAACAGGATGCCGCTGCATGAAAGGCAGCCCGTCGCGCGCGGTAGTGGGCAATGTGCTGGTGGTGGCCCTGCTGGCCGTACTGGCGTGGTTGCTGTTGCGCCTGCATCTGCAGGAAGACTGGTGGTTGGCCGCGCCACTGGCCTCGCATTGGCGTTGGGCGGCAGGCACCCTCACCGCCTACGCCGCGCTGTGCGCGCTGCTGTGGTGGCGCGGCCGAACCCGCGACGATGCTGGCAGCGCCGCCGGCGAAGCACCGACGCTGCTGGTCTGGGCCAGCCAGACCGGGTTCGCCCAGCAGCTGTGCGAGCGCAGCGCCGAGGTCCTGCGCGCGGCCGGGGTGCCGGTGCGCGTGCGCGGCCTGCACCAGGTGGACGCCGCATTGCTGCTGCAGACCACCCGGGTGCTGCTGATCGCGAGCACCACCGGCGAAGGCGATCCACCCGACCACACCCTGCCCTTCCTGCGCCGCGTGATGCCGCAGGACATGGCACTGCCGCAGTTGCACTACGGTGTGCTGGCACTGGGCGACCGCAGCTACGGGCACTTCTGCGCGTTCGGCCACCAGCTCGATGCGTGGCTGCGCCAGCACGGCGCGCATCCCCTGTTCGACACGGTGGAAGTGGACAACGCCGACCCGGCCGCCCTGCGCCACTGGCAGCAGCTGCTGGGCCAGCTGGGCGGGAACGCCACCGAGCTGCCCGACTGGGCGCCGGCGCAGTACCAGCCCTGGCAGCTGCAGTCGCGCCGCCAGGAAAACCCCGGCAGCCCCGGCGCGGCGACGTGGCGGGTGAGCCTGGTGCCGGCCGATGGCGTGCTGCCGGCGTGGCAGGCCGGTGATGTGGCGGAGATTGGTCCGCAGCACAGTCCGGTCGAGGTCGATGCCTGGCTGGCCACGCATGCACGCGATGGCGCGGCGATGGTCGAGGGGCAGCCGCTGCGCGATTGGCTGGCGCGCTCGCACCTGCCGGTGCTGCCCGATGCGGTACCGGCCGAGGACACGGCACTGGTGGCCACGCTCAAGCCGTTGCCGCACCGCGAGTATTCCATTGCCAGCATGCCGGGCGAAGGCCACGTGCTGCTGCTGTTGCGCCGGCTGCTGCGCCCGGATGGCACGCCAGGGCTGGGCAGCGGCTGGCTGTGCGATCACGCGGCGCTGGGTGGGCGCATCGACCTGCGCTTCCGCGGCAACCCGAATTTCCACGCACCCGCGCCGGACACACCGCTGATCCTGATCGGCAACGGCACCGGCATTGCCGGGCTGCGCGCGCACCTTCGTGCACGGGTGGACCTTGGCGCCGGGCGCAACTGGCTGCTGTTCGGCGAGCGTACCGCCGCGCACGATTTCTACTTCAAGGAAGACCTGCAGCGCTGGCAGCGTGACGGCATGATCGCGCGGCTGGATACGGTGTTCAGCCGCGACGGCGGCGAGCACCGTTACGTGCAGGACCGCCTGCTCGCGCAGCTGGACACCCTGCGCCAGTGGGTCCGCGACGGCGCCACGATCCTGGTCTGCGGCAGCCTGCAGGGCATGGCCCCGGCAGTGGACGCGGTGATCGAACAGGCGCTGGGCCGCGAAGGCAAGGAAGCCCTGATCGTCGCCGGCCGCTACCGCCGCGACGTTTATTGACCGCGCTGGTCCAGGCGGATGGCGAGCAGCTCACCGCCACCGCACAATGCGTAGCGCCTATGCGGCCCTGCCGCCAGCCACGCGGTGTCGCCCTGCTGCAGCGGCGGCAGGTCCGGCTCGCCCTCGAACTCCGCCTGCCCCGCCAACAGGTGGATCGCCCACGCCGTGCCCGGCTCGGCGAAGAAGAACATGCTGCCCACCAGCGGCCGGTGCAGCAGTTCGGCATCCACCTGGTCACGCCGCCACATCAGGTTGAAATCATGGGTGAGCCCATCCACCAGCTCGCCATGGACCTCCGCTTCGCCGGCAAAGCGCAGGCGATCGTGGGGTGGCAGCAACGTATGCAGCGCGCCATCGGCAAAGCGCAGGCGCAGCCCTTCGCCGCGCAGCAGGACCAGTTCGCGGTCGATGCCGGGGAACGACGAGAACGCCGCATCCTGTTCGATCTCGGCAATCGACAAACGTACCAGCCACTCTTCGCTGTCGGGCACGCGCAGGATTTCACGGGTCCAGCCAAGACCATTCCGCCAGCGTTCGCGGCGGTATTCAAAGCTGGGAATGACGCGCGTGGCAGCGCTCAATGCGGTGGCGGTCGACATGCCGCCATTGTGCCTCAGCCGGGCTTGCCGCCGCAGTCCGCTTCCAGCAGCTGCGAGCGCGCCAGCCACTCCTTGTCCGGGTAGTAGGCGAACACCATCGCGCCGCCGCGCAGGCTGTCGATCAGCGGCCGCGCCACGGTCAGGCGTACCGCCGGGCAGCCCAGGCTGCGGCCGAGCCGGCCCTGCAGCCGGGCGATGGTGGGGTTCACGTACGGCGCACCGTGGATGACGATGGCGCGGTCGCGCGCCTTGTCGTTGAAGCCCGGCTCCAGACCTTCCAGGCGCAGCGAATAGCCATTGCCGCCCATGTAGGTTTCCTTGGCGGTGAACGCGCCCAGGCTGGACATGAAACTGCCATCGCGGTTGGAGAAGCGTTCGGTGGCGTTGCCGCCGCTGTTGCGGCCATGGGCGACCCACTCCTCGAACAGCAGCTTCTGGTGGGCCAGGTCGAACACCCACATGCGCTGTTCGGTGGACGGGCGCGAGTAATCGATCACGCTCAAGCGGCCCGGATCCACGCCCAGCTCCGGCCGGCGCAGGGCGCAGGTCATCGCGTTGGCGGCCAGCTGCAGCACCTTGCGGTCCGCATTGGGCGCCGCGCGCGCCAGCATGTCGGCCAGCTGGGCCGGCGGCAGCGTGCGGGGTGGCGGCGTGGTCGCCGCACGGGCGCTGCCTGCCGGCGCGGTCAGCGCCAGCCCGCACAGGGCAACGGTGGCAATCAGAACGGGAAAGGAACGCATCAACGCGATACCGGCAGGGCCTCCCTACAAGGTGGCCCCGCCCGCGTCGGATTCCAAGACCGGCTGCAGGTTCTGTTCATCCGCCACCGGGCGAACCGCCGGCAGGCTGGTCACCAGCAGCGTGGTGCCCGGCACCAGCACCTTGTACAGCTGCGCGGCGAAGGACGGCGGCAACGCCATGGGCAGGCTGGGCGTGGCCAGCAGGTCCGGGCTGGCGTTGCCGGCGCTCTGCCCCAGCAGCGGGTAGGCGGTCCACTTGTGCAGCTTCTGGGTTGCATCCAGCGGGCTGGCGGCATCCGAATAACCGTCCTGCATCACGAACAGCGTGGTGCCCTCGAACGCCGGCAGCGCCTTGGCTTCCAGCCGCGATTCGCCGATCAGCACGCCGTCGCGCAGCACGTACAGGCGCTGGTCGTGCAGGCTGACCAGGATGCCCACCTGGCCCGACGGTGCGGCGCTGTCATTCCAGTACTGGTCCGGCGCACCGGTGGTTTCCAGCAGGGTCTTGCCCACGCTGTTCACCGGGGCCAGCACCGCCGGGTAGGCCAGCGTCATCGGCGCGCTCTTGGCGTCGGCCACCACCACGGTATCGCCACGCTTGGTTTCGCCGAACAGCTTCTGCGCGAAGGCCTGCGGCAGGCGCACGCAGCCGTGCGAGGCGGGATGCCCGGGCAGGTTGCCGCCGTGCAGCGCGATGCCGTCCCAGGTCAGCCGCTGCATGTAGGGCATGGGCGCGCTGTTGTAGAGGTTGGATTTGTGGTCCTTGTCCTTCTGCAGGATGGTGAACACCCCGGTCGGCGTTTCATGCCCGGCCTTGCCCGCGCTGATCGTGCTCAGGCCGATGGCAATGCCGTTGCGGTACACGTAGGCACGCTGCTCATCCAGGCTGACCACCAGCACGATCGGGCCGGCCGGCGAGATTTCCGGATGCCAGAGGTACTGGCCGGGCTTGAGGTCGGTGGGGCCCGGCTCTGCCTGGGTTGCTGCGGGTGCAGGTGGAGTGGCGGCCAGCGCAGGAAATACAGCGGTGGCCAGCAGCGAAGCAAGTCCGAGGGTGAGCAGCGTGCGGCGTGGTGCCATGAAAAAGATCCCGGGGATTTGAGGGTGACGCTACACCCCCAGAAAAGAAATTGCCCGGTCACACATCCCTGTGCGGACCGGGCAATCGTCACGTCCTTGTCGGCATCCCGCCTTCCCCCTGTGCGTCCTGCCCAGTGTGGGTGCCGGCCATGCTCCATGCACTCGGCCGTATGTTGTTCCGCCATCCCTCCCCTTCCCGGGTATGGATGCCACCGTCCTGGTGGATCCGCGCCAATCCCTCCGCGCTGCGTCCCTGCGTGCCCCGTCCCTGCGGCTGTCGAGGTGGCCGGCTCCTGCCTGGCTACCGTGACCGGCGTCATGCCGGTCGCGACCCATCCTGTTGTGTCAGCGCCTTGGTACGGGTGCCGGCACTGCCCTCCTGGGCGGTGCCACGGTGGGCGCCGCCATGGCCCCCACCGTCATCCGTCGTCGATTCCGTTCGACCGTTGCTGTCCCTATCCCTTTCACCCGTGCCAGGTCCTCGACCCGGAGGAAAGGTCCGTGTTGTCGCCGGTACGCCACGATCGCCTGGGCCTTTTGGGGCCCTACGTTCGTCAATCCCTGCTGCAGCGTCGACGCATCTGCCGTATTGATGTTGATGCGGTCGGCCGCCGAAGCGGTTCCGGTCAACAGCAGTGCCAGCGCAAGCGCCTTCCACGAAAACCAAGGCCCCACCGTGTAGCTCCCTGTGACGTCGGACCGACCGCTGCCGGCATCCCGTCGGAGCAGTCAGTGTCCCTCGCCACATACACACAGCCTATCGTCCACATCACCTTCACACAGCCAGCTAAATACCTGACGTGGTGTAGGGAAATCCCTACCCCCTGCTCAGGCGTAGAATGGCGGGATCAGCCACATGCATTCGGAGTACCAGATGGACAGCGCCAAGCTCGGCCAATTCGTCAGTGAAAAGTGGGACAGCGAGATCGTCCCGCAATTGGTCGAATACATCCGCATTCCCAACAAATCGCCGATGTTCGACGCCAATTGGGTCGAGAACGGCTACATGGAGCAGGCCGTCACCCTGATGGAAACCTGGGCCAAGGCGCAGAAGCTGCCGGGCCTGACGGTTGAAGTGGTGCGCCTGGAAGGCCGCACGCCGCTGCTGCTGCTGGAAATTCCCGCCACCGGCGCCGAAACCGGCGACGACACCGTGCTGCTGTACGGCCACCTGGACAAGCAGCCGGAAATGACCGGCTGGGACGACGACCTCGGCCCGTGGGTGCCGGTGCTGCGCGGCGACAAGCTGTACGGCCGCGGCGGCGCCGATGACGGCTACGCCATCTTCGGCTCGCTGGCCGCGGTGCTGGCGCTGCAGGAACAGAACCTGCCGCACGCCCGCTGCGTGGTGCTGATCGAAGCCTGTGAGGAATCGGGCAGCTACGACCTGCCGGCTTACGTGGACCACCTGGCCGACCGCATCGGCAAGCCGTCGCTGGTGGTGTGCCTGGATTCGGGCTGCGCCAACTATGACCAGCTGTGGTGCACCACCTCGCTGCGCGGCCTGACCGGCGGCAACTTCTCGGTGAAGGTGCTCAACGAGGGCGTGCATTCGGGCGATGCCTCCGGCGTGGTGCCGTCCAGCTTCCGCCTGCTGCGCCAGCTGCTGTCGCGCATCGAAGACGAAAAGACCGGCCGCATCCTGCTCGACGGCATGCACGTGGAGATTCCGGAAGAGCGCCAGGCCCAGGCCAAGCGCGCTGCCGAGGTGGTGGATACCGAGATCTTCGAGAAATTCCCGATGGTCGACGGCCTCAAGCCGATGAACGACGACCTCACCGAACTGGTGCTCAACCGCACCTGGCGCCCGGCGCTGTCGGTGACCGGCGTGGACGGCATGCCGCCGTTGGCCTCGGCCGGCAACGTGCTGCGCCCGCATACCGCGGTGAAGCTGTCGCTGCGCCTGCCGCCGACCGCCGACGGCAAGGCCTGTGGCGAACTGCTGAAGGAAGCCCTGCTGCGCGACCCGCCGAACGGCGCGGAAGTGAAGCTGGACCTGGAAAAGGCCTCCTCGGGCTGGAACGCTCCGGCAATGGCGCCGTGGCTGACCCAGGCGATCGACGAGGCCAGCCAGACCTTCTTCGGCAAGCCGGCGATGTACATGGGCGAAGGCGGCTCGATTCCGTTCATGGGCATGCTGGGCGAGAAGTTCCCCGGCGCGCAGTTCATGATCACCGGCGTGCTCGGCCCGCATTCCAACGCGCACGGCCCGAACGAGTTCCTGCACATCCCGATGGGCAAGCGCGTCACCTCGTGCGTGTCCAAGGTGATCAGCGAGCACTACGCGGCCAGCCTGCGCGGTGAAACCAGCGGTTCGCCGGTGGCCGCCGACAGCGGCACCCGCCACGGCGGCCACGGCTGCTGCTGATAGCGACGATGACGGACGCAGCCTGCCCTTGGTAGGCTGCGTCAATCTTCTGCGGGAAACAGCGCAATGAATGGTCTGTTCGGCAGCACCAGCTGGCTCTACATCATCCTGGTCGGCTTCGTGGTGGGCCTGCTCGGGCGCTTCGTGATGCCCGGCAACAACCGCATGGGCTGCCTGCTGACCATCGTGCTGGGCATCGTCGGCGCACTGGTGGCCGGCTGGTTCGGCCAGTACATGGGCTGGTATGCGCGCGGCGAACCGGCCGGCTTCATCGGCGCGATCCTGGGCGCCATTGCGGTGCTGGCCCTGCTCCGCCTGTTCAGCAGCAAGCGCTGAACGCACTTCCCCCCTTCTTCCCGAGCGCCGCAGGGCGCCGCTTCGACGTACCTGTCCATGAACGATCCTGCTTCCGACCCGCTGCGCGCCGAGCTTCGCCGGCAGTGGACCTGCGCCGCGCTGGGCGACCCCGACCTGCACCTGGACCGCGCGTCGGTGGACGCCGGCTTCCGCAGCTACTGGCGCGCCACCAGCGCGCACGGCAGCCACATCGTGATGGATTCGCCGCCAGGGCTGGAGGATGTACGCCCGTGGCTGCGCATGCATGACCTGCTGGAACCCGCCGGCGTGCGCGTACCGCGCGTGCTGGCCCGCGACGAGGAACAGGGTTTCCTGCTGCTGGAAGACCTCGGCGGCCCGACCCTGGCCCGGCACATCGATGACGCCAACGCCGACGCGTGGTTCGATGCCGCCTTTACGCAACTGATCCGCCTGCAGCAGATTCCCGTTCCCGAGGGCATGGGGTCGTTCGGCGAGGCCCTGCTGCAGCGCGATGCCGGGCTGTTCGACGAGTGGTTCCTGCAGCGCCACCTGGGCCTGCAGCTGGACTGCGGTGAGCTTGAAACGCTGCAGCTGGCGCATCGCCGGCTGATGGACAACGCGCTGCAGCAGCCGCAGGTGCTGACCCACCGCGACTTCATGCCGCGCAACCTGATGCCGACCGAACCCGGCCCGGCCGTGCTGGATTTCCAGGACCTGGTACGCGGACCGATTGCCTACGACCCGGTGAGCCTGTTCAAGGATGCGTTCCTGAGCTGGCCGCTGGCGCGCGTGGATGCCTGGCTGGCGCGCTACCACGCGCAGGCGCTGGCGGCAGGCTTGCCAGTGCGGCCGTGGCCGCAGTTCCTGCGCGATGCCGACTGGATGGGCGTGCAGCGCCACCTGAAGATACTGGGCCTGTTCGTACGCCTGCGCGACCGCGACGGCAAGGGCCACTATTTCGCCGACGCGCCGCGTTTCATCCGCTACCTGGATGAAGTGCTGCCGCGCCATCCGGAACTGGCCGGGTTGAACACCCTGCTGCAGGAACGGATCAAGCCGGCGATGGCCGCGCTGGCATTGCCGGTGTCCAGCCGCGCATGAAGGCGATCATCTTCAGCGCCGGCAAGGGCGAGCGCATGCGCCCGCTCACGCTCACCACGCCCAAGCCGTTGCTGGTGGCAGGCGGCAAACCGCTGATCGTGTGGCACCTGGAGCGGTTGGCGGCGGCCGGTTTCAGCGAGGTGGTGATCAACACCTCGTGGCTGGGCGACCAGTTCGAACCCGCGCTGGGCAATGGGGATCGGTGGGGCCTGCGCCTGCACTTCATCGACGAAGGCGCGGTGCCGCTGGAGACCGGTGGCGGCATCCTCCATGCGCTGCCACTGCTGGGTGATGCGCCGTTCCTGGTGATCAACGGCGATGTCTGGACCGATGTGGATGTCGCTACGTTGCCTCGGCAACCGGAGGGCGATGCGCACCTGGTGCTGGTCGACAATCCGGTGCAGCACCCGCGCGGGGATTTCATCCTGCGCGCGGATGGCACGGTCAGTGATTACGGCGATGCATCGCGGCTGACGTACGCCGGCGTTGGCGTGTATCGCCCTTCGATTCTCGACGGATGGCGCGAGGTCATCGGCGCGACGGAGGGCGCCTCAGCGAACCCGCCGCAGTTCGGCCTTGCCCCGCTGATGCGCCACGCGATGGCAAACGGCCGGGTAACCGGGCAGCATCATCGCGGAAAATGGACCGACGTAGGCACGCCGGAACGCCTGGCAGATTTGGACGCAACCCTGCGGTAGGCTGGATTCCGATCAACCGCCTATACCGCCGATCGGTGCGACAAACGCATGACCACGGCCGAAGCCGCGCGTCATCACAGCCGGTGCGACCCTTCTTCCACCACCTGCCGCAGAAACGGCACGGTAATGCGACGCTGCGCGGCGAGCGACTCCCGGTCCAGCCAGTCCAGCAGGCTCACCAGGCTGCCCAGCTCGCGCCCGGTGCGGGTCAGCAGCCACTCGATGGCCGCCTCATCAATCGACAACCCCCGCCGCGCCGCACGCTCACGCAGCACGGCCGCGCGTCCTTCGTCATCCAGCGGCTGCAGTACGACGCGCACGCACTGCTGCAGGCGCGAGCGCAGGTCCGGCAGCACCAGGCCCAGCTGGTCCGGCGCGTGCTGCGCGGTGTACATCAAGGTGATGCCGGCACTACGCGCGCGGTTATGGAAATCGAACAGCGCCACTTCGTCGTCGCGGTTGCCGGCCACCGCATCCAGCCCATCCAGCGCCACCAGGTCGCGGCCTTCCAGCGATTCCAGCGCAGCGCGGGTGCGCCCCACCACCGCCTTCAGCGGCAGGTAGGTCGGCTGGCGCCCGGCCTGTTCGGCCAGCGAGCACATCGCCAGCGCCTGGTGGGTCTTGCCGGTGCCGGCCGCCCCTTCCAGATACACCCAGTGCGGGTCGTCGCCCACGGCAATGGCGCGCAGCTGCGCCAGCGCGCCATCGGGCGCGCCGATGAAGGTTTCCAGTCGCTCGTCCTGCGGGTAGCGCAGGGCAAGCGGCAGCTGCGGCACTACGCTCACTTCAGGTCCGGGCCCTTCGGCGCATCGACGATCAGGGTCGGCTTGTCGATGTACGAATCAAGCACGATCGCGGTCTTCTCGCCGGCATACAGTTCGCTCTCGCGATAGCGCAGGTGCGCATAGCGCAGCAGCACGTTGCTCACCGCCGCCACCGGCAGCGCCAGCAGCATGCCCAGGAAGCCGAACAGCTGGCCACCGGCCATCACCGCGAAGATCACCGCCACCGGGTGCAGGCCGATCTTGTCGCCCACGATGCGCGGGGTGAGCACGTAGCTTTCCAGCAGCTGGCCCACGGTGAACACCACGCCGACCAGGATCAGCAGCTTCAGGTCGAAGCCCTGCGCCTGCACCAGCGCGGCCAGCACCGCCATGACGATGCCGGTGGTGGCGCCCAGGTACGGAATGAAGCTGATCAGGCCGGCGATCAGGCCGATCAGCAGGCCCAGCTTCAGGCCCACCAGCGACAGGCCGATGGCGTAGATCAGGCCCAGCGCGACCATCACCAGGAACTGGCCGCGGATGAACGCACCCAGCACTTCGTTGGATTCACGCGCCAGCTTGGTGATGGTGCCCACATGGTTGCGCGGAATGGTCGAGGCCACCCGCTCGACCAGCTTGTCCCAGTCGCGCAGGAAATAGAACGCCAGGATCGGCAGCAGCAGGATGTTGACCACCCAGGTCACCATCGCAAAGCCGGAGCGCGAGACGTAGCCAAAGAAGGTCTTGGCGAAGCCGCCGGCCTGTTCCCAATGGCTGCGCACCCATTCGATCAGCCGGTCCGGTTCCAGCCACGGCATGATTTCCATGCCGGTCTTCTGCTCGAACCACGGAATGCCCTTCTCCATCAGCCACTGCTGGGCCTGCGGAATGGCCGCGATCAGGGTGGAAATCTGGCGTTCGATCATCGGCACCAGGATCAGCAGCGCGGCGGTGATCACCAGCACCATGGCCACGAACACCAGCACCACGCCGGTGTTGCGCGAGCGGCCGTTGGCCTCGATGCGGTCCACCAGCGGGTCGCCCAGCCAGGCCAGCGCCAGGGCAAGCACGAACGGGGTCAGGATCGGGGCCAGCAGCCACACCACCCAACCCACCGCGAGCGCGAACAGGATGTACTTGACGCGGCGCAGGAACTGCGCGATCTCGGCTTCCGGGGTAAGGATCATCGCAGGCGGTACTCATTGCTGGCGGGCGGCGGTGGGGTGCCCGGGGCCGCGTCTTCATCGATAGGCACGGGCAGCGGGGCCAGCGGCACGATCACGCCGTTCTCGCCCAGCATGCGGTTCAGCCCGGCCAGGCCGGCGGTCATCTCCAGCGACAGCTCCAGGCGGTTGCCCGAGGCGCGCAGCGGGGTGATGTTGCGCACCACCGGGTTCTCGCGCAGGCCGGCGGCCAGGCGCATGTAGTCCTCGGCGCTGTCCACCCCGGTCACGGCGATGGTGTAGGTGCCGGCCGCGCCGGTGGCCGCACCGGCCTTGGCGTAGCGCTTGACCAGCGCGTCAGCCGCGCCGTCGGCACCGCTGGACATCGCGCGACGGGCGTCGCTGTCCTTGACCGTCCACTTGTTCAGTTCCTTGCCGCCGTCCACGAACACCCAGTCCGCGACCCAACCACCGGTGCTGTCGCGGTAGAGCTTGCCGACCAGCTGCATCGGCGGGGCATAGCGCGAGGAGGCGCGGGCCACGGCCGCGGTGTCCTGGCGCCAGATCGAGCCGACCACGGCCTGCTCGGCGGCGCTGCCGGTCGGCAGGCCGAGCTTGAAGCCGCGCTCGATGGCCCGGTTCAGCAACGGGCGGGCCGCATTGGCCTGCTGCACCGTGACCAACCGCGGGCCGGAGCCGTCATCGATGGCCAGCCAGATCACCGGCTTGGGCCGCGGCTGCGGCCACAGCGGCAGGCCCAGCGCGGAAATCAGCCCGTCCACGTCGTCCTGGCGGAACCGGGCCACCAGCATGGTGCGGTAGCTGGGGGCGCCGCTGGCCGAGGTGCTCTGGTCCTGGCGGTAGTCATAGCTGGCCACGTAGTTCTTCGCATCGCGCAGGGCCTGCATCACGCCCGGGCGGGACAGCACGCTGCGGTCGCCCGACAGCTTGGTCAGCACGTTGCCCAGCGCGCGGGCCAGGGCCCCGTTGCGGTCGGACTCGCCTTGGCTGTTGACCGGCACTTCGGCCTCGTAGGCCCCGCTGGCCGTGGCCACGTCGCCTTCGGTACGCAGGCCGCTCTGGGCCATCGTGGCCACCGGCAGGCACAGCGCGAGGAACATCATTACAAAGAGGCTGCGGCGCATCAGGACTTCCATTGAGCGTATCCGGGGGGAATTGTTGCCCGAATAGGGCCTGCGCGCCAACGTGGCCTGTTAAAATCCCGCTTTCACCCCAGCGCAGCGCCGACGCCCGTGACCAATTCCCCGTCCAACCCCTCCCCCCTGACCTACCGCGACGCCGGCGTCGACATCGACGCGGGCAACGAACTGGTCGAGCGCATCAAACCGCTGGTGAAGCGCAGCTTCCGGCCCGAGGTGATGGGTGGCCTGGGCGGGTTCGGGGCGCTGTTCGACCTCTCCAGCAAGTACCGCGAGCCGGTGCTGGTGTCGGGTACGGATGGCGTTGGCACGAAGCTGAAGCTGGCACAACAGCTGGGCCGCCACGACACGATCGGCATCGACCTGGTCGCCATGTGCGTGAACGACGTGCTGGTGCAGGGCGCCGAGCCGCTGTTCTTCCTGGACTACTTCGCCACCGGCAAGCTGGACATCGACACCGCCGCGGCGGTCGTGGGCGGCATCGCCAACGGCTGCACCGAGGCCGGCTGCGCGCTGATCGGCGGCGAAACCGCGGAAATGCCCGACATGTATGCCCCGGGCGAGTACGACCTGGCCGGCTTCACCGTGGCCGGCGTGGAAAAGAGCGAGCTGAAGGACGGCGCCAGCGTCGCTGAGGGCGACGTGCTCATCGGCATCGCCTCGTCCGGCCCGCATTCCAACGGCTACTCGCTGGTGCGCCGCATCTACGACCGTGCCGGGCAGCCGGCCGACCTGGAACTGGAAGGCGGGGTCAAGCTGGTCGATGCGCTGATGGCGCCGACCCGCCTGTACGTGAAGCCGATCCTGGCCCTGCTCAAGACCCATGGCGCGGCCATCCACGGCATGGCCCACATCACCGGTGGCGGGCTGACCGAGAACATCATCCGCGTGGTGCCCGACGGCCTGGGCCTGGACATCGACGCCTCGTCCTGGACCCTGCCGCCGGTGTTCCAGTGGCTGCAGAAGGAAGGCGCGGTGGCCGACAGCGAAATGTGGCGCACCTTCAACTGCGGCATCGGCTTCGTGCTGATCGTCGCCGCGGACCAGGTGGCCAGCGTGACCGCCGCCGTCGAGGCCCAGGGCCTGGCGCAGTGGACCATCGGCAAGGTCACCACGGCCGACGGCGCCGAACGCGTGCGGATCGGCTGACCGGCCAAGGAGACCTGCATGGACGCACCGCTCCCTCCCGCCCCTGCGCTGTCACTGGAAGACGCCTCGCACCTGAGGCTGCTGTCGATCTTCCATTACGTCGTGGCCGGCCTGACCGCGCTGTTCTCGCTGTTTCCGCTGATCCATGTGGGCATCGGCATCGCTGCGCTTAGCGGCGCGATGCCCATTGAAAGCAATGGCGGGGCGGCGTCGCCTGATGAGACCCGGCTGTTCGGCTGGCTGTTCATCGTGATCGGCTCGGTGCTGATCCTGTGCGGGCTGACCCTGGCCGGCTTCATGGCGTATGCCGGGCGCTGCCTGGCCCGCCAGCAGCGGCATACGCTGTGCCTGGTCGTGGCCGCCTTGTCGTGCATGTTGATGCCGCTGGGCACGGTGCTGGGCGTGTTCACCCTGATCGTGCTGTTGCGGCCGGCGGTCAAGGCCGCCTTCGACGCTTCCCCCACTGCCCACGCCTGAGGCCTGCCGATGTCTTCCACACCCCCGCCGCTGAACTTCCCGCGCGGCTGGACACCGCATCAGGTCGCCTCGCACCTGCATACGCTGAAGATCCTGTTCTACATCCTGGGCGTGCTGGAACTGCTGCTGGTGCCGATCCTGCTGCTGGGCGCCGCCGGCGGCTACATCAGCGAAAGCAACAGCGCCAACCCCAACGCCCAGCCGGCCCTGCTGGCGGCGATCATGGTCGGCGCCGGCGCGATCTTCGCCGGTCTGGGTACCTTGAACATCCTCGGCGCGCGGCGCATGGCCGAGCGCCGTTCGCACAAGCTGTGCAAGATCGCCGCCGGCGCGGCCTGCCTGGCCGGCGCGCTCGGCATCGCGCTGGGCGTATATGCCCTGATCGTACTGATGCGCCCGGAAGTGGTGGCCAGCTTCAGCGCTTCCGACGGTACGGTCGCGGCATGAGCGACCGCAGTGCCCTGCCCGTGTCCGGCGTGACCCGTGCGGACCGCATGGCGCCGGGCAAGAAGGCGGCGTTCGTTGGCGTGTTCGCGGTGTTCGCGCTGACCTGGATCCAGCCGATGTGGCCGGTCGAACAAGGGCTGCACAGCAGCCTCACCGTGATCGGGCTGGTCGCCTTGTGGTGGGTGGACCGGCGCTGGACGCTGGGCAGCGGCGCGTTTGCCGCCATCTGCGGCTTCATCGCCATCCACTGCATCGCCGCGCGCTGGCTGTATTCCAACGTCCCGTACGACGCATGGCTGCAGGCAGTCGTGCACTGGTCGCCGAACACGGCCTTTGGCTGGAAGCGCAACCACTTCGACCGCCTGATCCACCTGCTGTACGGCGTCTGCTTCACCCCGGCGCTGACCCAGCTGGCACGGCATGCCTGGCCGGCACTGCGTATCGGCCAGGCCTTCGCGCTGGCGGTGGTGGCGGTGATGTGTTCGAGCCTGGTCTACGAATGGTTTGAATGGGGCATCGCCCTGTTGTTGTCTCCCGAGGCTGCCGAGTCGTACAACGGCCAGCAGGGCGACCTGTGGGATGCCCATGCGGACATGCTGCTGGCGACGGTGGGCGCGCTGCTCACCTGGCCCCTGCTCAAGCGGAACGTACTGAAATGAGTTCACCCAGCCGCATCGCGGTGCTGGCCTCCGGCCGTGGCAGCAACCTGCAGGCTATTGTCGATGCCATCGCCGCCGGCACCCTCGACGCCGAGGTGGTGGCGGTGCTGTCGGACAAGCCAGAGGCCACGGCACTGCAGAAGGTCGCGCAAGAGCGTCGCTGGGCGCGCTCGCCCAAGGACTTCGCCGACCGCGCCGCCTTCGACGCCGCGATGGGCGACGCGCTGGCCGCCTTCGCGCCGGACTGGGTGGTCTGCGCCGGTTACATGCGCATCCTCGGCGAAGCCTTCGTGCAGCGGTTTGCCGGCCGGCTGGTCAACATCCATCCGTCGCTGCTGCCGCTCTACAAGGGCCTGCACACCCACGCCCGCGCGCTGGAGGCCGGCGATGCCGAAGCCGGCGCCAGCGTGCACTTCGTGGTGCCCGAACTGGACGCCGGCACCGTGCTGGCCCAGGCGCGGGTGCCGGTACTGCCCGGCGATACCGCCGAACAGCTGGCCCAGCGCGTGCTGGCGGTGGAGCACCCGTTACTGATCGCCAGCCTGCAGTGGCTGGTGGCCGGCCGCGTAACTGAACGCGACGGTCAGCTGGAGGTTGACGGCCACCCCCTGTTCAGTCCCCTGCGCCTAGATTGCGCCGGACAGCTGTCCCCCTGACTGCGGCGCACACGCGCCGCTGACCCGGCCGCTGGCATCCTCCCTTATCCCCCGCATCCGCGCGCGCATGAAAACCACTCTGTCCAAACCGCTGGTGCTGCTCGCCTCTCTGCTGTGCACGGTGGCGATCGCGCAGGCGCAGGAACCCACCCCGCCGGAACTGCCGGTGCTGCCGCCATCCAGTAGCTGGGAGGCACCCGCGCTGGAGCCGTTCACCGCCACCTACCAGGCCCTGTACAAGGGCAAGGAAGCCGGCGATGCGACCATGCGCGTCACCCACACCGGTGGCGACCAGTGGCGCGTGGACATGCAGGTGGTGGGCCGGCGCGGCTTTGCCAGCGTGCTGGGCCTGAACATTGAACAGAGCACCGTATTCGAGAAGCACGGCGCCACCTATGTGCCGCTGAGCCAGGCGACCGTGCGCAAGGGCCTGTTCATGGGCAAGAAGGTCACCGGCACCTACGACTGGAAGGCCGGTACCGCACAGTGGGTGGGCGACCTGAAGAAGGAACGCACCCAGCCGGTTCCGCTGCAGCCGGGCGACCAGAGCGCACTGCTGCTGAATCTTGCGATCATGCGCGATGCGCGCCCGGGCGGGCAGATGCATTACCGTTATGCGGACATGGGCAGGGTGCGCCAGCATGACTACCAGGCCGCACCGGACACCGAGAACGTCGAGGTCGGCGAGCTTTCCTACAACGCGCTGCGGGTGTATCGCACCAACGGCGGCAACGATGAAACCATCCTCTGGATCGCCAACGGGGTTCCCACCCCGGTGCGCATCCTGCAACGCGAAGACGGTCAGGATCGGATCGACCTGCGCCTGATCGAATACCAAGGAGTTTGAGCATGAGCATTCCGACCCGCCCCCTGTCCTGGATCGCAGCCGGCGCGCTGGCCGTAGCGAGCCTGCCGGCCATGGCTCTGCAGCCATTTACCGCCGAGTACCAGGCCAACTACATGGGCATGCAGGCGCCCGGCAAGATGACCCTCAAGCAGGTCGACGGCAACAAGTGGCAGTACAGCCTGGATGTCAGCAACCAATTGGCGACCCTGAGCCAGAACACCACGTTCGAGGAATCTAATGGCGCCCTGCGCCCGCTCAGCAGCCGGGATCGTTCGATGGTGCTGGTCAAGAAGCGCAACGTGGAAGCCAACTATGACTGGTCGAAGAAGCAGGCTACCTGGACGGGCGACATCAAGCCGGACCGTGCCGGACCGGTCGCGCTGAAGGTGGGTGACATGGACGCGCTGCTGATCAACCTGGCCATCGCCCGTGATTTCGCCGCGGGCAAGCCGCTGACCTACCGCATGGTCGACGAAGGCCGGATCAAGCCGATGACCTACAAGGTGTCGGGCACCGAGAACGTCACCGTGGGCGGAAAGACCTACAACGCCACCAAGGTGACCCGCGTGGACGGCAACAAGGAACAGATTGCCTGGGTGACCAAGGACATGCCGGTGCCGGTACGGCTGCTGCAGCGCGAAGGCGGCAAGGACGCGCTGGACCTGACCATCAAATCGTTCAAGTGATTGCGCGGGTACCGACCAACGGTCGGTACCTACCACCGGCATTGATACATGCCGGTGGTATCGCCGGTAGGTATCGACCGTTGGTCGATACAAAAAAACGCCCGCGACTGCGGGCGTTTTTTCATTTCGCCGGTGTTTCGGCCTGGAACACCGTCTTGCAGTCCACGCGGATCTGCTCGCCGGTCTTGCGCCAGTAGAACGAACGGCAATGGCGGTTGCCTTCCACGGTGGTGGTCACCCCGACCGCGTAGAACGCCTGCAGCACCTCGGTGCGGCTGACCGTGCCATCGCCGTTCCAGTCCATGTCCTGCTGTTCCAGGCCCTGCGTGATGGCGATATCGGCATACCAGGCATAGCCCAGCCAGCCCAGCACCACCAGCACGAGGATCAGCAGCGCCTTGCGGCGGCGGGTGAACTGGCCGCGCAGGATCATGCGATGCGCCGGATGGTGGCGCCCAGCGACGACAGCTTCTCTTCGATGTTCTCGTAGCCGCGGTCCAGGTGGTAGATGCGGTCGATGGTGGTGTCACCGTCGGCCATCAGCCCGGCCAGGATCAGCGAGGCCGACGCGCGCAGGTCGGTGGCCATCACCGGCGCGCCGCTGAGCTGTTCGGCACCGCGCACGATCGCGGTATGGCCTTCGACCTGGATGTCCGCGCCCAGGCGCAGCAGCTCGTTGACGTGCATGAAACGGTTTTCGAAGATCGTTTCGTTGATCACGCCCACGCCATCGGCCACGCAGTTGAGCGCCATGAACTGCGCCTGCATGTCGGTGGGGAACGCCGGGTACGGCGCGGTGGTCAGGTTGACCGCGCGCGGGCGCTTGCCCTGCATGTCCAGGGTGATGCTGTCGTCGGTGGTGTCGATCTTCGCACCGGCTTCGACCAGCTTGGCCAGCACCGCGTCCATCGTGTTCGGGCGGGCACGGTTGACCGTGACCTTGCCGCCGGTCATCGCCGCGGCCACCAGGAAGGTGCCGGTTTCGATGCGGTCGGGCAGCACTTCATGGCGGCCGCCGGACAGGCGCTCGACGCCTTCGATCACCAGCCGGGCGGTGCCCAGGCCTTCGATCTTCGCGCCCAGCGCGATCAGGCAGTGCGCCAGGTCGGTGACTTCCGGCTCCATCGCCGCGTTGTCCAGCACCGTGGTGCCTTCGGCCAGCACGGCGGCCATCAGCACGTTCTCGGTGCCGGTCACGCTGACCATGTCGAAGGTGAAGTGCGCGCCTTTAAGGCGCTTGGCGTGGGCCTTGATGAAGCCGTTCTCGACCACGATCTCCGCACCCAGCGCCTGCAGGCCCTTGATGTGCTGGTCAACCGGGCGCGAGCCGATCGCGCAGCCGCCGGGCAGCGACACTTCGGCCGCGCCGAAGCGGGCCAGCAGCGGGCCCAGCACCAGGATCGAGGCGCGCATGGTGCGCACCAGTTCATAAGGGGCCACATGCTGGTTGACCGGGCGCGGGTCGACCACGATCGCGCTGCCGCGCGACAGCGTGCCCTGGTCGATGGTGACCTTGGCCCCCAGCTCGCTGAGCAGCTTCACTGTGGTCACCACGTCATGCAGGTGCGGCACGTTGGTGATTTCCACCGGCGCATCGGCCAGCAGGGTCGCGCACAGGATGGGGAGGACGGCGTTCTTGGCGCCGGAAATGTTCACTTCACCGTGCAGCGGCTTGCCGCCGGTCACTACGATCTTGGCCATGGAGTCTACTTGGGGTGTGGTAGCGCCGACCGTTGGTCGGCTGGATGGTCGAAGGCAACGGGTACTTCGGCGATCAACCGGCCACTTCGGCCGGGGTCACCGTCTTCAGCGCCAAGGCGTGGATCGCCCCGCCCATGAGATCGCCCAGGGTGGCATAGACCATCCGGTGGCGCGCCAGCGGCATTTTGCCGGCAAAGGCGTCGCACACCACGGTGGCCTCGAAATGCACGCCGTCATCGCCCTGCACGTCCGCGCGTGCGCCCGGCAGGCCGTCTTCGATCAATTTGCGGATGGTCTCGGCGTCCAACGGGCTTTCCTAATAAAATGTGCGCTCATTCTACTCTTCCGCGTGGCGCCCGCATGGCTGTATCGCCCCTGCCCCCCTCATCGGCCGACCCGGCCGCGCTGGTTGCCAGCGGCCGCCGCGTGTTCGAGATCGAGCGCGATGCCCTTGCCGCAGTAGCCGAACGCCTGGGCGAGGGGTTCAGCCAGGCCTGCCAGCTGGTGCTGGAAAGTCGCGGCCGGGTGGTCGCCACGGGCATGGGCAAGTCCGGCCATGTGGCCCGCAAGATCGCCGCCACGCTGGCCTCCACCGGCACCCCGGCGTTCTATGTGCACCCCGGTGAGGCCGGCCACGGCGACCTGGGCATGATCACCGAGGCCGATGTGGTGCTGGCCCTTTCCTATTCGGGCGAATCGGACGAAGTGCTGATGCTGCTGCCGGTGCTCAAGCGCCAGGGCAACCGGCTGATCGCCATGACCGGCCGCCCCGGCTCGTCGCTGGCGCTGGCCGCCGACGTGCACCTGGACGTGAGCGTGCCGGCCGAAGCCTGCCCGCTGGCCCTGGCCCCGACCTCCAGCACCACCGCCTCGCTGGCGATGGGCGATGCGCTGGCGGTGGCCCTGCTGGACGCGCGCGGCTTCACCGCCGACGATTTCGCCCGCTCGCACCCGGCCGGCAGCCTGGGCCGGCGCCTGCTGCTGCACATCACCGATGTGATGCACAGCGGCGACGAGCTGCCCCAGGTGGGCGAGAACGCCAGCCTGAGCGAGGCGCTGGTGGAAATGAGCCGCAAGCGGCTCGGCATGACCGCCGTGGTCGATGCCGGCCAGCGCCTGGTGGGCCTGTTCACCGACGGCGATCTGCGCCGCGCCCTGGACAGCGACCTGGATGTGCGCAGCGCGCGCATCGTCGATGTGATGACCCGCACCCCGCGTACCATCGGCGCCGACCAGCTGGCCGTGGAAGCGGCCCGGGTCATGGAAACCCAGCAGATCAACGGCCTGATCGTGGTCGATGGCGAGGGCCGCGCGGTTGGCGCCCTCAATATTCATGACCTGTTGCGGGCCCGGGTGGTTTAAACCACAGTGACACTCCTCCATTCAGCTGACCTGCGCTCCTGATGCCCTACTCCCCGCTGCCCGGTTTCCCGTCCCACCTGCATGCCGTTGCCGGCCGTATCCGGCTGGCCTGTTTCGATGTGGACGGCACACTCACCGACGGTCGGCTCTACTACGACCGTGATGGCAACGAGAGCAAGGCGTATTACGTGCAGGACGGACTTGGCCTGAAACTGCTGCAGCAGCACGGCATCCACCCCGTGTTGATCACCGCGCGCAACAGCCTGTCGGCGCAGAAGCGCGGCGCCGACCTGGGTATCGACACCCAGATCGCGGTCGGCGACAAGCTGGCCAGCGTGCGCGCCCTGTGCGACCAGCACGGCATCGGCCTGGACCAGGTGGCATTCATGGGCGATGACCTGCCCGACCTGGCCCCGCTGTGCGCGGTCGGGCTGGCGGTGGCGCCGGCCAATGCCCATCCCTGGATCGCCGAACGCGTGCACTGGCAGACCCGTCTGGACGGGGGCCGCGGTGCCGCACGCGAGCTGTGCGACGTGCTGCTGGCCGCGCAGGGCCACGTGGATGCGGTCCTGGCGAGGTTCGGCGCATGAACTGGCGTACCGCACTGGGTGGCCTGCTGCTGGTGGCTGCGTTGTTCAGCGGCTGGTCCCTGCTGCGCGATCGCGACAAGGCCGAGATCGTTGCGGGCGACGATGCCAGCAAGGATTACGTGCTGCACGATTTCCAGATCATCGCGCTCGACGAGCAGGGCCGTGAATCGACCACCCTGCGCGCACCGCTGCTGGAACGCACCCGCAGCGACGAGACCATGACCATCCAGACCCCGCTGTTCCTGCTGCCCGACCGCGACGGCAACCACTGGGAACTGCGCAGTGACACCGGCTGGGTCAGCGCCACCGGCGACAAGCTGCGGCTGACCGGCAACGTCAGCGGCGACAGCCCGCGCGTGCCCAGCATTGCACCGACCACGTTCCGCACCGAGCAGCTGGACGTGTTCCCGAAGGAAAACCGCGCCACCTCCGATGGACTGGTGACCTTGACCCGACCGGGCATGACCCAGTCCGGCGTCGGCTTCGCGCTGAACTCCAGTGACAAGACCTACCAGTTCCTGAGCCAGGTCAAGAGCCGTTACACGCCCCGTCAGTGATGCGCCACCACACTTCAACAACGGCCTTGGCCGTTTCCCCGAATCCGGCAGGAAAGCCCCACGTCATGAAAACCCTCCACGCTGTTGCCCTCGCCCTCAGCCTGATGGTGCCCGCCGTCGGCGTGCAGGCCAAGACCTCCGACCGCAACCAGGAAATGACCATCGACGCCGGGGCACAGTCCGGAACGCTGGTCGGCGATGGCGTCACCACCCTGTCGGGCGGCGTCACCATCACCCAGGGCACGCTCGACATCCGCTCCGCCCAGGCCGACATCCACATGAAGGACGGTGAAGCGGTGCGTGCGGTGTTCACCGGCAAGCAGGCCAAGATGAAACAGCAGCTCGATGACGGCACCTGGATGGAAGCCCAGGCCGACAAGATCGACTACGACATCAAGAAGGAAATCATCGTGCTCACCGGCAACTACACGGTCAAGAGCGCGCAGGGCACCAATTCGGGTGGCACGATGACCTACAACACCGCCACCGGCCAGATGAACAGCGGCGGCGACGGACAGCGCGTGCGCACCGTCATCCCGCCCAAGAACAAGGGGGCCGCCCCGGCCGCCAAGCCGGCCGCTGCCCCGGCCAAGGCCACCGTCCCCACCGCCGGGAGCAAGAAGTAATGCTCGTCGCCAAAGGTCTGCGCAAGCGCTACAAGCAGCGCGAAGTGGTGAAGGAATTCGGGCTGACCCTGGACGCCGGTGAAGTGGTCGGCCTGCTCGGCCCCAACGGTGCCGGCAAGACCACCTGCTTCTACATGATCGTGGGCCTGGTCGAGGCCGACGCCGGCAGCATCGTGCTGGACGGCAAGGACATCACCGCCGACCCCATGTACACCCGCGCCAAGCAGGGCGTGGGCTATCTGCCGCAGGAACCCTCGGTATTCCGCAAGCTCACCGTGGCCGACAACCTGCGCCTGGTGCTGGAACTGCGCGAGGACCTGGACAAGGCCGGCCGCGAGAAGGAGCTGAATTCGCTGCTGGACGAGCTGCAGATCAACCACGTGGCCGACCAGCTGGGCGCCAGCCTGTCCGGCGGTGAGCGCCGCCGCTGCGAAATCGCCCGTGCGCTGGCCGCCAAGCCGCGCCTGATCCTGCTCGACGAGCCGTTCGCCGGCGTCGACCCGATCTCGGTCGGCGAAATCCAGCGCATCGTCCTGCACCTCAAGCAGCGTGGCATCGGGGTACTGATCACCGACCACAATGTGCGCGAAACCTTGGGAATCTGCGACCGCGCGTATATCCTCAACGAAGGCAGCGTACTGGCGCAGGGGGCACCAGACGCGATCCTGGAAAACGCAGACGTCCGCCGCGTGTACCTTGGAGAGACCTTCAAGCTCTGACCGCCGGCCGCTGCAGCGCCTTCCCTCCGTTCGGCACAGGCATGAAAGCACGGCTGCAGACATCGCTGGGACAACAACTGGTCATGACGCCGCAGCTGCGTCAGGCCATCAAGCTGTTGCAGATGTCCAGCGCCGAACTGGAGCTGGAGATCGCCGAGGCGGTGGAAACCAACCCGCTGCTGGACTGGGCCGAGAACGCCGAACCCACACTGGATGCCGCGCCGGACAGCGATGAGCGACCGCCCGAAGTGGCCGAACGCGACAATGGCGGCGACGGCGATTCCGCCCCCTCCGGCGCCGATGACTGGGCACCCGGCGAAGGCGACTGGAGCAGCGGCAGCAGCGGCGGCTCGTTCGACGATGACGACAACGGCAGCGCCGCCGAGCGCGTGGCCGAGACCGAAAGCCTGGCCGACCACCTGCTGTGGCAGCTGCACCTGTCGCACCTGTCGCGCCGCGACCGCAGCATCGGCGCCGCGCTGATCGACGCGTTCGAGGACGACGGTTACCTGCGCGAACCCCTGTCGGCCATCGCCGAAACCCTGCTCCCGGCCATTCACGCCGATGAAGCCGAGATCCTCACCGTGCTGCACCAGATCCAGCGCTTCGACCCGATCGGGGTCGGCGCGCGCAGCCTGGGCGAATGCCTGCAGCTGCAGCTGGACGTACTGGACCCGCAGACCCCCGGCCTGGCCCTGGCCCGGCGCATTGCCGATGGGCCGCTGGAGCGCCTGCCGCGCAGCGGCGTGGCCGGCATTGCCCATGAACTGCGCGAACCGGTGGAGGCGGTGGACACCGCCGTGCAGCTGTTGCGCTCGCTGGACCCGCGCCCGGGCACCCAGATCGGCGAACTGGCCCACGACAGCTACGTGGTGCCCGACTGCGTGGTCTGGCGCCAGAACGGCAGCTGGCGGGCCGCCCTGGCTGGCCATGCCGGGCCCAAGGTGGTCATCCACCGGGGCTATGAACAGATGATCCGCCGCTGTGGCGAAAGCGACGCCGGCTACCTGCGCACCCACCTGCAGGAGGCACGCTGGCTGCTCAAGGGGCTGGAGGCCCGTGGCGAAACCCTGCTGCGGGTGATGCGCTGCCTGCTGCAGCAGCAGGCCGCCTTCCTCGAGTTCGGCGCCCAGGCCCTGCGCCCGCTGACCCTGCGCGAGGTGGCCGGGGAGCTGGGCCTGCACGAATCGACCATTTCCCGGGCGATTGCCCGCAAGTACGTGCGCACCCCGCGCGGCACCCTGGCACTGCGCGCCTTCTTCGCCTCGGGGATCGACACCGACAGCGGCGGCGAGGCCTCCAGCACCGCCATCCAGGCCATGATCCGACGCCTGATCGACGACGAGAACCCGCGCAAGCCGCTTTCTGACGCCAAGCTGGCTGACCTGCTCAAGACCTCGGGAATACCGGTGGCGCGCCGCACCGTGGCGAAGTATCGTGAAGCCATGAACATTTCCGCCTCGCACGAACGAGTACGCATCGCCTGACGCTCACACGCCTGGCGGCAAGGTTCATTGGCTCATCCGAACAAAGGAGAAACCCGATGCGCATCGAAACGTTTGGCAAAGATGTCGAAGTCACCCCGGCCCTGCATTCCTACGTAGAGGAGAAGCTGGCACGGATCGGCAAGCACTTCGATCAGCATTGCGACGCGCGGGTCACACTGAAGCTTCAGAAGCCCGACCACCACGTCGACGCCAGCGTGAACATCCCCGGCCAGACCCTCCACGCCGAAGCCAACGGCCAGACCATGTATGCGGCCATCGATGTGCTCGCCGACAAGCTGGACCGGCTGGTGATCAAGCACAAGGAGAAAAAGCACCAGCACGCCCCGGTTCCGGCTCCCTTGGGCGACAATGACGCCTGACGCCCCCGCTCCCCCCTTTCCATGCCTTTGACTGATCTACTGGCGGCCGTGCGCACCCAGGTGCTGCCGGCCGCCGATCGCGACACTGTCCTCAAGGCGGCCGCCCGGCTGCTGGCCTGCCGCGAAGCCAACGCTGAGCTGCTCTATACCAACCTGCGCGAGCGCGAGACCCTGGGCAGCACCGCGATCGGCCACGGCATTGCCATCCCCCACGGCCGCGCGCCGCTGCTGGAACGCCCCCGCGGGGCGCTGTTGCGGCTGGAGACCCCGGTGGACTTCGGCGGCGATGAACCGGTGGACCTGGTGTTCGCCATTGCCGTGCCCAGCCACTACACCCATCAACACCTGATGCTGCTGTCCGAGCTGGCCGAGCTGTTTTCCGAGCCGGCCATCCGCCAGGCGCTGCGCGAAGCGCGCGATGCGGCGGCACTGCGCCAGGTGATCGAATTTCCCCCGCCGGCGAGCGCCGCATGAATACCAGCATCACCGCGCGTGAACTGTTCGAACAGCAGCGTGACCGCCTGAGCCTGCGCTGGGTGGCCGGGCAGAAGGGCGAGCGGCGCGAGCTGGAGGCCGGCAACACCGTTTCGCGGCGGCCGTCGCTGGCAGGCTACCTCAACGCCATCTACCCCAACAAAGTGCAGATCCTGGGCACCGAAGAGCTGTCCTGGCTGGATTCGCTGGATTCGCGCCAGCGCTGGGAAACCATCGAGCGGATCATGCAGTCGCACCCGCTGGCGCTGGTGATCACCCGCAACCAGCCCTGCCCGGAAGACCTGCGCGCGGCGGCCGATGAATCGCAGACCCCGCTGTGGATCTCGCCCAAGCGCGGCCACGAGCTGCTCAACCACCTCTCCTACCACCTGGCCCGGACCCTGGCGCCGCGGGTGATCCTGCATGGCGTATTCATGGAGATCTACTCCATCGGCGTGCTGATCACCGGCGAAGCCGGTTCGGGCAAGAGCGAACTGGCGCTGGAACTGCTCAGCCGCGGCCACCGCCTGGTGGCCGACGATGCGCCAGAGTTCACCCAGATCGCCCCGGACGTGCTCGACGGCACCTGCCCCGAGCTGCTGCAGGACCTGCTGGAGGTGCGCGGGCTGGGCGTGCTCAACGTACGCGAGATGTTCGGTGACACGGCGGTAAAGAAGAACAAGTACCTTCGGCTCATCGTGCACCTGACCAAGCCCATGACCGAACCCACCCCCCATGGTTACGAGCGCCTGACCGGCGATTCCGGCACCCGCCACGTGCTGGACCTGGATGTGCCGCTGATCACCCTGCCGGTGATGCCCGGCCGCAACCTGTCGGTGCTGACCGAGGCGGCCACCCGACTGCACATCCTGCGCACCAAGGGCATCGACCCGGCCGCGATGTTCATCGCCCGCCACAGCAACCTGCTGGAACGCCGTACCCCATGAACGCCGCCGCCGAACCCACCGCCGCCACCCTGATCATCGTCAGCGGGCTGTCCGGCTCCGGCAAGACGGTGGCGCTGAAGACCTTCGAAGACCTCGACTACTACTGCTCGGACAACCTGCCGATCAACCTGCTGCCCGACTTCGTGCGCAGCCTGCTGGCCGGCCACGATGCCGACGCCCCGCGCCGCCTGGCCGTGGGCATCGACGTACGCGGCCAGAGCGACCTGAGCCAGCTGTCGCACTGGCGCGAAGACGCCCAGGCGGCCGGGCTGGACGCGCAGCTGCTGTTCTTCGATGCCACTGATGAAGCCCTGCTCAAGCGCTACGCCGACACCCGCCGCCGCCACCCGCTGAGCCAGCTGGGCCTGTCGCTGCCCGAAGCGATCGCGCGCGAGCGCGAACTGACCGCCCCGCTGCGCCGCGCCGCCGACGCGGTGATCGACACCACCACCCTCAACGTGCACCAGCTGCGCCGCAAGGTGGTGACCGAGTTCGCGCTCAGCCACGGCAACAAGCTCTCGCTGCTGTTCGAATCGTTCGCCTACAAGCGCGGCGTCCCGGCCGAGGCCGACTTCGTGTTCGACGCCCGGGTACTGCCCAACCCGCACTGGAACCCGGAGCTGCGGCCGATGTCCGGGCGCGAAGCACCGGTCCGCGAGTACCTGGACAGCCAGCCGGACGTGCAGAAGTACGTGGACCAGCTGATCGACTTCCTGGATACCTGGCTGCCCCGCCTGGGCAACGACACCCGCAGCTACGTCACCGTGGCCTTCGGCTGCACCGGCGGCAAGCACCGTTCGGTGTACCTGGCCGAACGCCTGGCCCGGCACGCGCGCGACCAGGGCTGGCCGGAAGTGGCTACGTTCCACCGCGAACTGGATTGATCAAAGCCAACGGACCAACGGTCCGTTGCTACCGTGGTGTATCCCCAATTCATGTTGGGATGTTAACGTTCGACAATGACCTGTGGCATTCTCCTTGTAACGCATCCCGGCGTCGGTACGTCCCTGCTGGACGTGGCGACCCGACTCCTGCGGCACCTGCCGCTGAAGACCGAAGCTTTCGAAGTACCGTTCGACGCAGACATGGATGCCCTGCTCCCGCTTGCCTCGGCCGCCCTGCGGCGCGTGGACAGCGGTGAGGGCGTTTTGATCCTGACCGATCTGTATGGCGCCAGCCCGAGCAATCTGGCAGCGCAGCTGGCCCGCCTGGGCACCCCGGCACGCCGGGTCTCGGCGCTGAGCCTGCCGATGTTGTTGCGAGTGATGAATTATCCGGAACAGGGACTGGATCAACTGCCCGCCACTGCGGCGGCGGGCACTCGCAATGGAGCGATTGTCGACGATGCTTGAACGTGAACTCACCGTATCCAACCGCCTGGGCCTGCACGCCCGCGCCACTGCAAAGCTGGTGCAGGTGCTGGCGCCCTTCCGCTGCAACGTGACCATGGCCGCCAAAGGCCGTGAGATCAACGCCAAGAGCATCATGGGCGTGATGCTGCTGGCCGCCGGCCAAGGCACCCCGGTCACCGTGCGCATCGACGGCGAAGACGAAGCGGCTGCCATGGACGAAGTGGTGGCCCTGTTCGAGCGACGCTTCGACGAGGACAGCTGAGCATGCCGGGGCCACCGTCGCGACCGGGTTCCAGCACACCGGCACGGACCGCGTCCGGTGCCCTGCTGCTGGCCGGGCACGGGGCCTCGCGTGGCAATGCCCTCGGCCGCGCCCGGGTGCGCCTGCCGCATGCCCTGGAAGTCGCCGAACAGCGCATCGCCCCGGCCCAAGTGGCGGCCGAACTGCAGCGCCTGCACCTGGCGGTGGACGCGGCCCGCGCCGAAATGCACGACCTGCGCCAGCGCCTGCAGGGTGCACTGAACCAGGAAGTGGGCGAATTCCTCGACCTGCATGCGCTGCTGCTGGACGACCCCGAACTGCTGTTCGGCCTGGATGAGCTGATCCGCAGCGGCCCGTACAGCGCCGGGTATGCGCTGCGCGTCCAGCGCGACCGCCTGGCCAAGGTCTTCGATGGCATGGACGATGCCTACCTGAAGAGCCGCATGGACGACCTGGACCATGTGATCGGCCGCATCCATGCCTTCCTGCAGAAACGCCCGCCGGACGTGAAGGGGCTGGCCGGGGAAATCCTGGTCTGCGACAACATCGCGCCTTCCGAGCTGGCCCAGCTGCAGGCGCACGGCGTGGTCGGCATCGTCACCGCCGCGGGCAGCGCGCTCTCGCACAGCGCGATCCTGGCCCGCAGCCTGCACCTGCCGCTGATCGTCAACGTTCCCAACCTGCTGCAGAAGATTTCCGACGGCGACGTGCTGGGCATCGACGGCAGCACCGGCCAGATCACCGTCAACCCGCTGCCGCCGGACCTGCGCGATTACCGCGCCCGCCTGCGCGACCAGGCCCGCGAGCAGCGCGAGCTGGGCCGCCTGCGCAGCAAGCCCAGCCGCACCCGCGACAAGGTGGAGATCGCGCTGCTGGCCAACGCCGAATCGCGCGAAGACGTCACCGAGGCGCATGCGCTGGGCGCGCACGGGCTCGGCCTGTACCGCACCGAATTCCTGTTCCTGCAGCGCGATGAGCTGCCCGACGAACAGGAGCAGTTCGAAACCTACCGCGATGCGGCGCTCGGCATGAGCGGGCGACCGGTGACCATCCGCACCCTGGACCTGGGCGCGGACAAGGCCGACCGCACCGGCCTGACCCTGAGCAACGAAGAAAACCCCGCACTGGGCCTGCGCGGCGTGCGCCTGTCGCTGGCCCGGCCGAAGGTGGCCGATACCCAGCTGCGCGCGATCCTGCGGGCGTCGGCCTACGGCAAGCTGCGCATCCTGCTGCCGATGGTCAGCACCCGCGAGGAGCTGCTGGCGGTGCGCCGGCGCTTGAACAAGCAGGCCGAGCTGCTGCGCGCCGAGGGCCACGAAGTGGCCGAGCACATCCCGTTCGGGGCGATGATCGAAGTACCGGCTGCGGCGATCGCGCTGGAAAGCTTCATCGATCTGGTCGACTTCCTGTCGATCGGCACCAACGACCTGGTGCAGTACCTGCTCGCCGCCGACCGCAACAATGAAGCGGTGGGCGAGCTGTATTCGCCACTGCACCCGGCGGTGCTGCGCCTGCTGGCGCACATCCTGCGCACCGGCCGCGAACACGAGGTGCCGGTAGCGGTGTGCGGCGAGATCGCCGGCGACCCGCGCATGACCCGCATGCTGCTCGCGCTCGGCCTGACCGAGTTCAGCCTGCACCCCGGCACGCTGCTGGAGGTGCGGCGCGCGGTGCGCGACAGCGATCTGGGCGAACTGCAGGCCGCAGCACCGAAGCTGCTGGCCGCACGCGACCGGCGCAGCATCGAGCGCTGGATCGACACAAACCAATGAACGGCCCGGCAGGTCACGACCGTTGGTCGTGACGCGCTGACCTACCGGTTTGTCATGCATCCAAGCGATAATGACGCGGTGACCACCCCCTCTGCCGCATCCTGTCCGGGATAGCGGCCTTTTTTCTTTTGCCGCGGGAGCTGTGCATGGCCGAAGCCGTACGCCACGACAAGACGGCGCGCCAGTTGCGACTGTTGTCCGATGCACTGGACAGCGGGCGGCTGGGTCCGGTGCGCCGGCTGGTCAATACGCTGGCGCCGGCCGAGATCGGCAACCTGCTGGAATCGCTGCCGCCGGGCAAGCGCGAAGTGGTGTGGGGGCTGGTCGACCCGGAAGACGATGGCGAGGTGCTGGTCCACGTCGGCGAGGAAGTGCGCGAAAGCCTGCTGGCCGACATGGACCCGGACGAAATCATCGCCGCGGTCGAAGACCTGGACATCGATGACCTGGCCGACCTGGTCGAAGACCTGCCCGACACGGTCATCGACGAAGTGCTCAAGTCGATGGATCGCGAGAACCGCGAGCGGCTCGAGCAGGTCCTGTCCTACCCCGAGGACAGCGCCGGCCGCCTGATGAACCCGGACGTGGTGACCGTGCGCGCCGACGTCAACGTGGACGTGGTGCTGCGCTACCTGCGCCTGCGCGGCGAACTGCCCGACCACACCGACCACCTGTTCGTGGTCAGCCGCCGCCACCAGTACCTGGGCCGGCTGTCGCTGGCCTCGCTGGTGACCCACGAGGACAGCACCCCGATCAACCGCCTGATCGACGACGAGCAGCCGGCGATCGACGTCGGCGAAAGCGCCGACGAAGTGGCCCGGCAGTTCTCCGACCATGACTGGGTGTCGGCGCCGGTGGTGGACGACAACAACATCCTGCTCGGCCGCATCACCATCGATGACGTGGTCGACATCATCCGTTCGCAGGCCGAGCACCAGGCCTTGGGCGCGGCCGGCCTGGACGAAGAGGAAGACCTGTTCTCCCCGATCAAGCGCGCCGTGCGCGGCCGTGTGGTGTGGCTGGGCATCAACCTGTGCACCGCGTTCCTGGCCGCGACGGTGATCGGCCAGTTCGAGCTGACCCTGCAGAAGGTGGTTGCGCTGGCGGTGCTGATGCCGATCGTGGCCGGCGTCGGCGGCAACGCGGCGGTGCAGGTGCTGACCCTGATGGTGCGCGGCATCGCGCTGGGCCAGGTGGGCCAGAGCAACGCGCGCATCCTGCTGTGGAAGGAATCGCGGGTGGCGCTGATCAACGGCACCCTGATCGGCACCGTGGTCGGCATCATTGCCTACCTGTGGTTCCACAGCTTCCTGCTGTCGCTGGTGATCACCCTGGCGCTGATCATCAACTTCTGTGCCGCGGCGCTGGCCGGGGTGCTGCTGCCGCTGCTGCTCAAGCGCATGAACGTGGACCCGGCCGTGGCCGGCACCGTGGTGGTCACCGCGGTCACCGACGTCATGGGCTTCTTCAGCTTCCTGGGCCTGGCCACCCTGATCCTGCTGCACTGACCGGTTCACCGACATGGCCCTGACCCTCGACAACTACTTCGCCGACGGCTGGCGCGACCAGACCCACACCTGCCCCGCCTGCGAATGGCAGGGGACCTCGCGCGAGATGAGCATGGAACTGCACGAGGACGAGGCCGAGTTCGATTGCCCGCAGTGCGAGAACCCCATCCTGCTGGTGGTCCACCCCAGCCTGGCCCAGGTGCAGGCCGCCGCCGCCGACGGCCACCCGGAGGCGATCGAACAGCTGGAAATCCTGGCCTCGGTACCGCGCCCGGACTGATGCACTGCAAGATGCCTGCGCCGACGTCCGCGCCTAGACTGAAAACGATTTCAGCCGAGGAAAGACAATGGCACGACAGCGCGCGGCGTGGTGGATGTGGGTGGTGGCGGTGCTCGCCCTGAGCGGCTGTGCCACGATCCGCAGTGCGGACAAGGGGCACTTCGTCGAGCGCAGCGTTACCGTGGACGGGCGGGTGTCGCGCTACCAGGTATTCGTGCCGCGCGATGCCGAGGCGCAGCGCGGCGCGTTGCCCGTGGTGCTGTTCCTGCATGGATCGGGCGAGCGTGGCAGTGACGGCCATCGCCAGACCACCGCCGGGCTGGGCCCGCACCTGCGCGACCACGCGCGCGACTTCCCGGCACTGGTGGTGCTGCCACAGGCGCCGGAAGACCAGGAATGGTCGGGCATCAACAACCGCATCGCGCTGGCCGCGCTGGATGCCACCATCGCCGAATTCGGTGCCGATCCTGCGCGGCAGTACCTCACCGGCATGTCGATGGGCGGCTACGGAAGCTGGAACATCGCGCTGGAACACCCCACCCGTTTCGCCGCGATCGTGCCGGTGTGCGGCGCGGTGCTGGCGCCGCGCGCGGTGCGGGCGTCATTGTTCGTGGAGTCCGTGGCGGACGAAGCCGATCCCTATGCCGCCATCGCCGAGCGCCTCAAGGCCACGCCGATCTGGATGTTCCATGGGGCATTGGACGATGTGGTGCTGCCCGCCGACGACAGGAAATTGAAGGCCGCGTTCGATGCCGCCGGTGCCGGCGACGTGCGCTATACCGAGTACCCGCAGGGCAACCACAACGCGTGGGATGCGACGTATGCGGATGCGGCGATGTGGGATTGGCTGTTCGCACAGCGGCGGTAACGGAAGAGCGCGACGACCAACGGTCGTCGCCTACCGGGCGTTCGGGTCGCTGCGACGACGACCAACGGTCGTCGCCTACCGGGCGTCGGGTGTGTTGGGGCGATGATCAACGGTTGTCGCCTGCCGGTAGGTATCGACCGTTGGTCGATACGGCGCTGTGCCCGCATGCCTCGACTAACCATCGACGCCCTTGGTAGGTATCGACCGTTGGTCGATACCTGACTACACCCGTTCCCTACGCTGAAATACGGCGGTCGCCGATATTGTCTTTGTACCGCAACGAGAAAAATCGTTGCATGAACAGCCCACGCCTCCGCATCGGCCGTGTCTCGATGATCCATCATGCGTACGAACTCACCATGGTCTGCGAACATCGACGACCATGGTTCAGTCATCCTGCAAACGCTCGCATCGTCGCGGAACTGTTCCCACAACTAGACGAACAACGTCTCACCGAATCCTTGGCGTGGGTAGTCATGCCCGATCACGTCCATTGGCTGTTCCAATTGGGGGAGCGGCCGCTTTCCCATGTGGCACAACGATTCAAATCACGTAGCGCCTTACTGCTGAACCGCCTGCATCATCGTCAGGGCAGGATCTGGCAGACCGGCTATCACGACCACTGCCTTCGCTCGGACGAATCGTTCCGGCGCCACGCTTTCTACGTCATGGAAAATCCGGTGCGGGCTGGGCTGGCGAGCCGCATCGGCGAGTATCCATTCGCGTGGTGCCGATGGCCGTTGGACGAAGATTCCCGGTAGGTATCGACCGTTGGTCGATACAGACGCACGGCCCGCGACGACCAACGGTCGTCGCCTACCGGCGTATGGCGGTCGTTTTCCCTGCGCGACGACCAACGGTCGTCGCCTACCGGCGACGTTCTTTGACTGTGGTAGGTATCGACCGTTGGTCGATACCCCCCATCACCCCAACAACGTTTCCAACACCGCCATGCGCACCGCCACGCCGTTGGCCACCTGGCGCAGCACCCACGACTGCGGGCCGTCGGCCACTTCGTCGGTGACTTCCACGCCACGGTTGATCGGGCCCGGGTGCAGCACGGCCGCGTCCTGGCCGGCGCGCTTCAGGCGCGCGGCGTTCAACCCGTATTCGGCGTGGTACTGCTCGATCGAAGGGACCAGGCCTTCTTCCATGCGCTCGCGCTGCAGGCGCAGCATCATCAGCGCATCCACGCCTTCCAGCATCTGGTCGAAATCCTGGCCGACGATGCAGCCCTTCAGCGTGTCATCGTCCGGCAGCAGCGACTGCGGGCCGCACACGCGGATCTCGCCCACGCCCAGCGTGCGCAGGGCATGCAGGTCGGTGCGGGCCACGCGCGAGTGCTTCACGTCGCCGACGATCACCACCTTCATCTTCGAGAAATCACCGCCCTTGGCCTGGCGCAGGGTCAGCATGTCCAGCAGGCCCTGGGTCGGGTGCGCGCTGCGGCCGTCGCCGGCATTGATCAGCGCGGTGCCCTCGCCCGCCGCGGCGGCCAGCTCGGCCACGGCACCGTCATCCGGGTGGCGCACGACGAAGCCGCGCACGCCCATTGCTTCCAGGTTCTTCAACGTGTCGCAGGCGGTTTCGCCCTTGCGCGTGGACGAGGTGGAGGCGTCGAAATTCAGCACGTCCGCGCCCAGCCGCTGCGCCGCCAGCTGGAACGAGCTGCGGGTGCGGGTGGAGGGTTCGAAGAACAGTGTGCACACCGCCGAACCGCCCAGCACGTGGCGCTTGTTGCCGACCCGGCCGACCGCCGCATCGCGGATCTGGCCGGCGCGGTCGAGCAGCTGCAGCAGGGTTTCGCGGGGCAGACCTTCCAGGGTCAGCAGGTGGCGCAGGCGTCCGTCGGAATCGAGTTGCGAGGCGGTCATGGGCAGGGTCTGGGGGTCAGGAAACGGGGGTGGCATCGTCCGGCGAGGACAGCCAGCGTTCGATGATCACCGCGGCGGCCACCGCATCCAGCGTGGCCGCATCGCGGCGCCGCTTGCGGCCTTCGGCACGCTCGACGGCGAACCGGCGGGCCGCTTCGACCGAGCTGGAGCGCTCGTCGATCAGCACCACCGGCAGCTTGAAACGTTCCCGCAGCTGGCGGGCAAAGCCCTGCGCGCGCTTGCGGTTGGGTTGGTCCTGGCCATCCAGGGTGAGCGGGTCGCCCACCACCAGGCCATCGGGCCGCCATTCCTTGATCAGGCGTTCGACCGCGGTCCAGTCCGGGCCGTTGCCGTGCACGTCCACCACGGCGATGGCGCGGGCATGGGTGCCGAAGGAACTGCCGATCGCCACCCCGATCCGGCGCGAGCCGACATCGAAGCCGAGCACGGTGCCGTCGCGGCGGATGGTGGACGGCTCAGACATTGCCGCTGTAGTCCGTCAACCGGAACAGGTCAACCCCGATCCGTGCGGCGGCGCCCTGCCAGCGCTGCTCCAGCGGCGTGGCGAACAGCAGTTCGGCATCGGCCGGCACGGTGAGCCAGCTGTTGTCGGCGATCTCGCCTTCCAGCTGGCCCTCGGTCCAGCCGGCACAGCCGAGCGTGACCAGCACATTGCGCGGGCCTTCACCGCGGGCCATGGCTTCGAGGATGTCGCGCGAGGTGGTCAGGTACACGCCCTCGCCCACCTGCAGGCTCGATTCCCACGCACGTGCATCGTCATGGATGACGAAGCCACGCTCGGGATGCACCGGGCCGCCGTTGAGCACCACCTGGTCGCGCAGGACGAGGTCGTCGGTCTGGATCTCCATCTGCGCCAGCACATCGCCCAGCGTGTACTCGGACGGCTGGTTGACCAGCACGCCCATGGCACCGTTCTCGTCGTGCTGGCAGATCAGGCTTACGGTGCGCGCGAAGGTCGGATCGGTCAGCGACGGCAGCGCAACCAGCAGGTGATCGGCAAGGGAGGTAGGCAACGTGGACATGGGCCCATTCTACCCGCTGCATCCTCACACGGGCGTGAGCCTCGGCTACGATGCGTGCAGTCATGGACGTGTGTATGCAACGGAGAGCACGATGAACCCGCAGCCCCCCCTTTCCCCTGCCTCGCGCGCCGCCATCGTGCTGATCGCGCTGTTGCAGGGCCTGATGCTGTACGCGGTGCAGGAAGCGGCCGACCACGGGCCCTTCCAGGCATTCGCCACGCGACTGTGCTGGTACACCTGGGTGCTGAGCGTCCCCACCGCCGTTGCGCTGACCCTGGTGGACCTGCGCGACCGCCGCCTGTGGCTGCACGCGGCGCTGGCCTCGGCCGTGGTGCTGGCGATGGCCGGCTGGATCGGCTGGAACCTGGGCGGAACGCCCGACGACCTGCGCCAGGCACCGCTGCTGCTGCCGTTCTCCGTGTGCGTGGCCGTCGCGGTGTTCGTCGCGCTGCCGTGGTGGCAGTTCCGGCTGCAGCAAGGACACTGGCGCGCCACCTACGCAGCCCTGTTCGAGCGCGCCTGGCAGAACGGGCTGACCCTTGCGCTGGCACTGGGCTTCACTGGGCTGACCTGGATGCTGCTGTGGCTGTGGGCGGCGCTGTTCGACCTGGTGGACATCCACTTCTTCCGCGACCTGTTCCGCGAAAAAGCCTTCATCGCGCTGGCTACCGGCATGCTGTTCGGGTTCGGCGTGCTGATCGGGCGCACCCAGGACCGGGCCATCCAGGTCATCCGCCAGGTGCTGTTTGCCGTGGCGCGCGGCCTGCTGCCGCTGCTGGCGTTCATCGCGGTGATCTTCGTGGTCTGCCTGCCCTTCACCGGGCTGGAGCCGCTGTGGCGCACGCGCTCGGCAGCCACGGTACTGCTGGCCGTGGTGCTGCTGCTGATCGTCTTCAGCAATGCGGTGTACCAGCATGAAAGCGAGCTGCCGCCCTATCCGGCGTGGCTGCGCCGGCTGGTCGAGGCCAGCCTGCTCACGCTGCCGGTGTATGCGGCGCTGGCGCTGTATGCAATGGGCCTGCGCATCAGCCAGTACGGGGTCACCCTGGAGCGCTTCTGGGCGCTGCTGGCGGCGCTGCTGGTGTTCGGTTACGCGGTGGGTTATGCGCTGGCCGCGGTGCGCAGGCGCGGGCGCTGGCTGCAGCGGATCGAACCGGTCAACCGCTGGATGTGCTGGGTGGTGCTGGGTGCGGCGGTGCTGGCCAATACGCCGGTGCTGGACCCGATCCGGATCAGCCTGGCCAGCCAGATGGCCCGGCTGCAGGCAACCGCGCCGGCAATCAAGGGCGAAGATGCCACCGATCTGCGCTTCGGCTATGGCCGGCGCGGCGCCGAGGTGCTGAAGGAACTGCAGCAGGACCCGCGCTTCCGCGACGATCCGCGTGCAAGCACCCTGATCGCCAATGTCCTGAGCGTGGACGCGCGGCAAGTCCGTTATGGGAACTACAGCGACGCCATCAAAGACCTCAAGGTGCTGCAGCAGCAGCTGAAACTGGCCAAGAGCAGCCCGGCGCCAGACCCGGACTGGTGGCAGGCGTTGTTGGCCAGGACAGTGAACGTCAGCAGCTGCCTGGAAATGGACGAGGTCTGCGTGGCACTGCGCCGCGACCTGGATGGCGATGGCGTGGACGAGATGCTGTTGTGCCACGAGCCCTCGTGGGGTGGCGCGGTATGCCGCCTGCACGCGCGCGATGGCAAGGACTGGACCGATGCCGGCAAGATCGAGTTCCCGATGCCCTCCGAATACCGCGGCGACCCGGCGTACGACCCGCTGCTGCGGGGTAACCTGACGATCCATCCAGCACGCTGGCCGCAACTGTCGCTCGGCGATGGGCCTAGACTGGGCATCGAACAACCTCCCGTTGAAGACGAGACCCCATGAGCGGCTACTGCCTCATCGCACCGGGCCATCCGGTGCACGGTCATTACCATGACCACGAATATGGCTTCCCGCAACGCGACGAACGCGAGCTGTTCGAGCGCCTGCTGCTGGAAATCAACCAGGCCGGGCTGAGCTGGGAAACCATCCTGAAGAAGCGCGAAGGGTTCCGCGCGGCCTACAGCCAGTTCGATGTGGATACCGTGGCCGGCTATGGCGAGCGCGACGTGGAACGCCTGCTAAACGATGCGGGCATCATCCGCAACCGGCTCAAGGTGCATGCGGCCATCCACAACGCCCAGGTGATCCAGCAGCTGCGGGCAAGCCACGGCAGCTTCGCGGCATGGCTGGACGCGCACCACCCGCGCGACAAGGCCGAGTGGGTGAAGCTGTTCAAGAAGACGTTCCGCTTCACCGGCGGCGAAATCACCGGCGAATTCCTGATGAGCCTGGGCTACCTGCCCGGCGCGCACAGCCCGGATTGCCCGGTGTACAAACGCCTGCAGAAACTCAGTAAACGGGGGTAGGCGGCCACCGTTGGTGGTCGCCGCGATCTGTCAAACGCCCATGTACCGACCGGGCCGATGGTTGAACATCAGCACCAGGCTCAGCACCACCGCGCCGATCGCCGAATACATCACCTTGTCCGGCGAGAGCACGAAGAACGCCACGCCCATCAGCAGCGTGTCGAACGACATCTGCACCTTGCCCGCGCTCCAGCCACGGGTGCGCTGCAGGTACACCGCCAGGATGCCGATGCCGCCCAGGCTGGCGCGGTGGCGGATGTAGAACAGGATGCCCAGCCCGGCCAGCGCGCCGCCCACCAGCGCCGAATACAGCGAGCTCATGTGGGCGAAATCGGCCCAGCGAGGCAGCAGGTCGGTCAGCACGCCGCAGGCGGTGACCGCCGCGAAGGTCTTCAGGGTGAATTCCCAGCCCATGCGCCGCACCGCCACCCAGTAGAACGGCAGGTTGACCAGCACGAACACCAGGCCGAAATTCCAGCCGAACGCGTAGTGGGCCAGGAACGCCAGGCCGGCCATGCCGCCGATCATCAGCCCGCCCTTGGCGAAGATCGCCAGGCCCAGCGAGGCCACCAGGGTGGCCAGGATCATGCCCTGCACGTCCTCGGCCACCGAATGGCGGAGGGCTTTGGCATCGGCCACGGTGCCGGCGCTGTCCGGCGGCGGGGTCAGCGGGCCGGCGGTGACCAGATGGCCGTCAGCGTCGTCGCACGGCGCGGGGCCATGGGATTCAAGGGACATGGGGGGTGGGGCCAGACACGTGGGGAGCGGTATTAGACACGATCCGCGTGACAGTTGCAGGTGAAATCGATTCATCCCGCAACGAATGACCGCTTCACCCGGTCCGGTCCTTCAAATGGTGGGCCACCAACGCGTTGGCATGGCCATGGCCCAGGCCATGCTGGCTCTTCAGGAACGTGACCAGCGCCATGTGCCTGAGCCCGCCTTGCGTGGCCAGCAGGGCAAGCCAGTGTCCCACTGGCTGCCCATAGGTCTTTTCGATGGACGGGAAGTACGACGCGGGACCTTTGACCGGGGCGGTGTCGCTCATGACCTGTTCCTTGCAGAGGGGTTCATCCACTACGACGCTGGCCAGGGCACGAAATCGACATCCGTCAGCGGGTGACCTGCTTCTGCCGTTCCGCGTTGTAGCGGTCGCCCACGATGGCGATGCCGTCCAGCGCCGCCGCGATCTGCTGCAGGTCGGCCTCGTGCAGAACCAGCTCGGCAGCGGCCAGGTTCTCTTCCAGCCGGTGCAGCTTGGTGGTGCCGGGAATCGGCACGATCCAGGGCTTGCGCGCCAGCAGCCAGGCCAGCGCTACCTGCGCCGGGGTGGCCTGGCGGGCGGCGGCAATGGCGCCGATGGCTTCGACCAGCGCCTGGTTGGCGCGGCGCGCCTCCACCGCAAAGCGCGGCAGCGAGCTGCGGAAATCGGTGGGCGCAAACTCGGTATCGGCGGTGATCGCCCCGGTCAGGAAGCCGCGCCCCAGCGGGCTGAACGGCACGAAGCCGATGCCCAGCTCTTCAAGCACCGGCAGCACGCTCTGCTCCGGCTCGCGCCACCACAGGGAGTACTCGCTCTGCAGCGCCGCCACCGGCTGCACCGCATGCGCGCGGCGGATGCTGGTTTCGCCGGCTTCGGACAGCCCGAAGTGCTTCACCTTGCCCTCCGCGATCAGGTCCTTGACCGTGCCGGCGACATCTTCGATGGGCACGTTCGGGTCCACCCGGTGCTGGTAGAACAGGTCGATGCGGTCGGTCCTGAGCCGCTGCAGGCTGGCCTCGCAGACGGCGCGGATGTTCTCCGGGCGGCTGTCCAGCCCCAGGTCGGCATTGGCCTCCTTGAACCCGAACTTGGTCGCAATGACCACCTGGTCGCGGTACGGCGCCAGCGCCTGGCCCAGCAGTTCCTCGTTGCGGAACGGCCCGTAGACCTCGGCGGTGTCGAAGAAGGTCACCCCGCGCTCCACCGCTGCGTGCAGCAGCGCAACGCCATCGCTCACCTGCGGCGCGGTGCCATAGGCATGGCTCAGGCCCATGCAGCCCAGCCCGAGCGCGGAAACGCGCAGGCCGCTGTTGCCAAGGGTTCGTGTCTGCATGGGGAGGACTCCTTAAGTGGGGTCCCCACCATACCCCCGCAGCCGACTGCGATTGCATCGGCTGCGACGCTGTTGGTCATGAGCAGATTTCATCAATGGCGCCGGCTGATCGCAGGCGCCCTGTGCTCATCGTCCCTTTCCGGCAAGCGTTCCGATCAGGGCCAGCAGGAGCACGAAGGCGCCGACAATCATGACCACGACGTGCCAGACGTTGAGCCTATCCATGCGCTCCATGTCGACCCGTTCATCCTGATGGTAACGGCGCAGCAGGCTGTTGACCGGCAGCAGCGGTACGAATGTGAACAGCGCCAGCAGCCAACCGGCGTTGGGCAGCCGGCTGGCGAAGTTGAGCAGGAAGTAGGTCACCGCCAACAGTCCTGGCGCGAAGGCCAGTTCGCGACGCCGGCTGCTGGCCGCGTCACTCAGCTCGCGGAAGCAGAAGAACGACCAGATCGGCGAGAACAGCGCGCGCGCCCAGGGCCACTGGTCGCCGCCGGTCTCTCGCTTGATCGCCTGCCAGTTCCGCCAGAACCAGTACATCGGGTACAGCCCGAGCGTAGTGGGTGAAAGCAGCACCATTTTCAGCGTGGAAGGCGAGTAGTACTCGGCCGCATCGGACATCGCCCGTGCCTGGGACTGGGATTCCGGCAGCGTGCCGGGCAAAGCAGGTGGCATCGGAATGGTCGCCGGTGCGCGGTATGGATCATGCAATTCCATGTGCATTCTCATCATTGGCAGTGTCACCGGCGCGGTGCCGGCCCCTTGAAACACCACTTGCAACAAAGGCGCGCCGGCATTGCACCGTACGCGCCCGGTTTCCCCGCCCGCAGCTTCAGCGGACTTCGGAAATCTCCACGCCGTCCAGGCCCTGCGACAGCGTGCGTGCGTCGCCGCCCTGCGAGAGCTTGATGCGCAGGCGCACCTCGTTCTGCGAATCGGCGTAGCGCAGCGCGTCTTCGTAGCTGATCTCGCCGGCCTGGTAAAGCTCGAACAGGCTCTGGTCGAAGGTGCGCATGCCCAGCTGCACCGATTCCTTCATCACTTCCTTGAGCTTGTGGATCTCGCCGTCGCGGATGTAATCCTGCACCAGCGGCGTGCCCAGCATGATTTCCATCGCCACCTTGCGCGACTTGCCATCCGGCGAAGGCACCAGCTGCTGGGCGACCACGCCCTTGAGGTTCAGCGAAAGATCCATCAGCAGCTGGCTGCGGCGGTCTTCCGGGAAGAAGTTGATGATGCGGTCCATCGCCTGGTTGGCGTTGTTGGCATGCAGGGTACACAGCACCAGGTGGCCGGTTTCGGCGAACGCGATGGCATGGTCCATGCCTTCGCGGGTACGCACTTCGCCGATCATGATCACGTCCGGCGCCTGGCGCAGGGTGTTCTTCAGCGCCGCTTCCCAGCTGTCGGTATCGATGCCCACTTCGCGCTGGGTGATGATGCAGCCTTCGTGCTTGTGCACGAATTCGATCGGGTCTTCGATGGTGATGATGTGCCCGGTGGAATTCAGGTTGCGGTAACCGATCATCGCCGCCAGCGAGGTGGACTTGCCGGTACCGGTCGCACCCACGAACAGGATGATGCCGCGCTTGGTCATCGCCAGCGTCTTGATGATCGGCGGCAGGCTCAGCTCTTCCACGGTGGGAATGCGGGTTTCAATGCGGCGCAGGACCATGCCGACCTGGTTGCGCTGGTAGAAGCAGCTCACGCGGAACCGGCCCACGCCGGACAGGCCGATGGCGAAGTTGCACTCGTGGGTTTTTTCGAACTCTTCGCGCTGCGCCGGCGTCATCACGTTCAGCACCAGGTCGCGGCTCTGCTGCGGCGTGAGCGGGGTCTGGGTGATGGGCGAGATCTTGCCGTTGACCTTGATCGCCGGCGGCATGCCCGCGGTGATGAAAAGGTCCGACGCCTTCTGGTGCGCCATCAGCTTGAGGAACGAGGTGAAGTCGATGGTGGTGCTGGTGGTATTCATTGCGGTGGACTCCGGATGCCTTGCCGAGGGCCGGCCAACGGCCGGCGCTACCGAATCTGTCATGCCGGGCATTGCCCGGCATGTCCATCATTCGAAGATGCGCTTGTCCTTGGCGTATTCCTTGGCCTGGTTGCGCGTGATCAGGCTGCGCTTGACCAGGTCCTGCAGGTGCTGGTCGAGCGTCATCATGCCCATCTGCTGGCCGGTCTGGATCGCCGAGTACATCTGCGCCACCTTGTCTTCGCGGATCAGGTTGCGGATGGCCGGGGTGCCGACCATGATTTCCCACGCGGCGGTGCGCCCGCCGCCCACCTTCTTGAGCAGTGCCTGCGAAATCACCGCGCGCAGCGATTCGGACAGCATCGAGCGCACCATCGGCTTTTCGCCGGCGGGGAACACGTCGATGATGCGGTCGATGGTCTTGGCCGCCGAGCTGGTGTGCAGCGTGCCGAACACCAGGTGGCCGGTTTCGGCGGCGGTCAGCGCCAGCCGGATGGTTTCCAGGTCGCGGAGTTCGCCGACCAGGATGATGTCCGGGTCTTCACGCAGTGCCGAACGCAGTGCTTCGTTGAAGCCGTGCGTATCGCGGTGCACTTCGCGCTGGTTGATCAGGCACTTCTGCGAGGTGTGCACGAATTCGATCGGATCCTCGACGGTGAGGATGTGGCCGTATTCGTTCTTGTTGATGTAGTCGATCATCGCCGCCAGCGTGGTCGACTTGCCCGAACCGGTCGGGCCGGTCACCAGGATCAGGCCCTGCGGCTGGTCGATCAGCTCGCGGAAGATCGGCGGCGTGTTCAGGTCTTCCAGGGTCAGCACTTCGGACGGAATGGTACGGAAGACCGCACCGGCGCCACGGTTCTGGTTGAACGCGTTGACGCGGAAGCGCGCCAGGCTGGGAATCTCGAACGAGAAGTCGACTTCGAGGAATTCCTCGTAATCGCGGCGCTGCTTGTCCGACATGATGTCGTAAACGAGCGCGTGGACCTGCTTGTGGTCCAAGGCCGGAATGTTGATGCGACGGACATCGCCGTCCACGCGGATCATCGGCGGCAGGCCTGCCGACAGATGAAGGTCCGACGCTTTGTTCTTAACGGAAAACGCCAACAGCTCGGCGATATCCATACGCTGCTACTCCCCATAGACTGCTGCGACTGGAAGGATCTTTCCCCGGTCGGCAGTATAGCCTCCCTGATCCACCGCGAAATCTCTTTGTGTCCTGCCCCGTGAGCGCCCACCCGTGACCGCCCTGCCCCTGCCCACCCTGCTGCTGAACCTGCACAACGCGGCCACGGCCGCCGGGCGGCCACCGCCGGGCCTGCTGGCGGTGTCCAAGACCCAGCCGGCCGAGGCCGTGGCGGCGCTGGCGGCGCAGGGCCAGCGCGCGTTCGGCGAGAACTACGTGCAGGAAGCGGTGGCAAAGATCGATGCGCTGGCGGCCCTGGGGCTGGAGTGGCACCTGATCGGCCACCTGCAGTCCAACAAGGCCGACCTGGCCGCGGAGCGCTTCGACTGGGTGCAGAGCGTGGACCGGGCCAAGCTGGTTACCGCGCTGGCTACGCACCGCCCGGCCGCGTTGCCGCCGTTGAACGTGCTGGTGCAGGTCAATATCGACGATGAAGGCAGCAAGCACGGCTGCACGCCCGACGCCGTGCCGGCGCTGGCCGCCGCCATCGCCGCCGAACCACGCCTTTGCCTGCGCGGGCTGATGGCCATCCCTGCGCCGTGGCCGGACCCACACCGCCGCGCCCAGGCCTTTGAACGCATGCACGCGCTGTTTGCCGAGCTGGCCACCCGCTACCCGCAGGCCGACACCCTCTCGATGGGCATGAGCGGCGACTATCCCGACGCCATTGCCCATGGCGCGACCATGGTCCGCGTCGGCACCGCCTTGTTCGGCGCACGGCATTGAGGGGCTTACCCACCCGTAGCGCGGGCCCCTGCCCCGCGGCCCAGATCACATACAAGGATGCCCAATGAGCACTTCGATCACCTTCATCGGCGGCGGCAACATGGCGCGCAGCCTGATCGCCGGCCTGGTCCGCCAGGGCACTGCCCCGGGCAACATCCATGTGGCCGAACCGGTGGCCGGGCTGCGCAGCCAGCTCACCACCGACTTCGGCGTGAAGACCTACGCCAGCGCCAGCGAAGCGGCCGCGCAGGGCGCGGTATGGGTGCTGGCGGTGAAGCCGCAGGTGCTGCGCGATGTCTGTGCGTCGCTGGCGGAGATCGCCCAGGCCCAGGCCCCGCTGGTGGTATCCATCGCCGCCGGCATCACCAGTGCGCAGCTGCTGCGCTGGCTGGGCGGTACCGGCGCGGTGGTACGCGCCATGCCCAATACCCCGGCGCTGCTGGGTGCAGGCGTGACCGGTCTGTTTGCCACCGCCGGGGTCAGCGCCGAACAGCGTGGCCAGGCCGACACCGTGCTGGCCAGCGCCGGGCGCACGGTGTGGATCGAGGATGAAGCACGCATGGATGCGGTCACCGCCGTCTCCGGCAGTGGCCCGGCCTATGTGTTCCTGTTGGCCGAGGCGATGGAAGCAGCCGGTATCGCGCAGGGCCTGCCGGCCGACGCCGCGCGCACGCTGGTGGTGCAGACCCTGCTGGGCGCCAGCCGCATGCTGGACGAATCCGGCGAATCCCCGGCAGAGCTGCGTCGGCGCGTCACCTCGCCGAACGGCACCACGCAGGCCGCGATCGAGAGCTTCCAGGGCGAGGACTTCGAAGCGATCGTGGCGCGGGCGATCGACGCGGCGACGCGACGGGGACAGGCGTTGTCGGCGGCCAACGACTGATCCGGGTCAGCCCCAGCGCTGCGCGCCATCCCCCTGCTCGCCCAACGCGTCTCCGGGATTGGCCAACCGGCAGCGCTTCAGTGAAAGACACCCACAGCCGATGCAGTCGGTGAGCTGGTCGCGCAGCAGCAGCAGTTCCTCGATGCGTTGATCCAGTTCGCCGCGCCACAGCGCCGACATCTTCGCCCACTCGGCGCGGGTCGGCGTCTTGTTTTCCGGCAGCGCCGCAAATGCATTGGCCACCGCTTCCAACGGCATACCCACCCGCTGTGCGACGCGGATCACCGCCAGCCGACGCAGTACGTCGCGGCTGAAGCGACGCTGGTTGCCGGCCGTGCGCAGGCTGCGGATCAGGCCCTTGCGCTCATAGAAGTGCAGCGCCGATACCGCCACGCCGCTGCGACGTGCCACGTCGCCTACACTCAGCTCCTGCGCGATCACTGCTTGACCTCAACCATGGTTAAGGTGTCATCGTGCGGCACCTCGCGGTGTGCCGCAAGCACCGCGCTTCTTCGTTCCTGGAATCCGCATGTCTTCCGATGTCGCTGTACTGCCCGCCGACGCGCCCACGTCGATCCTCTCGCCGCGCTACCGCGCCACCACCATCGGCATGGTCGCGCTGGTGTCGCTGCACGCGTTCGAAGCGCTGGCCGTGGCTGCGGCCATGCCCACCGTGGCGCATGAGCTGGATGGCCTGCGCCTGTACGCGCTGGCGTTCGGCGGCACGCTGGCCACCAGCGTGATCGGCATGACCCTGGCGGGCCGCTGGAGCGACCGGCTTGGCCCTGCCCGACCGTTGTGGGTGGGCCTGTGCTGCTTCATCGCCGGCCTGCTGGTGGCCGGACTCGCCCAGCACATGCCGGTGCTGGTGATCGGCCGGCTGCTGCAGGGGCTGGGCGCCGGTGCCATTTCCGTGTCGCTGTACGTGCTGGTCGGGCGCACCTTCCCCGAATCGCTGCGGCCACGCGTCTTTGCCGCGTTCTCGGCAGGTTGGGTGGTGCCCTCGCTGATCGGCCCTGCCATCAGCGGGTTGATCGTGCAGCACGCCGGCTGGCGCTGGGTGTTCCTGGGCGTGCCGCTGCTGGCCATCCCGGCCGCGCTGCTTTTGCGGCCGGCGCTGCGCGCGGTGCCGCCGCTGGCGGCCGCGCCGCGTTCGGAGGGCAGCGTGGTGCGCTGGGCGATCGGTGCATCCGTGGGCGCGCTGCTGCTGTACGTGGGCGGCCAGCAGGTTGGCTGGCCGGCACTGGCCGTGCTGCTGCCGGCGGTGGCGCTGTTGGCGCTGTGCAGCTGGAAGCTGCTGCCGCGCGGCACCCTGCGCCTGCGCCGTGGCCTGCCCAGCGTGATCGCCCTGCGCGGTATCGCGGCGTCGGCGTTCTTTGGTTGCGAGGCGTTCCTGCCGCTGCTGCTGCAGCGTGAGCGTGGCCTGAGCCCGCTGCTGGCCGGGGTGGCGTTGAGCCTGGGCGCGCTGGGCTGGTTCAGCGGGTCGTGGTTCCAGGGCCATGGGGGCCAGGGGCTGTCGCGTCGCCAGCTGCTCACCGCCGGCGCGCTGCTGATGTGCACCGGCATCATCGGCACCGCGCTGGCGATCCAGCCCGGCGTACCGTTGGCCCTGGCGCTGGCCGGGTGGACCTTGACCGGACTTGGCATGGGGCTGATCTACCCGAGCCTGTCGGTGCTGACATTGTCGTTGTCACCGCCGGCGCAGCAGGGCGCGAACACCTCTGCGCTGCAGCTGAGCGAGGCGCTGGGCGTGGCCACCACGCTGGCCATTTCCGGCTCGCTGTTCGCGCTGATGCTGTCGGTGGATGTGACCCTGGGTTACCTGCAGACGTTCGCGATCATGTTGCTGCTGGCCGCTGCGAGCGTGGTGGTGGCGCGGCGGGTCTGACCGCTACGGCGCCACCTCTTCCAGGTCTTCGCGCAGGATCCGCCGGATCTCCAGCACCGCCTGCGGGGTTTCCTGCACGCTGTGGCCGGAGATGATCACCTTCTCCGACACCGCGCCGGGCAGGTGCGCGCTCCAGTAGGGCACCAGGCCGTCGTCGGACTGCTCCAGCGGCACCTCGGGTTTGCGCTGGGCGATGATCGAGTGGTACTTCAGGCCCGGCATGATCGGCAGGGCGGCGGCCGCCTTCACGAACGGATCGGTGGCCTTGAGGTTGTCGATGCTGTTGGGAATCTGCAGCTTGGTGGCCTGCGCCGACTGCACTTCGGATTGCTGCAGGGCCTGGAACACATCCTCGAACTTGCCGAGGATGGTGATCGGCAGGCGCACCAGGCGCCCGATGAAGCGTCCGACCCGGTTGCCGGCGATATCGGTGCCCTGGTGGGGTGCGGCGATGAAGATGGCGCGCTCCACGTTCGGTTCGGCATCGAAGTGCAGCAGCGGGCCCAGTTTGGCCTGGACGCGCTTGAGCCGTTCACCCTTCAGGTCGTAGTTGGCCAGCAGCTGGTTCCACAACGTGTCGCCGGAACTGGTGACCAGCAACCGGGCCAGCACGCCGCCCATGCTGTGGCCGATGAACACCATGTCCTTCGACGCACGCGAAGTGCCCTTCGGGTCAAAATGCCGGAGCGTGTTGTCGAACGCCTGGTCGATCTCGAAACGGTTCAGTGCAATCGGCGCATTGGTCGGGTAGTACACCTGCCACACCTGGAAGTGTCTGCGCAGCTCGGGGTCGCCCAGGATCTCGTTGGCCACGTTCACCCAGGCCTCCGGGCTGCTGCCCAGCCCATGCAGCATGAAGATGATGCGGCGGTTCGGATCCCACGGCTGCATCAGGTACATGTGCGGTTCGGCAATGCCTTCGCTCAGGCCGAACAGCGTGCGCAGCGACTGGGTGGCAAAGCCGGACTGGGCCAGCCACATGCCGTAGGCGGCGGTGAAGTTGCCGGCCAGCGGCACCTTCTCGCCATGCAGGTCCACGCTTTCGGTGGATTCAGGCGAATACACGTCGAACAGCACCTGGGTGGTGTCCAGCACCTGCTGCAGCGTATCGCCCTTGAAGCGCAGCAACGCGGTGGCATTGATTGCCGACATCTCGCTGTACTGCGGAATCTCGGCCTTCTCACCGTCCACCGGCGCGATCAGCTTGGGCGGGTCCATCACCACCACCAGCTCGGCACCAAAGCCGTCGCGGCGATAGGTACTGCGCAGGCCGGCGAAACTCACCGAAGATGCCGACACCATCGTGGTGGGAATGCTGGCCAGGCGCAGCTCGTCGAAGTCCGAGGTCAGCGTCCAGCGCTCGCCCGCCACCGCGGCGTTGTAGTCCTCCCCTTCCAGCGCGCTTTCGCGACTGCGCTTGAACACCACCGTGGCGGTCTGTTCGGCGGCGTAGTTGTAGTAGTCGCGCACCTGGGTCTGGCGGTCTTCGAACGCGCGGTCCGACGGCGTGCGCCCGCTGAAGAACAGGTAGGCATACGCGTACCGCGCTGCTTCCAGCCACGCATCCAGCGCTGCATCGGACATCGGGGTCTTGTCGCGGTCCTTCGGCTTGGGCGTGAGTGCCAGCGCGTTCTTCACCCACAGCTCGGACAGCGTTGACAGCCGCTGTTCCTCGGGCAGGTCGCGGGTGTCCTTCAGGGTCTTCTCGCAGGCGGCAACATCCTTCTCGCACAGCGCCACGTCCAGGCCGATCACGCTCAGCGTTTCCTGCGAGGCCATGCTGAACTTGCCGGAGGTGAGCACATCGCCGCGCTTGTTGGCCAGGTAATCGGTGGGCGAGACCTGCTTCATGGTGACCATGGCGCAGCCGCTGGACAGCAGCAGCGACAGCAGCACCGCCAGCAGGGGTGCGCCACGGCGAAGGAGCCGGCTCATGGATTCACCTCCGGGTCGATGCCCGGCACGCCGACGCGGATCAGCTGCGAGAAGCGCGGATCATCGCCAGCGGCACGCGCGCGATCGATGATGCGCCCGCGCGCCTTCAGCGTGGCGAAGTCCACGCCGGGCGTGAGCACGCCCAGGTCACGCGCGTATTCGTCGAAATAGCCGGAGGCGAGCAGCCGGTAGTCCAGCGGCAACCCCGGCGCGATCTGCTTGGCCAGTTCGTACACGATAGTGGTGCAGTTGCTGGTCAGCGTGTTGTAGAACGCCGGTGCGGCATCCAGTTTGCGCGCCTCGCCCAGGTAGGACACGAACAGGCCCTTGAGCTGGTCGCGGGTCATGCCCTTCAGGCGATACAGGTACACATCCTCGCCGCGCACGTTGCTGCGCACCCGCACGATGTCGGTTTCCTCGGCCGCCACCAGGGTCATCTCGAACTTGCGGAAGAACCCGCCCAGCGCCGAGAACGATTCGCCGCGCTCCTTGCGGATCTCCAGCGAGAACACCAGCTGGCGGCCATCGGCGAAGCCGAACGAGACCAGCGTGTGCGCGATCATCGGCCCCATCCAGTACGACAGCACCAGGTCGGCCGAACGCAGCTGGTCCAGGTCGTACTCGCGGCGCTCCCAGCGCACGTCGTGGTCGTCATCGGTGCGCCAGGTGAAGTTGCGTACGTTGTCGAGCACCACCCTGGAGCCGTCGAACTCAACCACCTTCAGGCGCTGGGCGACATCATCGGCCCAGACCCGGTCCTGGCGCGGGCTGAGCAGCAGCCACCACACACCGCAGAGCACCAGCGCCGCCACGAACAGCGGGCCCGGCCAGCGCCCGGCGCGGGCCCGGCCAACGGCCACGGCGGTAGCAAGCGCAAAGGCGCCCCACCCCGCCAACAGCACACCCTTCAGCCAACCCGGCCCGGAAAGCTGGTACGCCAGCAGCCCGGCTACCCACAGCGCTGCTACCAGCATCAATACGGCCAGCCCCCATCGTCCTGCTGTCTTCACACATCGTTCCGTCGGTTGGTCGGGGCGCTAGTTAGCCATAACCGCGGTGTGGGGGACATGTTCCCCTGTTCAGGTTCGCTCAGCGACGCGGGGCGCCCACCTTCTGCCACGGCGCCATGCCCTTGCGGGCGCGCGGCAGCGCGCGGCGCAGCGGCAGCCGGCGTGGCATCGGAATACCCACCCCCGGCGCGGCGGTATCGTCACGGCGCAGGTCCTCGGCGCGCTCGCCCACCAACAGGGCCGCCATCTCCTCCAGGCCGTTGCGCATCGCCCGGGCGGCCGTCTGCAGGGTATTCATGGCGTGTCTCCAATGACGAAACGGGGACGGACTACGTTAAGACCGGCACCGCGTAGGGCTCGTGCAGGGGATGTGGCAGACGGATGAAAACCGCGCCCCATAGGCTTGTATCTGAGATTCATTTGCGTTCGCATCCTCACCTCCCGATAATCCGGGCCCTTAGTCACCGGGAACCCCGTCATGCCTGCCCTGTCACGCCGTTCGCCCCTGCTCCTGCTGGTTCCAACCCTGCTGGCGTCGGCCATGGCCCATGCCGAGGACAGCAGCACCGCCCGTACTCTGGACGCGGTCAGCGTGGTCGCCGACCGCGCCAGCACCGCCACCAAGACCGATACCCCGCTCACCCAGACCCCGCAGGCGATCAGCGTGGTGACCCACGAGCTGTTCACCGACCGTGGCGCCCGCAACCTGCAGGAAACCCTGCGCTACAGCGCCGGCGTGACCGCCGATGCCTACGGCCTGGATACCCGCAGCGACGGCAGCACCGTGCGCGGCCTCGACCCGGTGCAATACCTGGACGGCCTGCGCCGCAGCTACGGCTTCAATCCGCTGGCACGCACCGAGGTGTACGGCCTGGAGCGGGTGGAAGTGCTGCGCGGCCCCTCGTCGGTGCTGTACGGCGCCGGCGCCACCGGCGGCATCATCAATGCCATCACCAAGCGCCCGACCTTCGGCGACCTCGGCGGCGAAGTCGCCCTGCAGCTGGGCAACTTCGACCGCAGACAGTTCCAGGGCGACGTGGCCGGCACCCTGAACGACGCCGGCACCCTGGCCGGTCGTTTCGTCGGCCTGGTGCGCGAATCCGGCATGCAGACTGACAGCATCGACGACGACCGCGTGTACCTGGCGCCGTCGATCAGCTGGCAGGGCGAGCGCAGCTCCCTGACCGTGCTGGCCAGCTACCAGCACGACAAGACCGCCTCGAGCCAGCAGTTCCTGCCGGTGGTGGCGACCCTCAACGCACCGGCCGGTTCGCCGCGCCTGGATCCGTCGACGTTCCTGGGCGACCGCGATTTCGACAAACTCGATTCGCGCGTGTACAGCGTGACCGCCCTGTTCGACCACAGCTTCAGCGACAGCATCAGCCTGCGCTCGGCCGTGCGCTATCTGGATGGCAAGACCGAATTCCGCGAACTGTACCCGGATACCTACTCCAATCCGCTGGACCCGTTCATCGATGCCGACAAGCGCGTGCTCAACCGCAACGCCTACGGCGTGCGCCCGGACGTGCGTTCGCTGACCAGCGACAATGCGGTGCAGTTCGACTTCGCCACCGGCGCGTTCCAGCACCTGCTGCTGGCCGGCGTGGACTACAGCGATTACCGCGAGAAGTCCTCGAACCTGGATGCCACCCCGACCCCGATCGACATCTACAACCCGATCTCCACCGGCGTGACCATCAACGGCTGGGACCGCCTGCCCGACCAGCAGACCACCCAGCTGGGCGTGTACCTGCAGGACCAGATCCGCTGGGCCGACCGCGTCTCGCTGGTGCTGGGCGCACGCCGCGACCATGCGCGCAGCAAGACCGAAGGCCTCCCCAGCCAGACCGACAACGCCACCACCTACCGCGCCGGCCTGATCGGCGAGATCGGCGCGGGCGTGTCGCCGTACATCAGCTACAGCGAGTCGTTCCTGCCGGTAACCGGCCAGGATCTGTACGGCCGTGCGTTCAAGCCGATGCAGGGCGACCAGTGGGAAGGCGGCATCAAGTGGCAGCCGGCGTCGAACATGCTGGTCACCCTGGCCGCCTATCGCATCACCGAAACCAACCGCCAGACCAACGATCCGGACAACGTCTTGAACGTGATCCAGACCGGTGAGATCGAATCGAAGGGCGTGGAAGTCGAGGGCCAGTTCCAGTTCGCGCACGACATCACCCTCACCGCGGCGTACTCGCGCAACAAGGCCGAAGTGACCAAGAGCAACTTCGCCATGGAAGTGAACCAGCGCCTCAACGACACCCCGCAGGAGCTGGCCTCGGTGTGGCTGGGCAAGGCCTTCCAGCTGGTCGACGACGCGCGCCTGCGACTGGGCGTTGGTGGCCGTTACGTGGGCAACACCCAGTCGCTGGGCTACGGCGGTTTCATCCGCACGCCCAGCTACACGCTGGTGGACGCGCTGGCCGAAGTGCAGGTCACCGACTGGACGATGGCGCTGAACATCACCAACCTGGGCGACAAGAAGTACTTCGCCCCGTGCCGTAATTTCGGTGACTGCTTCACCGGCAATCCGCGCACCGTGACCGGAACGATTTCATACCGGTTCTGACGGTGTGCCGGGCGTGGCCCGGCACTACCGTGTCCGTACCCTCTCCAGCCGCCGCCAGAGAATTCAATGCAACGTTCCACCATCAAAGCCTGGTTCCTGGTCCACAAGTGGACCAGCCTGGTCTGCACCCTGTTCCTGCTGCTGCTGTGCGTGACCGGCCTGCCCCTGGTGTTCGGCGAGGAAATCGCCCACCTCAGCGAACCGCACGTGGACAACCCGCAGCCGCAGGCCGCGCATCGCAACCTGGATGAACAGGTCCGCACCGCCGTGGCGCAGTACCCGGGCAACGTGCCGCTGTTCGTGGGTTGGGACTGGGACGGCCACACGGTGTACGTCAACACCGGCACCGAGCCGGCCACGCCGCCGCCGCAGATGAAGACCGCACTGCTCGATGCCAGCAGCGGTGAAGTGTTGCCCGCGCCGCAGTTCAACGAAGGGGTAATGTACTTCCTGTACCGGCTGCACACCGACCTGTTCCTCGGCCTGCCCGGCATGCTGTTCATGGGCGCGATGGGCCTGCTGTTCGCCGTGGCGATCATCTCCGGCCTGGTGCTGTACGGCCCCTTCATGCGCCGCCAGCGTTTCGGCACCCTGCGCACCGGGCGCAGCCGCCGGCTGGCCTGGCTGGACCTGCACAACGTGATCGGCGTGGTCACCCTGGGCTGGGCGCTGGTGGTGGGTATCACCGGCGCCATCAACACGATCGCGAAGCCACTGGAAACCGCCTGGCAGAGCCAGCAGCTCGGCGAGTTCGCCGCGCGTTACGCCGGCCAGCCGCGCCCGACCACGCTGGCCTCGCTGCAGGCCGCGGTGGACACCGCACGCGCTGCCGAGCCCGGCATGCGCCCGGCCTTTGTCAGCTTCCCGGGTACCGGCTACAGCGGCGATCATCACTATGGCGTGTTCATGCAGGGCAACACCCCGCTCACCGAACGCCTGTACCGCCCGGTGCTGATCGATGCGGCCACCGGTGAACTCACCGCCCAGCCGCAGCTGCCCACCTACATGAGCGTGCTGCTGCTCAGCCAGCCACTGCACTTCGGCGACTACGGCAAGCTACCGCTGAAGATCCTGTGGGCGCTGCTGGACCTGCTCACCATCGCGGTACTGGTCAGCGGCCTGTACCTGTGGTTCAAGCGCGGCAGCACCGAAGCGCGGGTAACCGAGATCGAGCGCGCTGAAAAAACCGGGGGTGCTGCATGAGCCGGACGCCTGCGCCCAATGGCAGCCCGTTCACGGCGCCCGCGTGGATCGCCGCGGCAAGCCTGCTGGGTCTGGTCAGCGCGCTGGTTGGCGATGGCGTGTTCGACGTCGTGTCGTGGGTCGTCTTCGCCGCATTGATCGGCCTGGTAGTGCGCGCCTGGGTGAAACGCACCCGGTGACGGGGTGATCCGGGCTCGCGGTGCCGACCAACGGTCGGCACTACCGGTCGGCATTGCCCGGTCGCCCCCCGGCCCCGTGGCGGGCGAAGTTGAGTGCCGCCGGCGATGCTTCATCTGCGCGCAGGCACAGCTGCAGCTCGAACGTGGCCTCGCCCCCCGCCAACGGGTGATAGGCGACTTCCGCACTGCGGAACCCGGCCATGCTGGCGGGGACCACCGAGATGCCCGCCTCCACCGCCACCAGTGACAGGACCGCGTGCATGCCGTGCGCTTCCTGCACCACCCGCGGTGTGAATCCTGCCGCCGCGCAAAGGCGCACGACCTGCGAATGGAAGCCCCTGCCCTCGCGCGCCGGCCACAGCACGAACGGTTCGTCGGCCAACATCGCGACCGTGAGATGCGCCTGCTCTGCTAGCGGGTGCGCGCGCGGCAGCGCGATCGCCAAGCGGTCACTGTCGAATGCCTGCAGCCGCATGTCGTCGGCCTCGAACACCGGTGGAATCACCACGCCCACGTCGATCCGCTGTTCGCGCAGCATCTGGATCTGGCGTGCGGAGGTGGCTTCGATCAACTCCAGGCGAACGTCCGGGCTGCCCTGGCGGAAGCTGCGGATCACCCCGGGCAGCCGCCCGTACAGTGCGCTGCCCACATAGCCCAGCCGCACGGTACCGGTGCGCCCTTCAGCCGCATCGCGAGTGGCCACCAGCGCATGGTCGGCCTGCTGCAGCAGCAGGCGTGCCTCGGCCAGCAGCACTGCCCCGGCGGCCGTCAGCCCAAGGGTACGGTTGCCGCGTTGGATCAGCTCGCTGCCGATCTCGTCTTCCAGCTTGCGGATGGCCGCTGTCAGCGGTGGCTGCGACATGTGCAGGCGCGCGGCCGCGCGGTGGAAGTGCAGCTCTTCAGCAACAGCAACGAACTGGCGAAGCAGGCGGAGATCAACCATGGGCATGCATGCGCTGGACGGAAACCCCGCCAGTATGCCGTGCCGTTGACTACCTGCGTGGTTCCACCGCGGGCTGCGCGATGCGCGACCATTGCGCGGCGATGTCTTCGATGCTGTCGGCGGACGTGGCGCGCAGGTCGCGCGGGTAGGCCACATCGTCGGCCTCCACGCTGCGGGTTGCGTGGAACTGGCCGTTGCTGGCACGCAGGATCCAGCCGCCATCGCGGCAGGCCGTTGATGCCAGGAAGGCAACGCCCGGCGCGACCGCATCCGGGTGCAGCTCATCGGGCTCGCCCTCCACGCCCCACATGCGGGTCTTGGCCACCGGCGAGATGGCATTGACCACGATGTTGTGCGGTGCGCCCTCAGCGGCCAGCACGTTGACGATACCCACGGCTGCCATCTTCGCGGCCGCATACGCAGCCAGGCCCTTCTGCACGTACTGCGGATACAGCGCGCGATCGGAGGTGGTCAGCACGATGCGGCCATGGTGGCGTGCCTGCATCGACGGCCACGCCGCCTCGGCCAGCCACAGCGGCGCCTTGGCCGCGATGGTCATCATGTGGTCGAAGCGGTCTTCCTCCAGCGCATCGATCTGCTGGTACTCCACCCACCCTGCGTTGTGGATGATGAAGTCGATCCGGCCATGGCGGGCGACGATGTCGGCGATCAGCGCGCGGCAGCCGTCGCGCTGGTCGATCGCCGCGTGCGCGGCATGCACTTGCAGCCCGGTACCGCGCAGCAGCGCCACCGTCGCATCGATCCGCGCCGGGTCCTGCCCGCTTCCATCCAGCCCGGCGCCCACGTCATGCATGACAACCCGCGCACCGCGCGAGGCCAGCAGCCTGCTGTAGGCCAGGCCCAGTCCACTGGCTGCACCGGTAACCAGCCCAACCTGCCCTTCAAATGAAACATCGTCGTGCGTCTGCATCCGCACAGGATCGTGCCGACAGCATGCGCAGCGCCAATACCACCTGCAGCAGTCCACGATACAAACCGCGTATCGCCCTTGAACGAATCACCGCAACGGCTCCACCACCACCGCCGTGCCATAGCACAGCACCTCGGTCAGCCCGGTCATGATGTCGGTCGCGTCGTAGCGCATGCCGATGATCGCGTTGGCCCCCAGCATCCGTGCATGCTTGGCCATATCGCGATAGGTCTCCTCGCGCGCCTGCTCGCATAGCTCGGTATAGATGGTGATGTTGCCGCCGAACAAGGTCTGGATACCGCCCAGGAAGTTGCCGACGATGGAGCGCGAGCGCACCGTAATGCCCCGTACCACCCCCAGGTTGCGCGTGATCCGGAACCCGGGCAGCTCGAAGGCGGTGGTCACCATGGAATCGTCCAGTCGGGTCGCGGTCGACGGGTGTGCGGCGCTGTTGTAAGGATCTGCCATGGTTGCCTCGTTGCCCGGGGGGGTCTGCCCGGATGGTGGGAAGGTCAATGCGCCTGTGGTCGTCGCGGCCTGAGTATCCAGAGTAAGCATGTCTGAACCAATACCGCCAACCAAAGTGTGCAATACACCGCCACTGTTGCGCCCTTGGTTACGCGTTGGCTGTCAGTGGCGTACGGCCAGAGCCGCCACGTATCCATCTCGAATACCCACACGCCCGCCAGCAACAGGGCCAGCGCAAGCAGCGTCGCCAGCCACGTCAGCCATGTCCGCGTCTGCGTGCGCACGATCAGCAGGGTCAGCAGCAAGCCTGCTGCGACGAAAAGCAATGGAATGCCAATTGCGGTCGTCAGCACGCCTGTGTAATTGGTCGCCAACGCCGTAAGCGGCGCGCACGAAGCCGCCGCGATCAAGCACCTCGCAACTGTATGGCGCTGTGTGCTCACGCCCGCACCCTGTAACGGCCCGTGGTCGCCGGCTTCTCCACCCGCGCGTCGGTGTCGAGTTCCTGGAAACCGGCTGCCAGCAGCCCGGGCATCATTTCCGCCAGCCAGTCGATGAACACCCGCAGGCGGTGGGTCACGTGCCGGTTATGCGGATACACCACGTGGAACGGATACAGCGCCGGTCGCCAGGCCCGCAGCACTTCCACCAGCGCACCGCTGGCAAGTGCAGGCGCGGCGGCATAGCTGAAGGTCTGTACCAGCCCCAAGCCCGCAATCGCCGCGGCCAGGTGGGCGTTGCTTTCATTGATGCCGAGACGGTGCCCGCCCTTGATCTCCACACTTCCCGCATCACCCCGGAAGCGGAACGGCACGGCGCGCCCGGTGGAGCTGAGCACGTAGCTCACCAGCCGGTGCCCGTTGCGAAGTTCTTCGGGGTAGGCCGGCACGCCATGCGCTTTCAGGTAGCCCGGGCTGGCGCAGGTGATCAAGGTGGCATCGCCAACATGGCGCGCAACCAGCGATGAATCGTCCAATGGCCCGCCGCGGATCACGCAGTCGGCGTTCTCACCAATCAGGTTCACCGGCCGGTCGGAGACGCCCAGCTCGATGCGGATATCCGGGTACCGCGCCATGAAGGCCGGCAGCGCGGGCACCAGCACGTCGCGTGCGGTCGAACCGCCGACGTCCACGCGCAACAGTCCCCGCGGCGTGCCCCGCGCGGCACTGAACGACGCATCGATATCCTCCAGGTCACGCAGCAGACGACCGGCCTTCTCGTAGTAGTCCTGCCCCTCGGCCGTCACCGATACACGCCGCGTGGTCCGCTGCAGCAGGCGTACGCCCAAGTGCGCTTCGAGCTCGCGCACCAGCTTGCTGAGGGTGGCGGTGGGCATGTCCAGGGACTCGGCGGCGCGGACGAAGCTGCCCGCTTCGACGACCCGGGCAAAGGCACGGATGGCGGAAAGTTGGTTCATGCGCCCATTATGCACATGCATGCATAGTGATTCTCATTAATCCATCTTTATCCACCAATCGGCCAAGCCTATCGTTCTCCCAACAGCGGCGGGAATCCTCCCGCTCGTCCAACGGAGAACATCATGAGCACCGCCTTCCTTACCGGTAAGATCGCCCTCGTCACCGGCGGCACCTCGGGCATCGGCCTGGCCAGCGCCCACCACCTCGCGTCGCTGGGCGCCACTGTCTTCATCACCGGCCGGCGCCAGGCCGAACTGGACGCGGCCGTCGCCGCAATCGGTCCGGCCGCCACCGGGATTCGCGCTGATGCGGCGCTTCCCACCGACCTGGACACGGTCTACGCCCGGATCGCCACGCAGGCTGGCAGACTGGATATCCTGCACGCCAACGCCGGTGGCGGCGACATGCTGCCGCTGGGTGCGATTACCGAAGAGCACTTCGACCGCATCTTCGCCACCAATGTCCGTGGCGTCCTGTTCACCGTGCAGAAGGCGCTGCCGCTGCTGGCCGATGGGGCATCGATCATCCTCACCGGCTCTACCGTGTCCATCCAGGGCACGGCCAACTTCAGCGTGTACAGCGCCAGCAAGGCAGCAGTGCGCAACTTCGCCCGTTCCTGGGCGCTGGACCTCAAGGAGCGCGGCATCCGGGTCAACGTTGTCAGCCCGGGGCCGATCCGCACCCCCGGCCTCGGCGATCTGGTGCCCGACGACGCCCGTCAGGGTCTGTTCGACCACCTGGCAGCGCAGGTGCCCCTGGGACGACTGGGCGAACCGCAGGAAGTGGCCAACGCCGTGGCATTCCTGGCCTCTGACCAGGCGAGCTTCGTCAACGGCATCGAGCTGTTCGTGGACGGCGGCATGGCGCAGGTCTGATCCTGTGCGGCTGCAAGCTCGGCATCGCGCGCGTTCGGGTCAGCGCTCGCGCAGCGATTCAGTGGTGTGCTGCTGCAACGGGCTGAGCAGGTAATCCCGGCACCCCGGGCACGGATTCGAAACGAAGCGGTTGGCCGCTGCCTATCGCCTCGGCCAGTGCGCGTTGGCCAGCGCCTCGGTGGCTCTACTCCGGTGTCCCACGTTCGACCGCTTCCATTGCATCGGCGAATTTCGCCATCAGCCGCACCAGGTCCGATACCTCCTGCGGCTCCCATGATTCGAAGATGACCCTGCCCATCCGCTCGCGCGCGGCGTCCAAGCGGTCAGTCATCTCCTTGCCCTTGGGCGCAATGGTGGCCTCGCGGATCCGGCGGTCCTGCGGATTGCCCTGGCGGGTGATCAGTTCCATGGTTGCCAGCTTGGCGACCTGCCGGCTGATGGTCGTGTAGTCGCGACCCAACCGGTCAGCCAATTCGACCACCCCGATCGGCCCGACCCGCTCGATCACCACCAGCAGCCGAAACAGAGCCTGGTCCAGCTTCACCCCCGCTTCCTGCAGGAGTCGCTCGTCGTTGCGCGGGCGGTTCATCACGCTGACAAGGCTGACCATGGACAGGTGCAGCGACTTCAGCTCGGTCGAAATATGTGTATCTTGCACTCTCTTTTTCGCAGGCATAGCATCCCCTCCAGATACGTGCATATTACACATACCTGGAGAAACCGATGGGTAACACCCCTGATGTTGTGATCTGTGGCGCCGGTGCCGCTGGTTTGACCCTGGCCATCGAACTGGCCCGGCGTGGCGTGTCCTTCAGGCTGCTGGAGCAGCGCGACCAGCCGTTCCATGGCTCGCGCGGCAAGGGCATCCAGCCCCGCAGCCAGGAGGTGTTCGAGGACATGGGGATCCTCAACCGGTTGTTCGCTACCGGCGGGCCGTACCCCCTTTCGCGTACCCACAATGCCGATGGCAGCAGCACCGACAGCGCGGTGCTGGAAGCTGCGCTGGCTACCCCCGCCGAGCCTTATCGCCAGCCGCTCATGGTGCCGCAGTTCCTCACCGAAGCCGTCATGCGCGAGCGCTTGGCCGAACTGGGCCATGCCGTGCAATTCAGCCACACGTTGCTCGGCGTCGATCAGGATGGCGAAGGTGTCCACGTCCGCATCGCCACGCCCAGCGGCGAGCAGACGATCAGAACCCGTTACCTGATCGGCGCCGACGGCGGCCGCAGCTTCGTGCGCCAGTCTTTGGCGATTCCTTTCCCGGGCCGGACCCTGGGCGTTCGCGCCGTCGTCGCCGATATCGTGCTGCAGGGCCTGCCACGCGATGCGTGGCACAACTTCAACGAGGGCGACATGGCACGCCGCATCTCGCTGTGCCCGCTCATGGGCACGGACCTGTTCCAGTTGCAGGCACCGGTGCCGCTGGAGGGCGAGGTGGACCTGTCCGTCGAGGGCTTGGCCGCGATGGTGCACGAGCGGACAGGGCGCGATGACATCACGGTCGAAGGCGTCTCGTGGGCTTCCGCGTACCAGATGAACGCACGCCTGGCAGATCGGTATCGCGTGGGCCGGGTGTTCCTGGTGGGCGATGCGGCGCATACCCATCCCCCTACCGGCGGCCAGGGACTGAACACCAGCGCGCAGGATGCATACAACCTGGGCTGGAAGCTGGCGTCCGTATTGGAAGGCGCGCCAGAGGTACTGCTCGATACTTACGAAGAAGAACGCAGGCCCGTTGCGGCGGCAATGCTCGGTCTTGCTACCAGGCTTCTCGAGCACGCCCAGCGCGGCGACAACCGGCGTGGTCGTGAGGTGCAGCAGCTCGACCTGGGGTATCGGGCGTCTTCGCTTACGCTGCCGGCCGAATCGCGCGAGGGGCGCATCGAGCCCGGCGACCGCGCGCCTGATGCACCGCTGCAGGGCGCGGGCGGGCAACCCATCCGATTGTTCGAGGTACTCCGTGGCACCCACTGGACGCTGCTGGGCTACGCGGCCGACCGATCCGCTGCGCCGCCGCGCGCGGGCCTGCACGTACACCTCATTGGGGCGAAGGGTGACCTGCGAGACGGCGCTGGGCATTTCCAACGCGCGTACGGACTGGGGCCGGGCGAGTGGGTGCTGGTGCGCCCCGACGGCTATGTTGCCGCTGTTGCGGACGGCGGGCGACTCGCCGATCTGCTGTCACACCATGCGGCGTGTTCGCCCTGATCATCTGGCCGCCGGTGCCGTGGAGGCCGCTCTGGGCTTGGAGTACCAGAGCGCGTTCACGATGATCCAGCGCTCTCCGAAACGGCCCATGTGGAAGTAGTCCACGAACCAGGGCGTCTCCAGCCGCACCGAGGCCGCGTTGCCGGTAACGTCCAGCACGCGGCAGGTACGGTCCCACTCCGCCTTGGGCGTCTTCAGCGCGCCCTGGCGGGTCAGGCCCACCAGCTCTTCCTTGCTCATGCGGCGCAGGCCAAGCCGCTCGTCCGGGGTTTCGCCCAGCACCATCCGCTTGGCCAGGTCTGGATGCAATGACCGCGCTACCCGCTGGGGATCGGCTTCCAGCTGGCCATCCACATAGTCAAAGCAGGTCGCCTCGATAGCGGCTACGGTGGCGGCATCAGGTGCCGCCGGGGAATTCGCGGAGGCTGCAGCGGCAAACAGCAGGGCAAGTGCAGACATGAATTACCTCAGGAGGGTTATGTAATCGCGCTTCAGCGGATCGCGTTACAAGAAGGTGGAGTGGAAGCACGGGCCCTCCGGCGGAATGCTTCCACCATGGCCAGCGGTAATATCCAGCTTGCCCACAGCAGGCACGAGATGAGCGCTCCGCCCGGTGCCAGGCCTGAGGCAATGGCCACCGGCAACATCAAACGGAACAGGACGGGCGCCAGGGTCACCGCGTAGTTGCGGATCATCCACGTCCTGTGGCGCTCCACACGACTGCGGCGGATTGCACTCATGGCCAACAGCGCCGTGGTCAACCATGCCAGCGCGGTACCCGCGAAACCAAGCTTGATGGAAAGCGGTGCGGGAGTGGTGGCGATCAATCCGGCCGCCGCCGCGCTGGCCGTGAGGACTCCACCGAAGTAGAGATACCCAACCCGCCGATGCAGTGCAGGACGTTCCCACCACCAGCGTGCCAACAGCTGGACCGGCCCGGCCACGATGGCCACCACGCCGCCAGCCAGGTGCAGCCACAGCCAGCCATGGCGATCCACGAAGCGCCCGTACGCGGGGCTATCCAGAAGCCCGTACTTTGCATACGCCGCCATCAGGAATTCGGCCGATACCACCACGATGATCAGCCAGGTGACGAACACGAATGCGGCTCTCAACACTGTGTCCCGGCGCGATGGCATCAGCGTCTCTTCCGGTTGAGCTACTGTCGAGCCGCCAATCTAGCCAACTCCGACAACCCGTTCAATCCATGCAAGGCGATGGGCATCGGCGGTGTCCCTTCGCACCGCTGCCAGCTCGTCGGCCCGGCCAAAGGCATGCAGCAGCAGCGGTCCAAGGTCGACCAGGGGCGATTTAGCTTGCCCCATCTCGTGCAGCAGGGCGAACGAACGCCCCTCGAACTCGCCGAGCAGCTCGGAGCCGTAGCGCGCCGCGTGGCTGATACCCGACAGGTACAGGGCCTTGAACACTTCCTGCTCCGGCCACTGCAGTGCCATCCGAAGCGGCCATTCGATCAGGTTACGCTCGCCCCACAGATCCTGCTTCCGCGTGACCTCGTTGGCGACCAGGGACAGCGTCAGTGACTGCGCCAGCGCGCCCAGATACGGCTGCATCTGTTCCGCCGTGGGCCGCGTGTAGATCGCATCGTGCGGCGCGCTCTGTACGCCGCCCAGGCGTGCAAGCACCCTGCCTTCCAGCTCCAGTATCGCGGCCTCCAACCCTGCCCTGTCCGACGACACCGCTTCGCGCCCGATCAATGCCACGCGGGCGGTATCCCAGATGCCAAGATCTACCGTCCAGAGGTTCCCTGCCTCACCAATGGAACCGAGTACCAGCAGATCCGTACTGGACGCGAACCCCGCCGCGGTTTCGCGTTCGCCGGCCTCGTCCTGCGCACCGAACAGCACCGGCCCGCCACCCCTGACCACTGCGGCCAGGCAGTGGGCGTGCAGGGATGTCCACTCGTAGGCGCTTTCCGCCAGGTACAGCGGAATGGCGCGACTCAGGCGCCCCAGTTCATCTTCCCGTTGTTGTTCCGCGCGCTCTTCGCCGCTCATGACCTTGCCCAGCATCAGGAACGTCACCTTGCGCGCACTGTCGGGCTTGTTCGCAAACAGCCACTGCGGCTCGCGCAGGCCGTAACGCCAGATCGGAAGTTCGAACGGCATGGTCGCGATCTGCAGTTCTTCAGTGTCGATCGGCCGCGATGATGCACCCGCTTCCCGGCGCGCCTCGTACTGGCTGGCCATTGCATCCAGATGCTGCTTGAACGGCGGAATGTTGAGCGCGTACAGGCGATGCAGCAGCGCCTCGCCCTCGTCCAGGCGATCAAGATGGAGATAGGCCTGGACCAGGTTCATCCCGACCTGCGGCCCATGCGTTTCCGGGTCGTAGGACGGACCGATGAGGTCCACCAGTTCGACGATCCTGCCGGCATTGCCGAGGTCGCCTGAAATGACCAACAACACATCTGTGCTGTGCGCTGCCTGGGCGAGAACGCTGCGGAACTGGTCCAGCGCTGCCGGGACATCCTTCTTCGCAAGGCTTTCCCGCCCCAGATAGAGGCTGGCGCGCCAGCTACCCGGCAGGGCCGCCGCCTGTTCCAGTGCTGCCCGGTGGGCGGGCTCACCGCCGCGCTCGCGCTGCCGTGCAAGCCACCAGCCCAGGCCGTTGTCCTGGTTGGGGTCCAGTTGCAGCGCCTTCCACAACGTTGCATCGGCCTGATGCTCTTCGCCACGGCCTGCCTGCACCTTCGCGAGATTGGTAAGGAGCGTTGCGGTCTCGCCGATCCTGCCGATTGCATCGCGCAGCACCTGCCCGGCCTGATCGAAGCGTTCCTGCTGCATCAGCACGATCGCGCGGATGACGTGTGCCCGTTCCACGATGGGGTCGATCTCCAGCATCCGCTGGGACGCAGGATCAACCTCGGCGGCGAACTCGTCGTCCAGCGCATTGAGGATGAGTTGGTAAAGCTCGTTGGGCTGGTCCCACATCGCCTTGATCTGGGGCAACAGCATGTTGTCGCGCCAGTCGGCCCGGGTGACCTGCAGTTCCCGGCCGTGGGCGTCGTACACGGTGATGATCTGGGCTTGGGCTGCCTCCGCCGGAGGCGCTGCAGGCTGGGACACGGCTACCGGTGGTTTGGCGCTGGCGGGCTTGCCGGTCAGGCTCTGCATCAAACGCTTGAACATCGTTCCTCCATGGGCTGGGCGCAGGCCATTCTGCACCAATCCTGCGGCGACTGAACCGTTAAGCATCTCCCCTGGTCGCGCGGTGTGCGGCTCTGGATGGATCCCAACACGGCACGATTCGTGTGACCATTACTGGCCTGAAGACCTGCTTGAACCCCATGCGCCAACTGTCCGATCCCGCCCTGCTCCGCGATATCGCCGAGATCGGCCGCATTGCGGCCGTGCCGCGCATCCTCGAGACGGTGGCCCACATCACCGGCTGCCGGTTCACGGCCATTGCCCGGGTGACCGATACCACCTGGACGGCGTGCGCCACCCACGACACCCTGGGCTTCGGCCTGGTGGCGGGCGGCCAGCTGGTGCTGGAGACCACCATCTGCGATGAGATCCGGCAGTCGCCCAAGCCGGTGGTGTTCGCCCATGCGAGCCTGCACCCGGTCTACTCCACCCACCACACCCCGCGCATCTATGGGCTGGAGAGCTACGCCTCGGTACCGATCCATCGTCCGGATGGCAGCTTCTTCGGCACCCTGTGTGCGATCGATTCGGCGCCTGCCACGTTCGATGAGCTGCATATCCAGCGCTCGATGGAACTGTTGGCCGAGCTGGTCGGCAATTACCTCGATACCGAAGAACGCCTTGAACAGGCGGCAGTGGCGCTGTCCGATGCGCAGCAGGTGGCTGAGCTGCGCGACCAGTTCATCGCAGTGCTGGGCCACGATCTTCGCAATCCGCTGCAGTCGATCAGCTTCGTGACCGAAGCACTCGAAGCTGCGCCGCATACGGATTACCAGCAGCGCATGTTCGACCACATCACCTCCAGCGTGAATCGCATGGAGGGGCTGGTGAGCGATGTGCTCGACTTCGCGCGTGGCCGGCTGGGTGGCGGCATTCCCGTCGCATTGCGCAGCGCCGACGGCTTGGCGGCCGATCTGCAGCACGTGGTGGACGAGGTGGCGAACGCTACCGGGCGCTCGGATATCGCAGTGCGGATGGAGATCGATGGCGCGGTGGTGTGTGATCCGAACCGGCTGGGCCAATTGCTGGCCAACCTGCTGACCAATGCCGTGCAGCATGGCGATGCCGCTGCGCCGATCGCACTGGAGGTACAGGCCGTTTCAAGCGGACTGGTACTGACCGTGCGCAACAGCGGGCATATTCCCGCCGAGCGACTGGCGACCATTTTCAGGCCGTTCTCGCGCGAGCAGGCGGAGCTGCCGCGGCCTGGCCTGGGGCTGGGGCTCTACATCGCCGCGGAGATTGCGCGGTCGCATGGGGGCACGCTGGCGGTGGCCTCGGACGAGGCCACCGGTACAGCGTTTACGTTCCGGATGCCGGGTGGCAGCGCCTGATCAGGACTTGATAAAGGCCAGCAGGTCCGGATTGATCACGTCGGCGTGCGTGGTCAGCATGCCGTGCGGGTAGCCCTTGTAGACCTTCAGGGTGCCGTTCTTCACCAGCTTCACCGACAGCAGCGCTGCGTCCGCGATCGGCACCACCTGGTCGTCGTCGCCGTGCATGACCAGCGTGGGCACGGTGATCGCCTTCAGGTCTTCGGTCTGGTCGGTTTCGGAGAAGGCCTTGATGCCTTCGTAGTGGGCCTTGGCGCTGCCCATCATGCCCTGGCGCCACCAGTTCTGGATCACGCCCTGCGAGATGGTCGCACCGGGGCGGTTGAAGCCATAGAACGGGCCGGTCGGGAAGTCCACGAACAGCTGCGCACGGTTGGCCGCGACACCGGCACGGATGCCGTCGAACACTTCGATCGGCAGGCCACCGGGGTTGGCCGCCGTCTTCAGCATCAGCGGCGGCACGGCGCTGACCAGCACCGCCTTGGCAACGCGCCCCTGCGGCTGGCCATGCCTGGCCACGTAGCGCGCCACTTCGCCACCCCCGGTGGAATGGCCGATATGCACGGCATTGCGCAGGTCCAGGTGCTCGAACACAGCGGAGGCATCGGCTGCGTAGTGGTCCATGTCATGCCCGTCGCTGACCTGTGCCGAGCGGCCGTGGCCACGGCGGTCATGGGCGATCACGCGGTAGCCCTTCTGCAGGAAATACAGCATCTGGGTGTCCCAGTCGTCCGACGACAGCGGCCAACCGTGGTGGAAGACGATGGGCTGCGCATCGCGCGGGCCCCAGTCCTTGTAGAAGATGCGGACGCCGTCTTTGGTGGTGACGAAATTCTCGGACATGAAAGTGTTCTCCGGAGCGGGGGAAGGGGTGCGCGCCATCGCAAAACCCGGCAGCGCCATGACGGCCAGCGCCGAGGCACCGGCCTGGAGTGCCTGGCGGCGGGTGAGCATCAGCGTTTCCAACACGTTGGGGGGCATCGGTGAATCCTGCGCAGGGGCGGCACCTCACATGGAGCCAGATACCGGCAGGTTCACGCTTGTACGCCGTTGCTCTTCATGCCGATGCCGGGACTACCGGCGCCGGGGTTCCCACGCGAAGGACGCCGGTATCTGCAGGTCGATCTCCGTTCCGCGCCCGGAGCGTCCGCTCAGGATCGTCAAGGTGCCACCGGCGCGCGCAGCGCGCTCGCGCATGCCTTCCAGGCCCCAGTGCCCGGCGACCGCCTCGGCCCCGTGGGGCATTCCAATCCCATCGTCGCTGATGCGCAGGTGGAAACCCTGGCGCCCATAGCTGACCAGGATCTGCACCTGCGCGGCGCGCGAATGACGGAATGCATTGAGCAGGGCTTCGCGGCCGATCATGTACGCCTCTTCGGCCGCGCAGGTCTGCATGGCGCGCGGCGTGCCTTCCACCACCAGGCGAACGGCCGGGGTCTCAAGGCCATGCGCCTCCTCCGCCACGCCCATCAGCGCAGCGCCAAGATCGCGCGCACGTTCCACATCGCCACGCAGGCCGCGCACGCGCTCACGGCCATCGGCCGCCACCTGCTCGGCCATGGTCATCGCCGCTTCCAGCTCGGCGCGGACCGGATCGGTGGGCGGCAGCTTGCGGCTGGATGCATGCAACCGCAGGATCAGTCCCTGCGTGCTCTGCAGCAGGGTGTCGTGCAGCTCGCGTGCGATCCGCTCGCGCTCGCGGTGACGCTCATCCAGGCGTGTACGGATGCGTGCCGCCAGCTGCCGCAGCCGGCCCAGGTACAGCAGCCACAGCAGGGCCGCACCCGCGATCACGCACAGCACGCGGAACCAGGCGGTTTCCCAGTAATGCGGTGCGACGTTGACCACCAGGTGGGCGCCCTGCTCGTTCCAGACCCCATCGTTGTTGCTGGCCGCTACCCGGAACACATAGTGCCCCGAGTCGGGCGCGTTGTAGAACGCCGAGCGCGCGGTCGAGGGCTCGAACCATTGCGGATCGAAGCCCTCCAGCTGATAACGGAAGCGGACCCGCTCGGGAATTGAAAGACTCAGTGCGGTGAAGCGGATGCGCAGGTTTTTCGTTCCTGCCGGCAGCTCGACGGCGCCTGCATTGATCGGCACGTCGGCCCCATCCACGGCCACCGACAGGATCTCCACCGGCGGTGCTACGGGGTTGCGCACGATCTGCGCCGGATCCATCGACACCAGGCCACTGGTCGTGGAAAACCACAGCCGCCCGTCCTGGGTCCGCGCAGCGGTGGGCAGTGGCCTGAACTGGGCGGCGATGCCGGGCAACGCATCCAGCGCATCGAAGCGCTCGTAACGCGGGGTGCCCTGCGCGTTGAACAGCCCGGCAATGTCGCCGGTGCGCACGTGCACCACGCCACGTGCACCGTTGAACCACAGGCCGCCTGCAGCATCGGCCACGATGCCGCTGATGCCACGCAGGTCTTCGCGCACCGCCGGCAGCACATTGTGCAACCGGCCTTCGGCCACCCGCGCCAAGCCGCGCTCGCCGCCCATCCACATGCCCTGCGCGTCCTCGAACAACGCCGTGACGTTGCCCACGTCCAGCGGTTCGCCCGTCCATGGCGTGGAGAACACTCCGTGGTCGAGCACCGCCACCGCGTTGCGGGCAAAGCCCAGCCACAGCCGCCCGCTGGCATCGGTCTGCATCACCAACGGCGAACCGCCCGTGGGCAATCCGGGCCTGTCCTGGAAGTGTGCCCACTGCCCGTCCTTGAACCGGTACACACCCGGCGTGTTCAAGGACACCCACAGCGCGCCGTCCGGGCTGGTCGCGATGGCCTGCACACCCGAGCGCGTCGCCACCGGCAGTCCGGATACCTTCGAGAACCGCGCGCCGTCACGGCGCCACACCCCGTCCGGCCCGGCCAACCACGTGGTGCCGGCGGCATCGCGGTGCATGGCGGTGATTCCCGCCGGCAGCGCCAGCGTCTGGCGTGTGGCCATGTCCACGCGCTGCAACGGGTGGTTGCGGGTGCCCACCAGCAGCGCGTTGCCGTCCGCGGCCATGGCGAACTCCTGCGCACCTTCCGGCATCTTCACCTGCACCAGGTTGGCATGGCGGAAGCGATCCAGCCCGCGACTGCCGCCCACCCACACATTGCCCTCGCGATCCTCCAGCAACGGCTGCGCGTAATCGGAGCTGAGCCCGTCCACCCGGCGGAAGCGTTCCACCTCGGCCTGGTTGCGTTGCGGTGAGCGGCGAACCAGCCCGGTCCCCAGCGTGGTCGCCCAGAGCACACCGTCGCGGTCGAACAGCAGCCCGGCCGATTCCACGGCATCGCCCTGGCCGGACAGCGGGCGCACACCGCCGTCCGCTTCGGCCACCCAGATGGCTCCGTCCGGCGCCTGGGCGATCTGGCTTACCCGGCCCACGCGCGCCGGGACCCGTTCGAATGCGTTTGCCCCGCGCCTCAACACCACCATGCCGGCCTCGGTGGCGATCCACAGCGTGCCCTCGCGATCGGTGAACAACGTCCGCGCCTGTCGTCCCGGGTAGCCCATCGCCTGCGTGGGCCGCACCCAGCGCTGGCCCTGCAGGAAGAGCGGGCCGGTAAAGGTGGCGGCCCACAAGCGGCCCCCGCCGTCTTCGGCGAAACGGAATACGGTGCTGGTCGGCAGTCCCGCCGCCGAACCGTAGGGGCGCACGCCCGTGCGCTCGACCCGGCTCACCCCGCCATAGCGGAAGCCCACCCACAACCCGCCATCGTGGGCGGTGTACAGGGTCGACACACTGGTCGCAGGAAAGGCGTCATCACCGGGCGGCACGAAGCGCGTGAAGCGCACGCCATCGAAGCGGTACAGGCCAATCTCCGTTCCCAGCCAGAGATAGCCGTCCGCCGTCTGCGCCAGCGCGGTCACCTGCCCCGGTGCGCCCTGGTTGACCGTCCACGCGGTGTGGTGGAACTGCCCCACCGCCCGCGCCGGGTCCAACGCCGCAGCATGGCCGCCCAGCAGCAGCAGGCACGCGCAGGCGATGGCCCGGAATGTGATCGTCATGGTCAGCCCCTGCGCGTAGGGGCCATCATACAAAAACAACTACCGGCAAGGCGCACCGTCGCACGGCTGGCACCCCGACGGGACGGCAGCGCGCACGTAGGCCGTGGGCGTGCAGCCCAGGCTGCGGCGGAACCAGCGCACGAAGTGGCTCTGGTCGTAGAAACCCAGCGCACTGGCAACCTCGCAGACGCGCTGCCCCTCGGTGCGCAGCAGGTGCCGGGCGCGCTCGATGCGCCGCATGCGCAGGTATTCCATCGGGCTCAGCCCGGTCTGCTCGCGGAACGTACGGGCAAAGTGGAAACGGCTCATGCACGCCGCCCCGGCAATGGCGCTCAGCTGCAGGGGTTCGGACAGGTTGGCCTCGATGTAGTCGACCGCCCGCCCCACCGCGCGCGAAGGTGCGCCCGGCACGGGCTCCACGGCAGATGCCGGATGGTTGGCATGCATTGGCTCGGACCTCGCGAAATCCACCCGTGCATGCTGTGCCTGCAGCGCGCCCTGCCCAAGCCCCGATTGGCTGGGCGCACGACTACTCTTTCGGGTGAGTGCCCGTGTGGTCGTCGCTGCCGCGCCGCGACGCCGGCCGCTCCAGCACCCGGCGACCGAACAGCACCGCATCCACCGAATACGCGCCCGGACCCAGCAACAGCAGCGCCAGCAGCAGTCCGGCCAACGGCCAGCCGTCCAGCGCGGCATCCACCCCGGCCAGGACCAGCGCCACTCCTATCCCCAACGGAAGCAGTCCGCCGAACGCGATCAGGGCGGCGGCGAGCCACGCCCACGCGATCAGGTCGGGAGGTGGCAGCGCCCCGCGCAGGCCCCACGGTCCTACCAGCATCAACGACAGCACCAGGCGAAACAACAGCAGGCCCACGCCGGGCATGCGGTCGGGAAAGGTTGCGTACAACAGCTGCACCGGGGCGCCTCCAGCGTCGATCTGGCTGCCCCCATTGGGGACCCATCGGCGCCGGCGCGCATGCCTCGAAAGAGTAATACGCCCCTCCCCCGCGGGTTGTCTGACGCAGATTCCGGGGAATGATCACACGGTCATTTGTTATCGTGACCGCCTTCAGCCCATCTTTCCTGGACTCTCATGCCCCGCAAGCCATCCGCATCCCTCTCCCCGCAGGCCCTGCTGCGGGCAGCTACCAAGGAGGCGTATGAGCGCGTCACCCTGCTGCTGACCACCAGCTTCGACGATTTCAGCCCGGAACAGCAGCGCCGGCTGCGCGCCCTGCTGGGCAGCGAGGGTGCGGCCAGCCCGGCCAAGCGGGCCAAACCCGCCAAGGCGGAACGCAAGGAACTGCCGCCGCGTTACTGGCTGCCGCATACCCAGGAAACCTGGTCCGGTCGTGGGCGCGTGCCGAACACCTTTCTCGCCTGGGAGGGCACCGTGGCCCATACCGAGTGGAAGAAGCACCACCCCGATGAGCGCTTTCCGGCCTATCCGGGCTGAACGCGAAGATGAGCGGTGACATGAAGATGCGCAGGGCCGTGGGAACGCACGGCACCCTGCATCGCATCGAGGGCCTGCAGAAGCGCCACGATACGCAGCAGTCCCTGCCCACCCTGCTTTGCGACAGCGAAGGGTGCGGCGCCCCGGTCAGGTTCGTGGCTGAAGACCCTTCCCATATCGCCCTGGCCAAGGGCGCCGAGCACCAGCCGGGCTGCCGGTACATCGCCCCCGGCCGCTTGCAGGCCATTGTGGCCGCCGGTTCGGATCCTGAGTTCCTGCCTGCGCTGGACGATGGCCGGCACGAGCTGCGCCTGCTGTTGCTGCAGCAGGCGCTGAAACGTGGCGGGATCGAGCAGCAGACCCTAGATGGCTACCTAGGCACCCTCGCCGACCTGCTGGTGCTGCGCGCGATGTGTGAGAGCGATGACCTCGTGGCCTCGCAGATCACCCTGCGCCTGGGCAAGAAACGCGTGGACTGGGAAAATTTCTTCTACGACCAGGAACGCTACGACCAGGCATGGGAGCGTATTGGCACCGGAACTACCGACCTGCCCATGGCGCTGGTCGGCACGGTCAGGTCGCACCGCTCGCCGCAGCCGGGTTCGCTGTTCCTCAACTGCACGCCGAAGTACCAGCACACCGGCGTGGCCGATCGCCGTGATTTCTACGAAGTCAGCGTCGGGCATGCCGACGCCGCCTGGCTGAAATCCTTCCCGGTGGGCGCGGAGATCGTGATGTTCGGGCTGTGGCGCCAGGGCCGAAGCAGCACATCTTCCCGGCCACACCCCACCGACCCGCGCCGGACCATCACCAACGTCACCCACAAGCTTGCACTATGGCCAGGCTTCAAGCGGCAACTCGCCCTGGTTGAATGAACTGGAGAACGAACAGCATGCGCCGACCCACCCCGTCATCCCTGCTGTTCACGGCCCTGTCCTGCGCCTCGATCACCGCCTGTGCGGCGCCAACGCCACCGGCCACCACGCTGTTCACCGACGTCACCGCCACCCATGTGCCGGCCGATGCCGAGCTGCACGCGCTGGATGCGGCGCTGCTGGATGCCGACGGTGACGGCGACCTGGATGTCGCGGTGGCGGTGGAGAACGGCGCCAACCGACTGTACCTCAACGATGGCACCGGCAAGCTCAGCCATACGCCCGGTGCGTTCGGATCCATCGCGGGCGACAACGAGCATGTGCGCGTGGCCGACTTCAATGGCGACGGCCACCTGGATGTGGTGTTCGTTGCCGAAGACACCGAGCAGCACAACCTGTTCCTGGGCGACGGCAAGGGTGGCTTTACCCGCGCGAGCGAGCGCCTGCCCGCCACCAGCCAGGCCAACGCGGTGGCGGTCGGCGATGTGAATGGCGACGGCCTGCCCGACATCGTGGTGGGCAACACCACCGAGGGAAAGGAGGGCGTGGCGCGGCCCTTCCTGTGGCTCAATGACCGTGCACGCCCCGGGTGGTTCATCGATGCCAGCATCTCCCACCTGCCCGCCATCGACGTGCAGGCACAGGGCATCGTGCTGGCCGATCTGGATGGCGATGGCGACCTGGACATGGCCATTGCCAGCCAGGATCCGATCAACCGGCTGCTGTTGAACGATGGCGGCGGACGCTTCACCGATGCCACCGAGCGGCTGGGCGAGCAGATACCTACGGAGACCCGCGAAGTACATGCCTTGGATGCCAACGGCGATGGCCGGCTGGACCTGGTGTTCTTCAACCTCACCAGCAACAACCGGGACTGGGACAAGGACCCGCAGACGCGGTTGCTGATCAACCAGGGCAACGCACGGTTCAAGGATGAAACCCGTACCCGCCTGCCCACCCACCGCTTCTCAAGCTGGGGCGTTAGCGTGGTGGACTTCAACGAGGATGGTCATCCTGATCTGGTGGTCAGCGCCATCGACGTGCCCGGCTTCGTGCCCCTCCAGGTGCGCGCTTGGCAGAACGATGGGAAGGGCAACTTCAGCGACGTCACCGCTTCGGTGATTCCAGCCGCCACCGTGGGCCGCAGCTGGAGCATGGCCCGTGGCGACCTCGATGGCGATGGCAAGCAGGACCTGTTCATCGGTGGCTGGCAGTCGCAGGCGCGGCTGCTGCTCAGCCGCCCATAAGCCCCCCACATTCCCACGGCTTTCTTCACAGAACCTGCTCTATATTCCGGACCACGCCGCCGCTCGCTGCGGCTGGAACGGGAGATTGATATGAAAGCCGCACGTCTGATTGGCATTGCCGCACTTACCGTTGCCGCCTTGGCCGCAGCCCCTGCCTGGGCCGATCCGCCCCACCATGCACGCGGCAACGGCCCGCCCCCGCATGCCGGCGGCCCGGACAAGCGCCACGCACCGCCGCCGGGATGGCAGAAGAAGGCCTGGCACCGCGGCGACCGGCTCAGCTGGTCGGAGGTGGACCGCCGTTACTGGGTTGACGACTACTCGCGTTACGATCTGCGCGAACCGGGCCGCGGCCATCGCTGGGTGCGGCAGTCCGACACCGAGTACCTGCTCGTTGAGATCGCCACCGGCGTGATCATCGACGCCCTGCGCCGCTGACGCGGCGCCCGTCCTACAGGTTGCCGCCCACGCGCGGCACCTTCAGGACATCTTGAAACACGGCATTCGCGGCTGCAGCCGGCAGGCCAAGAAGTAGCGAAAGAAGCAACGCCCCCATTCGACCCAGGAAGGCCGGCATTCCAGTATTCGGTTTCACGCTGCGGCTCACTCCGTGGGTCGATCAATGCGGAATATCAATCAGATTTCTCGGCGGGGACCTACCCAACAGAATCTTGATCTCAATGCCAGCCACTGCTTCAAGTTCAGCTTTCGCGGTCAGGTAGCGCTGCTCGTCTGTTCCACTCACCATGACTTCGATCAAGCCAAGTTCCGGACGACCACTCAGGCCGGTCACATCCGGAAAAAACTCCAGAGCCCTGGCGCTTGCCTTGCTCATGATGTCGCTGAATTCCTGCGCCGTGTAGGGGTAGCCTTGCTCGAACTCAACCCTCACATCGGTCCCGCGTACTCTGATGAGCTGGACAGGCTCCGTTGCAGGCCCCTTCAAACCTACCACCAGGTGCTGGTAGGGCGTTGACTCGATCGAAATGAAGGCCATCCTCTCTCGGTATCGCTCCCGTAGGTCCTGGACATGTGGCATAAGCTCTGACTCGATCAGCAGCCGCTCCCTGGCAACTTCAAGGGAAACGCCGTTGGCCTCCATGTAAGCGCTTGCCTCAACGTCGGGCACATCGTTACCCAGCACCGGAGCACTGCGCGGCATCCCACCCGGCGCTCTGTAGGGTTCAGCGCTGCTACGTGCATTGGCCGCTGGGGCCGGATTGCCCTCTTCAACCCGCTGGTCCTGCTTGCCACCACAGGCCGAACCCAGCGCAATCGCCACGAGAACGAAGGCCCGCTGCACGTTGGGTCCGATGCCGTGCCAGGCCATCATTCCGCTCCGTCAAGCGCATCCAGCGGGCGCTTATGCGGCTCTTCGATGATCCGCTTGTTGAGAATGCGCACCGTACCCACCATCAGCAGCCGCATGTCGCGAACGATGTAGTCAGCAAGCGCGTCATCACTGATGTCGTCGCCTTCGATATCCAGCCGGAACTCCTGGCCCTGGATACCACCACCATTGCTGAACTCGATTTCGAAATCAAAGCAGACACGCTTTTCCATTCAAGCCTTCCGATCCATGCGGCCGAGGTCTGCCGGATTCTCGCACGACACCCCGGCCAGGGCGACCGTCGAATTGCCCTCCGCTACGTACTTCTACTGGTCCCGCCCGCACTCGCACGCAGGTCACTTCGACTTCACCACTGCGCAACGACCCCGGCGGTAGGTTTCCTGCGCCTACTGAGCAAAAACCCGGACGGATCGCTGTCGGTGTCCTACACCGGCCGCAAGGGTGCCAACGGCATCTGCCAGCTGCGGTGACCCGCGAACCTCACGCTTTGCGGGCGGACAGCACGATGACCACGAACACCGGCAGTGGCGAGAGCATCATGATGATGCCGAGCCCGATGTTGGCGCCACCGCCGGTATTCATCCATCCATCGGCGTAGTACCAGCCCCACAGCGCAAGCGAAACCAGCAGCCCTGCGATGAGGCCTCGGCTCACGCGCGGTGGGCGGCGGATACCGACCCACAGCGAAAACAGAGCGAACGGTGCCAGGGCCAGTACAGTGCGCACCCAGCGTGGCTGCAGTTCTGGCCCCATGCCAAACGTGCGTGAGCGCAGTGAATCGAGCAGCCACTCAACGCCCCACACGATGGTGAGCGCGTAGATCACGGAGATCAGCAGCAGCGCTGCCCCGGAAATCCCTCTGGAATCAGACGGCATGGATGTCTCTCTGGATACATGCGGCAACATGCGATTCCAATGAAAGCACAGGCCGAAGTCTGCTCGCCACCCGCGATGTAACTGCCCCTCGTTCAACCATCGGTGGAGCGGGTAAGGCTCTCCCAGCGCACAAGGTTATCCAGGGCAGCCATGTGCTTCTCGCGAACCAAGGCCAGGGCATCGCTGCCAAGCAGCAGGTGCGCGGGAGGCGCTTCGCTGTCCATCAGGGCCAGCATGGCCTGCGCGGCCTTCCGTGGGTCGCCGAGCTGCTTTCCACTGACCTCCTGCCGACGCTGGCGGATCGGGTCGAACACCGCGTCATAGTCGTTCAGGGTGCGCGGTGAACGCACCATAGAGCGCCCCGCCCAGTCGGTCCGGAACGAGCCCGGCGCCACCGCCGTCACATGGATCCCCAGGTCACGGACTTCCTTGCCCACCGCTTCGCTGATGCCCTCCAGCGCGAACTTGCTTCCACAGTAATAGGCAATGCCCGGCATGGTGATGATGCCGCCCATCGAGGTGATGTTGAGGATCCGCCCCGCGCGGCGGGCACGCATTCCGGGCAGGACTGCCCGCATCATCGCCACGGCGCCAAACACGTTGACGTCGAACTGCCGGCGCATCTCCGCCAGTGGCGATTCCTCCATTACGCCTTCATGGCCATAGCCGGCGTTGTTCACCACGACATCGATCGGCCCCAGGTCCGCCTCCACCGCGCCGACGACCGTGCCGATGGCCGCCTCATCGGTGACATCCAGCAGCCGTGCATGAGCGCGCCCGGGCGCCAGCGTCTCGAACGCCGCGATGCCGTCGGCCTGGCGCAGCGTGCCAACCACCTCATGGCCAGCGGCCAGGGCTTCGCGGGCGAGCGCAAGGCCGAAGCCGCTGCTCACACCGGTAATCAGAATTCGCTTGGGGTGCGTCATGGGGGTGCTCCATCGGGGGATGGGGTGCACAATAGTTTCATCACCCGGTCCCGCTAAGGCGCAATTCGCTCCGTTTATTGCCTAATCCTATGACACCCACCAACGCCATCTCCCACTCCGCACCGGCCAGCCCCCTGCCGCTGGCACCGCTTGTGCTCGCGTTGGCACCGGTGGAGGGCTACAACCTGACCGCCTTGCCCAGCGTGCGGGTGCTCCGCTCCGACCGCCCGCTTTCGCGAACCCCGGTGCTGTACGACCCGGGCATCGTGATCGTCTGCCAAGGCCGCAAGCGCGGCTACTTCGGCCAACGCACGTACGTGTATGACGCCAACCAGTACCTGGCCGTGTCCGTGCCGGTGCCGTTCACCATGGAAACGGATGCATCGGCGGAATCCCCGCTGCTCGCACTGTACCTGCACCTGGATTTTCCGCTTGCGGCCGAGCTGATGCTGGAGATTTACCGCCACGGAATCAGCTCAGACGTGGCACAACCGCAAAGCATGATGTCCAGCCCATTGGATGACGCCATGCAGCTCACCCTGGAGCGCCTGCTCCGCGCGCTTGTCGATCCCGTGGAATCGATCCTGTTCGGCCCCCAGCTGCTCCGTGAGCTGTACTACCGCGTCCTTACCGGCCCGCAAGGGGCTGTCCTGCGCGCGGCACTCTCCCAGCAGGGAAGGTTCGGAAAGATTGCCAAAGCGCTTGAACGCATCCACTCAGACTACGACCAACCGCTGGATGTCGCACGGTTGGCCCAGATCGCCGGCATGAGCACGCCCTCGTTCCACAGTCACTTCAAGGCAGTGACCTGCACCTCGCCCATGCAGTACCTGAAATCAACGCGCCTGCATCAGGCACGCCTGCTCATGGTGCGCGAGGGCATGACCGCTGCTGCCGCCTGCCATGCGGTAGGTTTCGAAAGCACCTCGCAGTTCAGCCGCGAGTTCAAGCGGCTGTTCGGGCTGACACCTGCAAAGGAAGCACAGCGCATGCGCGAGAGCCTCGCCATTCCGCAGGCATGGCCCGGCGCAAGCTATGTTTCATCCCACTGACGGAGAGCGCCTGGAGGCCATCCGCCGCTTCATTTGAAGGCCAATGTAAGGCTGCACAGCGAAGTGCGTCCCGTTGTACCCATCAAGGCGGTGGCCACCCGAGATGTCGGTTGTTTGGATGAAGTCTTTCGATGGGTCGACGCCTTTGACTTCTTCAATCCGTATGAAATCGACGACAGACAACAGCTTGGCAAGTGCCTTTCTGGCAGCGCCTGCATCGTAAACACGTAGAGTCAGTTCCGAGGTCTTGATATCCGTACCACCTTCAAACTTGATTCCTGCAGCTGCCAGTTGGGCCGCCATCTCCTGTTGCGTTGCCAGCAGGAACTGAAGTGATCGCGGTGCCGACTGGGCAACGTAACGAGGATCCTTTGTGTAGCGGGCAAGTTGAGCCTGAGCATCGCCGGTGAATCGGACGACGACCTTGAAGGTCGGATAGTGCTCCATCCACATTCCGGCGAAGGAATCGGGGAGCTCTTTCTGAAGGCGCCGACTCAGCATCATTGCGTCATCTTGATTGATGGTTCGCGCTTTCGCTTGATCGATCGATAAGTTCATCTCTTCAGCGTACCCCTTGAGCCCGGCGTCGTCTGTCCGCGCATAGGCGTAAGGAGTAAGGAGGGCGGGGCCGGTCAGGGCCGCAATCAACGACAGGGATAGGGTTACGTACCGCATCGGTACTCCTTTCAATTGCTTGGGAGAGCAGATCCATGTTCGCAGAGCTTTTCCCGGATGCGTGCGGACAACTCCAACCATAGGCCGATTGACCCTCGTTGGACTTGCCCTGTCTCACAATTTTCTCCAGCGCCCGCCTCGCTTCCACCAGCGTCGCGTCCTGCGATTCGGCAGCGACAGCGTTCCGCCACGCGCGGATGGCAGCGTGCCTATCTCCGTCTGGCGACAGGTTGACTAATCAGATGCGCTATCGCGCAGCGCCATCCACATACGGCCGCGACTGCAGCATCACGATCTCATCGCCCACAACTGCCCACTCGATATCTTGGTCCACCCCGCCCAATGCCTGCTTGGTGGCCTTGCCCACCTTGGCCAGGCGCGCGATCAGCGCATCGGTAAGCACCTGCCGTGAGCCGGTGATGGGCACTTCGCGCACGCCGCCACCGGCCTTGGCCACCAGCTGGGTATCCTCGGCCGACCGGCTCAGCACCTGCACCGCCTTGGACCAGTCCGAGTACATCACCTGTTCGGCCTGGCGCTTGCCCTCCACCACGCGGATGCCCAGCCCGCGCTTGGCCGAAATGTAGGTGGTGTGCTGGCGGGCGCGATCAAACGGATCGCGGGTGATCATCACCCCAGAGCTGTCCGAGGGTGCCGCCAGCTGCACCAGCACCGCCATGGCCACCGCATCCTGCTGCAGGCCGGCGGCGGTGCGCGCTTCGTAGGCCTCGAAGTTGTAGACCGAGGCCCACACCGTCTGTACGGCCTTGGCCACGGCATCGGCGCGGGTCACGTTGGGCACCGTGGTGTACAGCCCTGCCCCACTGAAGCCTGGCAGATCCTCCGAGTTGGACGAGCTGCGTACGAACACCCCGCCGGCCTTCAACTGGCCCTGCCACTGTGCATCCAGGGCACGAATGAAGGCAGGATCGGGCGCGGCATTGGCGATCTCCGCACGGAGCGCGGCCAGCGCCTCGCGGCGGACATTCGGGTCGGTGTTGAATCCGGGGCGGCGCTGCAGCGCCTGCAGGTGCTGGGGAATGTCCAGCCGCTGCATGGTCGCCTGGTAATGCGCGAAGGGAATGCAGAAGCCATCGGGCACGCGCGCCAGAGGTGGCAGCGCCGCCTTCAGCGTGCCCAGGTTGGCTGCCTTCACCCCGCAGTGGCTGCTGTCGCGTGCACGCAGCGCGGCCAAGGGCTTAAGCGCGACTACCGCCAGATCCGGACGCGGCAGGTTGCGCACCGTGGCGCGTGCAGGCGCTGCTGACGGTGTGCGTGCCGGGCGTGCCAGGGGCGTGACCCGGTAGTCGTTGTTACTGACCTCCAGCGCCACCCAGCGGCCATCGTATTGACGCAGCGCGGTCTGAGCGTCACGCACGTACACGTTGGGAATGCCCCACCCCTTCGCCAGCAGGTTCACGTGCGACAACAGCGTGGACGGCCGCTGCGTGACCAGCCCGGCTACCGGGGCCAGCGCGATCGGCACCTCGTCCAGCACCGGAATATCGCGCGGCGACAGCGTGCGCAGCTGCGCCTCGGTACGTATGATGCGCAACCTGCCCTCGGCCTTGCCCGTGTTCAGCGGCAGGAAACGCTGCTCACGCAACAAGGCCTCCTGGCTGACAAACGGCAGCTTCATGCCGCTGGCCAGCTGCTCATGCTGGGTGGAGTTGGTCTTGAAGCGGATCGGATCACGGAACGATGCGCGCACCACCTCGTCGGTCTGCCGCAGCAGGGCGGCGGTGAGCTTGTCGCCCTCCCAGAACTCGTACGTGTACCCCGGCAGGTCCTTCTGCCAGCTCACGGTACCGAACAGGAAGCGCCGCTGCGGATCGCGGTACTGCGCATTGAGCGTGGCCTTGTCCAGCGAACGCACCAGCCCCTGGCGGCGCACGAAGTTCTCGTGCAGCTCAAAGCGCGGCGTATTGATGTAGTACACGCGCACCGCATTCTGCCGGTCGATCACGAAGATCAGGTGCGGCATTTCCAGCGCAGTGCCCGCGTTGTAGACACGGGCAAGCTGCATGAACTGCTCGCGGCCATCGATCCGCGACAGGTAGTCCGGCCCAACCGCTGGCTGCGCAGCAGCGTCATTCTCCGGGCGGTACTCGTAGGGGGAAGGCTTGCGTGCTGTCTGCGCCAGCACAGGCTCGACAGCACCCAGCACCAAGGCGAGCAGGACGAAGCACCCCATGCACAGTCTGCCGCGCACCGTACCCCTGAGCTTCATGCCGTGATCCTTCACCGTTGGAATCCGGATTCTACGGCCTTCAGCCCTCCGCCTCAGCAACCACTCGCCGCACCACCGAATGACACCCTCGTTCCGTCATGGCCCGTGCCCGAGCGGCTATCTCCCTGCCATTCGGCACCGCCTTGGCCAGCTCTTCTTCCGACCAGTACCTGCGCCCTTCCCAGGCACCCAGGCGGTCGAACTCTTCTGACATGTGAGCGAACACGGCGAAGTCCCTGTCCCATTCGTCAACGCCTGCCGCGCGCCGCAGCAACGTGAGCCGGTGGCAGCCTTCCACCACATCCACCAATCTGACAAGCATGCCGGCACAGATGCGCAGTGCCTCCCTTCGCGCCGGCGATACGTACCGTTTCTGACGCTCGTGCTCAGCCATGGGGGTTTCCTCCGGACACGCCACCAAAGACGCTGTCTTTCCATTGGCACTGCCGCTGGAACAGCGCTTCGACATCCCGCTCGTCGCGCTGCATGTGCAGCGGCCGCGTCAGCCTCGCGACCGCCTCGGCAGCAACCGGCACGGCGTTGCCAGGCCGCCTTGCCACGGAATCGGCAGGCGCGCCCTGCACCGCCACGTACGCCTGCATCAGTTGCCGCAGCACCGTGGCTGCCGGCAGGAAATTGCGCGCCGCCGCAGCCTGGAAGTTGGCGCGCAAGGTGTCTTCCATCTTCGCCCGCATGAGTACGCGCCTGCTCATGACAACCTCCCTGCGTGGGCCAGCTCCCGCTGCACTTGGCGGGGAACCTTCGGAGCCACCGGCGGCGCCGTTTCGATCACCGTGAGGATGATGGAGCCCTCCTTCACCTCAACGGCCACCCTTGCACCGATCTCGAAGCCGACATCCCGCAACCAGCGGCCAGTCAGCTTGAGACAAGGAACGCGTTCGTAGCGCCCCATCCCGCCAGGCAGTTCGTACCAATGCCCACACATCCTGTAAGTGCTTGGCGGGCGGGAAAAGGCTTTGCGCTTGGGGCGAAGTTCGTCTTCGTAGGGCGTAACAGCCCGCGATCTAAACATGTTGGACCTCCGGCACGTGTGGCTCTCGTCGGAGTGACAAGAGCGTCGGGAGGCTAGAAACCGTAAGCCACACAGAACGGCGGGCGTATTTCCACGAGGGTCTTGTATTAGCCGCCCTCCCGACAAAGCACGTCCAACATTGTGTGGCTTTAAGAGTTTCTAGGCTCTGTAGAACACCATGCAGGATGATGCGAAGGCTGGGAAATCGTTTGTATCTCTTGATCTGGCGATCTTGGTAGACGGAATCTAAGTCATGACGCAACAGACCACACCCGCTCATTGATCAGTGAACGCAGCTCACACTTCAGCGAGGGAGCGGCACTTCAAGCACGCATAAAAACATCGAGCATGCCGCCCGAAACATGTCGGAATCTACCACTTCGGGCGCGGGCCCAGGGCAAGTTCCGCCGCAATCATTGCAGCCTTGCTCTTTGATGGATCCCTGAGGATTTTTGATGCAAAGGACATTTCCGGCGAATGATCCATCTCGCTTGATCGAAGCTGATGAGAATCCAAGCCAGGTGCAAAAGTTGCCCTCCCGCCATTGGAGCCGTCACCGGGCATCTTGTGGGCTGCTTGAACATGCGTAGTCAACATGACCTTCGCAGCCTCTCGCGCACGGATCAGGGCTGAGATTGGCTGCTGCTCGTACCATTCCCGAATCTGCTCACTATCGGGAAGACAACTCGACCTTGACTCGATGTGACGCATCCACTCAATCCGCTGCTCTTCGAAGATGGCAAACGCCACCAGGCCGCGGATCCACCCCTCTTCCCCCCTTTCAACCAGAGTGCTGTACGCATCTTCCGAACCAGACATGCTGCTCATGAAGTACCCCTATCGCGCGATGGAAGGGGCACCCTGCCGGATGAAGAGCCAGATGAGAAATCGATTGTTCCGTGTCTTGTTCCAGTATTCATCGGCGCGGCCTATCGAGCCGTCCTGACGGTCCAAGATCCGAAGTAAGGAGTCATGGGGTCTGTCAGCCGTTCCTTGCTGGTCGGGCACCTCTGCCCCGCCCTTTCGACGATTGAGCATCGATCATGCCGAATACATGCCGCGTCTTGCCGATTCTGAACAGTTGAGGTGCGGATTCCCTATCAGGATGCGTCGAAACCGGTGAGGCACCGGTACCAGGGAGAAGCGAAATGGCACTCGAAGATCAGCTCCGCAAGTACGCCATTGGAGAACATCTGACGGTCGTGATAACACCTGGCCCCTCCATCAACTCGACGAAAGAGAAAGGCACCTTGAAGAGCATTGACTGGAAAGCCCGCTCTTTTGTCCTGCACAACACGGTTTACGATCACGACGTGACAATACCCTTCGACAAGATGGGTGAGGTGTCCTCTGAGAAGGAGCGCCAGGACGACATGCTGTTCCGGTTCTAGCGATGGTTGATCTCCGGGACGTCGTTCAGCCAGTCCGACCGATGAGCGAAGGTGGCTTCGTCCTGCTTGCACCCAATCAGAAACCGGAACTGCGAACACAAACAAAAAAGCCCCCGTTTCCGGAGGCTTTTTTGACTGAATCATGGTGGGCGGTGCAGGGTTCGAACCTGCGACCCTTGCCGTGTGAAGGCAATGCTCTACCGCTGAGCTAACCGCCCGATGCTGCTGAGCCGCTCATTATAGGGCGGCAAAATTTCGCGTCAACGGGTTTGCGTAAATTTCTTCACATCGTGTGCGTGGGCTTGTCCGAGTTCAGGGTGCCGGCCAGCGCGGTCTCGATCTTGTTGCGTACGTTCTCGCCTTCCTGGCCATCGGCCAGCTGCACGCCGATGCCCGCCGCGCGGTTGCCCTGGGCGCCGGCCGGGGTCACCCAGACCACCTTGCCGGCCACCGGCAGGCGCTCGCTGGAGTCGGGCAGGGTCAGCAGCAGGAACACTTCGTCGCCCAGGAAGTAGCGCTTGGGCGTGGGTACGAAGATGCCGCCGTTCTTCACGAACGGCATGTACGCGCTGTACAGCGACGCTTTGTCCTTGACGGCCAGCGACAGGATGCCCTGGCGGGCGTTGGTGGCGCTCATGCTCTATTCCCCTTTGCGTGCCGCTCGTTGACCTTGTTCCAGGCCAACAACAATTCCACCACCGCCAGGTCGGCGCGCACGGTGGTGCGCAACAGATCGCGGGTACGGTTGGCGGCGTCGAACCAGGCGCCCAGCTTGTGCAATCGCTCGGGATCGGTCAAGCCGCCCCCGGTGGCCTGGGCCAACGCCAGATCGGCGGCGTGGCGCAGGCGCAGCGCGGCGTGGTCATCGGCAGTCCAGCGCTGGGCCAGTTCCACCGCGCCCGCGCGCCCGGCCACCAGTGCCTCAAGATCGCTGGCGACCTGCCGGCGCAGGGCCAGGCCGTCGTTGCGCAGCCAGTCGTCGGCCAGGCCGGGGTGGCCCCGGGCAGCGTCCAGCGCTTCGCGGGCGCTGGCTTCGCTGTGGCCCTGGGCCTGCAGCCAGGCCAGGCTTTCCTCGCGCGGCGGCAGTTTGAATTCCAGGCGTTGGCAGCGGCTGCGCACGGTGGCCGGCAGGCGCGCCGGGTCGCTGCTGATCAGCCACAGGTAGCGGCCGGGCTGCGGCTCTTCCAGGGTCTTGAGCAGGGCGTTGCAGGCGGCACGATTGATGGCGTCGGCCGGGTCCACCACCACCACCTGGGCGATGCCGTACTGCGGGGTGAGCGAGAGCTTCTGGGAGATCTCGCGCACCTGCTCGATCACGATCTCGGTGCGCAGCTTGTCGCCGGATTTGTTCGGAATGAACGACACCAGCTGCAGATCCGGGTGGGTGCCGGCGGCGATCAGCTGGGCGGCGCGCTGGGCCGCGGCCGGCTCGCCCCGGGTCAGCACGTGGGTGGCCATGCGCAGCGCCACCTCGCGCTTGCCCAGCCCGGCCGGGCCGCAGATCAGCAGGCCATGGCCCAGCCGGCCAGCGTCGAGCGCGGCGATGGTCTGGTCATAGGCGCGCTGCTGCCAGGGGGAAAACTCAGCCATTACCGCCCTCCTTGGTGAGGTATGCGTTGATGGCATCCACGACCTGGGCGGCCACGCCGGCCTGGTCCTGGCTGGCGTCGATCAGGCGGAACCGCGTGGGGTCCTGGGTGGCGCGCTCGCGGAACACCGCGCGCACGCGCTGGAAGAAATCGTCCTGCTCGCTTTCGATGCGGTCCGGCCACAGGTCGCGGCCGTTGGCGCGGGCGCGGCCCACGGCCACGTCCACATCCAGCAGCAGGGTCAGGCCGGGCAGCAGGCCCACCGCGCGGCGTTCGAGCTCGGCGATCCACGCCGGCTCCAGGCCACGGCCGCCGCCCTGGTAGGCGTAGCTGGAATCGGTGAAGCGGTCGCTGAGCACGTAGCAGCCTCGGCGCAGGGCCGGTTCGATCACCTGGCGCACGTGCTGGGCACGGGCGGCGAACACCAGCAGCAGCTCGGCTTCGGCGCTGAGCGGCTCGGCGGCGATTTCCGCATCCGGAGTCAGCACCAGTGCGCGGATGCGCTCGGCCAGCGGGGTGCCGCCGGGTTCACGGGTGAGCACCACCTCACAGCCCTGCGCCTGCAGGGCAGCGCGGATGGCGTTGAGCGCGGTGGTCTTGCCCGCGCCCTCGCCGCCTTCCAGGCTGATGAACCGCGGGTGGCGGCGCAGTGCGGGGCTCATTGCGGTGCCGCCTGCGGCTGGGCGCGCTGCTGGCGCAGCTGCTGCAGGTAACGCGCCACGGCGGCGTTGTGGTCGGTGTAGTTGGCCGAGAACACGTGCGCGCCGCTCCCATCGCCGACGGCCACGAAGTACAGCGCATCGCCCGGGGCCGGGCGTGCGGCGGCCTGCAGGGCGTCGCGGCCCGGCATGGCGATCGGGGTGGGGGTCAGCCCGGCGCGCGTGTAGGTGTTGTACGGCGTATCGGTGGTGAGGTCGCGCTTGCGGATGTTGCCGTCGTAGCTGCTGCCGATGCCGTAGATCACGGTCGGGTCGGTCTGCAGGCGCATGCCCATCTTCAGGCGGCGCACGAACACGCCGGCAATCTGCGGGCGCTCGCTGGGCAGCGCGGTTTCTTTTTCGATGATGGACGCCAGGATCAGCAGCTCATACGGGGAATTCAGCGGCAGGTCGTCGGCGCGGCTTTCCCATGCGGCGGCCAGTTCCTTTTCCATGGCGGCGTGGGCGCGCTTGAGCACGTCCAGGTCGGTATCGCCGCGCTGGTAGACGTAGGTCTCGGGCAGGAAGCGGCCTTCCGGGTGCTGGCCGGGGAAGCCGAGCGTCTTCATCAGCGCGGCATCGTCCAGTTCGTCGGTTTTGTGGATGAGCGGATCGGCGCGCTTGAGCGCGGCGCGCAGCTGGCGGATGTTCCAGCCTTCCACGATGGTGACACGGTGCTGCAGGGTGCGGCCCTGGCGCATGCGGGTGAGCAGTTCGCGCGGGGTGAGCTTGGGGTCCAGCGCGTACTCGCCGACCTTGAGCTTGCCGGCGGCGTCCAGCTGGCGCGCGAGCAGCTGCCACTGGGTGTCGTTGCCTTCATCCACGCCGGCGTCGCGCAGTTTGCGCACGACAGTCTGCAGGCCATCGCCCGGGGCGATGACGACGCTGGGCTGGTCGGGGCTGATGGCGGTGTCGGCGAAGCCGCTCTGGCTGTGCCAGAACCATGCGCCGGCGGCGGCCAGGAGAAGTGCGCCCAGCAGCAATACCGTCAGGACCGTTAGACAACCTCGTTTTACGCCTGCCATGCATTCCTCGGTGGGTGGTGCAGCCACGCAGGGCGTGGCTCTACGGGTTTATCGTTTCAGCGCGGACACGCATGGCGTGTCCCTACGCGTTCGCCCTACAGCATACCTTGGCTCATTCCTGGCGGCCGAGCGCGCGCATCAGGCCGCGGGCCTTGGCGCGGGTTTCGTCCAGCTCCTTTGCCGGATCCGAATCGACCACGATGCCGGCGCCGGTGCGGAAGGCGGCGTGGCTGCCGGCGACCTCGGCAGTGCGGATGAGGATGTTCAGGTCCAGGTCGCCATCGCGGTTCAGCCAGCCGAACGCGCCGGTGTAGGCGCCGCGCGCGGTCTGTTCGAGTTCGGCGATGATCTGCATGCAGCGCACCTTCGGGCAGCCGGTGATGGTGCCGCCGGGGAAGGTGGCGGCAATCACCTGGCCGGGGCTCACGCCCGGGCGCAGGCGGCCGCGCACGTTGCTTACGATGTGGTGCACGTGGGCGTAGCTTTCCACGCTCATCAGCTCATCCACTTCCACGCTGCCGGCGGTGCAGATGCGGCCCAGGTCGTTGCGTTCCAGGTCGATCAGCATCACGTGTTCGGCGCGCTCCTTGGGGTGGCCGACCAGTTCGCGGATGCGTTCGGCATCGTCGTCGCCGGCGAAGCGCGGGCGCGTGCCGGCAATCGGGCGGGTCTGCACGTCATCGCCATGCACCGAGACCAGGCGCTCCGGCGAGGAGCTCACCACTGCCCTGCCCTGCGCGATGAACAGGCCGGCGAACGGCGCCGGATTGGCCACGCGCAGCTGCGCGTACAGCGCCTGCGGTGACAGCGTGTCATCGAAATGCGCGACCCAGCGCCGCGACAGGTTCACCTGGAACACATCACCGGCGCGCAGGTACTCGATGACCTTGCCCACGCCGTCGGTGAAGCGCGTGGGCGCGTCCTCTTCCATCTGCGCCGGTGGCTGCCACTGCGGCAGCGGCGGCAGCGTGGCGGTGGCCGCCAGGTCCTGCAGCAGGGTGTCGAGCTGGTCGGCGTGGTCGGTTTCGCACACGGCGTGGAACTGGCCCAGCACGCGGTCGTGCAGCACGGCGGCCGGACAGCGCAGGGCCAGTGCACTGGGCAGGCCGTCGGCGCGCGCCGGCAGGTGGAGCACGGTTTCGATCTGGCCGGCCAGTTCGTAGTCGAGCATGAGTGCCCAGCCGCCCCGGAACGGCAGGCCGGTTTCTTCGCGCGGCAGACGCAGGGACTGCCAGTGCGCATCGAGCACGTCGAGGAAACTGCCGGCATGCGCGGCACCGTCGCGGTCGCGCACCACGCCATCGGCATGCAACGCCAGCGATTCACCGTTGCCCATCAGCAGCAGGTCCCAGCGCCCCTGCGCGGTGCCCGAGGCGGTGGATTCCATCAGCAGCGGGTAACGTTCCGGCGCCAGCCGCTGAAGCGCAAGCAGGTCGGTGGTGTCGGGCAGCAGGCGGGTCTGGAACATGGCAGGGCAACCAAAGTAAGTGCGGGGGCCAGATACACCAAGGCCGCCAAGATGGCGGCCCGGTGCGGTGACGTTGGGTGGCGCGCTCAGACGCGCTTGAACACCAGCGTGCCGTTGGTGCCGCCGAAGCCGAAGCCGTTGGACATCACCACATCCACCTTGGCCTCGCGTGCGGTGTTGGGCACGTAATCCAGGTCGCAGCCCTCGCCCGCTTCGTGCAGGTTGATGGTGGGCGGAATGATGTTGTCGCGCAGCGCCAGCACCGAGAAGATGGCTTCCACGCCGCCGGCGGCGCCGAGCAGGTGGCCGGTCATCGACTTGGTGGAGCTGACCATCATCTTGTAGGCGTGGTCGCCGAAGGCGGTCTTCATGGCCATGGTTTCGCCCAGGTCGCCCAGCGGCGTGGAGGTGCCGTGCGCGTTGAGGTAGCCCACCTGGTCCGGGGTAACACCGGCATCCTTGAGGGCCATGGTCATGCAGCGGGCGGCGCCTTCGCCGTTCTCGCTCGGGGCGGTCATGTGGTACGCATCGGAGCTGGCGCCGAAACCGGCCAGCTCGGCATAGATGCGCGCGCCACGGGCCTTGGCGTGTTCGTACTCTTCCAGGATCAGGATGCCGGCGCCGTCGCCGAGCACGAAGCCGTCGCGTTCCTTGTCCCACGGGCGCGATGCTTCGGCCGGGGCGTCGTTGCGGGTGCTCATCGCCTTCATGGCGCAGAAGCCGCCCAGCGCCGTGGGCGAGGAGCCGCGCTCGGCGCCGCCCACCACCATCACGTCCGCATCGCCGTACTGGATCATGCGCATGGCGGTGCCGATGGAATGATTCGAGGTGGCGCAGGCCGACACCGCCGAGAACGACGGTCCCTTCAACCCGGTGATGATGCTCAGCTGCCCGGGCAGCATGTTGATGATGGTCTTGGGCACGTAGAAGGGCGAGATCTTCTTGCCCTCGTGGAACTCGATGGTCTGTTCCTCGATGCCCAGCAGGCCGCCGATGCCCGCGCCGACGATGGCGCCGATGCGTTCGGCATTGCCGTCGGTGATCTCCAGGCCCGAATCGTTCAAGGCCATGAAGGCGGCACCGAGGCCGTAATGGATGAACGGGTCCATCTTCTTGGCATCCTTGCCACTGACCCGGAACTTGCCGAACTGTTCGTTGTCGGCGGTGATGTCGAAGTCCCTGACCTCACCTGCAATCTTGGTGGTGAAACGGTCCAGGTAAGCCTGCGAAACGTTGGTCAGCGGGCCGATGCCGGAACGGCCTTCGGTGATGCCCTTCCAACTGGTGGCCAGATCATTGCCCAACGGCGAGACCATGCCCATGCCGGTAACGACGACGCGACGCTTCATTGCAGATTCTCCTGACCCGGGTAGTGCGGGGTTGACGCGGTGTAACGCTCAAAAGCACAGGGCCGCAAGCGCGGCCCCATGGGTTTGCTGCACGCGGTGGCGGTAAGCACCACTACCGCGCGCAAGCCGCCCGACATCACGCCTTGACGTGAGCCTTGACGTAGTCGATCGCAGCCTGGACGGTGCTGATCTTCTCGGCTTCTTCGTCCGGGATCTCGCACTCGAATTCTTCTTCCAGCGCCATCACCAGTTCAACGGTGTCCAGGGAGTCGGCACCCAGGTCATCGACGAACGATGCGGTGGTGACAACTTCTTCTTCCTTGACGCCAAGCTGTTCGACGACGATTTTCTTGACGCGTTCTTCGATGGTGCTCATTGGATATCGCTCCAGATGGAGTAGTGGTTCAAAAAGTGACGCCATCAAATGGCGATGGCCGTGGGATAGTGTAGTGGAAACCGCAGGGGCCTTGCATGGCTGCAAAACTCCATTTGGATCAACCACTTGCGGTGCAGTCCCTGCACCACATGCTTACGGCATGTACATGCCGCCGTTCACATGGAGGGTTTCGCCGGTGATGTAGCTGGCCGAAGGACCGGCCAGGAACGCCACCGCATTGGCGATGTCGGACGGCTCGCCCAGGCGTTCCAGGGCGATCGACTTGACCAGGCCGGTGCGCTGTTCTTCCGGCAACGCCTTGGTCATGTCGGTATCGATGAAGCCCGGCGCGACCACGTTGACGGTGATGCCGCGCGAGCCGATTTCCTTGGCCAGCGACTTGGAGAAGGCGATGATGCCGGCCTTGGCCGCGGCGTAATTGGCCTGGCCGGCATTGCCGGTCACGCCGATCACCGAGGCGATGTTGATGATGCGGCCCTTGCGCGCCTTCATCATGCCGCGGATGACGGCCTTGGAGGTGCGGAACACGCTGGTCAGGTTGGTGTCGAGGATGGCCTGCCAGTCCTCGTCCTTCATGCGCAGCAGCAGGTTGTCGCGGGTGATGCCGGCATTGTTGACCAGGATGGTGATGGCACCGAATTCCTTGGCAATGCCGTCCAGCACGTCCTCGAGCGCGGCCGGGTCGGTCACGTTCAGCGCGCGGCCGTGGCCGCCTGCGGCAGCCAGGCGCTCGCCGATGGCGGCAGCACCGGATTCGGTGGTGGCGGTACCGATCACGGTCGCGCCCTGCGCGGCCAGTGCATCGGCGATCGCCGCGCCGATGCCACGGCTGGCGCCGGTCACCAGTGCGATTTCACCCTGAAGGGGCTTGCTCATGCTCAGTTTCCTCGAACGGGACCGGTCCGCAGCGCCGGCCCGGGGGCTGGCACGTGGCGAACGCGATCGAAAGTCATCAGGCGGCCCAGGTCTCGCGGGCCGTCTCGAAGTCGGCGGGCGTGGACAGTGTGCGCGCATCCAGGCCCTTGTCGATGCGCTTGATCAAGCCGCTGAGCACCTTGCCGGGGCCGCATTCGGCCACGCGGGTCACGCCGCGCGCGGCCAGGGCTTCGACGCAGCCGGTCCACTGCACCGGCAGGTACAACTGCTGGACCAGGGCGGTGCGGATGGCATCGATGCCGTCGTGCACGCGGGCATCCACGTTCTGCACCACCGGCAAGGCCGGCACGCGCCAGGCCAGGCCAGCCATGGTTTCCTGCAGGCGGTTGGCGGCTTCACGCATGAGCGGGGTGTGCGAGGGAACGCTGACGGCCAGCTTCACGGCCTTGCGCACGCCCTTTTCGGCCAGCAGCGCCAAGGCGCGGTCGACGGCAGCGGCATCGCCGCCGATGACGATCTGGCCGGGCGAGTTGTAGTTGGCCGGCACCACCACCTGGCTGCCGGAGGCCTGTTCACAGACTTCCTTGACGAGGGCGTCTTCGGCGCCGAGCACGGCGGCCATGGCGCCCACGCCGGTCGGGGCGGCATCCTGCATCAGCTGGCCGCGCAGGCGCACCAGATGCGCGCCGTCACGCAGCGACAGTGCGCCGGCGGCCACCAGGGCGGTGTACTCGCCCAGGCTGTGCCCGGCCAGCACGGCCGGCTGGGCACCGCCGACGGCCTGCCACGCGCGCCACACGCCGATACTGGCGGCCAGCAGGGCCGGCTGGGTGTACTCGGTGCGGTTGAGCATCTCTTCCGGGCCGCCCTGCGACAGCGCCCACAGGTCCACGCCGGCGCCATCGGAGGCTTCGGTGAACGCTTCACGCACCTGCGGGTGCAGTTCAGCCAGTTCAGCCAGCATGCCCAGCGACTGCGAGCCCTGGCCGGGGAACACGAAAGCGAGATTGGAATCGGTCACGCGGAGTTCCGCCTGCAAAAATCGAACGGCGAATGATAAGGGGGAATACCGCGCTTCGTCTGTACTGGCGCGTATTGACCAGCCCCCGGCAGGTGCCGACCGCTGGTCGGCACGCCCTCAAACAAACAGCTGCAGAATGTCCAGGTCGCCATCGCTGAAGAAATCAAAGCAGATCGCCACCAACATCAACATGCCCAGCGTGGTCGCCCCGTGCACGATCACGATGGCGTGCGCCAGCGCGCGCGCCGAGCGCCCCATCTTCATGCTGTAGCGGGCCAGGCGCTGCAGCCGGCCGGAGACCTCGTGCGCATGCGCCAGCACCGGGGCGTCTTCGCCATCCATGGCTGCCGCCATCAGCGCCTGCAGCTGCTCGGGGCGGTGTTCGTAGTACTTGGCCACGCCATAGCCGAACATCAGCCAGTCGCGGGCCTGGGCCTGGGCCAGGTCCATCACTTCCAGCGGATCTTCCTCGAAATCGATGAAGCCGATGGCCCGGCCATCCCAGGTCAGGTTGCGCGGCAGTGGCTGGCCGAAATAGGCGCCCTTGGCATGGGCGGCCACGATGGCCTCCATCGCCGCCGACACCAGTGCGTCGCGGCCGGCATCGTCGGCCTGGCGCAGGCAGGTGTTGAAGGAGCTGCCGTTGTCGCCCAGCACGAGCGAGGCATGGCCGCTGCCGATCACGTGCGGCACGTTCACCCCCTGCGCCTGCAGTTCGGCCAGGCGCCGCGCTTCGGTTTCCCGGGCGGCGTCACCGCCGCGGTGCGGCGGTGGGCGCAGCGCGTCCAGCTGGAAGCGGTTGGCCACGAAATTGAGCAGGCCCAGCGCGACCGCGCGGCTGCTTTCACCGTACTGCTTCAGCCAGGCGCGCTGACCCTCGATGACAATGGGTTCGACCATGACACACCTCCAGAAATGCAAAACGGCCCCATCGGGGCCGTTTCGTGTGAACCGATTAACGTATTAATAACGCAGCAGCGCCGAACCCCAGGTGAAGCCGCCGCCGAAGGCTTCAAGCAGCAGCAGCTGGCCGCGCTGCACCTTGCCCGAGCGCACCGCCACGTCCAGCGCCATCGGCACCGAAGCGGAGGAGGTGTTGCCGTGCCTGTCCACGGTGACCACGACCTGGTCCATCGACATATCCAGCCGCTTGGCGGTGGCTTCGATGATGCGCAGGTTGGCCTGGTGCGGAATCAGCCAGTCCAGGTCGGCCTTGGTCATGCCATTGGCGTCGAGGGTTTCGTCCACGACCGAGTCCAGCGCCTTGACGGCGTACTTGAACACGTCGTTGCCCTTCATCAGGATCGCGCCGCGGGCCTGCTCGCCTTCGCCGAAGCCGGCCGAGACGCCCACCGGGTTCCACAGCAGCTCTTTCTTGCTGCCATCCGAATGCAGGTGGGTGCTCAGGATGCCGGTGTCTTCGTCGGCCTTGAGCACCACCGCGCCCGCGCCATCGCCGAACAGCACGCAGGTGGTGCGGTCGTTCCAGTCGACGATACGGGTCAGGGTTTCCGCACCGATGACCAGCACGTGGCGGGCATCACCGGAACGAATGAATTTGTCGGCCACGCCCAGCGCGAACACGAAGCCCGAACAGGCGGCGTTGACGTCGAAGGCAGGGCAGCCGCTCGCACCGAGCTTGGCCTGGATCAGGCACGCGGTGGACGGGAAGATCAGATCGGGGGTGGTGGTTCCCACCACGATCATGTCCAGCTCGGAAGCGTCGATACCGGCCGCTTCCAACGCACGTACCGCGGCGTGGTAGCCGAGGTCGCTGGTGGTTTCCGTGTCGGCGGCGATGTGCCGCTCACGGATACCGGTGCGCGTCTGGATCCACTCATCGCTGGTGTCGACCATTTTCTCCAGATCCTGGTTGGTCAACACTTTTTCGGGCAAGTAACTACCAGTGCCCGCGATCCTCGAGTAGATCCGCTTGCTCATTGCATTTCCTGTAACGGAAGAAAGGGTAAAGGCCGCTGCCCGACCGGGCAGCGGCCCTCACACAGATCAATCTTCTTCGACGGCCGAGTTCGACTTGGTCGTGATCACCTTCTTGCCGCGGTAGAAACCGTCAGCTGTGATGTGATGACGCAGATGCACTTCGCCGGTAGTCGGGTCGGTGGACAGCTGCTTGGCGCTCAGGGCGTCATGCGAACGGCGCTGGCCGCGGCGGGACGGGGTAACACGGGATTTCTGCACAGCCATGGGATTGCTCCAAACTCGGTTCGTTTTTGCTTCGTCGTATCGTCGCGCAGGACGCCAGCGCCCAGCACAGTCTTCGCTTTCGCCGCAGCCGCCGACGACAATCCGGCTGCTATTGTTTCTTCAGCGCCGCCAATGCCGCGAACGGATTGGCCTTGCTCTGTTCTTCTTCGGTCGGTGCCCAGTCCCGGTCCACCGCTTCACCCTCGGGTGACAGCGGCACCACCGGCACGGCCAGGACCAGTTCGTCCTCGACTAGGTCCAGCGGACGCAGGCTGCCGTCTTCGGGCACCAGCATCGCCTCGTACTCTTCCGGCAGCGACGACTCTTCGTCTTCGCTGCGGATCAGGCCGAGCCGCTGCTTGACCGACACCGGCAGCAGGAAGCGCTGCAGGCTGCGCTGACAGATCAGCGGCAGCGCGGTATCGATGGTCAGGTCCACATAGGATACCCGCAGGATGTCGTCGTGGCCGAATTCAAGCGCAAACGTGCACTTGCCCTCGGTATCGGCAACAAGGCCTTGCAGGCGGGTCATTTCTGCCAGTTCTACCTGACCGTCGAAGCACCTTCGTGCTGCGACCATCCGCCAGGCATCCAGCAATTCGGGCACGTTCGCGGACATAAGCCGCTGAATGTTAAGGATGCCGCCGGCGGTTGTCAATTACCCGCGACACGAGGGCGTGCGGTAGAGTGCCGCCCACCCCTGTCACCCTGGTATTGTCGCATGCTTCCCCTGCTGCTGGCCTCCACCTCCCGTTACCGCCGTGAACTGCTGGAACGGCTGGGCCTGCCGCTGGAGACGGCGCGGCCGGAGGTGGACGAATCTCCCGCCCCCGGCGAAGCGCCGCGTGCGCTGGCCGTCCGGCTGGCGCGGGCCAAGGCCGCCGAGGTGGCCGCCCGCCACCCGGGGCGGTGGGTGATCGGCTCGGACCAGGTCGCGGACCTGAACGGGACCCCGCTGGGCAAGCCTGGCGATGTGCCGGGGGCGCACGCGCAGCTGGCGGCGATGTCCGGGCAGACGGTGGCCTTCCATACCGCGATCTGCCTGGTCCGCGATGACCAGATGCTGGAGGCCTGCGACCTGACCGAGGTCCGGTTCCGGGCACTGGGCGCGGACGAGATTGCCCGCTACGTGGCGGCCGAGCAGCCGCTGGACTGCGCCGGCAGCTTCAAGTGCGAGGGACTGGGCATCACGCTGTTCGAGGCGATCGACAACCGCGACCCGACCGCGTTGATCGGCCTGCCGCTGATCGCCCTCGGCGGGCTGCTGCGGCAGGCTGGCTACACCCTGCCCTGACGCCGATCCAGGCGATCAGCGTGCCGGAACGATGAAAGATTGTTCCTGCCACTGCTCCACGCTGCCATCGTTGCCATACAGCGTCATGCCCAGCCAATGCTTGCCCGGCGCGAGCTGGCGGGTGTCGAGCGTGGCATCGAAGGCCACGTGCGGGTGCTGGGGATCGGTGGAGATCTTCCACGCGGCCGTGATGTCACGCGCGCGACCGTACACCGCATCGCCTACCGGCTGGCCATCGATCGACAGCTCCACGCGCGACAGCCCTACGCCGTCCTTGAACGCCCACCCGCGCACTTCCATGCGCTCGGCCACCTTCTCATCCTGCAGGGGCGCATCCACCCAGGCCATGGCCGGGGTCACGCAGGGGCCATCGATGCGCTGCGCGGGCAGCTTGAACAGCAGGAAGCGCTGGTAGCCATGGTCCTGGCTGACTACGCGCGGCGGCGGCAACGGGCCCACCTGCGCGCAGATGTCGTGGTAGCGCTCCAGCAGGTCGCGGTAGCGCTGGTCACTGGGCGAGAGCACCAGCAGCATCGGCCCATCGCGCTGGCCATCGTGCAGCAGGCCCCACAGGCCGAGCTGCGCGGTGCGGCCGTGCTTGTCGTTGAGCGGGTGGCGCAGCACTTCAATGCGTGGATCGCGCAGCTGGAAGCCCAGCTCGGCCCCTACCTTGAAGTTGCCGGCCAGTACGCGCGTGCCCGGCGGCATGCCCGCCAGCTCCTTGCGCACCTCATCGGCCAGCGGCGCCCAGCCGGCGAAATTGCGCGGGTAATACTTGTCGCCGGCCAGCTGCTCGCGAAGGCCCGGACTGGAGGCCATCAGGTAATAGGAGAACGCCAGTGCCAGCCCTGCCCCGGCCAGCCACCAGCCGGTGCGGCGCAGCCAGCGCGGCCAGCCATTGAGCACCACCGGCACCGCCACCAGCAGCGCAAGGTAGCCAGGCAGCGGCCAATGGAAGCTGATGCGCTCCACGTCGGTGAAGAAACCCAGCGCAAAAATTGCCAGCGTGGAAACCGCCCCCACCAGGCCGAAGTAGCGCCACTGCGCGCGCGCGCCACCGCCGGAACGGGTGCCGGCCAGCGCCACCTTCCACATCGCGATGCACAGGATCGGCGTGACCAGCATCGGCTGGATCACCAGGAACCACAGGCCACTCCACTGGAATGCCCACGGGTGGCGTTCGACCACCTGGAACTTCAGGCCGGCATCCTGGTTATCGGCATTCCACGCCAGCAGCGGCAGCCAGGCCATCACGCCCACCGCCAGCGCGACCCACACGCGCGGATCACGCAGCGTGCGCCGCCCTTGCGGCAACAGCAGCAGGGCAATGAAACCGACCACGATCACGCCGATGAAGCGGTAATGGCTCAGCGCGCCGATCACCAGCCCCAACGACAGCTTCACCGCCGCCGCCGCATCGACGTTGCGCAGCAGGCGCGCGCCGGCATCCAGGCACAGCACCGCCGCCAGCGCCATCGGCACATCGGGCACGGCCAGCATGCCCAGCGTGGCCGACAGGGGCATCAACACGGTCAGGCTGCCTGCCTGCCAGCCCGCCACCGCGCCAAACCAGCGGGTAGCGATGCGTGAGACCAGCCACGGCAGCATCGCGCCGATCGCCAGGAACGGCAGGCGCAGCGCCAGCACGTGGTTGCCGCCCAGCTCCACGCCCAGGCGTGCCAGCCAGGCGGTCAGCCCGGGCAGATCGGAATAGGCGGCGGCCAGGTGCTGGCCTTCCTGCCAATAGAACGCTTCGTCCACGAACAAGGGCAGACGCGCGGCCACCACGAGCTTGACGGCCGTGATGAGCGTCCACAACACCAAAAAAATTGTGCGTGCGCGTTGTTCGCCCTGCATTGCTCTATAGAATCGAAGGAATCATCGACACGAGACGGACATGGATACTTCGCCCCGCGTGCCCGCCATGCTACCCGAAGAACTGCGACAGTCCCTGCGCAACGCGCAGGACCAGGTCAATGGGCTGGTGCTGGGCAAGGCCCATGAAGTCCGCCTGGCATTCGTCGCGCTGCTCTCCGGTGGGCACCTGCTGATCGAGGACCTGCCCGGCCTGGGCAAGACCACGCTGGCCCACGCGCTGGCCTCCAGCCTGGGATTGGGATTCCAGCGCGTGCAGTTCACCTCGGACCTGCTGCCCGCCGATGTGCTCGGCGTCTCGGTTTACGAGGCCGCCAGTCGCCAGTTCCAGTTCCATCCCGGCCCGGTCTTCACGCACGTGCTGCTGGCCGATGAAATCAACCGCGCGCCGCCACGCACGCAGAGCGCGCTGCTCGAAGCAATGGCCGAGCAGCAGGTCACCCTTGATGGCGTGACCCATCCACTGCCCGATCCCTTCTTCGTGATCGCCACCCAGAACCCGGTAGATCTTTCGGGCACGTTCCCGCTGCCCGATTCGCAGCTGGACCGCTTCCTGCTGCGGCTTGCATTGGGCTATCCCAACCCCGAATCCGAACGCGAGCTGCTGCGCGGCACCGACCGCCGCCACCTGATCGCACAGGCCACCGCCTGCCTGGATGACAACCAGGTGCGTGCCCTGCGCGAGGCAGTCAGCCAGGTGCATGCCAGCGAAGCGCTGATCCAATACGTACAGGCACTGCTCGCGCGCAGCCGCCAACACGCCGGCGTGCGGGTCGGCCTGTCGCCGCGCGCGGGGCTGGCGCTGCTGCGTGCGGCCAAAGCACATGCCCTGCTGCTGGGCCGCACCCACGTGGTGCCCGAAGACGTGCAGACGCTGTTCATCGCTGTGGCCGGACATCGACTGGTGCCCGAAGCCGAGGCCAGCACCGGACCGGCGCTGGCCCGCGCCATCCTCCAGACCGTTCCGGTGGACTGAGTGCGCAGCGGCTGGGGAGACCGCTGGCGCAGGCTGGTATTGATGGCCCGGCCACGGCAGCCGGAGAGCCTGCCGCGCCGCATGGACCGCCGCCGCATCTACGTGCTGCCGACCCGCTTCGGCCTGTTCGTGGCCCTGTTGCTGGGGACGATGCTGCTGGGCGCGCTGAACTACAACAACAACCCGGCGTTGCTGCTGGCGCTGCTGCTGGCCACGGTGGCCGTTGCCAGCGCGCTCAGCGCGCACCTGCAGTTGTCGGGCCTGCAGATCGATGCGGTGTCGGCCGAACCGGTGGTGGCCGGCGCCACGCTGCGCCTGCGCATCAACCTGTCGCGTGCCGATACGCGCGTGCGTCGCGGCCTGGTGCTGGCGCTGGGCGACAGCCAGGGTTACGGCCACCTGGTGGATACCGACCAGATCGAAGTGGACCTGTTGCTGCCCACCACGCGTCGCGGCTGGGTGGACGTGGACCGCATCCGCATTTCCACCACCCAGCCGCTGGGGCTGGTGCGGGCATGGTCATGGGTGTGGCCCGACACGCCGTTGCTGGTCTACGCCGCGCCCGAGCAGCAGCCACCGCCGCTGCCCGAGGGCGATGGCGACCCCCTGCACACCCGCGTGCATGCCAGTGGCGATGAACTGCACCAGCTGCGCCCCTACCGGCCGGGCGACCCGCAGCGAAGCATTTCCTGGAAGCACTCCGCACGCCGCGACACGCTGCTGGTACGCGAGTACGAGAGGCCGCTGGGCGTGGACGTGCTGCTGGACTGGCGGCAGATGGGTCCGCTGCCGCTGGAAATGAAGATCTCGCGGCTGGCGCGCTGGGTCGACCTGGCCGAACGCGAAGGCCGCCGTTACACGCTGCAGCTCCCCGGCCAACTGCCGCTGGGTCCCGGCCAGGGCAGCAGCCACCACCACCTCTGCCAACGCGCACTGGCGCTGATGCCGCATGGCTGACCCTTCCGCCCCGCTGCTGTCACCCGCCGCCCGCCGCTGGACCCTGGCCAGCGCGGCGCTGTCCCTGGTGCCACTGCTGCTGCAGCTGCCGCCGCTGCTGGCCAGCGTGTTCGCCGTGGCGGCGGTGCTCACCGCTCTGGTGTCCGGGCAACGCGTGCTGCCCGGTCCGGTTCGCGTGCTGCTGGTGCTGGGCATGCTGGCCGCGATCTACTGGCAGATGGGCGCCCGCCCGGGCCGCGATACCGGCTGTGCGCTGCTGGCGGCGATGCTGGCAGTGAAATCCAGCGAGCTGCGCAGCCTGCGCGATGCGCGCAGCCTGCTGGGCTTTGCGCTGTTCGCCCCGTTCGCTGCGTTCCTGCTCGACCAGGGCCCGCTGACCATGGGCCTGGCGGTACTGGCGGCGCTGGCCACGCTGCTCACCCTGCAGCGCCTGGCCCGCGCGGAAGGGCATGCGCCCGGCGCCGCGTTGGCCGAACAGCTGCGCGGGGTGGGCAAGCTGGTGGCGCTGGGCCTGCCGCTGGCGCTGGCCGCGTTCTGGCTGTTCCCGCGACTGAGCGAGCCGCTGTGGGGGCTGCCGGACCGCGCGGTGGGCAAGCCCGGCCTGTCCGACCACATGGAACCCTCCGAGTGGCTGGACCTGATGGCCGATGACGCCACCGCGCTGCGGGTGAGCTTCATCGGTGCCGCGCCCCCGCCTGAGCAGCGCTACTGGCGCGGGCCGGTGATGACCCGCTTCGACGGTCGGCGCTGGGACCGCGATCCCTACAGCGAGCGACGCCCGCCACCGCCGGTGACCCGCAGCGCGGCGCGCTGGGACTACCAGATCGACTACGAGCCCACCGACCGCCGCCAGCTGGTGGCGCTGGACCTGCCCCTGCAGGCACCGGCCGGCACCACGCTGGATGGCACCTACAGCCTGCGCAGCGATCGCAACCTGTCGGCACTCACCCGTTGGCGGCTGCAGTCGGCCCCGGCGGCGGCGTACACCGAGCCGCTCAGCGCGTTCCAGCGGCAGTTGGCACTCCAACTGCCGCCCGACCTCAACCCGCGCACGGCGGCATTGGGCCGGCAGTGGCGGCAGGAGGCGGGCAGCAACGATGCGGCCATCGTGGCGCGGGCGCTGGACTGGATCCGCTCGCGCTTCGCGTACACGCTTTCAACGCCGGCGCCGGGCCGGCACAGCGTGGACGAGTTCCTGTTCGACCAGCAGGCCGGCTTCTGCCAGCACTTCAGTTCTTCGTTCGTAGTGCTGATGCGCAACGCCGGCATTCCCGCACGGGTGGTGACCGGCTTTGCCGGCGGCCAGCGCAATCCTTATGGCAACTACTACGTGGTGCGGCGCATGGATGCCCATGCCTGGGCCGAAGTGTGGCTGCCGCAGCGCGGCTGGGTACGGGTGGACCCGACCGCGGCGGTCGCCCCCGAGCGCATCTATGACACGCTGGAAGACCGCCTGGGCGACGGCGCCGGCACCACCCTGGAAGGCCGCTGGCTGCAGCTGGGCCAGGTGGGCGATTTCCTGCGCCGCAGCTGGAACGACCTGGTGCTGTCCTTCGACGCCAACCGCCAGCAGCAGCTGCTGCGTCCCCTTGGCATCGACAAGCTGGAGCCGGCGCAGCTGGTTGGCATTTTCATTGCCTTCGCAGGCGGCGCGCTAGGCTGGATGGCATGGCTGCTGGCCCGAGGGGAGCGCGAGCGCGATCCCCTGCTGCGGGCCTGGCACCGGCTGGGGCGGCGTTACGCGCGGCATGGCCTGGCCCGGGAACCTGCGGAAACCGCCACGGAGTGGGCGCAGCGCGTCCACCGGCAACGTCCCGACCCGGCGTTGATTCCGCTCAGCCAGCGTTTCGTTCACGCGCGCTACGCTGGCGCTGAGCTCGACCCTTCACTCGTGCGTGACCTGCACAGGCATCGCCCGTCCACCGGAGCAACCTCATGAACGTCAAGATCCTGCTTCCCCTTGCCGCGTCGCTGGCGCTGGCCGCCTGTGCCACGGCCCCCAAACCGCTGCAGGGGCAGTTCAGCGTGGTCAGCCCACGCGATTCGGTCGCCACCCAGCAGGTGGGCACGCCGGTCCGCTGGGGCGGACGCATCATCGAAACCACCCCAGGCCAGGGCCAGACCTGCTTCCAGCTGCTGTCGCGCCCGCTCAATGGCAGCGGCCGCCCGAACACCAGCTCCAATGACGCCAGCGATGGCCGCTTCGTGGCCTGCCGTGCCGGCTTCTACGATCCGGCCGTGTTCGAGGAAGGCCGCGACGTGACCTTCATCGGCAAGATCGCCGGCTACGAGAACACCCGCATCGGCGATTACGAGTACCGCCTGCCCAAGCTGGAGGCCGACGTGATCTACCTGTGGCCGGAACAGCGCCAGGTGGATGTGGTGCCGGTCTATCCGTATGGCCCGTGGGGCCCGGGTTGGGGTCCCGGCTGGGGCTACCGCGGTTGGGGTTGGTGGTAAAAAAAAATCGCCCTTCGGGGCGATTTTTTTTCATGCACTCGGCGTACCGAAGTGCCCCAACGGCGCGCCGGCCAACAGGTGCAGATGGATATGGAACACCGTCTGCCCTGCGTGCTCGCGGCAGTTCATGACGATGCGGTAGCCATCCTGCGCGAAGCCCTCGCGGCGTGCGTACGCTGCCGCCGCCAACGCCAGCTTGCCGATCAGGTGCGCCTGCGAGGGCTGCACGTCGTCCAGCGTGGGAATGGCTTCGTTCTTGGGAATGAACAGCACGTGCACCGGCGCCTGCGGCGCGATGTCCTTGAACGCCAGCACCTCGTCATCTTCGTAGACGATGGTGGCCGGAATTTCGCGGCGGATGATCTTTCCGAACAGGGTGTCTTCAGACATGGGTCACCTTGAAGGTTGCCGGCAACGCCGGTGGTCAGGTTGCTTCGGTACGGGTGCCGAACGCGTGCGAGAGGGTGCCGCGGTCCACGTATTCCAGCTCGCCACCCAGCGGCAGGCCCTGCGCCAGCCGGCTGGGCCGCACCTTGTGGGCGCGCGCCAGCTGCGCCAGGTAATGCGCGGTGGCCTCGCCTTCGACGGTGGCGCTGGTGGCGATGATCAGCTCCTGCACCTCGCCCTGCCCCAGCCGTGCTTCCAGCTGGTCCAGGCCGAGTTCGCGCGGGCCGACGCCGTCCAGCGGCGACAGCCGCCCCTGCAGCACGAAGTACACGCCGCGGAACCCGGTGGCGGTTTCAATGGCCAGCCGGTCGGCCGGCGATTCCACCGCGCACAGCTGCTGGCGTTCGCGGCTGCCATTGGCGCACACCGCGCAGATTTCGGTTTCGCTGAAATCGCGGCACTGCGCGCAATGGCCGATGCGCTCGATCGCCTTGGCCAGGACCTCGGCCAGCTTTTTGCCGCCCTCGCGCTCGCGCTCCAGCACGTGGTAGGCCATGCGCTGGGCGGTCTTCTGACCCACCCCGGGCAGTACCCGGAAGGCCTCGATCAGCTGTTCGAGCAGGGGCAGGCTCACGCTTAGAACGGCAGCTTCATGCCGGGCGGCAGCTGCATGCCGGCCGTGGCCGAGCCCATGCGGTTCTTGGATTCGGCATCGATCTTGTTCGAGGCGTCGTTGAAGGCGGCCGCGACCAGGTCTTCGGTCATTTCCGCATCGGACAGGATCGACGGATCGATGCGCACCTTGCGGCACTCCTTGGCGCCGGTCAGGGTCACGCTGACCATGCCGCCGCCGGCAGTGCCGGTGACTTCCAGCTTGGCGAGTTCTTCCTGGGCCTTCTGCAGGTTTTCCTGCATCTTCTGGGCCTGCTGCATCAGTTGGGCGATGTTGCCGCGCATGTCGTGTTACTCATCAAAAGGACGGATGGAATCGGTCACGACCCGGGCGCCATGCTGCTGGATCAGCAGCTGCACCGACGGGTCGGCCATGAAGGCGGTTTCGGCCGCCTGCTGTCGTTCGCCACGCTGGCGGTCGGAACGCTGGTGCAGCGTTTCGGCCTCGGCGTTGCCATGTTCGATCACGATCTTCGGGGTCATCCCGAGCGGGCCCGACAGGGCCTCGGTCAGGGCCGCCAGCGAACGGTCCGAACACAGGTACTCAAATCCGGGCGATACGGCCAGTTTCAAGACGCCATGCTGGAACCCGATGAAGGCCGCATGTGCGGCCAGCTGCCGCGACGGACCATTCAGCTGGCTCTGGGCGACCAGTTCCAGCCAGGTTTCAGCCGAGGCCAGCGCGACCGGACCGGCATTGCCGACCGCAGGCGACGGGCTGATGGCGATGCCCTGCGGGCGCGGCGCGGGTGCCACCGCCTGGACGGGCGCGGGCGCGCGTACCGGCGGGGCTTCCCACGGCGCGGCCATGGCGGCGTCGGGGCTGGCCAGTTCCACCGCCAACGCTTCATCACGCTCGTCGCTGCCGGCCTGGTGCCACGGCGGCAGATCGTCTTCGGCGGCGGGTTCTGCTGCCGGTGCAGGTGTCGGTTTCGGCGCGGCCGGGGCGACCACGGGCGCCGCAGGGGCCGCCGGTGCCGAAGCGGCCACAGGTGCGGCCACGGCGGCGGCGACGGGCGCGGCGACGGCGGCCGGCGCGGCGGCCATGCCACCCTGCCCGACACCGTGCGAACCACTTCCCACCTCGGTTCCGGTGCCCGGGTCACGCGGCACCGGCGGCACCGCAGCGGCCGGGCGGAACGCCAACATGCGCAGCACGGCCATTTCAAAGCCGGCGCGCGGGCTGGGCGCCAGGTGCAGGTCGCGGCGGCCACTGAGTGCCATCTGGTACCAGAGCTGCACCACTTCCGGGCGCAGGCGCTGGGCGAAGGCGGCGGCATCGATGCCGTCGCCGTCGGCCTGGGCGCCGGGCACCAGCTGCTGCACCTGGATGCGGTGCAGGGCTTCGGCCAGCGCTTCCAGCACGCCGCTCCAGTCGGGCGAGAATTCGGCCAGCGCGGCCACCACCTGCAGCAGGCGCACGCCATCGCCGTCGGCCAGGGCCTCGAGCATGGCCGCCACCTGGGTGCGGTCCACGGTGCCCAGCATGGTGCGCACCACGTCTTCGCGGAGCGCGCCACCGGCATAGGCGATAGCCTGGTCGAGCAGCGACAGGCCATCACGCAGGCTGCCGTCGGCGGCCTTGGCCAGCTGCACGATCGCGGTCGGGTCCGATTCGATTTCTTCGGCGGCCAGGATCCGGGTCATCTGGCCCTGGATCTGGTCCTCGTCAAGCCGCTTGAGGTTGAACTGCAGGCAGCGCGACAGCACCGTGACCGGCAGCTTCTGCGGGTCGGTGGTGGCCAGCAGGAACTTCACGTGTTCCGGCGGTTCTTCCAGCGTCTTCAGCAGCGCATTGAATGCCGCCTTGGACAGCATGTGCACTTCGTCGATCAGGTAGACCTTGTACTTGCCGCGCGAGGGCATGTACTGGGCGTTCTCGATCACCTCGCGGACATCATCCACGCCGGTGTTGGACGCGGCATCGATCTCCAGCAGGTCGATATAGCGCCCGGAATCGATATCCAGGCAGGCCGGGCACTGGCCACAGGGATCGGCGCTGGTGCCCTGCTCGCAATTCAGCGATTTGGCGAAAATGCGCGCGATGGTGGTCTTGCCGACCCCTCGGGTGCCGGTAAACAGGAATGCATGGTGCACCCGGCCGCTGTCCAGCGCATTGCTGAGCGCACGGACCACGTGTTCCTGGCCTACCAGCTCGGCAAAACGCTTCGGACGCCACTTGCGGGCAAGGACGAGATAGGACATCAGGCCACCGTCTTCATCGGGACGTCCATTGTGCCACGCCTGTCCAGCCCCCCAGCCGGGTGATCGTGGTGCTTGTGCCAATCGCATTCCCCGGCTAGAATCTGCGCCCCTGCAGCGTCAATGCAGCAGGTCCGGAGAGGTGTCCGAGTGGTTGAAGGAGCACGCCTGGAAAGTGTGTAAGCGTCTAAACCGCGCTTCGGGGGTTCGAATCCCCCTCTCTCCGCCAGACAAACGCAAAAGGCCGCCCAATGGGCGGCCTTTTGCGTTTGCCCGGCGGAGAGTCGGTGGACGAGACACGCGGACGGGGTTCGACGGATTCGCCCGGAGCGAATCCGGACAGCCGAATGGCTGGCCCCAACGCGCGCCGAGCGCGCGTTGGGGCGGGGCCCATGGATGGGCCCCGCAATCCCCCGCAACGGAACCGCCCACGACGTGCCAAGATCGACCAACCCGCCGGACAAGCAACGCCGCCCGAAGGGTGCCCCTTTCGTAGAGCCACGCCCTGCGTGGCTGCCCTCCCCATGTCCGACGAACCAATGCCGTGTGTGCAGGTGATCAAGGGATGAGACCGTTCCAGTCTGCCGACGTCGCCGCGTGCCTGAGCGTGTTCGACAGCAACGTCCCTACGTATTTCGGCGCCCATGAACGCGCGGATTTCGCTAGGTACCTTCAGCAGCCGGAACAATTGGCCAACTATTTCGTGCTGGAAGACAAGGGAAGGCTCGTTGCTTGTGGCGGCCTGGACTTTGACCAAGACGGCACTGCCACATTTTGCTGGGGAATGGTGGACCGGGCCTTCCACCGGAAGGGCTTGGGACGGGCGCTCGCATTGGCGCGATTGGCTCAGGCGCGCGCCATGGGTGCCCACCGGGTCGTTCTGGGTACCAGCCAACACACGCAGGCGTTCTACGCCACGCTCGGATTCACCGTTACAGGAGTAGTGGTCGAAGGGCATGGCCCCGGACTGGATGCGGTGGACATGGCGCTCGGCCTGCTGATCCAGGACAGGAGGCCAGTTGGGCCTTAGCCTGTCCTCATGAATGCAGCTCACTTCCACATTTTCATGCATTACCATGTCGCCGGACACGAGATAGCATCCCGTTGCAGTCAGTGCCGTCGGCCGTTTTTGTTATCCGGGGACTGATTGCCCATGCCCCTGCCGCCGGCCTTTTCTGTTATCCGGGGAGGTGTGTACAAGCCAAAGCCCCGATCCGGGGCTTTGTTGCTTTTTGGGCCGGATGAAGTCTCCCTTCGCAACCACGAAGTAGACCTCAGCTCTCGGCTTACGAGCCTGCAGCTCCAGGATCGCCCTGTCGCGGACCTTGTTTCCATGGCCGTCATCCCGATCGCTCGCGCTGACCACGGCCGTCATGTGCCGGTGCGTCTCGATCACTGACGTGCTGGCGAGCGAAGCCTCCAGCTGGTTCACCAGATCGCACGGCAGGTAGCCGTCCTTGCGCACCCGACTGTCGTAATGGTGCCTGCCAAGGCAGACCAGCATTCTGCTGGCAGGTGGCTCATGCCCCATTTCTCGCTTTTTTCGCACCAGTTCAGCGGGGCGCAGACCAACCTGCGCCTATCGCTCTTCGCGACGCGGACGTCCACCGTCCGGCAGGTAGAGCAACGCCCTGCGTGGCTGCCCTCCGCCCAGCACCGCGAAGCCACGCATGGCGTGGCTCTACAATGGGGTACCCCCTTCAGATCCCCTACCCCCATGTCCGACTGCTGCGGCTGCGGAAAAATCGTCGATGTCGCCACCCTTCAGGCGAAGCAGCGCCGCGTCCTGCGCATCGTCCTGGCGATCAATCTCGCCACCTTCGTGATGATGGCGGCCGCGGCCTGGTGGAGCCATTCCTCCTCCCTGCTCTCCGGCAGCCTGGACAACCTGGGTGACGCACTGACCTACGCGATCAGCCTGGCCGTGGTCGGCGCATCGATGCAGGCCAAGGCACGGGTGGCGTTGTTGAAAGGGCTGCTGATTCTCTGCGCGGCCATTGCCGTAGCCGTGCAGATCGGCTGGCGGCTCACCCACCCGGCCGTGCCGCTGTTTGAAGGCATGGGCATTGCCGGTGCGCTGAACCTCGCCGCCAACGGTGTGTGCCTGTGGTTGCTGAATCCGTTCCGCAACGGCGACGTCAACATGGCCTCGGCGTGGGAATGCTCGCGCAATGACATTTTCGAGGGCGTGGCGGTGCTGCTGGCCGCGCTCGCGGTGTGGGCGTTCGGCGCGGGTTGGCCGGACCTGTTGATCGCCGCCGCCTTGCTGGTGATGTTCCTGCGCTCAGCGTTGCGGGTGCTGCGTTCGGCCTGGCGGGAGATGCGGGTTCAAGGCTGAACCCGCCGTCTCCTTCCGCCGTTACGCGCTCGACACCTTCATCAGCACCAGCCCGCTCACGATCAGCACCGCCGCGGCAATGCGCATCGCGCTGACCTGCTCGCCGAGGAACACGATGCCGACGATGAACGCGCCGACCGCGCCAATGCCGGTCCAGATCGTGTAGGCGGTGCCCAGCGGCAGCGTGCGCATGGCCAGGGCGAGCAGCCAGAAGCTGGCAGCCATGGCGGCGAAGGTGATGAGCGACGGGGTGAGCCGGGTGAAACCCTCGGATTGCTTCATCGAGAACGCCCAGACGATTTCCAGAACACCAGCAACAAGCAGATAGATCCAGGCCATGTGGCCCTCCTTATGGGGCCAGGTCGTCCTGGTCATTGTTGCCCGGTATGGGGGAGGCCGTTCCTCCTGGGGTGCGTGCGGCGGGGCAGCGCCCCGCTCTACGGTGAGGGCGATTCTAGGGGATGGGGCGCAGGATGGGGGCCAAAAGCGTGTTGGGGGTTACGAGGTGGTCAGGGTGGGTCGGGGACACGCGCGGCGTGTCGCTACTTGGGAGGTTCTGCGCCAAGTGCCGAATCCGACTAACAGTCGGATCTACCGCGCTTGCGGATCTACCGCGCTTGGCTACGCCGCGCTATACTGGGTGACTGCACTTCGGTGCAACGTCTCTATGGCGGCCCCGTCGGCCCCTCGCGACGCTAGGTCGAAAATCCCGCCAGGGCCGGAAGGCAGCAACGGTATCGATCGACGCGGGCGCCGAGGTCAGCCGGCGGGGCCGTCACCCGTTTGGGCGGTCCATTCCACGTTTGGCTGATCAGGCCGTGGGCCTGGGAGCCGTTGGCTCGGCCAACGCCACGCACTCGCCCGGCATCGCGACCCGATGCCCCCGCTGCCGCAGCGCTTCGCCATCGGCCTCGCTCGCATAGTGGTAAAGCATCATCCGCGCCTGCAGTTCGGCGCTGTATTCGCGTTCGAGATCGTCCACGCCGGTGTGCGATGGGTTGCCGTGCAGCCCGCAGTCGTGCGCGATCAGTTCGTTGTCGCCGGCGTAGCGCGCCAACATTTCCGGAATCGGGCGGGTGTCGCCGCTCCACACCAGCGCGCCCTGCAGGCGCAGGCCGTAGGCGGTTTCGGGCCAGTGGTGGCGGACCGGGAACACTTCCAGGCGCACGCCGTCATGCCAGAACGCTTCGCCCACCACGATCAGCTGGAAGGCATCCCAGAAGTTGGCGCCACCTTCGGCCAGCACGTTGGGGTAATCGGCCACGCGCCGGTGCAGCAGCGGCACCACGGTGGCGGGTACGTACAGCCGGATGCGGCCGCGCCGCTGCGACGAGAAGTAGGCATCCACGAACAGCCGCTCGAAGCCGGCCACGTGGTCCAGGTGCACATGGGTGACGAACAGCGCCTCCGGCATGCGCCCGTACTGGGCGAGGTAAGCGGTAAGCCCCTCGCCGCCGCAGTCGATGGTCAGCCATGGCTCGCCACCGCGCTCGATCACCGCCATCGGCGAACCCAGCTGCACGGCCGACGCGTTGCCGACCCCCATGAAGCGCAGTGCCCAGTCCATCAGTAGCCCCGGTTCCAGGCCAGGTCGTAGGCCCGGCGCAGGCGCGCGAAGTCCTTCTCGACCTCGTCGTGGCTGCGCTCGCCGCGCAGCTTCACCAGCGACCGGTGCAGGCGCTTGAGGTTGCGCTCGCGCCAGGCGGTGGCCGGGATGCGCTGCACGCCACGGTCGAAATCGATCAACCAGCCGTGGCCGTTGGCATCAAACAGGATGTTGTGGGCGTTGAGATCGGCATGGTCCAGCCCGGCGCGGTGGAAACGCGCGATCAGCCTGCCGGTCTCTTCCCAGGGTGCGCCCCGCCCGGCCACCAGCGCGCGGTCGGCCAGCGAACGCACGCCTTCCAGGCGTTCCATCAGGATCGCCGCGCGGTAGCGCATGCCTTCGCGCATGTAGAACGCGGCGATCGGGCGCGGCACCGGCAACTTCAACGCGCGCAGGGCGCGCATCAGGCGGAACTCGGCGAAGCTGCGGGTGCGGTTGGCGCCCCGCCACAGGTACTGGTCGTGGCTCAGCTTGGCCGCCATGCCGCCGCGCAGATACTGGCGCAGCACGCAATGGCCGAACGGCGCATCGACGAACCAGGCCCCGCCCCGTCCACCATCGCCGACCGGGCGCGCCCGGTCACCCCAGTGGCCCGGGGAGAACAGGCTCATCTCGGCTTGCCGCAGCCGTTCGCGGTCGAACAGAATGGCACCCATGCCGCGTCCATCGCGGCAGGGCGTCAGCGCTTCAGTGGCGTCGAATGCGACCATTCCTTCGAGTCTAACAACACCATGGCATCAGCGTCCTCTTCCTTGTGTCTTTTGCGTTTGTCCGCGCTGGGCGATGTCACCCACGTGGTGCCGCTGGTGCGCACCCTGCAGCAGGCACGGCCGGGGACCGAGCTGCACTGGATCATCGACAAGGCCGGGCACAAGCTGCTGGACGGCCTGCCGGGCGTGGTGTTCCATGCCTACGACAAGAAGACCGGCCTGGCCGGCATGCGCGCCCTGCGCGCGTCGCTGCCGCCGGGCCGCTTCGAGGCGCTGCTGCAGATGCAGGTGGCCTTCCGCGCCAATGTGCTGTCGGCGTTCGTTCCCGCGGTGCGCCGGATCGGCTACGACAAGGCGCGCTCCAAGGACCTGCACGGTCTTTTCATCAACGAACGCATCCCCGACCGCCCCGGCATCCACGTGCTGGATGCGATCGGCAGCTTCTGCGAACCGTTGGGGATCCGCCAGACCGAGGTCAGCTGGGACCTGGCGATCCCGCCGGCGGCGGTGGAATGGGCGCAGGCGCAATGGCAGGACGATGGCCGGCCGGTGCTGATGATCTCGCCCTGCTCCAGCCACGTACGCCGCAACTGGTATGCCGACCGCTACGCGGCAGTGGCCAACCATGCGGTTGCACGCGGCTGGCGGGTGGTGCTGTGCGGGGGCCGCAGCGAACTGGAGCGCGGCATGGCCGACGCCATCCAGGCCCAGCTCACCACCCCCGCGCTGGACCTGGTGGGCAAGGACACCCTCAAGCAGCTGCCGGCCCTGCTGGCCCGCGCGGCGCTGGTGATGACCCCGGATTCGGGCCCGATGCACATCGCCAACGCGATGGGCACCAAGGTGCTGGGCCTGCACGCGGCCAGCAACCCGCACCGCAGTGGCCCCTATTCGGACCGCCGCTACTGCGTGGACCGCTATGACGACGCGGCGCGGAAGTTCCTGGGCAAGCCGGCCAGCGAACTCAACTGGGGCACCAAGATCGAGTTCGATGACGTGATGCAGCTGATCACGGTCGACGACGGCATTGCCGCCTTCGAACGCTACGTGGCCGATCAGCCGCGCCCGCTGTAATCCTTGTAGGACTTCTCTTCGACGTAGACCGAGCCCAGCGCCAGGTTGATGTCCTTCTTGATCCGGGCGCGGGTGTCGTTCTTCTGGTAGACGCTGCGCGCCAGGGCGACGAACGCCTCATCGAACTCAGCGGCCTGGTCCTTCAGCCGGATGTTGTCCTCGATATCCCAGAGCTGCTCATTGATGTCCTTCAGCTCCATGCGCAGCTTGGCGATATCCGTGCCGCCGGCCGGATGCGCCATCCAGGTCTTCTCCAGCGCACTCAGCTCGGCCCGGATGTTGGCCAGCTTGCCCGGATCACTGATGCGCTCGGACTTGATCTGCAGGATGGAGATCTTGTCGAGCAATTCGCCAAAGGACACGGGAACAGAAATTTCAGCGGTCATAGGGGGGATGTTCCGTTTTGAATGAGACCAGTCTAGCGAACCCAGCGAAGCGCAGCGCCCGCCCCTCACCGTTCGCACACCCCAACGCCGTAACAAGCCCCTCTGTTGAGGGGCTGCCCCGACAGGGGCGGGGAGAGGAAGCATCGCGGGGGCAACGGCGCTACGCGCCGTTGCAATCCCCCCCTCGAACGTCAGAGACGCAAAAAAGGCCACCCAAAGGGCGGCCTTTTTTGCGTGTCTGGCGGAGAGGGGGGGATTCGAACCCCCGAGGCGCTATAAACGCCTGCCTGATTTCGAGTCAGGTACATTCAACCGCTCTGCCACCTCTCCAGATGGTCCCCGGCGAACCGGGGAGCGAATAATACGGTCAGGAGCCGCCGACGGCAAGCCATTCCCGCGCTTCCGATGAATTTCTTCTGTATCGATGCCTTGCCGGATGTCCGCAGGGCCGCGATCATGCCGTTATCCCTCAGCAATGACACTCCTGGCCTGCGCACCTCCATGATCGAATTCGGACACCTGACCCACCCTGGCCTGCGCCGTGATCTCAATGAGGACACCTACTACGGGGACGGGGAGCTGTCACTGTGGCTGGTGGCCGATGGCATGGGCGGGCACGCCTGTGGCGAAGTAGCCAGCGCGCTGGCGCGCGAGACCATCGTGCGCGAGATCCGCCAGGGCGCCACGCTGGCGCACGCGATCCGGGTGGCCGATGAGGAAATCATCCGCACCTCGCGCCGCCGCAACGACAGCCTGCCGATGGGCACCACCGTGGTGGCCGCCCGGGTCCAGGGCAACCGCTATGAAGTGGCCTGGGTCGGCGACAGCCGCGCTTACCTGTGGCGCGACGGCAAGCTGGCACAGCTCAGCCAGGACCACAGCGTGGTGCAGGAAATGGTGGCGCAGGGCAACCTGACGGCCGAAGAGGCGCGCGCGCACCCGCACCGCAACGTGGTGACCCAGGCACTGGGGGTGACCGATCCGGCCCACCTGAACGTGGCCACCACCGCCGGCGAGCTGCGCCCGGGCATGCAGCTGCTGCTGTGCAGCGACGGGCTGACCGAGGAAGTGGAAGACACCGGCATCGCCCGCACCCTGGCCTACGACGACGCCAGCGCGCAGGAGTGCGTGGATACGCTGGTGGCCGCGGCGCTGGATGGGGGCGGGTCGGACAACATCACGGTGATTCTGGTGCGTTGCCATTGATGGCAGCCGTCACGACCAACGGTCGTGACCTACCGGAATGCCCGTCACGACCAACGGTCGTGACCTACCGGAATGCCCGTCACGACCAACGGTCGTGACCTACCGGGATGCCCGTCACGACCAACGGTCGTGACCTACCGGGATACGCGTATGACCAACGGTCGTGACATACCCGCATTCGACGGTCCGTGCCCGGGGTAGATCACGACCGTTGGTCGTGATGCCTCTACGCGACGGCCTCTTCCACCTTCGGGCCATCCCAGATGGCATGCCCGGCTTTCTTGCGCAGCTTGGCCAGGCGCGCTTCGTGCGCCTCCCGTTCCGAGGCCGTTGCCACCACGCGCGGGCGCGGCAACAGGCGGCTGGTATCGAAGGCCTGCGCGTGTGCCGTACCCGGGCGGACGTCATCGGCTGAACCAAAGCCGATTTCCTCCTGGCCGGAGGTCAGGGCGATGTACACATCGCCCAGGATCTGCGCATCGAGCAGGCCGCCGTGCAGCTGGCGGTGCGCGTTGTCCACGCCCAGCCGCTTGCACAGCGCATCCAGCGAGTTGCGCTGGCCCGGATAGCGCTCGCGCGCCATCTTCAGCGTATCGATCACCGTGCAGCGGTCGGTGATCTTCCCGTACTGGTCGCCCAGCAACGACAGTTCGTAATCCAGGAAGCCCAGGTCGAACGCGGCGTTGTGGATGATCAGCTCGGCGCCGTCGATGTAGGCCAGGAATTCTTCGGCCACCTGCGCGAACACCGGCTTGTCGGCCAGGAACTCCAGGGTCAGCCCGGTGACTTCCTGCGCGCCCTGTTCGAACTCGCAGTCCGGCTTGAGGTACTGGTGGAAATTGTTGCCGCTCGGGCGGCGTTCGAGCAGTTCCACGCAGCCGATTTCGACGATGCGGTTGCCCTTGCGCCATTCCAGGCCGGTGGTTTCGGTATCGAGGATGATCTGGCGCATGGGCTTAGTGTACCGGGCCGGCGGCACGGATCCGGATCGCGGCGTCGCGCGCCAGCGTATCCACCCGCTCGTTGTCCGGGTCACCGGAATGCCCCTTCACCCAGCGCCAGTCGATGCTGTGCTTCTGGGTGGCCGCATGCAGCCGCTCCCACAGGTCGCGGTTCTTGACCGGGTCGCCACCGGCGGTCTTCCAGTTCTTGCGGATCCAGCCCGGCAGCCACTGGGTCAGGCCCTGGCGCACGTACTGCGAATCGGTGAACAGCACGATCTCGCACGGTTCGGTCAGTGCTTCCAGGCCGGAGATGGCGGCCATCAGCTCCATCCGGTTGTTGGTGGTGTGCGCTTCGCCACCGCTCAGCTCGCGCTCGTGCCCCTTGTAGCGCATCAACGCGGCCCAGCCGCCGGGGCCGGGATTGCCGAGGCAGGAACCGTCGGTGTGGATTTCAATGGTTTTCAATACAACTCCAGATCAGGTCGCCACGGTGCCGTGCCAACGGCGAACCGGCAGTGGCGTAGGTCCTGGCAGGGCCAGGGTGCGTTTTTCGGCGGTGAACAGGCAGGCCGCGCGCAGGGCGGCGATGCTGCCGCGCTCGGGCGCGCGGCTGTGCCACATCGGGCCCAGCCAGGCCAGGTCGTCGCAGGCCAGCCCGGCCCGCTCCAGCGTGTGGCGCAGCCGCTGCGGGGTGCGCACCACCAACCCGTGCCGGCGCCACTGGCTGCGGAATGGGCTGAACGGATTGAGCGTGGACAGCCACAGCCGCCCGCCGGGCATCAGGACCCGCTCGCATTCGGCGATCAGCTGCTCGGCGTCGCGGGCGGTCACGTGCTGCAGCACGATGGCGTTGAGGCTCTCGGTCTGGAACGGCAGCGGCAGCGAGCAGGTAACGTCGCCGGTGTAGCCGCCCGCGCTGCGGTGCAGGCGCACGCCCTGCCCCGGCAGCGCGGCATCTTCCAGCCAGGCCGGGGTCGGCGCGATCCACAACCAGGGGTTCAGCGGGTGCGAGGCCAGCACCGGCTCCAGGGCCTTGCGCTCCAGCTCACGCAGCGCCTGCGCCGGTTCAGTATCAAACCAGGATGCGACGGAAGCTTGACGGGGGCTCGGCGCGGCGGGCATGGTCCAATTCTATGCGACTGACTGCCCTACCCGCATTCGCGGACAACTACATCTGGGCGCTGGTCGCCGACGACGGCCGCGCGATCGTGGTCGACCCCGGCCAGGCGGCCCCCGTGGTGGCCGCCGCAGCGCAGCAGAACTGGCGCCCGCACACGATCCTGCTCACTCACCACCACGACGACCACATCGGCGGCGTGGCGGAGCTGCAGGCCCGGTTTGCGGGGCTGGACGTGATCGCCCCGCACGATCCGCGCATTCCCGGCGCCACCCGCCGGGTAGGGGAAGGTGAACGCATTCAGGCACTGGGGCTCGAGATCGACGTAGTATCCGTGCCCGGACACACCCTGACCCACATCGCATTTCACAGCGCTGAACATCTTTTCAGCGGAGATGCGCTGTTCAGCCTGGGCTGTGGCCGGATGTTCGAAGGTACGCCACCCCAGCTTCTGGCTTCCCTGCACAAGCTGGCGTCCCTGCCGCCGCACCTGTTGTTGTGCTGCGGCCATGAATACACCGTGTCAAATGCCGTCTTCGCGCGGCATGTCGACCCCGCCAACGCCGCGCTCGCGCGACGCCATGAGGAGGCACTGGCCATGCGCCGCGATGAACGCCCTACGCTGCCCGTTACGTTGGCAAGCGAGCTGGAATGCAACCCGTTCCTGCGAACCGATAACGCCGCTGTCCGCGCTGCCGTCAGCCAGCACCTCGGTCGTCCCGTCACCGATGAAGTCGATGTCCTGGCAGGTCTGCGGGGCTGGAAAGACGGATTCCGAACATGAGTCGGCGATGGTTGCCGCTCGCGGCAGGCCTGGCGATCGCCATCGCCGGCACCGCGGGCGCCCAGTCGCTGAGTGCGGGGATGTCGCAGAACGTGGCCGGTTTGTCGCAGTTGCCGCTGGACGGTACTGCCCTGCCCCCCGCTTCGGTCCGCAACGGCCAGGACATCTTCGCCAGTTTCCGCGATGGCCTGGCCGAGCCGACCTGCGACGTCGAGGCCACCAGCCCACGCTGGCAGAAACAGTTCGCCCATGCGCCCTCGCGCCTGGCCAACCAGGATGACGATGCACTGGTGCTGTTCGGCTATGTGGTCGAAGAGCTGCGCGCTGCCAACCTGCCCACTGAATTCGCGCTGATTCCGTTCGTGGAAAGCGGCTACCGGCCCAACGCGCGCAATGGGGCCGGCCCGGCCGGGCTGTGGCAGTTCATCGCCTCCACCGCCAGGAACCACCGCGTGCAGATGACCAGCGGCTACGACGGCCGGCTGTCGGCGGCCGATTCCACCCAGGCCGCGGTGCGCTACCTCAAGACCCTGCATGGGATGTTCGGCGGCGACTGGCGCCTGGCCACCATGGCCTACAACGCTGGCGAATACCGCGTGCTGCAGTCGCTGCGCAAGGCCGGCATGAACGCGCAGAACGCGCGCCCTGCCGAGCTGCCGGGGCTGTCGCCGGTGACCTACGCGTACGTGGAGAAGCTGCACGCGCTGGCCTGCGTGCTGGAAAACGCTGAAACCACGCCGGCGGTGATGGCATCGCTGGACCGCACCGTGCCGGTGCTGAAGGGCCACACCCTGCCAGCCGGCACCAGCGTGCAGCAGTGGGCCGTACAGCGCTCGCTGGACCCGGCGCGCATCGCCCGGCTCAATCCGGCCCTGGCCAGCGGCAAGGGCCGCCCCAGCGGCCAGGTGACCGTGCTGGCCCCGGCCACCCACGCGCCGGTGGACCCTTCGGTGATGCTGGCCCAGGCTGACGCGCCCGTGCCGGACACGGTCAGCCCGCGTACGCAGACCCAGGTCGCCAGCCGCGCCGTTGCCAGCGCGGACCGCCCCAAGGCGCGCCGCCACACCGTGCGCAACGGCGAGTCTGCGTGGACGATTGCCAAGCGCTACGGGATGCCACTCAAGGCGCTGCTGTCGCTGAACAACCTCAGCGGCAGCAGCGTGCTCAAGCCCGGTGCGGTGTTGCGCGTCGAGGATTGAGGCGGATAAGGCGCAACAAAAAAAAGGCCCGGCATTGCCGGGCCTTTTTCGTAAGCGGACGCCAGCCAACCCTTAGAGGTTGGCTTCTTCGACCTGCACTTTGTAGTGCTTGCGCATGGCCTGGATGAAGGCCTTGGCCGAGGCCATGCCGTCTATCTGGTCCAGCTGCTCCTTGAACTGCTGCTTCTGCTCGGCCGGGACCTCAGCCAGGTTCGGCGGGGTCACCTTGTTGACCGCGAACACCACGTAACGGTCCTGCACGGCGACCTTGCCATAGCTCGGCTTGCCTTCGGCCGGGGCCGGGGCGGCGAACACGGCGCGGTTGATCTCCGGGGTCGGCACCGGCTGGGTGCGCGGCAGGCCCGGCAGCGGGCTGAGCTGCAGCTTCTCTTCGGCGGCCAGCGCCTGCAGGGTCTGCCCGGCGTTGAGCTTGGCCAGCAGCGCGTCAGCGGCCTTGGCCGAGACCTGGCGGTTGCGGTCGGCGCGGATCGCGGCGATCACGCCGTCGCGGGCCTTGTCCAGCGGCAATGCCTGTTCCGGGCTGTGGTCGGTCACGCGGATCATCACGCTGTGGTCGGGCGTGATCGCGATCGGGTCGCTCACGGTGCCGTCCTGCACCAGCACATCGGAGAACGCCGCGCGCAGCACTGCCGGGTTGGCGGCAATGCCACTGGCGGTGTCGCGGGTGAACGGGCCGAGGGTCTGCACCTTCAGCTTCAGCGCATCGGCCGCGCCCTGCAGCGAGGTCGGGTTCTTGTAGACCTGGTCGACCAGGCGGCCGCTCAGTTCGGAGAACGCGCCTTCGTTGTCGGCCTTGAGCTGTTCGGCGGCGAGCTGGTCGCGGACCTCCTCGAACGGACGCTGCTGGCCACCACGGACCTCGCGCAGCTGCAGCACGTGGTAACCGAACTCGGTCTTGACCGGTGCGCTCACCTCGCCTGCCTTCATGCCAAACAGCGCGTCTTCGAACGGCTTGACCATGGAATCGCGTTCCACCCAGCCCAGGTCACCACCGGTGGCCTTGGAGCCAGTGTCGTCCGAGTTGGCCTTGGCCAGCGCGGCGAAATCCGCCCCCGGCGCCTTGGCCTGCGTAGCCAGTGCGGCGGCCTTTTGTTCAGCGGCCTTGAGCTTGGCCGGGTCGCTGCCATCGGCGGCGATCAGGATGTGCGATGCAAGACGGGCTTCGGGCGTGGAGAAGCGCGCCTTCTCGTCGGCGTAGCGCTTGCGCAGGGTGGCTTCATCGGCGGCGGCCGCCGGCGGCAGCGCGGCCGCGTTGATTTCCACGAACTCCAGCGACACGGTTTCCGGCTGGCGGAAATCCTTCGGGTGGCTGTCGTACCACTGCTTGATCTGTGCGTCGGTCACTTCTGCCGTATCGGCCGGCAGCTCCGGCAGCGCGGCGATTTCCACGTCACGCGTTTCGCCCAGCAGCTTCATCAGCCGCTCGGCCTCCACGCTGGTGACAAAACCCGATTCCTGCAGCGCCTGCGGAATGATCGACTGCTGCAGGCTCTCGCGCACCAGCGTTTCGAACTGCGCCGGGGTGCGCGGCGGGTTGCCGGTGGTCAGCGCCAGGCGGTACTGGTCCTGGTTGAACTTGCCATCGGGGCCGATGAAGCCCGGGATGGAGGCGATGGTTTCGCGCACGGCGGCGTCGCCGATGACGATGCCGGACTGTTCGCCGGCCAGGCGCACGACCTTCTCATCGATCATCTGGTCGAGCACGGCGCGCTTGTTCTCGGCGCTTTCGAATTGGCGCGGGTCGAAGTTCTCGCCCTGCTGCTGGCGGGCCTGCTGGCGCGCCTGCTCGAAACGGGTACGGAATTCTTCCGCACTGATTTCATGGTGCTGCCAGAGGAAGGACATCGGCCACCACGACGGCGCCGAGCGCCACCAGGTCGGCGGCGCTGCCACCTTGGCCACGTTCTGCGCGCCGACACCACCCAGGTAGCTGGAGTCGATCACGAACAGGAACGGAATCATCAGCAGCCCCAGGATCACGGTAACGATCCAGCCCGAGGTCTTGTCGCGAAGTTTCTGCAGCATGGGAGAAATCAAGGCCCGATTGGCGAATCCGGCAGTGTACCCCGCTTCGCGCCACTCCCCAACAGGGGGCGCCCGGCGCCCGGGCATCGCAGCAAAAAGAAAAGCCCCTGGTTTGCACCAGGGGCCTTCAAGAATTGGCGGAGCGGACGGGACTCGAACCCGCGACCTCCGGCGTGACAGGCCAGCATTCTAACCAGCTGAACTACCGCTCCGCGCTTGAAACTTTGCAGGCGCTCATTATATCCGAAGATATTCAGAAAACCCACCCCGAAGTACTGCTTTTCGAGGATTTTTTGTAACTGGCGGAGCGGACGGGACTCGAACCCGCGACCTCCGGCGTGACAGGCCAGCATTCTAACCAGCTGAACTACCGCTCCGCGTTTATTTTTTCAAAGTCGGCCTACTAACAGTCGACTCTACAGCCTTGTTACAGAAAACAAGGCCCCCGATTGCTCAGGGGCCCCGTTGAAACTGGCGGAGCGGACGGGACTCGAACCCGCGACCTCCGGCGTGACAGGCCAGCATTCTAACCAGCTGAACTACCGCTCCACATTTCAAACTTTTACTGGCGGTGCATGGTGGGTGCTGAGGGTTTCGAACCCCCGACCCTCTCCGTGTAAAGGAGACGCTCTACCGCTGAGCTAAGCACCCCAGCAAGCCGCTTAGTTTACGGCATCCTTCAGGGCTTTGCCAGCCTTGAACGACGGATTCTTCGACGCAGCGATCTTGATGGTGTCGCCGGTCTTCGGGTTGCGGCCGGTACGGGCGGCGCGGTCGCGCACCTGGAACGTACCGAAGCCCACCAGGGTCACCGCATCACCGCCCTTCAGGGCCTTGGTGACAGCAGCGATGACGGCATCGACAGCGCGTTGCGACTCGGCCTTGGTCAGGTCAGCGGATTCGGCAACGGCGTCGATCAATTCGGTCTTGTTCATTCTGTACAGCTCCTTTGGCGGGGATTCCGCATGTTCGACAGTGAAGCATCCGGCCCGCTACGTGGCCGGACGCCAGTGAAGTTCTCGATTCGCACCCGTCAGCGTCTGCTGACTTGCGAGTGGTGCTTTTATACCAGCGCACCCCTACCCGCGCAAGCTGAAAAGCCAATAACGACGCGGGTTTCGGGCATTTCCCATGCGCGCGTCAGTGCTTGACGCGCGTTGTGGATGCTGTCTTGCTCTTGCCCCGCACTGTGACGCGTTGCCCATCCTTCTTTGGCTTGGGCGCGGTCAGCGGCGTTTCCAGGGCCAGGTCCAGCACCTCTTCAATCCACTTCACCGGAATGATCTTCAGGTCGCGGGTGACGTTGGCCGGAATGTCGGCAAGGTCCTTGCGGTTCTCTTCGGGGATGATCACGGTGGTGATGCCACCGCGCAGCGCCGCCAGCAGTTTTTCCTTCAGGCCACCGATGGCGGTGACGCGACCACGCAGGGTGATCTCGCCGGTCATCGCCACTTCGGCGCGGATCGGCACCTTGGTCAGCATCGACACCAACGAGGTCACCATCGCGATGCCGGCGCTGGGGCCGTCCTTCGGGGTGGCGCCATCGGGCACGTGCACGTGCACGTCGTGCTTCTGCAGGAACTCGGCATCGATGCCCAGCCGCTCGGCGCGCGAACGCACCACCGACAGCGCGGCCGAGGCCGATTCCTTCATGACGTTGCCCAACTGGCCCGTCAGGATCAGCGCGCCCTTGCCCGGGACCAGGGTGGATTCGATCTGCAGCAGGTCGCCACCCACTTCGGTCCAGGCCAGGCCGGTGACCAGGCCGATCTCGTTCTGCTCTTCGGCGCGGCCGAAGTCGAAGCGGCGCACGCCCAGGTACTTCTCCAGGTTCCGGCCGTTGACCACCACCAGTGCCTTCTTCTTCGCCGCCGCCTTCTTGCCGGCCTTGGCCGGCTTGGCCAGCACCGCCGGACCGCCCAGCGCGATTTCCTTCACCACCTTGCGGCAGATCTTGGCGACTTCGCGCTCGAGGTTGCGCACGCCCGATTCGCGGGTGTAGTAACGCACCACGTCCTGGATGGCGTCGGCCTCGATTTCCAGCTCCTCCGGCTTCAGGCCGTTGGCCTTGAGCTGCTTGGGCACCAGGTAGCGCATGGCGATGTTGAGCTTCTCATCCTCGGTGTAGCCGGGGATGCGGATCACTTCCATGCGGTCCAGAAGCGGGCCGGGGATGTTGAGCGAGTTCGAGGTCGCCACGAACATCACTTCGGACAGGTCCAGGTCCACTTCCAGGTAGTGGTCGTTGAAGGCGTTGTTCTGTTCCGGGTCGAGCACTTCCAGCAGCGCCGAAGACGGGTCGCCACGGAAGTCCATCGACATCTTGTCGATCTCGTCCAGCACGAACAGCGCGTTCCTGCTGCCCACCTTGTTGAGGTTCTGCACGATGCGGCCCGGCATGGAGCCGACGTAGGTGCGACGGTGGCCACGGATCTCGGCCTCGTCGCGCACGCCACCCAGGCTCATGCGCACGAACTTGCGGTTGGTGGCCTTGGCGATGGACTGCCCCAGCGAGGTCTTGCCCACGCCCGGCGGCCCGACCAGGCACAGGATCGGGCCCTTCATCTGCTTCACGCGCGACTGCACCGCCAGGTATTCCAGGATGCGGTCCTTGACCTTGTCCAGGCCGAAGTGGTCGGCATCCAGGGTGTCCTGGGCAACCTTGAGGTCCTTGCGCACCTTGGTGCGCTTCTTCCACGGCACGCCCAGCAGCCAGTCCAAATAATTGCGCACCACGGCCGCTTCGGCCGACATCGGCGACATCTGCTTGAGCTTGTTGAGCTCGGCCTTGGCCTTGGCTTCCACCGGCTTGGGCATGCCCGCTTCGGCGATCTTGCGCGCCAGCTCTTCCAGCTCGCCCGGCGCATCGTCGAGGTCGCCCAGTTCCTTCTGGATGGCCTTCATCTGCTCGTTGAGGTAGTACTCGCGCTGGCTCTTTTCCATCTGCGACTTGACCCGGCCGCGGATGCGCTTCTCCATCTGCTGCACGTCGATCTCGCCGTCGACCAGGCCCACCAGCATTTCCAGGCGGTCGCCGACCTGCAGGGTTTCCAGCAGGCGCTGCTTGTCGGCCAGGCGCACGCTGATGTGCGCGGCGATGGTATCGGCCAGGCGCGCCGGTTCATCGATGCCGGCCAGGGTCTGCAGCAGCTCCGGCGGCAGCTTGCGGTTGGTCTTGACGTACTGTTCGAACAGCGACATCAGCGAACGGGCGATCGCCTCGACCTCACGCGGCTCGCGCGCGTCGTCCGATTCGATTTCCTCGGCCACGCCGTGCAGCGAACCGTCGCGCTCGGTGACCTGGGTGACGTTGACGCGCGACAGGCCTTCCACCAGCACCTTGATGGTGCCGTCGGGCAGCTTCAGCAGCTGCAGCACCTGGGCCAGGGTGCCGACCTGGTAGAGATCGGCGGCGGTGGGGTCGTCGGTCTCGGCCGACTTCTGCGCCAGCAGCAGGATGCGCTTGTCCGCCTCCATCGCCTGCTCCAGCGCATGCATGGATTTGTCGCGGCCGACGAACAGCGGAATGACCATGTGCGGGAACACCACCACGTCGCGCAGCGGCAGTACCGGCAGGTCGAGAGTCTCAGTTGGGGAACGGGCCATGTGGGCTCCAGTTGAGCAGTGGGGATGGCCTCCGGGCAGCGTCACCCGGATACAAAAAAGCCGATGGCCCCGTTATGGGGCCATCGGCGTCCAGATGCAAGATGCTCTGAAAAAATCCCATCAATTCAAATGCTTGATGGATTATTCAGCGCCAGCGGCCTTCTGTTCAGGAGCCGGCGGAGTCTGGTAGATCAGGTAGGGCTCGGACTTGTGTTCGATCACCGATTCGTCCACCACCACCTTGCTGACGTTTTCTGCCGAAGGCAGGTCGTACATGGTGTCCAGCAGGACCGATTCGACGATGGTACGCAGGCCGCGGGCACCGGTCTTGCGCTTGAGCGCCTTGCGGGCAATGGCCGACAGGGCGTCCGGCCGGAACTCCAGCTCCACGTGCTCCATCTCGAACAGCTTCTTGAACTGCTTGGTGATGGCGTTCTTCGGCTCGGTCAGGATCCTGACCAGGGCCGCTTCGTCCAGCTCTTCCAGGGTCGCCACGACCGGCAGGCGGCCGACGAATTCCGGGATCAGGCCGAACTTGATCAGGTCTTCCGGCTCGACTTCGGCCAGCACCTTGCCCACTTCCTGCTTGCGCTCGGAGCTCTTGACCTTGGCACCGAACCCGATGCCGCCCGAATCGTTGGAGCGGGCCTGGATCACCTTGTCCAGCCCGGCGAACGCGCCGCCGCAGATGAACAGGATGTTCTTGGTGTCCACCTGCAGGAATTCCTGCTGCGGGTGCTTGCGACCGCCCTGCGGCGGAACGCTGGCCACGGTGCCTTCGATCAGCTTCAGCAGCGCCTGCTGCACGCCTTCGCCGGACACGTCACGGGTGATCGACGGGTTCTCGCTCTTGCGCGAGATCTTGTCGATTTCATCGATGTAGACGATGCCCTGCTGCGCCTTTTCGACGTCGTAATCGCACTTCTGCAACAGCTTCTGGATGATGTTTTCCACGTCCTCGCCCACGTAACCGGCTTCGGTCAGCGTGGTGGCGTCGGCCATGGTGAACGGCACGTTGAGCAGGCGGGCCAGGGTTTCGGCCAGCAGGGTCTTGCCCGAACCGGTCGGACCGACCAGCAGGATGTTGGACTTGGCCAGTTCGACTTCGTCGTTCTTCTGGCGGCTCTCGATGCGCTTGTAATGGTTGTACACGGCCACGGCCAGCGTGCGCTTGGCCCGGTTCTGGCCAATCACGTACTGATCCAGGACTTCGAGGATCTCGCGCGGCTTGGGCAGCGAACTGCGCGCCGACTGCGCCTTTTCCTCGAGCTCTTCACGGATGATGTCGTTGCACAGCTCCACGCATTCATCGCAGATGAACACGCTCGGCCCAGCAATCAGCTTGCGCACCTCGTGCTGGCTCTTTCCGCAGAAGGAGCAGTAGAGGATCTTGCCGGTTTCCGTGGAACGACCTTGGCGGTCTTCGCTCATGCTTCGCTTACCCAGTTACCCCACCCGCTGAACGGGGGTTCGATTCGAGAATAGCACAGGGTCGGGAGGACGCCAGTCCAGCCCGACCCTGCGGAAACAGGCCGGTTTCCCGGCCTGGCGGCACATCAGGCCGGGGTGATCGACTCTTCCGGACGGCGCTCGAGCACCTGGTCGACCAGGCCGTAAGCCACCGCATCGGCCGCGCTCTTGAAGTTGTCGCGCTCGGTGTCGCGCGCGATGGTCTCCAGCGACTGGCCGGTGTGCTTGGCCAGCACTTCGTTCAGGCGCGAACGCAGGGTCAGGATCTCACGGGCGTGGATGTCGATATCCGTGGCCTGGCCCTGGAAGCCGCCCAGCGGCTGGTGGATCATCACGCGCGAATTCGGCAGCGCGTAACGCTTGCCGGCCGCGCCGGAAGCCAGCAGCAGCGCGCCCATCGAGGCGGCCTGGCCGACGCAGATGGTGCTCACGTCCGGCTTGATGTACTGCATGGTGTCGTAGATCGCCATGCCGGCGGTGACCACGCCACCGGGCGAGTTGATGTAGATGCTGATGTCCTTTTCCGGATTGTCCGCTTCCAGGAACAGCAGCTGCGCCACCACCACGTTGGCCATGTGATCGTCGATCGGGCCCACGAGGAAGATCAGGCGCTCCTTCAACAGGCGCGAATAGATGTCATAGGCGCGCTCGCCGCGGCTGGTCTGTTCGACCACCATCGGAACCATGTTCAGGGCTGTGGTTCGGTTGTCCATTGTGAGGCACCTATTTTGGGGGGAACGACCCCGCGCCGGGGCGCGGGGCGTAAAACGCGGACCGCTTACTGGCGGATCGCGTCCTGGAACGACAACTGCTCTTCCGTGTGCTGGGCGCGCTCGGCGATCCAGTCGATCACCTGCTCTTCCATCACGCGGTTCTGCAGCCCACTCATCAGCTGGGGGTCGTTGCGGTACATCTCAATGACCTGCTCCGGCTCTTCATAGGTCGAGGCGATCAGGCGCATGGTTTCGTTCAGGCGCTTGGGGTCCAGGCGCAGGTCGTTGCGGCGGGCCACTTCGCCGACCAGCAGGCCGACCAGCACGCGCTTGGCGGCCGCGTCCTTGAAGCCTTCATGGGCGTCGGCCGGGATTTCGCCCGGGTTGCGGCCGCTGCGGCGGATCTGCTCGACCTGCTGGGCCAGCATGGCGCGGGCTTCGTTGTCGACCAGGCGCGGCGGCATTTCGACCGAGGCGTAGGCGGCGATCAGCTGCTCGCCCACTTCACGGCGCAGGCGGTTCATCAGGGCGCCCTTGAGCTCGCGCTCCAGGTTGGCGCGGATGTCCTTGCGGAACTGCTCCACGTCACCGCCCTTCACGCCGAAGCTCTTGATGAACTCGGCATCCACCTCCGGCAGCACCGGTGCGGACACGTCCACCGCCTTGACGGTGACCTTGACCTGCTTGCCAGCCAGCGCCGGCACGCGCCAGTCGGCCGGGAACTCGACGTCCAGGGTCTTTTCATCACCCTTGGCCAGGCCGACCAGGCCCTGCTCGATCTGCTCGAACATCATGCCCTGGCCCACCACCACGCTGCCCTTTTCGGTGCCTTCTGCCGGCAGGCGCTCATCGCCGGCCTGCGACCAGGTTTCCAGCGCCACCAGGTCGCCCTCCTGGGCGCCACGGTCCACCGGGCTCCAGCTGCGGCGCTGTTCGCGCAGGTTGGTGATCATCTGGTCGATGTCGGCGTCGTTGATCTCGGCGGTGTGGCGCACGACGGTCAGCTTGCTGACGTCGACGTCGCCGAAGTCCGGCACCAGCTCGACGGTGGCCACGAAGGAGAACTCACCTGCGTCACCCTTGTCGATGCGCGGCGCGCCGGCAATGCGCAGTTCGTGCTCGCGGATGGCGGCATCGAAGGTCTCACGCAGCAGGCCGTCAACGGCTTCGCTGCGAACCTGCTGGCCGAAGCGCTGCTCGATCACCTTGGCCGGCACCTTGCCCGGGCGGAAGCCCTTGATGCGCGCGGTGCGGGCGATTTCGCCCAGGCGGCCGCTGATGTGGGTCTGCAGGCGGTCTTCCGGCAGCGAGAAGGTCAGGCGGCGTTCCAGATTGCCGGTGGATTCGATCGAAGCTTGCATGTTGACTCCTGCCAACCGGTGGCGACGCCCCCGGCACGATGTGATTGGATGAAACGGGTTGAGAACGCGGGGTCGTGGACGCGCCTGCCCGCCGCAGCCCTGTAGTTTGGCCGATAACGGCCAGCGCCGCCAGCAGGGTGCCGGGAACGTCATTCCGGGGCGTGTTCAGGGGAGTCCCCTGCCCTGTCAGCTGGTGCGAAAGGGGGGACTCGAACCCCCACGCCTTGCGGCACTGGAACCTAAATCCAGGGCGTCTACCAATTCCGCCACTTTCGCGCTGGGCGGCATTATAGCGGCGCAAGGCCGTTCAATGCCGCCTGCCGACCGACCGCGTAGGGACACGCCATGCGTGTCCGCGCCATGCCCGATCGCAGGCAAGAAAAAAGCCACCCGGCGGACCGGATGGCTTTCGTCTTGGTGGGCTGTCAAGGATTCGAACCTTGGACCTATTGATTAAGAGTCAACTGCTCTACCAACTGAGCTAACAGCCCGAAAATCGGGAGGCGAATTATGACGCAATGCCGCACGCGGTTGCAAGGGGTTTCTGCAGACATGGTTCAGACGCGGACGACGGGGGCGGGCACCGCGCAGGGTCACGCCATGCGTGTCCGCGCCATACCGGATCGCAGGCAAGAAAAAAGCCACCCGGCGGACCGGATGGCTTCTGTCTTGGTGGGCTGTCAAGGATTCGAACCTTGGACCTATTGATTAAGAGTCAACTGCTCTACCAACTGAGCTAACAGCCCTGAAATCCCAGGCGCATAGTGTAGCGTTTGCGCCTTTTTTTGCAACCCCGATTCACTTCCGGTGAAACGGGCCCTTCAAATCAGTGGGGTGGCTGAGGGGATTCGAACCCCCGACCACCGGAATCACAATCCGGTACTCTAACCAACTGAGCTACAGCCACCACTGAAACCTGTTTATTCGTTTGAAACATCCTGACGCTTGCACCGATGGTGCGCCCGACAGGAATCGAACCTGTAACCGCCGGCTTAGAAGGCCGGTGCTCTATCCAGTTGAGCTACGGGCGCCCGGACCGGATTGTCGCATTCCCATCCCGTTTTGAGCAGCGGGATGTGGTCGGGGTAGAGGGATTCGAACCCCCGACATCCTGCTCCCAAAGCAGGCGCGCTACCAGACTGCGCTATACCCCGGTGGTTTGATCCCTCGAGGTTCCCCCCGAAAGAGTCGGCTATTGTGGGAATCGGCGAGGCATCTGTCAACGGTTTTCACAAGGTTTTTCACATTCGTGATCGGGCGCTATGCTTTCTGCAGCGGCCGGACGGCCCTACCCCTACCCTTCAAGGAGATTGGCAATGCGCAGCGGCAATCCCGCACTTTCGGAGTCGACGTTCCTCGACCTGGCCAGCGGCTCGGTGGTGACCTCGCCCGACCAGGTGATGACCATCAACGGCACGGTCAACAAGACCGGCATCCTGCTGTTGCTGACCGTGCTCACTGCTGCCTTCGCCTGGAGCCAGACCATCGGCGCCGACGGCCAGATCGCCCCGGGCGCGATGATCTATGCCATCGGCGGCGCCATCGGTGGGCTGATCCTGGCCCTGGTGACGGTGTTCAAGAAGGAATGGTCGCCGGTCACCGCGCCGATGTACGCGCTGGTGGAAGGCTTCTTCCTGGGCGCGATCTCGGCGGTGTTCGAAGCGCGCTTCCCGGGCATCGTGTTCCAGGCCGTGCTGCTCACCTTCGGCACCCTGTTTGCCCTGCTGGCGGCCTACCGCAGCGGCCTGATCAAGGTCACCGAGAACTTCAAGCTGGGCGTGGTCGCAGCCACTGGCGGCATCGCGCTGCTGTACCTGGCCTCGTTCGTGCTCAGCTTCTTCAACATCAACGTGCCGGTGATCCATGAAGCCAGCTGGCTCGGCATCGCCTTCAGCCTGTTCGTGGTGGTGGTGGCCGCGCTGAACCTGGTGCTGGACTTCGACTTCATCGAAACCGGCGCCGCCGCGCGCGCACCGAAGTACATGGAGTGGTACGGCGCGTTCGGGCTGATGGTTACCCTGGTGTGGCTGTATGTGGAATTCCTGCGGCTGCTGTCGAAGTTGCAGCAACGTTGAGGCGTAGCATCAACGCGGGTAGAGCCGACTGTTAGTCGGCTGCTGTTCGACCGCACGTGAGTGCAACGAAAAAGGGCACCCGATGGGGTGCCCTTTTTTTTGGAGCAGCCGACTAACAGTCGGCTCTACCTGTGGAGCAGCCGACTAACAGTCGGCTCTACCGTCGGCTCTACCGTCGGCTCTACCGCTGCCCGGTTACAGGCGGCTGGCGATGGCCTGGGCGAAGCCCATGGTGTTGCCGGTGCCGCCGAGGTCGCCGGTCAGCGAGTCCTTGGCTTCCAGCGTGGCCACGATGGCCTTGCGCAGGCGCTCGGCGTTTTCAGTCTGGCCGACATGGTCCAGCATCTGCGCGGCCGCCAGCAGCAGCGCGCACGGATTGGCCTTGCCCTGGCCGGCGATGTCCGGGGCGGTGCCGTGCACGGCTTCGAAGATCGCCGCGTTCTCACCGATGTTGGCACCCGGGGCCAGGCCCAGGCCGCCGACGAGGCCGGCGCACAGGTCGGAGATGATGTCGCCGAACAGGTTGGTGGTGACGATCACGTCGAACTGCTCCGGACGCATCACCAGCTGCATGCAGCAGTTGTCGACGATCATTTCCTGGAACTCGATGTCCGGGTACTTGGCCGCCACTTCGCGCGCCACGGCCAGGAACAGGCCCGAGGTCGACTTGATGATGTTGGCCTTGTGCACGGCGGTGACCTTCTTGCGGCCGGTGCTGCGGGCCAGCTCGAAGGCGTAGCGCACGATGCGCTCGGAGCCCTTGCGGGTGATGCGGGTGCCGGAGAACGCGGTTTCGCCGTCGGCCGAGACTTCCTGGCCTTCGGCCAGGTAAGCGCCTTCGGTGTTCTCACGCACGGTGACCAGGTCCACGCCGTCGCCGAAGCGCGACTTGGTGTTCGGGAACGACACCGCCGGACGCACATTGGCGTACAGGTCGAAGTGGCGACGCAGGCTGACGTTGATCGAGGTGAAGCCACCACCGACCGGCGTGGTCAGCGGGCTCTTCAGGGCGATCTTGTTGCGTGCGATCGATTCCAGGGTGGAGGCCGGCATCAGGTCGCCGTGCTTTTCCAGTGCGACCAGGCCAGCGTCGGCATCTTCGTACTCAAAGCCGGTGTCCAGCTTGCCGAGCACGAACAGGGTGGCGTCCATGATCTCCGGGCCGATGCCGTCACCGCGGATGACCGTGATTTTCTGCGTCATTTGATCTGTTTCCGAACCGAGGGGGAGCGCCGTGGGTCCGGGGTCCGGAGCGTCGGCGCAAGGGAAGTTTCACCCGCAATTATGCCCCAGCCAGCCCCCGGACCCCAAATAGACCAAGGTAGCGCCGGCGTTGGCCGGCCCACCGATCGCCTGGACCCGTACCGACCAACGGTCGGTAGCTACCGGGCCTTCGGCCCCATGGCCACGCGGGCGATCCGTACCGACCAACGGTCGGTACCTACCGGCGCCGTGACGCGCCGGGGTAGCGCCCGACCGTTGGTCGGGCGGCGCCATGCATCAATGTTCGTGGACGGCCGGGGCTTCAGCGCCGCCTTCCAGCTGGTCCAGGAAGTCCACGGCGCGGCGCAGATGCGGGATGACGATGGAGCCGCCGACAACCAGGCCGACCGAGAAGGTCTCGAAGAACTCCTCGCGGGTCACCCCGGCGTCCTTGCACTGGGCCACGTGGTAGCTGATGCAGTCGTCGCAGCGCAGCACCATCGAGGCGACCAGGCCCAGCAGCTCCTTGGTCTTCACATCCAGCGCGCCGGCCTGGTAGGTCTGGGTGTCGAGCGCGAAGAAGCGCCGCACCACCTGGTTGGGCTCACCCAGGATGCGCTGGTTCATGCGCTGGCGGAACTCGGTGAACTCGGCGATCCGGTCCTTGCTGCCGTCGTCCGCAGCGCTCATGCGCCTTCCCCGTTCAGCAGCGGCTCAAGCTTTCCTTCGCGGTGCAGGGCCATCATGTCGTCGTACCCGCCCACATGGACTTCACCGACGAAGATCTGCGGCACGCTGGTGCGGCGGGTCTTGGCCATCATCTTCTCGCGCTCGACCGGGTCGAGGTCGATGCGGACTTCGGTCCAGCTCTCGCCCTTGCTCTTCAGGAAGTTCTTGGCCGCCACGCAGTACGGGCAGACGGCGGTCGAATAGATGGTGATGGGCGGCTTCCCACCCGGGTTGGAAGCGACATCTTGGCTCACGGGAAACTCCACAACGGAACGAGTGTCTGTATATGGTAGCCCTGCGCTGGATTTTCCATGTCATCACCGCAACACTGCGGATCACCCGCAGCTCCCAGGAGTTCCTGTTTGCGCCCTTTGCTGCTCTCTGCCGCGTTGACCCTGGCCTTGGCCGCCCCATTGGCGTCGGCCCAGGACAGCAAGCTGCCGGACATCGGCTCGTCGGCCGGTGAGCTGCTGACCCCGGCGCGCCAAGCCGAGTACGGCGGGATGATGCTGCGCGAGCTGCGCAATTACGGCTTCCTGCTGGATGACCCACTGGTGGACGACTGGCTGCAGACCATGGGCGCGCGGCTGGGTTCCAACAGCGCCCAGCCGCGCCAGTCCTACACGTTCTTCATGCTCCGGGACCGGCAGATCAACGCCTTCGCCACCCTGGGCGGCTACGTGGGGGTCAACGCCGGGCTGGTGCTGACCGCAGAACGCGAGGACGAGGTGGCTGCGGTGCTGTCCCACGAAATCGCCCACGTCACCCAGCAGCACGTGCTGCGCGGGGTGGAACGGGCCCAGCGCGACCAGATCCCGATCCTGCTGGGCATGCTGGCGGCGGTGGTGGCCGCGCAGCAGGCTGGCGGCAACTCCTCCGGCGATGCCACCATGGCCGCGATCACCTCCGGCATGGGGCTGATGCAGCAACGCCAGATCAACTACACCCGCAGCAACGAATCGGAGGCCGACCGCCTGGGCATCCGCACCCTGGCCCGCAGCGGCTACGACGTGGATGCGATGGCCGGCTTCTTCGAACGCATGTCCGCCTCGATGCGCGGCAATGCCGGCGGCTATTCGGTACCGGATTTCCTGCAGACCCACCCGGTCAACACCACCCGCATCAGCGAAGCCAAGGCCCGCGCCGAGCAGATGAAGAAGGACACCGTGCTGCTCACCACCGAAGTGCCCGGCGGGGTGCGCCAGGAACGGGTGGACCCGGCCGACCCGGCGCTGTCCGACCCGCTGGTCCGGCGCACCAACCCGCTGCTGCCTTCCTCGATGCAGATCTCGGTGAATTCGCTGAGCCGGGGCGGCACCGGCCAGTTCGAGTGGGCGCGCGAGCGCCTGCGCGTGCTCAGCGCCGATACCCCGGGCGAGCTGGCCACCGAGTACCAGAACCTGCAGCGCGCGCAGAAAAGCGGCCTCAACGACGCCCAGCGCTATGGGCTTGCCCTGGCGCGCCTGCGCAACAGCGGTGCGGCCGAGGCCCGGCGCGACCTCACCGAACTGCTCAAGGACCACCCGGACAACCTGTGGGTGGCACTGGCGCTGGCCGAGTCCGAGTCGCGCTCGGGCCAGCCGGCCCAGGCCAACGCCCGCTTCGACGCGCTGCTGCGCCAGCACCCCGGCAGCCGCCCGGTGGCGCTGACCTACGCCGAGATCCTGAACGAACAGGGCGGGCGCGAAGCCGGCCAGCGCGCGCAGGCGATGCTGCGCCCGCTGTTGTCGCAAAGCGGCAACGATCCGGTGTTCCAGCAGCGCTATGCCCGCGCCAGCGAGCTGGCCGGCGACACCCTGCGCGCCAGCGAGGCCTACGCCGAGGCCGCGTTCCTGAACGGCCGGCCGGAGCAGGCATTGATGCAGCTGCAGGCGCTCAAAAAGCAGCCCGCACTGGATTACGTGGGCCGGGCCCGGGTGGATGCGCGGATCGAGAGCATCACCCCCACCGTGCTGGAGATGCGCCGGCAGGGCATCAACGACCCGGAGCTGGAACGGCGCTGAACCGCGCCCGGATGACCGTGGGATGGCAATGCCCTCATGGCCGTCACAAACATGTCATGAAACCGTAGTCTACTGGGCTCAATCCCGGTCTGATGAGCAATACGGTGGGCACGTGCAGAAACGCATCCTGATCGTCGATGACGAACCCGCGATCCGCGAAATGGTCGCCTTTGCCCTGCGCAAGGGTGATTACGACCCGATCCACGCCGGTGACGCCCGCGAAGCGCAGACGGCCATCGCCGACCGCGTACCGGACCTGATCCTGTTGGATTGGATGTTGCCGGGCACCAGCGGGCTGGACCTGGCCCGGCGTTGGCGCAAGGAGGCCCTCACCCGCGAGGTGCCGATCATCATGCTGACCGCGCGCGGCGAAGAGAACGACCGCGTCGGCGGGCTCGAAGCCGGGGTGGATGACTACGTGGTCAAACCGTTCTCGGCCCGCGAGCTGCTGGCCCGCATCCGCGCCGTGATGCGGCGGGCGCGCGACGACGACGAGGACGGCAGCGTGGCGGTGGGCAGCATCCGTATCGACGGTGCCGCGCACCGGGTGTTCGCCGGCGACCAGCCGGTGCCGATCGGCCCGACCGAGTACCGCCTGCTGCACTTCTTCATGACCCACCCCGAGCGCGTATACACCCGTGCCCAGTTGCTGGACCATGTGTGGGGCGGCAGCGTATATGTGGAGGAGCGCACCATCGATGTGCACATTCGCCGGCTGCGCAAGACGCTGGAACCGTTCGGCGCTGAAAACATGGTGCAGACCGTGCGCGGTGCAGGCTACCGGTTCTCGACCTCGACCTGATTTTTCCCTGGGACCGCAATGCCGCGCCACATCCGCTCCGCCTGGTTGAAAACCCTTGCCACCCTCGCCGTGCTGCTGCTTGCCGCCGGCCTGGTGGGCCTCGCCACCGGGCATGTGTGGATGTGCATCGCACTGGCCTCCATTGGTGCGCTGGCCTGGCACTACTGGCGGCTGCGCAAGGTGCTGCGCCGGCTCACCGCGCGCCAGCGCTGGGACATGAGCGGCGGCAACGGGGTCTGGAACGAACTGGACCGGCTGCTGTACCGCAACCAGCTGGAAATGCGCACGCGCAAGCGGCGCCTGCTGGACATGCTGCGCAGCTACCGCGCGGCTGCCGCCGCGTTGCCGGATGCGGTGGTGGTGGTGGACCGCAACAGCCAGCGCGTGCAGTGGTTCAACGAATCGGCCACCACGCTGCTCGGCCTGCACCATCCCGGTGACCTGGGCGAGGCCCTGGTCGCGCGCCTGCAGCCGATGCCGCTGGCGCACTGGCTGGCCGGCGGCCGCAACGCCGAACCGATCCTGGACGTGCCCTCCCCGGTCGATCCGGCGATCCGGCTCAACCTGCGCCTGATTCCCTATTCGCCCGACTACTGGCTGCTGATCGCGCGCGATGTGAGCAAGCTGCTGCGGCTGGAGCAGGTGCGCCGCGACTTCGTGGCCAACGTCTCGCATGAGCTGCGCACGCCGCTGACGGTGGTGCACGGTTACCTGGACATGATGGAGCCGGAGGATTTCCCCGGCACCGGGCCGATGCTGGAGGAAATGCGCAGGCAGTCGCAGCGCATGGCCCAGCTGGTCGAAGACCTGCTGACCCTGTCGCGCCTGGAATCGCAGGAACACACCGAAGAAGAAACCGTGGCGATGGCGCCGATGCTGGCCACGCTGCGCCGCGAAGCCGAGGCGCACAGCCAGGGCCGCCACCAGATCAGCGTGATCGACAGCGCCGGGGTGGACCTGCAGGGCTCCAACAAGGAACTGCACAGCGCCTTTTCCAACCTGGTCACCAACGCGGTGCGCTACACCCCGGCCGGCGGCCGGGTCGAGGTGGAGCTGGCCCGCGAAGGCCACGGCGTGGTGCTGGCGGTACGCGATACCGGCTATGGTATTCCCGCCACCCACCTGCCGCGCCTGACCGAGCGTTTCTACCGCGTTTCCAGCAGCCGCTCGCGCGAAAGCGGTGGCACCGGGCTGGGCCTGTCGATCGTCAAGCACATCCTGGGCCTGCACCACGCGCGCCTGGAGATCCAGAGCGAGGTCGGCAAGGGCAGCGTGTTCTCGTGCCACTTCGATGCCGACCACGTGCGCGAGCGCACTGACGTGGCCACCCTTTCCTCTGCAGAAGACTCCTCCGCATGAGCACCCTCGTTCCCATCGCCATGCCGGCCGAAACCGATCCACTGCGCGACCCGGCCCTGTACATCAACCGCGAGCTGTCGCAGCTGGATTTCAACTTCCGCGTGCTGGCCCAGGCGATGGACCCTCAGGTGCCGGTGCTGGAGCGGCTGCGCTTCATGTGCATCTCCTGCACCAACCTGGACGAGTTCTTCGAGATCCGCGCCGCCGCGGTGCGCCACGCGCAGGAATTCGGCCTGCCGCCGGCGCCGGATGGGATGGCGCCGCAGACCATCCTCAACGCCATCCATGACCGCGCCGCGGAGCTGGTGGACCAGCAGTACCGCTGCTGGAACGACACGCTGCGCCCGGCGCTGCACGAGGCCGGCATCGACGTGCTGGGCCGGCACTCCTGGAACCACCGCCAGAAGCGCTGGCTGCGCGCCTACTTCCGCAACGAGATCATGCCGGTGCTGTCGCCGCTGGGCCTGGATCCGTCGCATCCGTTCCCGAAGATCCTCAACAAATCGCTGAACATCGTGGTGGTGCTCAAGGGCACCGATGCGTTCGGCCGCGCCGGCCACCTGGCCATCGTGCGCGCGCCGCGCTCGCTGCCGCGCATCATCCAGCTGCCGCAGACCCTGGGCGGGGCGCAGACCTTCGTGTTCCTGTCCTCGGTGCTGTCCACCTTCGTCGGCGAGCTGTTCCCGGGCATGGAAGTCCAAGGTGCCTACCAGTTCCGGGTGACCCGCAATTCCGAGCTGGTGGTGGACGAGGAAGAAGTGGAGAACCTGGCGCTGGCGCTGCGCGACGAGCTGGTCGATCGCGGGTATCGCCCGGCGGTGCGGCTGGAAATCGCCCAGGACTGTCCGCGCGACATCGTGCGTACGCTGCTTCAGAACTTCGGCCTGACCGAGAACGCGGTGTACCGCATCGACGGCCCGGTCAACCTCAACCGTGTCATCCAGCTGTACGACCTGCTGGCCCGACCGGAACTCAAGTACCCGCCGATGAGCCCGCGCACGCTGCGCGACAGCGACGGCATCTTCGAGGTGGTGGCACGCAAGGACGTGCTGCTGCACCACCCCTTCGACGCCTTCACCGCCGTGCTCGACCTGATCAAGCAGGCCGCGGTGGACCCGAACGTGCTGGCGATCAAGCAGACGCTGTACCGCACCGGCAAGGATTCGCTGATCGTCGATGCGCTGATCCAGGCCGCACGCAACGGCAAGGACGTCACCGTGGTGGTGGAGCTGCGCGCGCGCTTCGACGAGGAAGCCAACCTGGGCCTGGCCGACCGCCTGCAGGAAGCGGGCGTGCAGGTGGTGTACGGCGTGGTGGGCTACAAGACCCACGCCAAGATGCTGCTGATCGTGCGCCGCGAGGGCCGCAAGCTGCGCCGTTACGTGCACCTGGGCACCGGCAACTACCACAGCGGCACCGCGCGGGCGTACACCGACCTGAGCCTGATCACCGCCGATGCCGATATCGGCAACGACGTGCACCTGCTGTTCCAGCAGCTGTCCGGGCTGGCCCCGCGCACGCGCCTGAAGCGCCTGCTGCAGTCGCCGTTCACCCTGCACGACGGGCTGCTGCAGCGGATCGAGCGCGAGATGCACCTGGCCCAGAGCGGCCGCCCGGGGCGGATCATCGCCAAGATGAATGCCCTCAACGAACCGCAGGTGGTGCGTGCGCTGTATGCCGCTTCGCAGGCCGGGGTGCAGATCGACCTGATCGTGCGCGGGGCGTGCACGCTGCGCCCGGGCGTACCGGGGGTCTCGGACAACATCCGGGTCCGTTCCATCGTCGGCCGTTTCCTGGAACACAGCCGCGTCTACTGGTTCGGCAACGACGGCGCGTCCGAGCTGTACTGCGCCAGCGCCGACTGGCTGGAGCGCAACCTGCTGCGCCGGGTGGAGACCTGCTTCCCGATCCTGGACCCGGAGCTGGCCCGCAAGGTGTACCGCGATGTGCTGCAGAACTACCTGGACGACAACCTCAACGCCTGGGAACTGCACGCCGACGGCGAGTACCGCAAATGCAGCCCCGGCCCCGACCAGCCCCCGCACTCGGCGCAGATGGCGTTGATGCAAGGGTTGTAGATCGAAGATCTACAACCCGGGTAGATCCCGACCGTTGGTCGGGATTCTTTTGGTGCGGCCTCCGGTCGCATCATGTGAAGGCCGTGCGGTGACGCCGCGACCCACCCTTCGGCTACCATTCGCAAATGCCGCATACCTCCACGACTCCGCCCGCCCTGCAGGATGGCGACCTGCTCGCCGCCGTCGACCTCGGTTCGAACAGTTTCCACATGGTCATCGCGCGCTACACGCTCGGGCAGCTGCGCGTGGTCGACCGCTTGCGCGAGACCGTGCGCATGGCCGATGGCCTGGATGGCAAAGGCGGCTTGTCAGCGGACGCGCGCCAGCGCGCGCTGGAGTGCCTGGCCCGGTTCGGCCAGCGCATCCGTGGCATTCCTTCGGTACGCGTGCGCGCGTTGGCTACCAACACCGTGCGCCAGCTGCGCTCGCCGCAGGCGTTCCTGATGCCGGCCGAAACCGCGCTGGGGCATGCCATCGAAGTGGTCAGCGGGCGCGAAGAGGCCCGCCTGATCTACCTGGGCGTGGCCCATGCGCAGCCGCCCAAGCCGGACCAGCGCCGGCTGGTGATCGACATCGGCGGCGGCTCCACCGAATTCATCATTGGCCAGGGCATGCAGACCCTGGAGCGCGAAAGCCTGCAGGCCGGCTGCATCGCCAGCACCCGGCGCTTCTTCCCGGGCGGCAAGCTGAGCAAACGGCGCTGGAAGGATGCGCTGACCGAGATCGGCGCCGAGTTCCAGCAGTTCGCCACCAAGTACCGCGCGCTGGGCTGGCACGAAGCGCTGGGCTCGTCAGGCACGCACAAGGCGATCAGCGAAATCTGCGCCACCATGAAGCTGAGCAAGGGCGCGATCACCGCCGAAGCGCTGCCGCAGCTGCGCGATGAGCTGCTCAAGGCCAAGCGCATCGAGGACATCAACCTGCCCGGGCTGTCGCCCGACCGCCGGCCGATCATCGCCGGCGGCATCCTGGTGCTGGAAGCGGCGTTCCAGGCGCTGGGCCTGCAGAAGCTGCTGGTCAGCAAGGCGGCGATGCGCGAAGGCATCCTGTACGACATCCTCGGCCGCGCCAGCGAGAACGACCTGCGCGACGAATCGGTGGACGCGCTGACCCTGCGCTACGGCATCGATACCGTGCAGGCCGATCGCGTGCAGCGCACCGCGCTGGACCTGTTCGCCCAGGTCGAAGGCAGCTGGAACCTGGACCCGGACGACGCACGCATGCTCGGCTGGGCAGCGCGCCTGCACGAGCTGGGCCTGATGATCGCCCACAGCGGCTACCACGTGCATGGCAGCTACGTGCTGGAGAACTCGGACATCGCCGGCTTCTCGCGCCAGGAACAGCAGCTGTTGGCCGCGCTGGTGCGCAGCCACCGCCGCAACGTCTCCAAATCCGCATTCGATGCCCTGCCCGAACGCCTGCTGTTGCCGGCCCGGCGCATGACCGCCCTGCTCCGGCTGGCGGTGCTGCTCAACCGTGCCCATGAGGACACCCCCGTGCCGGCGCTGGAGCTCAGCGCCGACGACAGCCGCATGTCGCTGATCCTGCCGCAGGCCTACATCGATGCCCGCCCGCTGCTGCGCGCCGACCTGATCGGCGAAACCGACGGCATGGCCGGGCTCGGCGTCCAGTTCCGCCCGTTCGTGGCCTGAGCCGCGTCCGCGGCACCCGCCTCGCTGCCGCTCCAGACACTGCGCCACCATACGTGACGGTGTGCGCAGATCCACGTGCTGCGTTGCAGTATCCGGATACATTGCGACATATCCGGATACATCGGGCAGATTCAGCAAAACTTCACAATTCATTGATGCATAAGGAAATTTGTCTCTTTGGTTACGAAGAGGTGAATTTTTTTTGGCAAAAAGCTTTACACCGGCTTAACGACTGGGACTAAGATCGAATCACCGGCCCATTTGGGCTGGTTTTCGAGGGACGCGGGACACTTGGGACCCCGCCGACCTCTTTTGATTCAGTTCTGAACCAGAGAGAGAGCCAAATGACTTCACGCATCAACGTACTCGGGCAGGCGATCCGCTATGCCCTGGTCGCCGGTACCGCTGGCCTGGTGGCCGCCCCGGCCATGGCACAGGACGCGCCGAACCCCACCAACCTGGATCGCATCGAGATCACCGGTTCGCGCATCCGTACGGTGGACGTGGAAACCGCGCAGCCGGTGTTTGCGATCAGCCGCACCGACATCGAGCGCCAGGGCTTCAGCTCGGTCGCCGACATCCTGCAGAACGTGACCGCCATGGGCAGCCCGACGATCAGCCGCGCCAACGCGCTGACCGCCGGTGAGAACGCCGGCGGCACCTACATCGACATGCGCAACCTGGGCACCCAGCGCACGCTGGTGCTGGTCAATGGCAAGCGGCTTGGCATCAGCACCTCCGGCTACCAGGACGTGTCGACCCTGCCCGTCTCCGCCGTCGAGCGCATCGAAGTGCTGAAGGACGGCGCCTCGGCCATCTATGGTTCCGACGCGATGGCCGGCGTGGTCAACATCATCACCCGCGGCAACGTCACCGGCGTCACCGCCAACGTCTACCACGGGCAGTACAGCGAAGGCGACGGCGCCCGCGACCGCTTCGACGTGGTGGCCGGCTGGAGCAATGACCGCATCTCGCTGACCCTGTCGGCCGAACACGCTGAAGAGAAGGGCGTGTGGGCGCGCGACCGTGGCTTCAGCCAGTACGGCATGACCGATCGCCACCCGCTGGATTCCAGCAACTGGACCACCATCAGCCAGTACGGCCAGATCACCGGTCTGCGCGGCCCAGGCTGCACCGCCACTGCTGGCTGCGGTTACTCGCTCAACCGTGGTTCGGACCCGACCCTGCCGGGCAACTACCACCGCACCGACACCACCCCGTTCACCGGTGATGTGAGCAACGCCAACGACCAGATGCACGTGATGTATCCGCTCAAGCGCGATTCGGTGTACTTCGATGGTCGCTTTGCGATCACCGACAGCATCAACTTCCGCACCGAGCTGGGTTACAACGAGCGGGAGTCGACCCGCCAGATCGCCGGTTACCCGCTGCAGTCCAGCACCGCCGGGGTCGGCTCGATGTCGATCAACAGCTACTTCAATCCGTTCGGCAACCAGCACGGCTATGCCACGCCGACCGCGGTGGCCTGGAACCGTCGTACCTGGGAAGTTCCGCGCGTTACCACCAGCAACCTGAAGACCTATCGCGCGGTGGCCTCGTTCGACGGTTCGTTCGACATCGGCGAGCGCTACTTCGACTGGGAAGCGGGCTACCAGTACAACCGCAATGAACTGGAATCGGTGGCCACCGGCAACCTGCACAAGGCGCGCGTCGCCGGCGGCGTGGGTCCGTCGTTCCTCAACGCGCAGGGCCAGGTGCAGTGCGGTACCGCCGCCGCCCCGATCTCGTTCGACGTGTGCAAGCCGTGGAACCCGCTGGTGGCGTACGGCGTGACCGCGCCGAACGGCCTGTATGGCAACGAAGAGCTGCAGGCCTGGCTGTTCCCGGAAGAAACCACCAAGGGCCGCACCACCTCGAAGAACTTCTTCGCCAACATCGCCGGCTCCGTCTTCACCCTGCCGGCCGGCGACCTGGGCTTCGCCTTCGGCGTTGAAAGCCGCAAGGAAGAAGGCAAGTACACCCCCGATGCGCTGGCCCAGACCGGTGCCACCACCAACCTGGCCGCCGGCCCGACCGGTGGCGACTACACCGTCAACGAAGCCTACCTGGAGCTCAACATCCCGGTGCTGGCCGACCTGCCCGGTGCGAAGGAACTGACCTTCAACGGCGCCACCCGCTTCTCGGACTACGACACCTTCGGCAACACGCTCAACAGCAAGTTCGGTTTCAAGTGGAAGCCGATCGACTCGCTGATGGTGCGCGGTACCTGGGCCGAAGGCTTCCGTTCGCCCACCATCAACGACCTGTTCGGTGGCGGTTCGGAAACCTTCGCGCAGTTCAGCGATCCGTGCGACACCGTGTTCGGCTCCTCGCGCACCAGCGCCGAAGTGCGCGCCCGCTGCTCGCGTGACATCGCCAGCGCCGCCACGTTCCGCCAGCTGCGCCAGGGCGGCACGCCGGTGACCGTGGCAACCGATGCCACCCCGGTGCCGTTCACCTCCGGCTCCAACCCGACGCTGACCCCGGAAACCTCCAAGAGCAAGACGCTGGGCCTGGTGTGGAGCCCCGGCTTCATCCAGAACTTCAACGCCTCGCTGGACTGGTGGAAGATCCGCATCGACAACACGATCATTGCCGACACCCCCACCCAGATCCTGATCGACTGCTATGAGCAGGGCATCGACGCGCGCTGCTCGCGCTTCGAACGCGATCCGGTCACCGGCATCGTGACCAACCTGAAGTTCGGCAACCGCAACGCCGGTTTCCTCGAAACCGAAGGCTACGACCTGGACCTGAACTACCGGATGGACACCGACTTCGGCAAGTTCTCGCTGAACTCGGCCACCACCTACGTGTCGAGCAACATCTACCGTTCGACCAATGACGCCAGCGTCGTGCCGACCCCCACCAACGGCATCGGCAGCGGCTTCCGCGTCCGCTCCAACCTGGTGCTGGGTTGGGACCTGGAAAACTTCGGCATGAGCTGGACCGCCCGCTACTACTCCGGGGTGAAGGAACAGTGCGCCAACATCGCGCTGTACCCGGAAGAGTGCTCGGATCCGAACCAGTACGCACCGTGGTACAAGGGCTCGCGCAACTACAACGAGCGTGGTTCGGTCACCTTCCACGACCTGCAGTTCCGCTACAACCTGCCGTGGGAAGCCACCGTGTCGGTCGGCGCCAACAACGTCTTCGACAAGCTGGGCCCGATCATGTACAGCAAGCCGAACTCGGCCTTCTCGTACTACGGCGGTTACGACATCGGTCGCTTCATCTACATGAAGTACCAGCAGCGTTTCTGATCGCCCCGCGCGGTTGATGCACGATGACCACGGCCCTTCGGGGCCGTGGTTTTTTTGTGCCCGGCGCGGCGTCATGTGCTGGTCATGTCGATGTCATGTCGGCTACATCGCCAGCCCCGAGCATGCCTTCAAACCGGAGGCCCGCCATGCGCTATGCCATCGTCACTGAAACGTATCCCCCCGAAGTCAACGGCGTTGCCCTGACCGTGCAGGGACTGGAACAGGGACTGCGCGCGGCCGGGCATGAGGTGGACCTGGTGCGCCCGCGCCAGGCCGACGACACCGATGCCGGCGGCGCGCTGCTGGTGCAGGGCGCCGGGCTGCCCCGCTACCCCGGCCTGCGCTTCGGCCTGCCGGCCCCCAAGCGGCTCGCCCGGCAGTGGCAGCAGCAGCGCCCCGACGCCATCTACATCGCCACCGAGGGCCCGCTGGGCTGGTCGGCACTGCGCACCGCGCGGCGCCTGGGCATCCCGGTCGCCACCGGCTTCCACACCCGCTTCGACGAATACCTGCCCGACTACGGCGTGGCCTGGTTGCAGGCTGCCGCCCTGCGCTGGATGCGGCGCTTCCACAACCAGGCCGATGCCACCCTGGTGCCCACCCAGGAGCTGCAGCAGTTCCTCGGCGACCAGGGCTTCGACCGGGTGCGCCTGCTGGCGCGCGCGGTGGACAGCAGCCAGTTCGAGCCGACGCGGCGCGACCCGGCACTGCGCGAGGAATGGGGCATCGACGGCAGCGGCTTCGCGGCGATCTACGTCGGACGCATCGCGGCGGAAAAGAACCTGGCGCTGGCGGTGAAAGCGTTCCGCCGGCTGCAGCAGGTGCGGCCGAAGGCCCGCTTCGTGTGGGTGGGCGATGGCCCGGCCCGCGAGAAACTGGCCCATGAAAACCCGGACTTCATCTTCTGTGGGGTGCAGCGCGGCGATGCGCTGGCGCGCCATTTCGCCAGCGGCGACCTGTTCCTGTTCCCCAGCCGCAGCGAGACCTTCGGCAACGTCACGCTGGAAGCGATGGCCAGTGGCCTGACTACGGTGGCATTCGATTACGGCGCGGCCCGCGAGCACCTGCGCACCGATGAGAACGGGGTAGCGGTGGACGATGACAACGCCTTCGTCGATGCGGCCGTGCGGCTGGCCGGCGACGACACCGAGCGCGAACGGTTGGGCCGCAATGCGGCCGTGGCGATGACGCGGCTGCATCCGCAGCAGGTCGTGGCCGAGTTCGAGGCCCTGCTTGCCGAACTGGCCAGTGCCCGGAGGTCGCATGCGGACCACGCCGCTTGATGCCCTGCGCGGGCGCGAAACCCGCTGGTGCCGACGCGCCAACCACTATTGCCGGCACCGCCGCGTGCGCCGCGCGTTCTCGGTGGTCAGCCGCCTCGGCGACGGGGTGTTCTGGTACGCGCTGATGGGCGCACTGGTGCTGCTGGACGGCTTCGATGGCCTGCGCGCGTCGCTGCACATGGCCGCTACCGGCCTGATGGCGTTGCTGCTGTACAAAAGCCTGAAGCGCTGGACCCGGCGCCCCCGCCCCTATGCGGCCGACCTGCGCATCCGTGCCTGGGTGGCGCCGCTGGACGAATTCAGTTTCCCTTCCGGGCACACCCTGCATGCGGTGTCGTTCACCATCGTGGCGCTCGCCTACTACCCGTGGCTGGCGCCGGTGCTGGTGCCGTTCACGGCGGCGGTGGGGGTGTCGCGGGTGGTGCTGGGGCTGCATTACCCCAGCGACGTGCTGGCCGCCACGGCGATTGCCACGGCGTTGGCAGGCGCCAGTCTGCAATGGTTGCCGTTGCCGGTTTGATTGCGGGTGTACGTGCGCAGGGTCATGGCTTTGACACGCATGGCGTGTCACTACGATCCTTGGTCGCCCGATCCGTGGTCGCCCCGGGCGGGGGATCGGGCGCCTTGTAGGGACACGCCATGCGTGTCTGCGCGGTGCCGGGACAACCTAATACAATGGCGGCATGACTACGCTGTTCATCTCCGATCTGCATCTGGACCCGAGCCGTCCAGCCATCACCGACCTGTTCCTGGACTTCCTGCGCCGCGAGGCGATGCAGGCCGATGCCCTGTACATCCTGGGCGACCTGTTCGAGGCCTGGATCGGCGATGACACCCCCTCCCCCGCCGCCGATGCGGTGGCCGACGCGCTCAAGGCGGTCGCAGACGCCGGGGTGCCGGTGTACTTCATCCGCGGCAACCGCGATTTCCTGGTGGGCGAGGACTACGCCCGCCGCGCCGGCTTCCGCATCCTGCCCGACCCGAGCGTGATCGACCTGTACGGCACCCCGGTGCTGCTGCAGCACGGCGACCTGCTGTGCACCGATGATGTGGCCTACCAGCAGTTCCGCGCACAGACCCGCGACCCGTTGTTCCAGGCCCAGTTCCTGGCCCAGCCGCTGGCCGCACGCATCGCCTTCGCGCAGAAAGCGCGCGATGCCAGCCAGGCGCGCCAGTCGGAAATGAAACAGGGCGACCGCGCCACTTTCGAGACCGTGACCGACGTGGCGCCCGATGAGGTCACCGCCACCTTCGTGCGGCATGGCGTGGACACCATGATCCATGGCCACACCCACCGCCCTGCCATCCACAGCCTGCAGGCCGGCGGCCGCGCGTGCACGCGCATCGTGCTGGGCGACTGGTACGAACAGGGCTCGGTGCTGCGCGTCACGCTGCAGGGGTGGACGCTGGATTCATTGGCGTAGGAGCGTATCGACCAACGGTCGATACCTACCCGGTAGCACACGCAAGGAAGGGCACAGCCCTTCCCGTCGTGTGCTCCGGAAACCATCAGCGGAACGCAGCCACCGCCGCCTTGGTGTTGACCAGCACCCGCTGGTTGTCGGCACTGGAGGCGATGCCCATCGGAATCCCGTTGTAGCTGATGTTGGGATTGGACCAGAAGTTCAGGCGCGGGCAGCCTGAAGTGCAGTCGTAGGCCATGATCGTGCGCCAGCGCGCGCCGGTGGCCGGCTGGTAGCGATACCCATGGCCGTACGCATACGGCGAGGTGCTGGAGTCGGTGGCGATATCGTGCCGCGCGCTCTGCAGGTGGCCGATCTCATGCGCGAACGAGTAGTAGCCGGTAGCGCAGTCCCAATACACGGCCGCGAAGGCGGTCGATGCCGTCGAGCCGATCCCGGATGCCAGCCCGCAGTAGCTGCTGTTGTTGATGATCAGCACGGCCACGTCGGCTGCGGTGCTGTTGCGGGTGGTGTGGATGGCATCCATGTAGCCATCGTTGGTCGAGCGGAAGCGTGCCAGGTCGGTGCTGAAGTTCCCGGTCTCGGTGTACGCCACGGCCTGGTACCCGGCCAGCTGCATGGTGATGCCGACGTTGCTGTTGGTGTAACCCTGGTTCGACTCGGCCACCGCCAGCTGCACCAATGACTGCATGTTGCCGCCGTAGGCGTTCACCGCCGCGTTGGTGGCCACCACCAGCACCCGGATGGTGGCCGGCGTGCCCGACGAGGCCGCCGCAATGCCGGCGCGATCACTGGCCGGCATCTCGATCTTCGGCAGCGTGTTGTAGTCGGCCGGGTGTTCGGCCGGCATGCGCGACTCATCCACCTGCACCAGCACATGGCGGCCATCGCTGAGCGGACGCAGCCGGTACAGCGTGCCGTCCTTGCGGATTGAACCGGTGACGGTATCGCCATTGCGCACCAGGATCACCGAGTTGCCCGGATCCTGCGTACCGGCCTGGCGGGTCAGTTTCGACCCCGCGTTCTGCAGGCTGCCGTACCAGATGCTGCCGCCATCGGGCAGGTTCTCCACCCGCTGCTGCAGCGCCTGCACGGGCGTGCCGAGCAGCTCGAACTCCAGCTGCCGTTGCGCAGCCACCACCGCGCCGGCCTCAACGCGGACTTCCTGCACGGCGGCGCTGGAGGGCGCCGACAACACCGCCTGCGCGGCCGGCTGGCTGGCCGCAGCGGCCCGGCTCAACACCGTCACCGGCTGGAACAGGGGAGCCGCCGCCGCCGTACCCACGGCGGCCAGGAACAACGTGATCGCACCTGCGGTCTTTCTCATCGAACTGGACATCATGTCGCCTCTCTCGTTGAGTGAACTTCGGAAGTGAACGTGTTCGCGCCACCGCCCCTGTCGGCAGGCCACACCATCTGGCGCCAATCGATCGCGTGAATTCAATAGAGCGCACCAATGAGATTTCCGAACTGTGACCGGCGGCCACAGCGGTTCAGTTACGTCGCGCGCGTGTCGCTTTCGCGCTACCTTAAACGCGCATCGACAGGGGAACCGAGGCCATGGCAGGGCAGCCCACTCCGACCACCACCGTGCCGGTCACGCTGCAGATCGGCCTGTTCTTCGACGGCACCCGCAACAACGCCGACAACCTGCTGCACGCCTCGCGCCCCCCCGGCAGCACCACCCCCGCACCGCGCCCACCCGCCCCCGCCGTCCTGGCCGACGACGCGTCCCCCTACCAGAGCCGCCTGACCAGCAGTTTCAGCAACGGACTGACCAACATCGCGCGACTGCACGCGCTCTACCCCGACCACCGGCGGACTACGCCGACACTGCCCGGCACGCTGTCCCTGGCGATCTACATCGAAGGCGCCGGCACCCGCACCGGCAAGGACGACGACCTGATGGGGCTGGCGTTCGGCATCGGCCCCAGCGGCGTCATAGCCAAGGTCCACCGCGCCCTCGACGTACGCCTGCCCGAAGCACTGCGCGTCTTGGCCAGCACCCTGCCGCCCCATGCATTGACCACGGTCCGCCTGGACCTGTTCGGCTTCTCGCGCGGCGCCGCCTCCGCGCGCGACGCGATCAACCGGCTCAACGCCCCCGACGGCCGCCTCTGGCTGCAGGAACAGCTGCGCCGCACCGGCTGGACACTGCCATCGGCCCCTGCCATCCGCCCGGTGCGTTTCGTCGGCCTGTTCGACACCGTGGTCGCGATCGACGCGCGCCAGCGCGACGAACTGCCCCACGTCACCCTGCCCGCCGGCTGCGCCGACAAGGTGGTCCAGCTCACAGCGCGCGACGAGCACCGCCACTACTTCGCACTGACCTCCGTCGCGCCCGAACACGACGAGATCGCGTTGCCCGGCGTGCACGCCAACATCGGCGGCGGCTACGACCAGCGCATCGAAGGGCCAAAACTACTCACCCGCCCGCAGGGCCAGCGCATCCGCACCCACGACGTACCCGACACCACCACCCCGCCGCTGGCCCTGCTGCGCAGCACCCAGGTCTACGCACGCGCGCAGGCCGCCTGCCGGCGATGGCAGGCCGCACTGGGCCTGGGCGAAGACAACGTCTGGGTCGACGTATGGCATCGCTGGCAGCAGATGCGCGTGGCCGGCAGCGACAGCGTGCTGCCGCAGTGGGTGCTGTTCGCGCATGCCGCAGTAGTGCTCAAACGCGAGATCGACTGGCGCTACCAGCTGGTCGCCCTAAGGCTGATCCACCAGCGCGCGGCAGCCGCCGGCGTGATGTGGGCACGCACGCCGGATGCGGATCCGGCGATGGCGTTGCCGGATGAGCTGAAGCCCATTGCGGCGCGGCTGGTAGCCGGCCAAGCGCTCGATGCAGCGCAGGAACGGCTGTTGCGACAGCGTTACCTGATGCAGTCGGCGCATTGGAATTTCGACGCGCTCGGCGACACCGCGTTGTTGTATGCGGCCGACGATGCAACGCGCGAACTGCCGTACCGGCCCGGGCCAGGGTTGTTTTACATCAACCGGCCAACAGAAGACGGAACACGCGTAGTGTTACGGAACGTTTAGCGCGGCGGGATTCCCAGCATGAAGCCGCCGCAAGCACGTAGCAATTCGTAGTGCCACGCCATGCGTGGCAACCGCGCAACGCGCGGCACAAGCATCCGAAGGCGAATCGTTTCCGCGTCGATCATTTTGTCCGGCGTCAGGAGTGTCCGGAGCCGTGTCTCAGGCGTTCATGACGCCGGAACGGAGAGCAGCCACGCATGGCGTGGCACTACGCGTTCATGACGCCGGAACGGAGAGCAGCCACGCATGGCGTGGCACTACGATCTTGAAGGCGTACGACCCGCCTGCTCGATCAGGTCCGCCAGCTCGTCCTGCTCGAACCCAGCCAACAACCGCGCCTCAAGATTGAACGGGCCATATAGAAACCCGTTGGCATATTCCTTCAACAGCGCGATGAAACGCGCCCGGGGCTCCACACCGGCACGCTCGCAATACCAGCGATACCAGCGCGTCCCCGCCGCCACATGCGCCACTTCCTCGCGCAGGATGATCTCCAGCACATCGGCAGTAGCATGGTCATTGGCCGAACGCAGCTTGGTGATCATCCCCGGCGTGACATCCAGCCCGCGCGCCTCCAGCACCCGCGGCACCAGCGCCATCCGCGACAGGCCATCGTGCGCCGTCTTCTCGCACATCTCCCACAGCCCGTTGTGCGCGGCGAAATCGCCGTAATCGTGGCCGTGCGCCTGCAACCGCCCATGCAACAGCAGGAAGTGCCGCGACTCATCATCGGCCACCCCCACCCAGTCCGCATGGAACGACCCCGGCAGCCCGCGGAAGCGATACACCGCATCCCACGCCAGATCGATGGCATTGAGCTCGATATGCGCGATCGCATGGATGAACGCCGCCCGCCCCTCCGCATTGCCCAAGCCCCGCCGCGGTACATCGCGCGGATGCACCAGCTGCAACTGCGACGGCCGCCCCGGCATCCGGATCGGCTCCGGCGGCGGCGCATCCGCGCGCACCTTCAACTGCCCCGCGCGGAACTGCGCCGCGTACTGCTGGGTCAGCGCCACCTTGCGCAGCGGGTCCGCCTCGGCCATGCACTGCTGCGCCGCGCGCAGCAGATCACCGGCCGCCTCGTCCCGCGGCAACGTCGCGCTCACCGCCAGGCCTCAGGCGCGGCGCTTGTGCTTGGCATCGTCCGAACGCAACTGCTGGATGCGCTCGAAATAGCCCGGCTCGATACCGGTCGGGTACACGCCGTTGAAGCACGACGAATCGAACGACTTCAGCTCCGGGTTGCCTTCGCGCACCGCCGCTTCCATGTCCTCGATGTCCTGGTAGATCAACCAGTCGCAGCCCAGGTGCGCCTCGATTTCCTCCACGCTGCGGTTGTGCGCCACCAGCTCTTCGGCCGCCGGCATGTCGATGCCGTAGATGTTCGGATAGCGCACCGGCGGTGCCGCGCTGGCCAGGTAGACCTTGCGCGCACCGGCGTCGCGCGCCATCTGCACGATCTGCTGGCTGGTGGTGCCGCGCACGATCGAATCGTCCACCAGCAGCACCACCCGGTTGCGGAACTCCAGGTGGATCGGGTTGAGCTTGCGGCGCACCGACTTCACCCGCTCACCCTGCCCCGGCATGATGAACGTGCGGCCGATGTAACGGTTCTTGATGAAGCCCTCGCGGTACTTCACCCCCAGCACATTGGAGATTTCCAGCGCGGCATCGCGCGACGTATCCGGGATCGGGATGATGGTGTCGATATCGTGGTCCGGGCGCAGGCGCAGGATCTTCTCGCCCAGCTTGATGCCCATGCGCATGCGCGCCTTGTGCACCGACACGTTGTCGATCATCGAATCGGGGCGCGCGAAATACACGTACTCGAAGATGCACGGGCTGTGCTCGGCCGGCTCGGCGCACACTTCCGAGAACAGCTCGCCACGCGCGGTGATCACCAGCGCCTCGCCCGGGCGCACATCGCGCACGCGCTGGAAGCCCAGCACGTCCAGCGCCGACGATTCGGAGGCCACGATGTACTCATCGCCTTCCGCATGCGCGCGCTTGCCCAGCACCAGCGGGCGGATCCCGTGCGGGTCGCGGAACGCGACCAGGCCCAGGCCCAGCACCACGCTGATCACCGCATAGCCGCCCTTGCAGCGGCGGTGCACGCCAGCCACCGCACGGATCGCCGCTTCCGGGGTCAGCTGGCGCTGCGCGTCCAGCTCGAACGCGAACACGTTCAACAGCACTTCGCTGTCCGAATCGGTGTTCACGTTGCGGCGGTCCTGTTCGAACACCTGCTGGCGCAGCGCCTCGGTGTTGATCAGGTTGCCGTTGTGGGCCAGCGCGATGCCGTACGGCGAATTGACGTAGAACGGCTGCGCCTCGTCCATGCCTTCCGAACCGGCGGTCGGGTAGCGCACATGGGCGATACCGACGCGGCCTTCCAGGGTGGACATGGTCTTGGCGTCGAACACATCGCGCACCAGGCCGTTGGCCTTCTGCACGCGCAGGCGGGTGCCATCGGCGGTAGCGATGCCTGCCGCGTCCTGGCCACGATGCTGGAGGACGGTCAGGCCGTCATACAACTGCCCGGCGACGTTCTGGTTGCCGACAATACCGACGATGCCACACATGGTGCGAATCTCCGCTGGGCTGGGCCCATCTACTGTGAAGGTGGCCGTGCCTGGCCGGGGGAACCGTTCCGTGCCGGAGCGGTGTCGTCCGGGCGCACGAGCGCCGGATCGATGTTCTGGGGGGAGCCTGGCCGTGCCTGGTTGGCCCACACATCGGCGGGGTCCACCGCCTGCTGCGGGGTCTCATCCAGCGGTCGCGGCCATCCGCGCCCACCCAGCAACTGGCCAAGGACGCCATTATCGCCTGTCGCGCCCGGCTTGCCCAACTCCCCGATAGGCAGTTGCGCCATGTTCACCTCCGGCAGCGCCGTCGGCAGCCCCTGCAGGCCCTGCATGTCCTTCAGGTTGGGCATCTGGGGAAGCTCCGGCATGCGCGGCATCTTGGCCTGCATCCAGCCCACCCCGGGGTCGAGCATCGCGCGCAGGTGCGATTCGCGCCAGGTCGCTTCACGGGTCAGCGGGGTGTACGAACCCAGCAGCAGCAGCGCGCAGGCGATCAGGCCGCCCCGGGCCAGGCCCAGGCCGCCGCCCATCATGCGATCGGCGCCGTTCAGGCTGGTCGAGCGCACCGCCTGGCGGATCACCAGGCCGATCGCCCAGACCGAGACCATGACGAGCAGGAATACGGTGAGGTAGCCGGCGAAATAGTGGCCGGTGCCCGGCGCGGCCGGGGCGGACCACCACGCGGCGGCGCTGCGCCCGAACATCAGCGCGGCCCAGCCGCCCAGCAGCCACGAGAACGTGCTGATGACGATGCTGACGAAACCGCGCATCACCCCGAGCAGGGTCGAGATGCCGATCACCGCCAGCAGCACGAAATCAATCATGTGCGGGGGGCCGCATCAGGGATGTGGCCGGACCATGCCGGCCACGCCGACCTTCGACGCAACCTGGGCCTTGAGGTTCTCCGCCTCGGCACGGTTGGCGACGGGACCGACGCGCACGCGGTTGAGCGTGCCCTTGTCGGTACGTACCTGCTCCACGAAGGCGCTGAAGCCGGCCGCGCGCACTTTGTCGCGCAGCGCGTTGGCTTCGGTCGCCTGGCCGAAGGCGCCCAGCTGTACGGCGAAGCCGACGCTACTGGCCGCCGGTGCGGTCGGCACGGCCACGGGCTTGGAGGCCGCGGTGGCGGGTTCGGGCTTGGCCGCCGCCGGCTTCGGCTCCGGCTTGGGGGCCTCCGGCTTCGGCGCCGGCTTGGCGGCCGCCACCGGTTCCGGTGGCAGCGTTTCGGTCTTCACCGTGGCGGCAGCAGGCGCGGCAGCGGCGCTGGATGCAGCCGGTGCCGTCGCGGTGGCCGGCGTCGGCGTCGGTGCCGGGGCCGCAGCCACGGCGGTATCGGCGCGCGCGTCCAGCGTCACCACTTCGGCCTTGACGTCATTGCGCACCTTGACCGCTTCCAGGCGTGCCGCTTCGGCCTGCGCGCGATCGGCATACGGCCCCACGCGCACCCGCCAGGCCTGGCGGCCGTTGATCGTGGCCGGTTCGCTGAAGCCCGGCAGCTGGGCCTTCTTGAGGAACGCGATCACCGCGTTGGCATCGGCCTGGCTGCCGTAGGCGCCAAAGCTGACCGCATAGTTGCCCGCCGCCACGGCCGGCGAGGTATCGGCGGCCGCCGGCTCGGCCGGTGCGGCTGCATCGGGCTGCAGCGGCTGGGTGGTGGAGACCCCGCTCTGCAGGCCGGTGGCGCCACCGGTGGGGGCCACCAGCGGCAGTTCGCGGGTCTGGAACTGGCCATCGGCCGGCGCGTCCGGCGCGGTGATCGGCACGTTGGCCACGCCACTGTCAGGGGCAGGCCCCTTGACCAGCATGGGCAGGAAAATCACGGCCAACGCCACCAGGACGATGGCACCAATCAGTCGCTGTTTCAGAGGAGTATCCACGGAAGGCTGGCAGGGCGGCGCGGCGGAATGCCACGGCGATTATACGGGCGCGCGCGCGTGCGGCGTCGAAGACGGCTGAACGTTGTCGCTCGTGCCCGCCTCAGCGGGCGTTCTCGAGCCACAGCAAGGCCTGCGCGGCAGTGTGGAAGGAACCGAAGACCAGCACGCGGTCACCAGCCTGGGCCGCCGACAGCGCCTGCTGCAACGCAGTGTCCACGTCGTCATGGGTGGCAGCCGCAGCGGCGGCGGTGCCCGCCAGGCGGGCAAGCAATGCCGTCGCACTCTGTGCGCGCGCACCTTCCAGCCCGGCCAGGTGCCAGCCATCGACGCGGTCGGCCAGTGCCTCGACCACACCGACGGCATCCTTGTCCTGCAATGCGGCGAACACGGCCACGGTACGCCCGGTGATCGTCGCGGCCTTCAGGGCAGCCGCCAGCTCGCGCGCGGCCTGCGGGTTGTGGCCGACATCGACCAGCACCTCCACGCCATCACGCTCGAACGCCTGCAGGCGGCCGCGGATGCGGGCTTGGGCCACGCCCTCGACGATGGCCGCACGCGGCAGGGGTTTGTCCAGCGCGCGCAGCGCGGCGATGGCCGAGGCGGCATTGCGCAGCTGGATCGGGCCGCGCAGCGCCGGCATCGGCAGTTCGATGCGGAAGCCTACGTCGCGCCAGGACCAGTGCTGGGCATCGATGGTATCGGCAAAGAAATCGCTGCCACCACGGATCGCGTTGGCGCCCAGCAGGTAGGCGCGCGCCAGCACGCTGGAGGGCGGATCGGTCTCGCCCAGGATCACCGGCTTCCAGCCGCGGATGATGCCGGCCTTCTCAACACCGATCGCTTCGCGGTCCTCGCCCAGCCAGTCGGCATGGTCGATGTCCACCGTGGTGATCACCGCGACGTCGGCATCGACGATGTTGACCGCATCCAGGCGCCCGCCCAGCCCCACTTCCAGCACGGCCAGGTCGAGCCCGGCCTGCGCGAACAGGTGCAATGCGGCCAGCGTGCCGTACTCGAAGTAGGTCAGCGTGGTATTGCCGCGCGCGTCTTCAATGGCATTGAAGGCGCCGATGAGCTCCGCGTCGGAGGCATCTTCGCCGTCGATGCGCACGCGCTCGTTGTAGCGCAGCAGGTGTGGCGAGGTGTACGCGCCCACCTTCCAGCCCGCCGCCCGCGCGATCGCCTCGATGAAGGCCACGGTGGAGCCCTTGCCGTTGGTGCCGCCCACTACGATGGTGTGCGGCGCCGGCTGGCCCAGGCCCATGGTGGTGGCCACTGCACGCACGCGCTCCAGCCCCATGTCGATGGTGGCCGGGTGCTGCTGCTCGATGTAGGTGAGCCAGTCGGCGAGGGAATGCGGGCGGGTACTGGTCATGGCAATAAATCGTGGTATCGGCAAATGTAGTGCCGACTGTCAGTCGGCAACCCAAAAAACTCACAACGCCCGATGCTTCGCCTCACCAAAGAACGGCGTGTGGTGCGCGCAGTCGTTCAGGCGCACGACTTCCAGGCTGTCCAGGTCGGCGCCTTCGAGCAGGTTGAGCGTGGTCGGTGCCTGGCGGAAGGTCCACAGCCGCGACAGCGGCAGGCCCAGGATCCGGCACAGGATCACCCGGTTGACCGCGTCGTGGGCCACGACCAACAGCGTGTCGTGCTCGCCCAGCCCTTCGGCGGCGCGGGCCAGGCCGCGCCAGCTGCGGTCCAGCACCAGCCGCAGCGATTCGCCGCCTGGCATGAGCACCGTATCGGGCTCGTCGCGCCAGGCCTGCAGGCGTGAGGGGTCTTTTTCATTGATTTCGCTGGCCAGCAGGCCTTCCCACTCACCGTGGGCGATTTCCTGCAGTTCCGGCTCGGTCAGCAGCATGCCGGCGCGCTCGGGACCGAGGGCCAGCTGCGCGGTGCGCTGCGCCCGCGACAGCGGCGAGGCGACGGCACGGGTGATGTCCACCGACTTCAGGCGTTCACCCAGGGCCTGGGCCTGGGCTTCGCCGATCGGCGACAACGGGATATCGATCTGGCCCTGGTAACGGCCTTCGGCATTCCAGGGGGTTTCGCCGTGGCGGGCAAGCAGGATGCGCATGCGAACTAGAGGTCCTTGGGGGAGAGGAGAACAGTCGCAATCGTTCACGTGATGTGAATGATCGGGGGGAGCGGCCATCATACCTTGCCGAGCAAACGGTTCTTCCTCCGTCTTCGATCAGGTTCATCGCGAGCGTTGAGGGCCCCGCCGCGGCCGGCAGGCCCCTGTGCAAATGTCCCCCGGCGTCGGCCGGAGGCCGACACCTCCTCCTTTAATTTGCCAGGGACCTGCCGGCCGCGACGGGGCTCGGCTTGCGGTTGGCAGGGAAAAGCGGATGTCGGGGAGCAACGCCGGTGGATCGAGTGCCGGGGCGGCATACCCTTGGAGGCGAAGTAAAGGAGGAGGTGTCGGCCTCCGGCCGACGCCGGGGGACATTCGCCGGAAAGGGTATGCCGCCCCGGCGCTCGATTCACCGGCAGCCGCGTTTGATCCAGCACGCAAAAAACCCCGCGGCATTGCCGCGGGGTTTTTTTACCGGTGTAACGACCAACGGTATGCCCACCGGGGTGGGCACCCTTCGGGCCGTCGACAAGCGACGTCAGGGCCGGCTGCGCCGTCCCTTGCGTTACCTGGCCGTGAGGTTCAGTTCTTTGAGCAGCTGCGGGGCCGGAGCCACTTCCTGCATGATCCACTGCATGTAGCGGCTGTCCACCGCAATCATGCGGGTCATCACCGGGTCGAACACCCAGTTGGAGCTGACCGATTCCCAGTTGCCGTCGAAGGCCAGGCCGACCAGCTTGCCGTGCGCATCCAGCACCGGCGAACCGGAGTTGCCGCCGGTGATGTCCAGGTTGGAGAGGAAATTGACCGGCACCGAGCCGATCCGCTTGTCTTCCAGCCCGCCGTAGCGCTTGGCCTTGACCGCATCCAGCAGGGCCTTGGGCGAATCGAACGGATCTTCGCCGGTTTCCTTGGCCGCCACGCCTTCCAGGGTGGTGAACGGCGTGTAGTTCACCCCGTCCTTGCCGTAGCCCATGACGTTGCCGAAGGTGATGCGCAGCGACAGGTTGGCGTCCGGGTAGACGAATTCGCCCTTGCTCTTCTTGTAGTCGGCCACGGCCTGCAGGTAGGCCGGGCGGGCCAGCAGCGATTCGCCTTCACGGGTCTTCTTCTGCTCTTCCTGCTGCAGCAGGGCCGGCATGGTCGCCACGGCGTACTGGATGACCGGGTCTGTGCTGGCTTCGAAGGCGGCGCGGTCGGCCTTGAACCAGGTCAGGCGTTCGTCCAGGCTGCCCAGCTTCGTGCCGGACAGTTTCCTGACCAGGCCGTCGACGGCGGCGGCGTCACTGCCGGCCAGCCACTGGTTCAGTACCTCATTGGTGCGCTGGGCCGGCGGCAGGGCCACGTACTGGTTCAGCCAGTACTGCTGCAGCTGCTGGTCCATGCCCGCCACGTAACGGCGGTCCATCTGGCGCAGGCTGCCTTCGATGGTCGGCAGGTCGCGTTCCTGGTAACCGGCTTCGCGCTGCGCGTCGGGCTTGGCGCGCTCGATCGACAGGCGGTACAGGGCCAGCGCGGCGCCGACGGCGGAGGTGTTGTTGAACTGGCCCACGAACAGATCGCGCTCGCGGGTGCTCTTGCTGGTATCGAGGTGCTTGACCAGCTGCGCGTGCGCGGCCAGCGCCGGCTTGCCGGCAGCGCCCTGCTTCTTCAACCAGGCCAGCACCGCAGCCTCTTCGGCCTGCTTCTGGCCCGCCGCGTCGATGCGCTTGAAGCCTTCCAGCTGGCCCACGTAGTTCTTGGCCACGTTGTTCATGCTGGCGGCGGTGGCGGCGTATTTCACCTTCACGTCCGGATCGGCCTTGCCGGCCTTGGCGATCAGGTCCAGCACTGCGTTGTAGTGGCGGGCAATGGTCGGGTAGGTGAAGCTGGCGGTTTCGTTGAATTCCGCAGCCAGTGCGTAGCGGTTGGTGCGGCCCGGGTAGCCGGCGACCATCACGAAGTCGTCGGCGCCCAGCGGCTGGTCGGCGAATTTCAGGAAGTGCTTGGGCTGGTACGGCACGTTGTCGGCCGAGAACGCCGCCGGCTTGCCATCCTTGCCGACGTAGGCGCGGTAGAAGGAGAAGTCACCGGTGTGGCGCGGCCACATCCAGTTGTCGACGTCGCCGCCGAACTTGCCGACGCTGCCCGGGGGCGCGTAGACCAGGCGCACGTCCTTGATTTCCATGTTGCGGAACAGGCGGTAGGTGTTGCCGCCGGAGAAGCTGTACAGGCGGCAGCGGAAGCCAGCATCGGCTTCGCAGGCGGCGGTCTGCGCCTTGTCGAAGGCTTCCAGCGCGCGGGTGCGGGCCAGCGGATCCTTGCCGGCGGCGGCGATGGCGGCCTTGGCCTGGTCGGTGACATCGGTGATCTGGTCGAGCACGAACACGCGCGCGTTCGGGCCGGCGCTCAGCTCATCCTTCAGGGTCGGCGCGTTGAAGCCGTCCTTGATCAGGTTCTTCTCGGCGGTGGAATTGAGCTGGATCGCACCGTAGGCGCAATGGTGGTTGGTCACCACCAGGCCCTGCGGGGACACGAAGCTGGCGGTGCAGCCGCCCAGCGCGACCACCGCGCCCATCGGGTCGCCGGTCAGGTCGGAAATCTGTTCCGGGGACAGCTTCAGGCCCGCCTGCTTGAGCGGCCCGGCGATCTCCGGCAGCTGTTGCGGCACCCACATGCCCTCAGCGGCATGGGCGGCCTGGACCAGCGCAAGGCTGGCGACGACGGAGAAGGCAAGCAGGTTCGAGCGCATGGGCGGCCCCTGGTGAAAGAACCGCCGATTGTAGCCGGGTCCCCCGCCTGCCCTGTCGGCCGAAAGTCACGGACCGCACCGCAACATGCCCAAGCCCCTGCCGGCCCTATAATTCCGCCTTTCCCCCAGACGAGTTCCACCCCGATGGCGCAGCAAACAATGAAGGCCCTGGTCAAGCGTGAAGCCGCCAAGGGCATCTGGCTCGAAGAAGTGCCGGTGCCGGTGCCGGGCCCGAACGAGGTCCTGATCAAGCTGGAGAAGACCGCCATCTGCGGTACCGACCTGCACATCTACCTGTGGGACGAGTGGAGCCAGCGCACGATCAAGCCAGGCCTGACCATCGGCCATGAGTTCGTCGGGCGGATCGCCGAGATCGGCCCGGGCGTGACCGGCTACGAGATCGGCCAGCGCGTGTCGGCCGAAGGCCACATCGTGTGCGGCCACTGCCGCAACTGCCGCGGCGGCCGCCCGCACCTGTGCCCGAATACCGTGGGCATCGGCGTGAACGTCAACGGCGCCTTTGCCGAATACATGGTGATGCCGGCCAGCAACCTGTGGCCGATCCCCGACCAGATCCCGTCCGAGCTGGCCGCCTTCTTCGACCCGTACGGCAATGCCGCGCACTGCGCGCTGGAATTCGACGTGATCGGCGAAGACGTGCTGATCACCGGTGCGGGCCCGATCGGGATCATCGCCGCCGGCATCTGCAAGCACATCGGTGCCCGCAACGTGGTGGTGACCGACGTCAACGACTTCCGCCTGAAGCTGGCCGCCGACATGGGCGCCACCCGCGTGGTCAACGTGGCCAACACCTCGCTGAAGGACGTGATGAAGGAACTGCACATGGAGGGCTTCGACGTGGGCCTGGAAATGAGCGGCAACCCGCGCGCGTTCAACGACATGCTCGACTGCATGTACCACGGCGGCAAGATCGCCATGCTCGGCATCATGCCCAAGGGCGCCGGCTGCGACTGGGACAAGATCATCTTCAAGGGCCTGACCGTGCAGGGCATCTACGGCCGCAAGATGTACGAGACCTGGTACAAGATGACCCAGCTGGTGCTGTCCGGCTTCCCGCTCGGCAAGGTGATGACCCACCAGCTGCCGATCGACGAATTCCAGAAGGGTTTTGACCTGATGGAACAGGGCAAGGCCGGCAAGGTGGTCCTGAGCTGGAACTGATGCCGGGAGGTCACGACCAACGGTCGTGACCTACCAGATCGCGGTAGGTGCCGACCGTTGGTCGGTACGAAAATTGCGGTAGGTACCGACCGTTGGTCGGTACGAAAATTGCGGTAGGTGCCGACCGTTGGTCGGTACGAAAAAGGCACCCAACGGGTGCCTTTTTCTTTGCCGGCCAAACGCGCGTTATTGCCCGATGGCGACCGTGAGCACCACGCGGTTGTCGGCGAGCTTGCCGGAATTGTCGCGCCCGTTGCCGTCCGTGCCGTAGTAGCCCAGGCCCAGGGTGAACAGGCCCCAGGTGCGGTTCACGCCGATGTTCCAGTCGGTGTAGTCCTTGGCAACACCGTCTTCGAACGTGCTGCGGCCGACGTTGGCGGTCAGGTTGAACTCGTTCGGCAGCGCCCATTCGGTGCCTGCGGCGAAGTACCAGCCATCGGTGTCGGTGTTCCAGACATCGTTGGTGTAGGCCACGGTCACGTTGTAGTGCTCGGCGAAGCTGGTCTTGGTGATCAGCTCGGTGTACGCCAGTTCGCTGGAGCCGGGGTAACTGTAGTGGTTGAGCATCACGTCGAAGTTGACGCTGTCGGTGACGTCCACGCCGTAGCCGATGAAGTAATCGACTTCGGCATCCGGGCCGCCGTCGCCGAAGTCCACGCCCGAACCCCACACACCGGCGTACAGGCCGACCGGCGAGGTGTAGGTGAAGCCGGCCTGCACGGTCGGGTCTTCGTCGGTCTGGGAGACACCGCGGAACACGTAATCGGACACGCCGGTGACGTTCCAGCTGAACGGCGATTCGGCCTCGTCCTGGGCACTGGCGGCAAACGGGGCAAGCAAGGCGGCGCAGAGCACAGCGGCGGCAGTACAGCGCGTGGCGTGGTTCATGCGGGGTCTCTCCGGGACGTGGGGTGGATGCAGCGCGTGTTTACGGATTCTTAACCTGATTGATATTGCGATGCAACAATCCCATCTGCAACCGTTTCCTGCGGTGGGCTGTAAAATCCCGGTTTTCCCCGTGCCGATGACCGCCTGCCATGACCGACGCCCCGACCGCCCCGCTCACCCAGCACTATGTTGAAGAACTGGAGGCGATCCGCGCCCAGGGCCTGTTCAAGTCCGAGCGCGTCATCACCAGCCCCCAGTCGGCCGAGATCACCCTGGACGACGGCCGCACGGTGCTGAACTTCTGCGCCAACAACTATCTGGGCCTGGCCGACCACCCGGACCTGATCCAGGCGGCCAAGGACGCGCTGGACAGCCACGGCTTCGGCATGGCCTCGGTGCGCTTCATCTGCGGCACCCAGGACCTGCACAAGCAGCTGGAGCAGCAGATCGCCGGCTTCTTCGGCAAGCAGGACACCATCCTGTACGCGGCCTGCTTCGACGCCAACGGCGGCCTGTTCGAGCCGCTGCTGGGCGAGAATGACGCGATCATCTCCGATGCGCTCAACCATGCCTCGATCATCGACGGCGTGCGCCTGTGCAAGGCCAAGCGCTTCCGCTACGCCAACTGCGACATGGCCGACCTGGAAGCCCAGCTGCAGGCGGCCGATGCGGCTGGCTGCCGCACCAAGCTGATCACCACCGACGGCGTGTTCTCGATGGACGGCTTCATTGCCCCGCTCGATGAGATCACCGCGCTGGCGAAGAAGTACAACGCGCTGGTGCACATCGACGAGTGCCACGCCACCGGCTTCCTGGGCGCTACCGGCCGCGGCTCGGCCGAGGTCAAGGGCGTGCTGGAGAAGATCGACATCATCACCGGCACCCTGGGCAAGGCCATGGGCGGCGCGCTGGGCGGCTTCACCACCGCCAGCGCCGAAGTGATCGAGCTCCTGCGCCAGCGTTCGCGCCCGTACCTGTTCTCCAACTCGCTGCCGCCGCACGTGGTCGCCGCCGGGATCAAGGCGTTCGACATGCTGGCCGCTGCCGACGACCTGCGCACCACGCTGGCCGACAACACCGCCTACTTCCGCCAGAAGATGACCGCCGCCGGCTTCGACGTGAAGCCCGGCGTGCACCCGATCAGCCCGGTGATGCTGTATGACGCGCCGCTGGCGCAGAAGTTCGCCGAGCGCCTGCTCGAGGAAGGCATCTATGCGATCGGTTTCTTCTTCCCGGTCGTGCCCAAGGGCCAGGCCCGCATCCGCACCCAGATCAGCGCCGCGCACACCCGCGCACACCTGGACCGGGCGATTGATGCGTTCACCCGGATCGGCCTGGAGCTGGGCGTGATCAAGGGCTGACGCGCATCGCGCGTCATTTCTTTTTCTTCTTGCCCTTCGCGTCTTCCTTGCTGGCCACCACCACCGGCTTGGCCGCCGGCGTTGCATTCGGGTTGCCCTTGGCGACCCGGATGCCGTTGGCCTTCATCCACGCATCGAACTCGTCGGCGCTCATGCGCTTTTCGCCGTTGCTCATGTGGAAGCGATAGGCGCCCCGCCCATCGCGTTCGGTGGGCTGGATCTCCACGATCTTGTCGGTCACCGGCGGCGGCGTGGCCTTGGCCACCTCCTTATGGCCGCCGCAGGCGCTGAGCAGCGCGGCAGGCAGCAGCAGCCAGGCGCTGCGCAGCAGGGAACGGGTCAGGGGGTGGGCGTACATGGCATTCTCCCGGTAGGTGACGAAATCTCGGTCGCAGGCCATCCCTTGCCCAATCTCAGGTATCGGCCACGGCAACATCGGCCGTGGCGGTCAGCAGGTCCAGCTCGTGCGGCTCCAGTTCGCGCCAGGCACCCTTGGCCAGCGTGCCCAGCGGCAGCCGGCCGATGCCTACGCGCACCAGCCGCAGCACGTTGATGTCGAAGGCCGCCAGCAGGCGGCGGATATGGCGGTTGCGGCCTTCTTCCAGTACCACTTCCAGCCAGGCGGTCTTGTCGCCACTGCGCACCAGGCGTGCCTGGCGGGCGCGCAGGAATTCGCCGTCGTCGTCCACGCCGCTGCACAGCGCAGCCAGCTGCGCGGCATCGGGAATGGCATCGATCTGGACGTGGTAGGTCTTGTCCGGCCCGGTGCTGGGGTCGGTCAGCCGCGCAGCCCACTGCGGGTCGTTGCTGAACAGCAGCAGGCCTTCACTGGCCTTGTCCAGCCGCCCGACCGGCGCCAGCCACGGCAGCCCCGCCCCGTCGAAGCAGCGGTACACGGTGTCGCGGCCCTGCTCGTCCTGCGCGGTGGTGACCAGGCCGCGCGGCTTGTTGAGCACGATGTGCAGGCGGCGCGGTGCATCCAACGGCTGGCCATCGACACGCACCACGTGACGGCCGTCAATGATCGGGAAGTCAGGATTGTTGATGGTGCGCCCATCGACCGTCACCCGGCCCTCGCCGATCCAGCGCGCCGCTTCGGTGCGCGAGCACAGCCCTGCCTTGGACAGCACGCGCGCCAACCCGTGGCGTGGCGCATCGCTGGGCTGGCCTGCAGGTCTGGCGGGGGCGGACGCACGCCGCGGATCGCGGCGTGGTCGAGCGGTGGGCGCGGCGGGAGGGCGACGGTTACGCATCGGGCGCCGCGCGCGTTGCTTACTTCTTGCCGCCCGGCTTGGTCTCAGCCGGTGCTTCGGCGGCCGGTGCGGGTGCGGGTGCAGCGGCGGCGGCCGCACGCGGCTTGACCACGCGCACGCCGCGCGACTTCATCCAGGCGTCGAACTCATCGGCGGTCATGCGCTTGCCGTTCTGGCTCATGTCGAAGCGCCACGGCGTGTTGTCGAACTCGGTCTGCGGCTTGTAGGCGGCCGGATCGTTCGGCTTGATCGCAGGCGCGCCCGGCATCGCCTTGGCGATGTTCTGGCAGCCATCGATGCGAAGGCGCTGCAGCACGCGGTCGAGCGACTGCTGCTGGTCGAAGTTGGAGGTCAGCACGCCGGCGGGCATGCCCAGCTGCACGTTGCGGATGTACAGCTCGGACGCCACCGGGGCGATCGCGGTGGCCGGCAACGGCAGCGGCTTGACGCTGGTGGCCGAAGCGGAGCAATCCACGGCTGCGTAAGCGGTGGGAACCAGGGCCAGGCCGAGTGCGGCGGCCAGTGCGATACGCAGCATGGGATGCATCCAGGAAAGAGGGTGACGCACCGAGTTTAACAGCGCCACAACGCCTTTCAAGATCCCACATTCAATGAATACGGCAACTTGTTGGATTTATTGTTGATTCCTGGCAAACAAGGCAAAAAAAAGGGCCCGGCAATGCCGGGCCCTTTCCTGAAGCTGATGTTCCCGAACGATTAGTTCTGGACGTTCAGCTCGGTACGACGGTTCTTCTCGCTCTTGCAGGCCGGGAAGGTCTGCGGGGTCTGCTCCAGCGGACGGCTCTCGCCATAACCGATCGGACCGGCCAGACGGCTGGCAGCCACGCCGTTCTGGGTCAGATAGTTGTACACGGCGGTCGCACGACGCTCGGACAGCTTCTGGTTGTAGTCATCCTTGCCGCACAGGTCGGTGTGGCCAGCCACTTCGACGCGGATGTCCGGGTAACGCACCAGGATCTGGGTAGCTTCGGAGAGGATCGCCACGGCGTCCGGACGCAGGTTCGACTTGTCGAAGTCGAAGTTGACGCCCTTCAGGTCGATGGAGACCGGCACCGGGCAACCGTCCGGACCGATGGTCTGACCCGGCTGCGAGTTCGGGCACTTGTCGTCGCAGTTGTTGACGCCGTCACCGTCGTCATCCAGGTCTGCGCAGCTCGGGGCAACCGGCGGCGGGGCAACAACGGCAGCAACCGGCGGCGGGCCCAGCGGGATCACGACGCCGACCGAGGCCAGCACGTCGCCGAACCAGCTTTCGTCCGCAGCGGCAATGCTCTTGTCGTCGAAGTCACCGCGGTAGGCCACTTCGGCGCGGACTGCAACGCGCTTTTCGAAGGTGGTCTGCAGGCCGACGCCGACCTTGGCGGCGAAGTTGCCGTCCTTGCGGTCACCCGGACGATCGTTCAGGCGCGAGAACTCTTCTTCCGACTTCTGGTATCCCAGACCCATCAGCAGGTACGGGTTCCAGCCACGGCCTTCGGAGATGAAGTGGCGGCGCAGGTCGACCGAGGCGCCGTACTGGCTCCAGTTCAGGTCCTGGTTGTCGTCGAAGTTCGGGTTCTGATAGTTCAGCTCGCCGTCCAGCGACCAGTTGGGGCTGATGAACTTGCCAAGACCCAGGGTAACGAACGGAGCGTCGTTGGTCGTACGGTCGCTATCCTGGAAGTTGAAGCCGGCCGAACCGGTCAGGTACCAGCGGTCATCAAAATCCTGCGCGGAGGCTGCCTGGGCAAACGCCAGGCCGCCCAGCAGCGCGGCAGTGAGGATCTTCTTGTTCATGTAATACAGCTCCTATTTCGGGGGTATGAAACCGGTAGAGGCATGGGCCAGCACTACTGCGTCGTTTAAGACTGCCGATTCAGCACGCCACCGCCGCGAACATTATGCTCAGGGGAGTGAAGGCGATGTTAACGGTCACGTAACATGTGAAATCAGCGACCAGACCTCCTCCGGGTCCAGCTGGTGGCACCCTATACAGGTTGGTGAACTTCCGCAAGACCCAACAATGGCAAGGCTTTTCAGGACTTTCCCAGAGTTTTCAAAGGCTCGCCACAGTATTTGATGCAGTTTGTCGCAGGCTGGCGATTCAGCTCGCAAACAGGTTCAAAAGCGACCTTATGATGACGTTGTTCATCTCCACAGGAGCTGCCATGAAAGCCGTAGGCCTCTCTCGGTACCTGCCCATCGACCACGTCGATTCGCTTCTTGACCTCGCGTTACCTGAACCCGGCGCGCCCCAGGGGCATGACGTTCTGGTGCGCGTTCACGCCGTCTCGGTGAATCCGGTCGACACCAAGCAGCGCGCGCCGCGCGCCGGTGACGTGTCGCCACCGCGCGTTCTGGGATTTGACGCTTCGGGCACCGTTGAGGCCGTGGGTGCGCACGTGACCGCGTTCGCTCCGGGCGATGAGGTGTATTACGCCGGCGACGTAACGCGACCCGGCAGCAATGCGCAGTGGCAGTGGGTGGATGAGCGCTTGGTGGGACGCAAGCCGACCACGCTGGATTTCGCTGAAGCCGCAGCGCTGCCACTGACCGTGTTGACCGCATGGGAACTGCTGTTCGAGCGCATGCCGCTGCATTTCGATGATCGCCGCCACGTTGGCCAGACCCTGCTGGTCATCGGCGGTGCAGGCGGTGTCGGTTCCATCGCGATTCAACTGGCACGCCATGCCGGCTTCACCGTGGTGGCCACCGCATCGCGTGACGACTCGGCCGAATGGTGTCGCCGGATGGGCGCCGACCATGTGGTCGATCACCGCCAGCCGCTGCCGGCGCAGCTGCAGGCGCTGGGCATTGCGCAGGTGGAGGTGGCGCTGAACCTGGCCGACACCGACCACTACTGGGAGGTGCTGGGCGAGCTGCTGGCGCCGCAGGGGCATGTCGGCCTCATCGTGGAACCGCGTGGCCCGCTCCGCATCGGCGATCCCTACAAGGCCAAGTGCATCGGCATCCATTGGGAATTCATGTTCGCCCGATCGCGATTCCAGACCGCCGACATGGTGGAACAGCACCGCATCCTCAGCCGGGTGGCCAGCCTGGTCGATGCCGGTGAACTGCGCAGCACCGCGCATACCTCGTTGGGCAGCATCAATGCGGCCAACCTGCGCGAAGCCCATCGCCTGCTGGAAGGCGGCGGGGTTACCGGCAAGCTGGTGCTGTCCGGCTGGGAGTGAGCGTCGGCGCGCGCGGTGTGTGCGCGCTTTCGCCTGCATCTGTATCTGTCGGCGCGGCAGCGCGCGCCCTACAGTCAAACGCCCTGTCGATGACGCCGCCATGCCCACCTCCCTCCCCCTGCGCCTGCTGCAACTTCTGATCGGCCTGTTCCTGTACGGGATGGGCGCGGCGGTGATGATCCGCGCCGCGATCGGCGTGGCGCCCTGGGATGTGCTCTCCCAGGGCATCGCGCTGCAGACGCCGCTGTCGTTCGGCGTGGCCACCAACGTGATCGGAGCGCTGGTACTGCTGCTGTGGTGGCCGATCCGGCAGAAGCCGGGACTGGGCACGGTGTTGAACGTGCTGCTGATCGGCCCCAGCGCGCAGTTCGGCCTGTGGCTGCTGCCGGAAGTGCACGGGCTGGTGTGGCAGGTGCCGATGTTTGCCCTGGGGCTGCTGCTGGTGGCGGTCGCCACCGGCCTCTACATCGGTGCCCGTTTCGGACCGGGCCCGCGCGATGGCCTGATGACCGGCCTGCATGCCCGCACCGGCTGGCCGATCTGGCGGGTACGCAGCCTGATCGAGGGCACCGTGCTGGTCATCGGCTGGTACCTGGGCGGCAACGTCGGCCTGGGCACCCTTGCCTTCGCGCTGCTGATCGGCCCCCTGTGCGGCTACACGCTGCCCCTGTTTGGTGTGCGCAGACCGGAGCCGGCGCCCGCCCTGCGCTGACCCTTGCGTGCAATGGCGATACGCGGCACCCTTCGCACCTACCGTACGCAAGCGTATCTTCATGTCGCCAGCCGCCGAAACTCCCGCCTACCCCCACCTGTTCGCCCCGCTCGACCTGAACTTCACCACCCTGCGCAACCGCATCCTGATGGGGTCCATGCACACCGGGCTGGAAGACCGCGCGCGCGACTTCCCGCGGCTGGCCGCGTACTTCGCCGAGCGCGCGGCGGGTGGGGTCGGGCTGATCGTCACCGGCGGCTATGCGCCCAACGTGGTGGGCTGGCTCAAGCCGTTCGGCGGCAAGCTGTCCTGGCCGTGGGAAGTGGGTCCGCACCGCCAGCTCACCGCGGCGGTGCACGGCCATGACGGCAAGATCTGCCTGCAGCTGCTGCACGCCGGCCGTTACGCCTACCACCCCCTGTCGGTGGCGCCGTCGAAGAAGAAGGCGCCGATCAATCCGTTTACCCCGCGCGCGCTGTCGGCACGTGGCGTGGAACGGCATATCGCCGATTACGCGCGCAGCGCGCGGCTGGCCCGCGAAGCCGGCTACGACGGTGTGGAGGTGATGGGCTCGGAGGGCTACCTGATCAACGAGTTCATCGCCCCGCGCACCAACCTGCGCGGCGATCGCTGGGGCGGCGACGCTACCCGGCGCATGCAGTTCGCGGTGGAGATCGTGCGCCGCATCCGCGAAGCGTGCGGCCCGGATTTCATCATCATCTACCGTTTGTCACTGGTGGACCTGGTGGAGGACGGCAGCAACTGGGATGAGATCGTGCAGCAGGCCAAGGCCATTGAAGCGGCCGGCGCCACCCTGATCAATTCCGGCATCGGCTGGCATGAAGCACGCGTGCCCACCATCGCCACCTCGGTGCCGCGCGCGGCGTTTGCCGGGGTCACCGCCAAGCTCAAGCCGCATGTACGCGTGCCGGTGATCGCCACCAACCGCATCAACATGCCCGACGTGGCCGAACACATCCTGGCCGGCGGCGGTGCGGACATGGTGTCGCTGGCGCGGCCGCTGCTGGCCGACCCGGAATGGGCCAACAAGGCGCGCGCCGGCCGTGCGCACGCGATCAACACCTGCATTGCCTGCAATCAGGCGTGCCTGGACCACGTGTTCGAGAACAAGACCGCCAGCTGCCTGGTCAACCCGCGCGCCGTGCACGAAACCGAACTGGTCTACCGCCCCACCACGGCCCCGAAGAAGGTCGCGGTGGTCGGTGCTGGTCCGGCCGGCCTTGCCTGCGCCACGGTGGCCGCCGAACGCGGGCATGTGGTCACCCTGTTCGACGCCGGCAGCGAGATCGGCGGCCAGTTCAACGTGGCCAAGCGCATTCCCGGCAAGGAAGAATTCCACGAAACGCTGCGCTACTTCCGGCACAAGCTGGACGAAACCGGCGTGAACGTGAAGCTCGATACCGTGGCCGACGTCGCCACGCTGGCCGGCTTCGATGCGGTGGTGGTCGCCACCGGCATCACCCCGCGCCAGGTCGATTTCCCCGGCGCCGACCATCCCAAGGTGGTCAGCTATCTCGATGTGCTGCTGGGCCGGGTGGAGGTTGGCGCGGAAGCGGCGATCATCGGTGCCGGTGGCATCGGCTTCGACGTGGGCGAGTTCCTGGTCCACGAGGGCCCCTCCCCCGCGCTGGACCCGGCCCGCTGGATGGCCGAATGGGGCGTTGACCCGAACTTCGAGGCACGTGGCGCGCTGGCCCGGCCGCAGCCCGAGGCACCCGCTCGCAAGGTCTGGCTGCTGCAGCGCAGCCCGGGCAAGCCCGGCGCACGGCTGGGCAAGACCACCGGCTGGATCCACCGCGCCACGCTCAAGGCAAAGGGCGTGAAGATGCTGGGCGGCGTGGAATACCTGGGCGTGGACGACGACGGCCTGCGCATCCGCATCGATGGCCAGGAACAGACCCTGCCGGTGAGCCACGTGGTGGTCTGCGCCGGCCAGGAACCGCGCCGCGACCTGCATGCCGCACTGCTGGCCGCAGGCGTGGATGCGCACCTGATCGGCGGCGCCGATGTGGCCGCGGAACTGGATGCAAAGCGCGCGGTCAACCAGGGCAGCCGGCTGGCGGCAGGCCTGTAACCGGCGTGCCGGCCGCCGGCCGGCACTGCCTGAATGGGCGAAAATGGCCCCCTTCCGAACCTGAATGTCAAGCCTTTCGGTTCAGGATGCGTTGCGAAATCCCCCCCTATCGTGCGCCAACTTTCCCGCTCACCACCCAGTTCGAGTGAGCGCGCGGCCCCCACGTCTTTCGGGTGCCGCTCCCGGGCGGCCCCGATGGCCGCCTCCCCATGACGCCAAGTCGTACACCCCGCCCCATCGCGTTGATCGGATGGACAGCCAGGTGCGGCCCATACGGAGCAAGGAGATTTATGAAACTGGCCTGGATTCTCTGGCTGTCGCAGTTGTTGCCCCAGCCGGCCGCCGATTCGCTGTGCTTGAGCACGACCGTCTACCTCGAAGCGCGTGACCAGACCCTGCGCGGCCAGCAAGCCGTTGCGGAAGTGGCCCTGCGCCGGCTGGACAGCGGGCTGTGGGGCGATTCGATGTGCAAGGTGGTCACCGCACGCAAGCAGTTCGCACCAACCATCGTGGCGCCGGGCACCCAGCTGGGCAACACCGATGCGTGGGAAGAAGCCATGACGGTGGCCTTTGATGCCGAGCGCAACTGGGCGCTGCCGGAAGGCGAGCGCAAGGAAATCGTGCCCGGTGCCAGCCACTTCGCCGCGCTGTCCATCGCCAGCCCCAGCTGGCGCAATGCCTACCAGGTGGCCACCATCGGCGACCACACGTTCTATCGCGTGCAGAAACTCAAGCCACGCGCGTCGTAACGATCTGTTACGGCCATACCGTTGAGGATGCGGGGCCGGCTCTGGAATAGTGGGCCGCTTACCTTTCCTGCATTCCGACGGAGTTTCCCATGAAGCTGTACAGCAAGCCCGGTGCCTGCTCCACCGCCGACCACATCGCCCTGCAGTGGACCGGCCAGCCGTTCGAGGTGGAACTGCTCGACAAGGACACCCTGAAGGCCCCGGCCTATCTTGCGATCAATCCGGCCGGCTCGGTGCCGACCATCGTGGACGGCAGCTTCGTGCTGACCCAGAACGCGGCCATCATGGGCTACATCGCCGACAGCTACCCGCAGGCCGGCCTGGGCGGCGACGGCAGCCCGCAGCAACGCGCTGAAGCCAACCGCTGGCTGGCCTTCGTCAACTCGGACGTGCACCCGGCGTTCTCGCCGCTGTTCGCACCGGCCAAGTTCATCGCCGATGACAGCCAGTACGACGCGATCCGCGACGCCGCCCGCAAGCGCCTGCGCGGCCTGTTCGAGACCGCCAACCGCCAGCTGGCCGACAAGCCCTGGCTGGCCGGCTTCCGCAGCTACGCCGACGCCTACTTCTACATCACCCTGCGCTGGGCAGCCGGTGCCAAGGTCGACCTGACCGGCCTGGACAACCTGGCTGCGTTCAAGACCCGGATGGAAGCCGACACCGGCGTGCAGGCCGCGCTGAAGGCCGAAGGCCTGCAATAAATGAATGTGGTGCGCGCGATCAGCCGATCTCGCGCACCACGTTGCCCTGCGCATCGCGCAGTGCGGTCGGCACCACTTCCACCACCAGCGGCGTGCCCGGTACGGGATAGCGCCCGCGCCCGGCCTGCACGCGCTGCTCCAGCGCATCCAGTCCCTGCGCAGTCAGCGTGCAGCGCATGCCCTCCCCGTCCTTGGCGACAGCATCGCGGTCACCGGGGGCGAATAGCCACTCGTGTTCGCGGCTGACGATGGTCAACGGATTGCCATGGCGCAGGCGCAGCGGCAGCAGTTCAAGCACATTGGGCACCTGCCCCGCACCCAGCACCAGCACGACCTGGTTGCCTTCTTCGCGCCACGCCAGGGTCTCCACGAACAGGACCGCGGTACTGGACCCTTCGCGTTCGCTGCCTTCCTGCAGTTGCCTTACCAGCGCCGGGTCATCCAGCAGGCTGGCACGGTGCAGGTCGGTAATCCACAGCGGCATGCGCGGCGCCAATGCCTGCAGCACCCCGTCGGTCGACCAGCGCTTGATCGCCGCCATCTCGTCGTCGCTCAGCCCGATCACCTGCAGGAACGCCAGTTCACCATTGGGCGTGGCCCGCGCCGGCAGCTGCGGATCGGGCATGAAGGCCAGGTGGCGCAGGCAGGTGTCGGTATCCAGCGCGATCGGACCGTTGGCATTCATGTGGTGCCCGGCCTCGAACACATTGCCGCTGCCGAACACGTAGCGCGCCAGGTTCTGCAGCAGGTTCATCGGCCATGCCGGCGGGGTGTCATCGCCGCTGTCGATGGCCAGGCGGAAGGTGAGCTCGAAGCCGAAGCCGCTGCTGTCAGCGTCATCGCTCTGCTTGTCGTACAGCTCGGAGAAACCGTAGGTGACGTAATGCCAGTGCGGGCGCGGCAGCTCGGCGCGGTACACGCTGATGCCATCGAGCGGGTCGCGCCCACCCAGCGTGTACGGCAGCGCGGTGCCGTAATGGCGCGGCTCCTGCCCGGGGTACAGCGCGGCCAGGGCCGCGTTGATGGCGTCCCAGCCCGGGGTACCGTCGTCGTTGCCGGTGTCGAGGCTGTTGTCGATGTGTTGTTCGTCCACGCGCTGCTCCTGGCGCCCCGGAAAGACGCCAATGTACGCCATCAACGCTGCGCCGCGCCGCCGTCGTCAGGCGGGTTGCGCATCGCTGTGCAGCAGCGCGCGGGTTTCCTCCAGCCAGCGGTTGGCCAACGCGGGACTCTTCGCCTTGGACACGGCGGCGGCCATCTCCGGCCACAGTTTTTCCAGGCTGGCCGCATCGGTACAGCGCTCGATCTTGAGCTGCATGAAGTAGCCCTTCAGGCCCAGGTGTCTGCGGACCGATTCGCTCATCCAGTCATACAGCTGCTTGTACAGCACCGGGTCCTGTTCGCGACCGGAGGTCAGCGCCCGTGGCGCGGCTGGCGCCAGCGCACCACCGACCACTTCGATCAGGCCCATCTCCGCCAGCTGGGCCAGCGCGTCATCCGGCGCGCGCAGCCCGGGCAACATCGCGGTCAATTCATTGTCATCGCGCTGACCATCAACCATCAGCAGAATGGAGCGCAACCCCGGCACCAGCCGGCGCGCGCGGTCTTCGATTTCCTGACGGCCAGCGGCCGTCTTGGCATGGATGTACGCCATGTGTTCCCCCTGTTACCTGGTCCCCCTGCACGCACGCTCCCCGGCGGTCACCGGAACCCGTACGCCCCCTTGCGGTCGTCCAGACAGCAGCCCGGGCCGCGCACGCCATCCCCGGCGTGTCGCGCATCGGACCCACAACGATCACCCCCGCAGCTTAACCGAGGTCCCGCGCGGCGGATAATGCACCGCAGCACGGGACACGGTCGCTGGACGTCGGAGGGAGTTACCGCCCCAGCGCCCGGCGGATCTCCTCCAGCGCACCGGGGTCGTCCAGGGTGGACAGGTCGCCCGGGTCGCGGTGTTCGGCCAGGGCCTGCAGTGAACGGCGCAGCAGCTTGCCCGAGCGGGTCTTGGGCAGGGCGTTGACCAGGTGGATGTGCGCCGGGCGCGCGACCGCGCCCAAGGTTTCGGTCACGCGCTTCATCATCTCGGCCACCACCGCGCTGCCATCTCCGTCGACCGCCTGCTTGAGGGTGACGAACACCAGCGGCACCTGGCCCTTGAGTTCGTCCTTGACCCCGATCACCGCCGCTTCGGCCACCAGCGGGTGACCGGAGATGCATTCCTCGATCTCCCGCGTGCCCAGCCGGTGCCCGGCCACGTTGATCACATCGTCGGTGCGCCCAAGGATGAAGGTGTAGCCGTCTTCGTCGCGGATCGCCCAGTCCAGCGAGCTGTACAGCAGTTCCTTGAAGTGGCTGAAATAGCTCTGGATGAAACGGTCGTCGTCGTTCCAGACCGTGCTCATGCAGCCCGGCGGCAGCGGCGGCACCATCACCAGCACGCCCTTCTGCCCGGGCTGCACTTCGGCGCCGGTGTTCTCATCGATCACCTTCATGCGGTAACCGAGGTTGGGGAAGCCCGGCGAACCGAAACGCACCGGCTTGAGGTCCACGCCCGGCAGCAGGGTCAGCGCCGGCCAGCCGGTTTCGGTCTGCCAGTAGTTGTCGATGATCGGCTTGCCAAGCGCATCGTTGATCCAGTGCGCGGTCGGCTCGTCCAGTGGCTCACCGGCCAGGAATACATACTTCAACGCGTCCAGGTCGTGGCGTCGGATGAAGTCGGCATCGTGCTTCTTCAGCACACGGATCGCGGTCGGCGACGAGAACAACGTGCGCACGCCGTACTGCTCGCACAGCGCCCACCAGATGCCCGGATCGGGATTGGTCGGCAGGCCTTCGTACAACAGAGAGGTGCAGCCGCCGATCAGAGGGCCGTATACGTTGTAGGAGTGCCCCACCGCCCAGCCGACGTCCGAGGTGGAGAACATCACCTGGCCCGGCTTGCAGTCGAACACGGTTTCCATGGACTGCGCCATCGCCACCGCATAGCCGCCCACGTCGCGCTGCACACCCTTGGGCTTGCCGGTGGTGCCGGAGGTGTACAGCAGGTAGCTGGGTTCGCTTGATTCCAACCAGACCACCGGCACGTCCTGGTCGCCCACTTCCTCGCGCAGCGTGGCGTAGTCGAGATCGCGCCCCGGCACCTTCGGTTCGGCCGGGTCCAGTCCGCGCGAGACGATCAGCACGTGCGGCGGCGGCGACTGCGCTTCGGCGCAGGCCGCATCCACCATCGCCTTGTACGGAATGATCTTGCCGCCGCGCTTGCCGGCATCGGCGGCGATCAGCAGCTTGGGCGCGGCATCGTCGATGCGCAGCGCCAGGTTGTGCGCGGCAAACCCACCGAACACCACCGAGTGGATGGCGCCGATGCGGGCGCAGGCCAGCATGGCGAAGACCGCCTCGGCCATGTTCGGCATGTAGATCACCACGCGGTCGCCGCGCTGCACCTCCAGCCGCTGCAGCACGGCGGCGAACGCATTCACTTCGCGGTACAGCTCGCGGTAGGTGATTTCGCGGGTGACGTTGGTCTCGGTGGAAATGGCCACCAGCGCCAGCTGGTCGGGGCGCTCGGCCAGGTGCCGGTCCACCGCGTTGTAGCAGAGGTTGGTCTGGCCACCCACGTACCAGCGCCGGAATGGCGGGTTGCTGTAATCCAGGACCTGCTGCGGCGGTACATGCCAGTAGATCCGGTGCGCTTCCTCGGCCCAGAACGCTTCGGGTTCCTCCACCGACCGACGGTAAACCTCTTCATAACGCATGACAGCCCTCCCAGACAAGGTCATGGGATCGAGCATAGTCCGATGGCGATGGACCGGCCGTCCGACCTTGGTCGTAGGAGGGCCCGGTGCTACCGGCTCCGGATCCGGCTTCCACCACTGATCAGCTGCTGCGCCATCGGCCGTGCGATGAAACGCGCGGGGAAAATCGGTGCCGGCGCGCTCGCCGCGTCCAAGCGTTGCAGCTGCGCATCACTGAACACGATGTCCAGCGCACCGATATTGTCCTGGAACTGCGCCAGGGTGCGCGCGCCCATGACCGGCGAGACCACGGCCGGATGCCGCAGCGTCCAGGCCAGGGCGACCTGCGAACGGCTGGCACCCAGCTCCCCGGCGATAACACCGACCACGTCGGCGATATCCAGGGCGCGCCCGGTTAGGTGCCCGGTGGACGCGATCACGCCCTTGCGCGTGGGCGATACGTCGGCGGCATTGTCGTCGGTCAGATCCGCGCGGCTGTACTTGCCGGTGAGCACCCCGCCGCCCAGCGGCGACCAGGGCAGCACGCCGAGACCGAGCGCTTCGGCCATCGGCATCAACTCGTGCTCCACGGTACGCTCGAGCAGGCTGTACTCGATCTGCAGCGCGACGAACGGCGACCAGCCGCGCAGGTCGGCCAGGGTCTGCATCTGCGCCACGCGCCATGCCGGCGTGTTGCAGATGCCCAGGTAAAGCACCTTGCCCGCGCGGACCAGATCGTCGAGCGCACGCATCACCTCCTGCGGCGATGTCGTGAAGTCCCACGCGTGCAGGTACAGCAGGTCGACACGATCGGTATCGAGCTGGCGCAGGCTGGTTTCCACGGAGCGCACCAGGTTGAGGCGGTGGTTGCCACCGGCATTGGGATTGCCCGCCTCGCGCGCCATGGTGAACTTGGTGGCGAGCACGATGCGTTCGCGCATGGCCTTGATCAGCCTGCCGAGGATGCGTTCGGCGCTGCCGTTGGTGTAGTTCACGGCGGTGTCGATGAAGTTGCCGCCACGCTCGACATACGCATCGAAGATGCGCGCGGCCTCGGCGTCGTCGGCGCCCCAGCCCCAGTCGGCACCGAAGGTCATGGTGCCCAACGAGAGCGGCGACACGCGCAGGCCGGATCGTCCGAGCAGGCGGTAGTGATTGAGGGCGGTGGTTGTCATCGGCAGGGCCTCGCGCCAGGGAAGTGCCGGGAATCTTCCGGCGGCGGCTCCGCGAGGCGATAGCCTGTGCGTCCGGCAGGCTTGCACGATCGTCCATCCCCCACGCGCCCCGCGCCGGTCGGCCTGTACCATCTAACGGCATGGACCGACTCGCTGCCTTCGTTGCCCTGCTGGACCGCCACGCGCCGTCCGACGGCATGCATGCCGTCGCACTGCCGGGGGTCACGCTGATCCGCGCCGCATCGCCGACGCTGCCCATGCCGGTGATCTACGAACCCACCGTGTGCCTGGTCGGCCAAGGCGTCAAACAGGCGCACCTGGGCGCGACCTCGTACCGCTATGACCCGCAGCATTACCTGATCGCCTCGGTGGATCTGCCGGTGATGGGCTCGGTGATCCAGGCCAGTCCCGAACGGCCCTATCTGTGCCTGCAGCTGGATCTGGACATGGCCACGTTGTCCGAACTCGCCCTCGCCCACCCGGCCGCGCCGGCACCTGCGCCGGCGCCCGCCAGCGGGCTGTCGCTCAACCGCACCAGCCCGGAACTGCTGGACGCTGCGGTTCGCCTGCTGGCGCTGCTGGACGCACCGTCTGATATCGACGCGCTGGCGCCCCTGACCGTGCGCGAACTGCTGTACCGGCTGCTGCAGGGGCCCGGTGGCGGGATCCTGCGCCACATCGCGCAGGCCGACAGCCGGCTCAACCAGATCGCCCGCGCCATCGCGTGGATCAAGACGAACTTCCACCAGCCGTGCCGGATCGAACAGGTCGCCGAGGTGGCCGGCATGAGCCGCTCCAGTTTCCACCAGCACTTCAAGGCGATCACCACGCTGAGCCCGCTGGAGTTCCGCACCCGCTTGCGCCTGCAGGAGGCGCGCCGGTTGATGGTGGGCGATGCACTGGACGCGGCCAGCGCCGGCTTCCGCGTCGGCTACGAAAGCCCCTCGCAGTTCAGCCGCGACTACGTCCGGGTATTCGGCGCGCCGCCGGCGAAAGATGCAGGGCGGTTGCGCGCCGGGTAGCGGAAAAAAAACGCCGGGCAAGCCCGGCGTTTTTCAATGCGTACCGTCCAAGGGATCAACCCAGCAGGTGGGCCACGCCGCTGCGCTCTTCTTCCAGCTCGGCCAGGGTCTTGTCGATGTACTTCTGGCTGAAGTCGTCGACCGGCAGGTCCTTGACCAGGGTGTACTCACCGTTTTCGGTGGTCACCGCGAAGCCGAAGATCACGCCTTCCGGGATGCCGTAGGAGCCGTCGGACGGCACGCCCATGGTCACCCACTTGCCGTTGCTGCCCAGCACCCAGTCGCGCACGTGGTCGATGGCGGCATTGGCGGCCGAGGCAGCCGAGGACGAGCCACGGGCTTCGATGATCGCCGCGCCGCGCTTGCCCACGGTCGGAATGAAGGTGTTGGCATTCCATTCCTGGTCGTTGATCGCATCGGCGACGGAGGCACCGTCGGCGGTGGCGAAACGGTAGTCCGGGTACATGGTCGGGCTGTGGTTGCCCCACACGACCAGCTTTTCGATGCCACCCACCGACTTGCCCAGCTTGGACGACAGCTGGCTCAGCGCACGGTTGTGATCCAGGCGCAGCATGGCGGTGAAGTTGCGCGGGTTCAGGTCCGGCGCCGACTTCATGGCGATGTAGGCATTGGTGTTGGCCGGGTTGCCGACCACCAGCACCTTCACGTTGCGGCTGGCGACCTTGTTCAGCGCCGCGCCCTGCGCGGTGAAGATCTTGGCGTTTTCCAGCAGCAGGTCCTTGCGCTCCATGCCCGGGCCGCGCGGACGCGCGCCGACCAGCAGGGCGATGTCGGCGTCCTTGAATGCCACTTCGGCGTCATCGGTGCCGACCATGCCGGCCAGCAGCGGGAACGCGCAGTCTTCCAGTTCCATCATCACGCCGCGCAGGGCGGCCTGGGCCTTGTCGACCGGCAGCTCGAGCAGCTGCAGGATGACCGGCTGGTCCTTGCCCAGCATTTCGCCGGAGGCGATGCGGAACAGCAGGGCGTAGCCGATCTGGCCGGCGGCGCCGGTCACGGCAACACGAACAGGTGCTTTCATGGGGATTTCCTCTGGTAAGAAGCTGTGTGGGAGTGGCCACCGGGCGGGGAGAGACCTGGCGGGGCGGCCGGAAATGCGCAACGGCCTCCCGCGAGGGAGGCCGTTGAAAGGGAATTACCTGGCCGGGATCAGCTTGTTCCACTCGGCCACGCGGTCGGCCTGGGCGGCCAGCACGCCGTCGGTGTCGCCTTCCAGGGTGATCGAATGGATCACGTCGCCCTGCTTGACCGAGTCCACGATGGCCTGGCCCTCCAGCACCTGGCCGAACACGGTGTGCTTGCCGTCCAGCCAGTCGGTCTTGATGTGGGTGATGAAGAACTGGCTGCCGTTGGTGTTCGGGCCGGCATTGGCCATGGACAGCGAACCAATCTGGTGCTTCACGCCGTTCTTCTCGTCTTCGAACTTGTAGCCCGGGCCGCCGGTGCCCTGGCCCTTGGGGCAACCGCCCTGGATCATGAAATCGGGGATCACCCGGTGGAAGATCAGGCCGTCATAGAAGCCCTTCTGGACCAGGTTCACGAAGTTGGCGACGGTCAGCGGCGCCTTGTCGGCGAACAGCTCGACCTTGATCGGGCCCTGGGTGGTATCGAAAGTGGCGATGAGGGACATGAGGATCCTTGATATTCGGGGGTTGTCGTCAGCCCGTAAGGATACACCGGAGGGACGCGCGGAGCCCGCCTGACCATGGTCGAACCCACCCGGTAGCGCTGGCCGTTGGCCGGCCCTCAGGTACCCGTGTGCCCGCCAACGGCGGGCGCTACCTGAATGCGCCAAAGGTTGTTTTCGCGTTTGGCCGGCAAAGCCGTATAATGATGGACTTCTTTTTCCAAATCCGGCGCCGACTGGCCCCCTTTCGCATGTCTATCGAAAATCTTCGCAACATCGCCATCGTCGCCCACGTCGACCACGGTAAGACCACCCTTGTGGACCAGCTGCTGAAGCAGTCCGGCACCCTCTCCGAGCGCACCGTGCTCGCCGAGCGCGTGATGGACAGCAACGACCAGGAAAAGGAGCGTGGCATCACGATCCTGGCCAAGAACACGGCCATCACCTGGGAAGACAAGCGCACCGGCGTCAAGAACCGCATCAACATCGTCGACACTCCCGGACACGCCGACTTCGGCGGTGAAGTGGAGCGCGTGCTGTCGATGGTGGACACCGTGCTGATCCTGGTCGACGCCATGGACGGCCCGATGCCGCAGACCCGCTTCGTCACCCAGAAGGCCTTCGCGATGGGCTTCAAGCCGATCGTGGTGGTCAACAAGGTCGACCGCCCGGGCTCGCGTCCGGATTGGGTGATCGACCAGGTGTTCGACCTGTTCGACAAGCTCGGCGCCACCAATGAACAGCTCGACTTCCCGATCGTCTACGCCTCGGCCCTGAACGGCTACGCCGGCCTGGAAGACAGCGTGCGCGATGGCGACATGACCCCGCTGTACGAAGCGATCATGCAGCACGCGCCGAAGCCGGAAGTGGACCCGGAAGGTCCGTTCCAGATGCGCATCAGCCAGCTGGACTACAACAACTTCGTGGGCGTGATCGGCATCGGCCGCATCCAGCGCGGCACCCTGAAGAAGAACATGCAGGTCGCGGTGATCGACCGTGAAGGCAAGAAGCGCAACGGCAAGGTCGCCCAGGTGCTGGGCTTCCTGGGCCTGGAGCGCATCGAGCAGGAAACGGCCGAAGCCGGCGACATCGTCGCCATCTCGGGCATTCCGGAGCTGACCATCTCCGACACCCTGTGCCACCCGGACACCCCGGAAGCACTGCCGGCGCTGACCGTCGACGAGCCGACCATCTCCATGACCTTCCAGGTCAACAACTCGCCGTTTGCCGGCAACAAGGACCTGTCCGGTGGCAAGTTCCTGACCAGCCGCCAGATCAAGGACCGCCTGGACCGCGAACAGGTCCACAACGTGGCCCTGAAGGTGGAACAGCTGGAAGACGCCGACAAGTTCCTGGTCTCCGGCCGTGGCGAACTGCACCTGTCGGTGCTGATCGAGAACATGCGTCGCGAAGGCTACGAGCTGGCCGTGTCGCGCCCGGAAGTGATCATCAAGCAGATCGACGGCCAGGCCATGGAGCCGATCGAGCAGCTGGTGGTGGACGTTGAAGAAGTGCACCAGGGCGGCGTGATGGAAAAGCTGGGCACCCGCAAGGGCCAGCTGAAGAACATGGAGCCGGACGGCAAGGGCCGTGTGCGCCTGGAATACATGATCCCGGCCCGTGGCCTGATCGGCTTCCAGAACGAGTTCAAGACCCTGACCCAGGGTTCGGGCCTGCTGTTCCACGTGTTCGACCATTACGGCCCGAAGGAACAGGGCGCCATCGCCAAGCGCCAGAACGGCGTGATGATCGCCAACGCCCCGGGCGCCACCCCCGCGTACTCGCTGGGGCCGCTGCAGGAACGCGGCAAGCTGTTCGCTGCTGAAGGCGACAACGTGTACGAAGGCCAGCTGATCGGTATCCACTCCAAGGACAACGACCTGACCGTCAACGCGATCAAGACCAAGCCGCTGACCAACATGCGCGCTTCGGGCAAGGACGACGCGATCCAGCTGACCCCGGCGATCAAGTACTCGCTGGAGCAGGCCCTGGACTTCATCGAAGACGACGAACTGGTCGAAATCACGCCCAAGGAAATCCGTCTGCGCAAGAAGTTCCTGACCGAAAGCGACCGCAAGAAGGCCTCGCGCGGCGGCTGATCGGACCCTTGTGACCGACGCGGCCTACAACCCGGATCCTCACAAGCATCCGGGACTTCACATGATCGCCTTGCTGGAAGCCAGCAAGGCGGTCCTGGCGCTGTTGGCGGCTACCGGGCTGGAAGTGCTCGGCCCGCAGCCACTGCGTGATGGGGTCAATGCCCTGATCCGGCGTTTCAGCCTGGACCCGGATCACGGCACCCTGCCCTCGCTGCTCAACATGATCAGCCCCGATGCCGTCCACCTGGCCGCTGCGGCCATGGTTGCCTACGGCATCCTGCATCTCTTCGAGGCCTGGGGCCTCTGGCGCGCCAAAGCCTGGGCATCCTGGCTGGGCTGCGTCACCGCCGGCATCTACCTGCCGTTCGACATTTTCGCGATCATCCGCCACCCGGGCTGGGCCTCGTGGTCGGTGCTGGTGATCAACCTCATCGTGGTCGGCGTCCTCGCCCGCGACATCCGCAAGCGTCACGGCCCGGCCCAACCGCCGGCGTGAGTTGCCAAGCGTGCGGAGCGCTGGTTAGCCTGAGCGCTGGTTCCGGGGATACACAGATGCGCGCGCCACTGACATCGCTCGCGTTGGCCATCGCACTGCTGGCAGGCTGCTCGCCCTCGCCCGTGCCCTTGTTCAACCAGGCCCATGCCGCCGCGTCCGCGGCCCCACGCGATACGCCGTTCGCCTACGCCGAAACCGATATCGTCCAGTTGCAGGCGGCGATGGCCGCTGGCGAGCTGGACAGCGTCACCCTGACCCGCGCCTACCTGGAACGGATCGCCCGGCTCGACCGCGCCGGCCCGCGCCTCAACGCCGTGCTGGAGCTCAATCCGGATGCCCTGAAGGAAGCGGCGGCACTGGATGCCGAACGCCGCCGCGGGCAGCTTCGCGGCCCCCTGCACGGCATTCCGCTGCTGCTCAAGGACAACATCGGGGCACGCCCGATGGGCACCAGCGCCGGTTCGCTGGCACTGGCCGGGTTCCGCCCCGACGATGCGTTCCTGGTCACCCGGCTGCGCGCGGCCGGCGCGCTGATCCTGGGCAAGACCAATCTCAGCGAATGGGCGAACTTCCGTTCCAGCCAGTCGATTTCCGGCTGGAGCGCGCGTGGCGGCCAGACCCGGAATCCCTACCGGCTCAGCCACAACCCGTGCGGCTCCAGCAGCGGCAGCGCGGTGGCGGTGGCGGCCAACCTGGCGGCCGCGGCGGTGGGTACCGAGACCGACGGCAGCATCGTCTGCCCGGCTGCGGTGAACGGCGTGGTCGGGCTCAAGCCCACGGTCGGGCTGGTCAGCCGCGATGGCATCGTGCCGATTTCCTTCAGCCAGGACACCGCCGGCCCGATCACCCGCAGCGTGGCCGATGCCGCCGCCCTGTTGACGGCGATGGCCGGCCGCGACGACGCCGACCCGGCCACGGCGACCATGCCCGGGCGGGCGGTGTATGACTACACCGCGCGACTGAATCCGGACGGCCTGCGCGGCGCCCGGATCGGCGTCCTGCATGGCCCGCTGGACCAGCAGCCCGGGGTCGCTCCCGCCCTGCAGCACGCGATCGGCGTGCTGCGTGATGCCGGCGCCGTGGTGGTACCGGTGCAGCTGCCTACCGAGGGGCAGTGGGAAGACGCCGAACGCCTGGTGCTGCTGCACGAGTTCAAAGCCGGCATGCAGCGCTACCTCACCCGCCACCAGGCCCCGGTGCGCGACCTGGACGCGATCATCGCCTTCAACCGCACCCATGCCGACAAGGAGCTGGTGCTGTTCGGGCAGGACCTGATGGAGACGGCCGCGCAGGCCGGCGGCCTGGGCAGCCCCGAGTACATCGCTGCACGCACCCAGGCGCGCCGCCTGGCCGGCCCCGAGGGGATCGACGCGGTGCTCAAGGCCGAGCGCCTGGACGCCCTGGTGGCGCCCACCACGGGCACCGCATGGCCGATCCGTACCGGCCACGGCGATGACTTCCCCGGCGGCAGCTACAGCGCCGCCGCCGTGGCCGGCTACCCGAGCCTGACCGTGCCGATGGCGCATGTGAACGGACTACCGTTGGGGCTGTTGTTCATGGGCACGGCCTGGAGCGAGCCGAAGCTGATCGAGCTGGCGTACGACTATGAGCAGCGCACCCGGGCCCGGCGTCCGCCGCGGTTCGGGACGCAGGCGTTGTTGCCATAGGTTGGCTGCGGTCCGGCCAACGGCCGGGGCTACGAATTTTTACGGGCGCATTGGGATCGGGATCAACCCACCGTGGGGTCTTCGACCGGGACCACCGCCGGGGGGCCGTCTTCGGCGCCGGGTGAGCGCACGTCGTCGGCCGGCTGCGAACGCGGACCGCGGGTGGCCGGATCGGGGCGGTCCAGGATCTCCGCGCGCGTGCGTGGCAGCGCCTGCGGATGTTCACGGGCGAGGAAGTCGAGCATGCGTTCGCGCACGATGCAGCGCAGGTCGAAGGCGTCGCCGGAATTGCGCGCACTGACCAGCAGGCGCACCTGCAGCGTGTGATCGGTGGTTTCCGTCACCTGGGTGACGCAGACGCGGCCATCCCACAACGCTTCGCCCTTGCAGATGCGCTCGAGCTCGGCACGGATCGCCGCGATCGGCGCCCGATAGTCCAGCCACAGGAATGCGGTGCCGAGCAGGTCGGCGCTGCGCCGGGTCCAGTTCTGGAATGGATTCTCGATGAACCAGGTCAACGGCACCACCATGCGCCGCTCGTCCCAGATCCGCACCACCACGTAGCTGCTGCCGATCTCTTCCACCCGGCCCCATTCGCCTTCGACGATCACCACGTCATCGAGGCGGATCGGCTGGGTCAGCGCGATCTGCAGGCCGGCGATCAGGTTGCCGAACACCGGCTTGGCGGCGATGCCGGCGACCAGGCCGATGATGCCGGCCGAGGCCAGCAGCGCGGTGCCGATCTGGCGCACCATCGGGAAGGTCAGCAGCACCATCGAGGCGCCGACCAGGATGATGGCGCCCATCAGCACGCGGCTGAGTACGCGGGTCTGGGTCTGGATGCGGCGGGCGGCCAGGTTGTCGGCCACTTCCATCGGGTGGTCACGCAGGATCGCCTGCTCGCCGGCAGCCACCGCGCGCACCAGCAGCCAGATGAAGCAGGCCGTCAACCCGATATGCAGCAGCCGCAGCGACTGGTCCAGCCAGCGCCCGTCCAGCGGGGTGGCTTCCAGTGCGGGAATCAGCACCAGCATCGGCAGCGCGAACGCCAGCGGCCGGCTGATCACGCGCGCGATGCGCGCACGGCGGTAGTCGCGCCCCTTGAGGCGGCGGGTCAGCAACATCAGCGCCCACCATCCGGTGAGACCGATCGCCAGCGCGATCCCGATCGGCCAGAGATAAGCGGCGGCCGTCTGCCAATCCACGTGCATGCACGCTCCCGTGTTGATCACAAAGGAGCCCTAGCGTGCCAAAGACGACATGACCGTCATGTAGTGACACGCCATGCGTGTCCTCAGGATGCCCGAACGAGGTCCAGCCACGCAGGGCACGAAGACGTACCCGGTCAGCCGCCCTGCTTGCGCACGATGGCCATGGCGATCTCGAGCGACTGCTCGTAGTTCAGGCGCGGATCTACCGAGGACCGGTAGGCACGCTCCAGGTCGCGCTCGGTGAGCTCGCGCGCGCCCCCGGTGCACTCGGTGACATCCTCCCCGGTCAGCTCCAGGTGCACGCCGCCCAGCCGCGTACCGGCGGCTGCGTGCAGGTCGAAGGACAGCTCCACTTCACTGCGCACGTTGTCGAAGCGACGGGTCTTGTAGCCGTTGCTGGTGCTTTCGGTGTTGCCATGCATGGCATCGCACACCCACAGCACGCGGCGACCATCGCGCTTGACCGCCTCCAGCAGCGGCGGCAGCTTCTCGGCGATCTGCGCCGCACCCATGCGATGGATGAAACTCAGGCGGCCGGGTTCGTCTTCAGGATTGAGCACGTCGATCAGGCGCAGCAGCTGGTCGGGCTGCACGGACGGACCGACCTTGATGGCAATGGGGTTGCGCACGCCGCGCAGGTATTCCACGTGGGCGCCATCGAGGGCGGCGGTGCGCATGCCGATCCACGGGTAATGCGTGCTCAGGTTGAGCCAGCCATGCTGGCGCGGCACCTGGCGGGTGAGCGCCTGCTCATACGGCAGCAGCAGCGCTTCGTGCGAGGTATAGAAGTCGATCCGGTTGAGGTTGTACACCTGGGCGCCGGACAGGGTTTCCATGAAGCGCACGGCATCGCCGATGGAGGAGACCATCTTCTGGTAGTCGGTGGCCAGCGGCGAATGCCGCACCCACTCCAGGTTCCAGTACTCGGGATGGTGCAGGTCGGCGAAGCCACCATCGATCAGCGCACGCACGAAGTTCATGGTCATGGCCGAATGCGCGTGGGCCTGCAGCATCCTGCGCGGATCGGGCAGGCGCGCGGCTTCGGTGAACTCGGGCGCGTTGATCACATCACCCCGGTAGCTGGGCAGGGTCACGCCATCGCGGGTCTCGGTGTCGGCCGAACGCGGCTTGGCATATTGCCCGGCAAACCGGCCGACCCGGATCACCGGCTTGCGCATGCCGTGGACGAGCACCAGGCTCATCTGCAGCAGCACCTTGAGCCGGTTGGAGATGGTGGTGGACTCGCAGTCGCTGAAGTTCTCCGCGCAATCGCCGCCCTGCAGCAGGAAACGCTTGCCTTCCTGGGCCTCGGCGAGCTGCTGCTTGAGCGAGAGGATCTCCCAGGAGGTCACCAGCGGCGGCAGCCGCTTGAGCTCGTGCAAGGACGCATCCAGCGCCACCGGATCGGGATACGTCGGCATCTGCAGCGCGGGCCGGCCGCGCCAGCTCTCCGGCGACCAGTCGGTCGGCAGCGAAGCGGAAGGGGTGGCACGGTCGGAGGCAGTCATCGGAATATCCAGTAAACCAGCAGAAGAAAGATCAGTAGCGACGGGCAGGACGACGGAACGACACCACCAGCGCCCACAGGCCCAGCACGGTGAACCACACCAGGCTCCACATGGGCATGGTCAGCCCCAGGAACTGCCAGTCGATGTTGCCGCAGTTGCCGGTACCGGTAAGCACGGTACGGAACACTTCAAACGGCCCCATGGTCTCGCTCAGGAACGACAGCGGCGGCCCACAGCTCGAGCCCATGTCCTGGGGCAGCAGCTGCACGTACACATGGCGCCCGGCAATGCCGATGCCCACGGCGGCGGCAATGAAGGCCAGCACACCATAGGTGATGCGCCCAGGTCGATCCCGCGGGCCATGCAGCGCACCGATCAGGAACAACAATCCCAGCGCGGCGAACGCGATGCGCTGGAAGATGCACAGCGGGCAAGGCTCCAGCCCCATCTTCAGCTGCAGGAAGATCGCATAGCCCAGCAGGCCAGCACACACCAGGAACCCCAGCAGGAACTGGGCGCGGTAATTCCAGCGCAATGGATTCATTGCCAACACTCTTGTTAGTCCAGGCGCCAAGATTAACAGGGAGCTGTGCGGTGTAGGCTGCGGCCGTTTGCCGTACATCGGCTTAGTTGGCCATACGTAGTGTTCTGAGGTCTTGGCGAACAGCTGCACCTCTGCAGGTTCCACTGCCCGGCCGCGCCGGGTGCGGGTTTG
>NZ_JBWJPC010000027.1:0-202 GCF_056393145.1 Stenotrophomonas sp. Steno-Z4 | reverse complement strand
TGACACCCAGAAGACCACCGTGACCGGTGTGGAAATGTTCCGCAAGCTGCTGGACCAGGGTCAGGCAGGCGACAACGCCGGTCTGCTGCTGCGCGGCACCAAGCGTGACGACGTCCAGCGCGGCCAGGTGCTGTGCAAGCCGGGTTCGATCAAGCCGCACACCGAGTTCGAAGGCGAAGTCTACGTGCTGTCGAAGGACGAG
>NZ_JBWJPC010000026.1:0-202 GCF_056393145.1 Stenotrophomonas sp. Steno-Z4 | reverse complement strand
CGACACCCAGAAGACCACCGTGACCGGTGTGGAAATGTTCCGCAAGCTGCTGGACCAGGGCCAGGCAGGCGACAACGCCGGTCTGCTGCTCCGCGGCACCAAGCGTGACGACGTCCAGCGCGGCCAGGTGCTGTGCAAGCCGGGTTCGATCAAGCCGCACACCGAGTTCGAAGGCGAAGTCTACGTGCTGTCGAAGGACGAA
>NZ_JBWJPC010000025.1:0-242 GCF_056393145.1 Stenotrophomonas sp. Steno-Z4 | reverse complement strand
GGCGGCCGTCACACCCCGTTCTTCAACGGCTACCGCCCGCAGTTCTACTTCCGTACCACCGACATCACTGGCGCCGCCAAGCTGCCGGAAGGCGTCGAGATGGTGATGCCGGGTGACAACGTGAAGATGGTCGTGACCCTGATCAACCCGGTCGCCATGGACGAAGGCCTGCGCTTCGCGATTCGTGAAGGCGGCCGTACCGTCGGCGCCGGCGTGGTCTCCAAGATCATCAAGTAATCTGC
>NZ_JBWJPC010000024.1:0-339 GCF_056393145.1 Stenotrophomonas sp. Steno-Z4 | reverse complement strand
TGAGGTGGTCTAATCCGGCTGGACACTCGATAGGATCAATCCAAGCATCGAGGTGACCCGTGGCAAGACAGATAACCCAAGGTATGAGAGACGAGGCCGTGCGCCTGGTCGTGGTGGAGGGGCAGACGGTAAGAGAGGTCTGCCAGCTGATGGAGGTCGGCCCAACCGCGCTGAGGCGCTGGATAGATCAATGGCAGCGGAAGCACAACCCCGACGCCGAGGGGCCGCCGATTGACCCTCAGGCCCGGATTGCAGAGCTGGAATCCCAGAATCGAAGGCTCAAGGAGGAGCGCGATCTACTAAAAAAATCCATAGCCTTCTTCGTTCGGGACAACGATC
>NZ_JBWJPC010000023.1:0-356 GCF_056393145.1 Stenotrophomonas sp. Steno-Z4 | reverse complement strand
CGCAGCAGCTACTACGCCTGGCGGGGTCGACAGGAACAGATCGACCACGAGCTACTGAGCCAGGTCGACCTGGTGAGGCGCATTCACAAATCGCATCGGGGCAGCTGTGGGTCGCGCCGTATGGCCAAGGAATTGGCCAACATTGGGCTGCAGGTTGGCCGGTACCGGGCCCGCACGCTGATGCGCCGGGCCGGGGTGAGGGCCCGGCAACACAAGCGTCATAAGTATCAAAGCCTTGGGCCACAGGCCCTGACCGTTCCCAATGTGCTGGATCGTCAGTTCAATCCGGAGGCACCGAACCAAGTATGGGCAGGCGACATCACCTATATCCCGACCCAGCAGGGCTGGCTGTATCT
>NZ_JBWJPC010000022.1:0-434 GCF_056393145.1 Stenotrophomonas sp. Steno-Z4 | reverse complement strand
CGGATACCGACGATTTCGATTTCTTCGCCGACCTTGATCACGCCGCGCTCGATACGACCGGTCACCACGGTGCCGCGGCCCGAGATCGAGAACACGTCTTCCACCGGCATCAGGAAGGTCTTGTCCACGTCACGTTCCGGCAGCGGGATCCAGGTGTCCAGCGCCTCGACCAGCTTGATGATGGCCGGCACGCCGATCTCGCTCTGGTCGCCTTCCAGCGCCAGACGGGCCGAGCCCGAGATGATCGGGGTGTCGTCGCCCGGGAAGTCGTACTTGCTCAGCAGCTCGCGGACTTCCATTTCGACCAGTTCCAGCAGCTCGGCGTCGTCCACCATGTCGGCCTTGTTCAGGAACACGACGATGTACGGCACGCCGACCTGGCGCGACAGCAGGATGTGCTCGCGGGTCTGCGGCATCGGGCCGTCAGCAGCCGA
>NZ_JBWJPC010000021.1:0-445 GCF_056393145.1 Stenotrophomonas sp. Steno-Z4 | reverse complement strand
CATGAGCCTGCTGAACGGCTGATCCCGCACAAGCACGCGTCACAAAAACCCCGCGAAAGCGGGGTTTTTTGTTGGAACTGGCGATGATGAAATGTGACGAATTCAGCGTTTTTCCCTATCCATTGATTAAAGCTTCTTGACATTGGGTCGTTATTGATTTCAGCCACGGCAGATCGACATCGCTTGGCGCTCCCATACGGGAGAAACACCTCTATCACCCGGCGACATCATCGCCACCAGGAGCAAGAAAATGGCACAAGTCATCAACACCAACGTGATGTCGCTCAACGCCCAGCGCAACCTGTCGACCAGCGGCTCCAGCCTGGCCACGACGATCCAGCGCCTGTCCTCGGGCCTGCGCATCAACAGCGCCAAGGACGACGCCGCCGGCCTCGCGATTTCCGAGCGTTTCAGCACCCAGATCCGCGGCCTGGACGTTGCGGTG
>NZ_JBWJPC010000020.1:0-475 GCF_056393145.1 Stenotrophomonas sp. Steno-Z4 | reverse complement strand
TGCTTTTCTTTCCCAACAAAAGGGCTTTACAACCCGAAGGCCTTCTTCACCCACGCGGTATGGCTGGATCAGGCTTGCGCCCATTGTCCAATATTCCCCACTGCTGCCTCCCGTAGGAGTCTGGACCGTGTCTCAGTTCCAGTGTGGCTGATCATCCTCTCAGACCAGCTACGGATCGTCGCCTTGGTGGGCCTTTACCCCGCCAACTAGCTAATCCGACATCGGCTCATCTATCCGCGCAAGGCCCGAAGGTCCCCTGCTTTCACCCGAAGGTCGTATGCGGTATTAGCGTAAGTTTCCCTACGTTATCCCCCACGAAAAGGTAGATTCCGATGTATTCCTCACCCGTCCGCCACTCGCCACCCATAAGAGCAAGCTCTTACTGTGCTGCCGTTCGACTTGCATGTGTTAGGCCTACCGCCAGCGTTCACTCTGAGCCAGGATCAAACTCTTCACTTAAAAACGCATAGTCCGA